>CAVZBC010000039.1:0-34363 GCA_963773125.1 uncultured Gammaproteobacteria bacterium | reverse complement strand
CTTGAAGATGATGCCCAGCAACTCCAGACGGACGCTGTCACCAGCCCCAGCACCAAGCGTGCCAGCGACGGCATGGAGTCCGCCCATACGCCGTGCCTGCGTCGACAGCTCAGTGAGCAGGTCTTTGATGGGCTGCGGCAGCTTTGCCAGTCCACGCGCCCTGGCGCCGTCGGGGAACTGAAAATCGCCCCACAGATATTGCAGCATCTTGACGAGGTGACTCTTGCCGCTGCCAAAGAAGCCACTGACCCAGACGCCTGGCTGCTCAGACTTGTCGAGACTGGTCAGGTAGGTGGACAGGATGCGGGACAGCCCATCGGCATACTGGCCATCACAGACAAAGTTGGTGAGTTCATAGCGCAGCGTTTCCAGCTCAGGGTGGGATTGCCCGCTCGTGACCTTGGCCACGCCATTGTTGAGGAGTTTGTTGGAGGCGGGATCCTTCTCATAGACCTCTCGATTGATCATCGACGCATCCCTCCTTCGCTGGGCGTGATTGGCACGGCGTGATAATTCCAGCCATCGCGTGCGTCGAGCAGACGGTAATTGCCCTGCTCGTAGACACCGGGAAAGAACACCAGGAGCCGCCCACGAATGTGATCCTCCACGAGCGGCAAGATTTCCGAGATGCGCAGGAACCCGAACAGCGCCGCCACTCCTGCCATGGCAACAACCGTATCCGCTCCTGGTTCCACCGTCTGCAAGGCGTGACACACTTGCGTTACTACGGCCTTCTTAAAAGCCGCTAAGGGAGCGGAGCCGAGGCGAGTGGGCACAGCGAAATAGCTCTCGGCATACTCTGGCATAGGGCGGACTGCACAGCCAGTTGTACAAACGCATCGGTCAGATCGAGGCAATGCCAGTGATGCCCCGCTTGATGCGTTACTTCCTCGAAGAACCCCAGGCGTAGCCGCAGTTTGCGCTCATCTTCCTTATCATAGACCGCCAGCCAGACACGTTGCGGCCCGGCGATGTTCCGATCCCAGGGCAGACTGCAGATGCGTTGGTAGTTACGTCGCAACACATCAATCCGGCTCATAGGCCACTCGCTCTTCGTAGGGTGTTAATAAGCCCGGAAAGGTGATCTCGACCACAGCGCCAGCAGCCTTGTAGGTCAACCACCCCTGCCTCGAGGCTTCACTTGTGAGGTCTATCAACTCACTCAGAGGCCGCTCCAGGAAGTGGGTCCAGAGACAATCCAGCAGCCGTTTGCTCCGCAGCCCACAGAGATAACCCAATACCAGCGCAAAGGCGGTCACAATGGGCGTCACATGCGGTTTGACGCGTTGTTTCTTCACCTTGCCACACAAATAGCCAGCCTGGCCCCAGGTGGACGCCAAGCGCTGGGCTGTCGCCAGGGTCGTAGAAGACTGGAACCGGCCTGGAAATCGCTCATGCAGATGTGCCGCGATCAGAGACGGCGGAACAATCCGGTTCACAGGGATACTCAGGATGAACGGCATGGCATCCCGCAGCAATGGATCACGGGCTGTGGCCGCCAGTAACGCGAGCATTGGCCGACTAGCAGGATCGGTAGCCCAGAAGTGCCGTAGCAGCCGGAATACTGTGCAGCCAGGATCGAGGGCGTAGAGCTCAGCGAGGCGCTTGGCCGTGCGCTGCCGTGTTGTGCGCGTCCGTTTGCCGAGAATATTATCTTCGACGATGGCCGAATAATAGGCGACTGCGGGCGAGCCCGGGCCAGTGTTCTCCAGAACCAGATCGAGTTCTTTGAGCATCATGGTCCGGCTGGTGTGGATACTGGTGGCACCAGTGCGGAATCCCAAAACTGGGGGGAAAGATGCCGTCATACTCGCACGCATCATAAACCTCGCTGAAAACTCAGCTATTCTGACCCCCACCTTCTACAAAACGAGTCGAGAACCACATTCTTGGGAGATCAGAGGATACGAGAGCCGAGTGTCAACGTCAATATTGTAGATGCACTTGCGGGTAAATGTACGTCACCCCCACTACCGACACATGCTGGCACCCCTGCTGGCGTGCGCACGTCTGTGTGTCGCAGCCTGGCCCGCTTTAACCCTGCCTCGCAGGGGCAGGGGGAAATTGTCCGGGTTGGCGGCCTGGCCCTGGCGGGCCTGCGAAAGCCTGCGCGATGTGCATCCATTCCTGGGCCAGTGGCCCGACAAGTCGGAGGCGCGTATCGGTTATATGGCGTCGTTGGGTGACAACGAGGCAGAAGTCCAGGGCCTCGCCGATGATGGTATTTGTCGCCGCGGTCGCACCCCAGGTCCAGACCGTACCAGCAGGGCTGCGGAGTTCGACACGCACCTCCTCTGCCGGCGGGGTGAGGCCTCGCACTGTGTAGCTGAATGGACGAGCGCGCACGCCGATATGCGCCACGTGCTGCAAACGCTCTGTGGCCTGGCGCTGCACTCCCAGGGTGTCGACAATGTCCTGTCCGTGCGCCCAGGTTTCCATGAGGCGGGCGGTGGCAAAGGAGAGAGCGCTCATGGCCGGACCAAACCAGGGGATGCGTGTCTTTGGATCGAGCTGTCGAAACACCTCCAGCATGGCGTGCCGTCCAGTACGCCACCAGGCTAACAGGGCCGGGCCAGGCATACTGCGGCCTGTTTCCAGCTGTCGTGCCGTGCGCTCCGCGCGGTCCTGGTGCAGAATCTCGGCGGTGAAACGGGCCGGCTCTCCAGCCGCCATGGTCGCGACTCTGTCCGTTGTCCCAAGATGACTCACCTGGTCCCGAATACTCCACCCCACGGCTGGGGTCTGGCGGTCCCAATCGGCTTCGCTCAAGCCTGTCAGGAGGTGATCGAGGTCTTCCTGTTCCGCCTGCAAATCGGTACAAATCCTTCCCATATCAAGCATGCTTGCTCCTCCATGGGTAAGAATGTTGCTTGCCTTTTACCTGCGTCTACGCGTATGCTGTCGCAGTATGAGACCGCCGTCGCATTCCTGATAGAGAGCACCTGAGGGCACTATGGGCCGCGTAGAACATATCCATATGGCCCACGCAGCGGCAAAGCCCATGCTGCCGCTGCGTGAGGCAGAGATCATTGCCGGGCAGGGCATCAGCGGCGACCGCTATGCGCGCAAACTGGGGTATTATTCTCATGACCCAAAGCCCGGTAGACATCTTACCTTGATTGAGGCAGAAGTTCTCGCAGATATTTCGCAGCAGCTCGGTATACGTTTTTCAGCGTCTGACAGTCGACGCAACATTACCACGCGCGGCGTGCGGCTCAATCCTCTGGTCGGCAAGAAGTTGCGTATTGGGGCTGTCTTGCTCGAGGTGATTCGTCTCTGCGACCCGTGTGCCTATATGCAGGCGCTGGTTGGGCAGCCCGTGCTGCAGTCACTCGTAGACCGCGGCGGCATCCGTTGTGACGTTATCACTGGCGGCATCATTCGGATTGGTGATACTATCACAGTTGTGGAATGACTGAGAGCGTCGTGTATTGTGAACATATCCACGTGAGGAGAGACATCATGAACCATGGAGAGACCAAAATCGAGGCTGGAGCTGTCACTTTTGCACTACAGTACCGCGCCCTCATGCCTGATCAAGGGGTAAGTATTCAGGTGCTCGGCAAGGTGCGGAACAAAAGCACAGAGCTGCTGCGTTTTGACTGCTTTGATCAGCGCCCACACTATCATTACGATCCTGATGGCAAAAACGAGCGTATCGATCTGGACGTCACGACGCATGGCAATCCCCTCGCCTGGACACTGCAACAGCTGCGCACCCGGCTCGCGCCCATGCTCATCAAAGCCGGATACGAGAAAATTGCCCAACGTCTTGACTCTGATGTGATGCCGTCAAAACTCGATGAAGTCGAAGCCGTCGCACGTCAGATGGCGCACACGCAGCGACGTACGGTGACGCACAACCGTGGTGACGTGGTCATCGAGGCCGGCAACATCAAGTTTGGTTTGGAATTTCGTCAGTTACGCAACGATAGAGGCATGGCCATTCACGTCCTCAGTGACGTGGCCGGGCAGGAAATCGAGCTGCTGGCTTTTGACTGTTTCGAAATGGCGCCGCACTACCATTACGGACCGCGCAATCAGGATGTCCGCATCTACTGGGATTCGGCGGTGGTCCCCGACCCGCTGCAATGGACCCTGGAGCAGTTCAAAAGCGGCAAACTGCCCGCCATGATTCAGCGTGCGGGGTATCCCAGTATTGCCGCGGGGCTCGATACGGGGTTGGTCGCCATGAAACTGGAAAAGGAAGTTGCACCTCAGGCCCTGTCAATACGCGCCGCCCATGCCAAATAACGGCTGCGTCTCTGGCAGGTAGCACGCCTCCCTAGCGCAAGGCCGGGGCCACCTCAGTTATGAAGCGATCCAGTTGCTGCACATTGTACGGTGGCAGGAATGTTGGCACGCATAGCATCTGTACCCCGGCCTCTTGCAGTTTTCCGAGTGTATCCTGGATGTGCTGCACGCTCCCCGCTAATACCGTGTCGCGGGCGTCGGCTTCACTGCGGCCAAACATCCGCATGAGGCCGTGCACCAGGCGCTCCCGGTCCTCGTTCTTCTCCGTGATAAGCAAGGGCATATTGGCGGAACGCTTGATCTGGGCTGGATCGCGTCCCACTGCGGCACAGTGCTCCGCCAGAATGTTGCCTTTGCGCCGCAAAATCTCTGGCCCGCCCCACACGTTCCAGTGATCGGCATACCGCGCCGCAATACGCAGCGTGCGTTTCTCCCCTCCGCCACCGATGAGCAGCTCTGGGTGTGGTTGTTGCACGGACTTCGGAAACAGCGGGGCGTCGGTGAGCTGATAATACTTGCCGTGAAAGCTCGTTTTGGGCTGTGTCCAGAGTCCGAGAAGTACCTGACAGGCTTCTTCCAGGCGGCTGAGCCGTTCTCCCACCGTATAGAAAGGGATGCCATAGGCGACATGTTCATTTTTCTGCCAGGCGGCTCCGAGGCCACAAATCAACCGCCCATGCGTCATGATATCGACCGTCGTGGCCATTTTTGCCAGGACTGCCGGATGGCGGTAGGTGTTACCGACCACCAGGGTGCCAATGCGCATGCGTGAGGTGACCTGTGCCAGGCCTGCCAGGGCAGTCCAGCATTCCAGGGTATCTCCAACCGGGTCAGGCACATTGGGCATAAAATGATCTGTCACCAAGGCCGCGTCCCATCCGGTTGCCTCGATGTGCTGCCAGAGCTGCTGAAGTTGGGACCAGCGAATACCGGTCAAACCAGTAAACAGGCCGAATTGCATAGCACCATGTCCTTTCTATCATCGCTCGCACTTGCTCCCCGACACGAAGCGCCTCAGGCGCTGCGCTGTCCATGTCCGGAACTGTGTCAAGCAGTCATCATAGCATAAGTACCGGGGCAACAGGTTGGCAGATTGTGCTGTCGGCGTGCCCATTATGGGATTGCTCTTGACAATGGCCGGGGATTATGGGACGAAAGATGCTCTCAGCGGTTCTCTGATTTCCCATTTTTTCTCGCAGGAGGACGTCGCTATGCAGCCAGACTGGTTAAAACACTATTTTACCCCCAATCACGATCATCCTCACGGGCAACCGCTCCAGGAGGACGATGACGCACCAGGCAGACGGGGCACAGCCACAGGCGGGGGTGTCCCGGCGTGACTTCGTGAAAAGCGGCTTTGTCGCAGGCATGGCTGCGGGCATGGCCGCAAGTAGCGTCGTCAGTTCACCTGCCGTAGCCGAAGCTCAGGCCGACAACGTCCTGGGAGGGAAATGGTGGCCCTCACCGTGGGGAGCGGAGGACGAGGCTGGGGCGTCGAACCGCATTACCCCGGCAAAAGTCCTGGAAGCCGCCAAATTGATCAAAACCGGCAAAATTTACCGCCTGGGGATGAATCTTGAGGCTGGCATCCCGTTGTTTGGGGCGCGTCACGTGTCCATCACCATTCCTGGTGGCCCGACCGGGGGGCCGTTTGGCGACCAGAAGCTGATGTACAACGACGAGATGTTCAGTGGCGAGGTGGGCCAGGTCGGCTCCCAGTTTGACGGGCTTGGTCACATTGGCGCCATGGTGGGCAATGAAATCCGCTACTACAACGGCTTCACCCAGGAGCAAGTCGGGGGGGCCTATGGTCTGAAAAAGTTGGGCACGCACAATGTCAAACCGTTCTTCACCCGCGGCATTCTACTGGATGTGCTGTCCCTCAAGGGGGGTGAGCGCTTGCCCATGGGCTACGTCATTACGGTGGATGACATCAAGCAAACCCTGACCAAGCAAGGCATCAAAGAACCTGGCGAAGGCGATGTGGTGATGTTTCGTACCGGTCACATGAAGCTGTGGAAAAAAGACAACGTCGAGTACAACAAGGGCTGCCCTGGACCTGGCGAGACTGCGGCGCGCTGGCTGGTCGAACGCAAGATTGCCTGTGTGGGGGGAGACACCTGGCCGGTGGAGGCAGTGCCTGGAGAAAATAAAGATCGCCCCTTTGCCTGCCATGTGATCTTGATTCCCATGAATGGCATTTTCATCATTGAGAACCAGAACCTGGAAGAGCTCGCGCAAGATAGGGTCTACGAGTTCGCCTGGTCCTTCAACCCCTTGCCGCTCGTCGGTGGCACAGGTTCACCAGGGAACTCTGTGGCGATTGCCTAGCACGTCGGTGGCGTCTGCCGCAGGTCAGCGGGCGACTCGGCGCCTCGCCCCTGCCATTTGTAGGGTGGAGGGTAGGGGCCTTTGACACCCCATAGGGAGGGCGATACAATCAAGGCGTTTCCCACATGTTGTACGTGCCTATCAGAGGGGTCTTGGTGTTTTTTCATCAGGAAAGGACGTGACAATGCTCTATGAATTCCGTACGTATACCCTGAAGCCTGGGTCGATCGCTGAGTTCGAAAAACGCTTTGAGGCCGCACTCCCAGGCCCGCGTGAAACATTCGGAACTGGCAGCGTTCTGGCACACGGAGATCGGGCCGTTGAATCAGGTCATTCACGTCTGGCCGTATGAGGACCTCAAGCAACGGGCCGATCATCCGTGCCAAGGCGGCGCAGGAGGGGGGGTGGCCACCCAAGACAACCGATCTCATCCTGTCGATGGAGTCGCAGATCTTTATTCCGGCTCCCTTTTCGCCCAAGCTCGGCGGTGGCCAGAAGCTCGGGAACATTTATGAAATGCGCATCTATCAGTATCAGCCCGGTACGATCCCGACGGTCATCGAACGCTGGGGAGAAGCGCTGCAAGGCGGGCGGCTCAACCTGTCGCCGATTGCCGCGTGCATGTCGAGTGATATCGGCCAGCTCAATGTCTGGATCCATATCTGGCCGTATAAGGATTTAGCGGAACGGGCGCGCATCCGGACCGAATCACAGAAATTGTCCACCTGGCCACCCAAGACCCGTGAGTTCCTGGCGAGCCAGCAGACCAAGATCCTTATCCCGGCGTCGTTCTCACCCATGGCCTAGAACGTCGGTGACGTCTGCCGCAGGTCAGCGGGCGACTCGGCGAGTCGCTCCCACCGGTAGGGGTGCCCCGCCGGGGCACCCGGCCTTTCCTGGCCGCCATGGTAAGATGGATGACACGTCCTGCTCGATAACTTGACCAGTGTTCTAGCGTCTGGGCTGGCCATGCCCTCGACCCGCACCAGGACAGGTAAGGAGTTGCCGAAGCCCCGATGCAAGCAGATCCCTCGATATCGTTCCCACCCGTTCGTGAGCGTTGGATTGCCACCGGGAGTTTATTGTTAGGCATGGTATCGTTCACCATTGCCCTCATGGTGGCCAATGTTGTCTTGCCGGAAATCATGACCAGCCTGCGTGCTGACCTGGATCAGGCGCAATGGATCCTCACTGGTGCTGGCATTGCCCAGACCGTCATCATGCCTCTGGTAGGCTGGCTGACGAGTCTTGTCGGGCATCGCTCCCTGTACCTCGGGAGTTTGCTGCTCTTCTGTGTCGGCTCCGTCTGTAGTGGCCTGGCCTGGAGTATTGAATCGCTGATATTTTTCCAGATCGTCAGCGGCCTGGGGGTTGGACTGATGCAACCCCTCATCACGGTCATTATGTACCAGATCTTCCCACCCAAGCAGCGTGGCCTGGCCCTGGGGCTGTCCATGGTTGGCTGGTCGTTTGGTCCGGCCATTGGTCCTATCCTCGGTGGCTATCTCATCGAGGCCTTTAACTGGCGCGCCGGCTTCTATGTCAGCGTGCCTCTCGGCCTGGCTGGCTTCGTTGCCGCCCTGGTGTATTTGCCCTCGTTGCCGCGTCCAGCCCGTAAGACCATGGATCAGGTGGGCTTACTGACCATGACTGTCGCCCTGGTGACGCTCCTCATGGCCCTCACGCAGGGACGACGGGAAGGCTGGGATTCGACGTATATTGTGACGTTGTTCGTTATCGCTGCAGTCGCCACCGTCCTCTTTCTCGTCTACGAGTGGCAGAGCGTCTCCCCGCTGGTGGATTTACGCTTATTCCGTTGCTGTGCCGTTTACCCTTGGTTGCCTCGTCGTGTTCATCAGTACGTGCGCCTTTCGCGGCACGGGCGTGATCACTATTGTTTTTCTGCAACAGGTGCTCCAGTTTACGCCGCTAGATGTCGGCTGGCTCTTGCTGGCCGGCAACATTGCCTATGGCATTGCCGTGGTGGTGGCCGGTCGCATGGCGGATACCATGAACCCCAATGTGCTGGTCGTGGCAGGGCTAGGGATATTTGCCGTGGCCTTTTTCTGGTTTGCCGGCGTGAACGAGACGGTCACTGTTGGCACGCTCATCTTCCTGCTCGCCCTGCGCTTAACGTCGTTTGGCGTGGTGGGTTCTCCCAACAATTTGAGTGCTATGCAAGCGCTATCAGATGAGCACGTGGTCATGGCGAGTGGCATTTTCTCGCTTGTGCGCAGCATTTCTGGTACGATCGGCACGGCGGTGTCGGCGGTGTTCTACGAGCAGCGCTACTTTTATCATCTCGAACGCTACGCCGAAGACAATGACCTGACGTCGATGGGTTTGCAGGAGGCACAGACAACCGTGCAACACTTCCTGCACTGGGCAGGAGAACTGCCGGCCTTGCGCCTGCTGCAAACGGACACGGTGCTCCAGGAGCGGCTGCTGGCCGAGGCCACCACTGTCGCCTATCAGGATTACTTTCTTGTCGCAGCGCTGGTCGCCGTCTTATCGATGCTCCCGGCATTACCCTGGGAAGGCGTTTTCCAGGCCATGCGAACTCTGTTCACTGGGAGAAGCACGACGTCTCACTCCCGCCCCATGCCGCTCCCAGATGAGGACGCCGTGCTGGTCGCCGAAGTATCGTCAACGCCCCGCAGGTCTCACCCCAGAAGCAGCCGTAGACGAAGGAGGAGAGGTGATGCGCACGCTGAAAGATCAGGCCTGTATCGTCGGCATTGGGCATACCGAGTACTCCACTGACTCCGGCCGCAGCGAAATGAGTCTGGCCTGCGAGGCCATTCAGCGGGCTGTCGATGATGCGGGATTGCAGACCGCCGACATTGATGGCATTGTCAAGTACAGTATGGATAACAACGATCCGGTCTTTCTTGCCAAGAGTCTTGGCATGCGGCGCTTGCACTTTTTTGCCGAAACGCCCTACGGGGGTGGCGGTGGTCCGGTCGGTACCGTCTTGCTCGCCGCCATGGCAGTGGCTACTGGGCAGGCGAAGTATGTGGCGGTCTTTCGTGCCATGAATGAGCGCTCTGGACGGGGCACACCGCGCCTGGGACAGGCCTCGCAGACTCCTGGGGCGTCAGGGGTCAGTGGCTACCTGGCCCCCTATGGATTGTTCAGCCCGGCCCAGATGGTGGCGCTGGCAGCGCGTCGACACATGCATTTGTATGGCACGCAGAGTACACATTTCGGGGAAATCGCCGTCGCCTGTCGGACCCATGCCAACCATAATCCGCAGGCGCTGATGTATGGCCGCCCCATGACCCTGGAGGATCATCAGAATTCTCGTATGATCTCCGATCCGGTGCGTCTCCTCGACTGCTGCCTGGAAACTGATGGCGGCGCGGCGTTGATCATTACCACTCCCGAACGCGCTGCAGACCGCCAGACGCTCCCCGTATATATCATGGCTGGTGGCATGGGGGGTGGGGCGTGGAACACCCGACGGATCATTAAAGATGTCGAGAGTCCTGAGACTGAGGCCACGGTGATTGCTCGACACCTCTTCGACGATGCTGGCATTACCCACGATGACATCGACGTGTTGTTTCTCTACGATCACTTTACCCCGCTGGTGCTCATGGCTCTGGAGGAATACGGCTTTTGCAAGCGCGGTGAAGGCAAGGACTTTGTGACTGGCGGGCGCCTGGTCTGGCCTGAGGGAAATCTGCCCCTCAACACCAGCGGTGGCAACCTGTCAGAAGGCTACATCCACGGCATGCAGAACACCATCGAAGCGGTGCGGCAGTTACGGGGTGCGTCGCGCTGCCAGGTACCGCATGCGCAATTTGCCTTTGTGGCGGCCGGCAATGCCGTGCCCACCTCGGCCATGATCTTGCGGCGCGATTAAGCTATGGCACAGCATTTCCCCTATCCCATTCCGGAATTTGATGCTACACCGTTTTGGCAGGCCTGTCAGCGGGACGAATTGCGCATGCAGCGCTGCACTGACTGTGGACGCTGGCGCTGGACGCCAGCACCGCTGTGTGATGCCTGCCAGTCGGCGCACTTTAGCTGGGAACAGCTCAGTGGGCGCGGCACCGTGCATACCTGGACGGTGGTGACCCATCCAGTCCATCCCGCGGCAGTGGCGCGCGTGCCATACGTCGTAGTCGAGGTGCAGTTAGCAGAACAAGAAGACCTCTACATCATTAGTAACCTGATTGACGTGGCGCCTGAAGACATCAGTATGGATATGGCAGTGGAAGTGACCTTTGTGGCGCATCCACACGGTGACAAATTACCCCAGTTTCGACCGTGCCGGAGTGACGCACATGCCTAATCTCGCAGTCCAGGTTGCCGTCGTCACCGGTGCCGGCAGTGGCAGTGGACGCCGCCTGCGAAAGGAGTCTCAACGTGCGCAGTAACGCTTTGACGGATCTGATCACACTCTTGACCTCGCGCCCACGGCCAGCGCATCCAACACCCGCAGAGATGCGACTGGGTTTCGAGATTTTAGGCAGCAGGCTTCCACCCTCTGACGACGTCACCTGTGCAGCGGTGCACGCCGGGGGTGTCCAGGCAGAATGGGTGCAAGCGTCAAACGCTGTCGCAGAGCGCGTTATATTGTACTTGCACGGTGGGGGCTACGTCATTGGCTCCATTGCCACACACCGTGGTCTGGCCGGGCGCCTGTCGCAGGCTGCGGCGGCGCGTGTCCTCCTGGTGGATTATCGCCTGGCCCCAGAACATCCGTTTCCTGCCGCTGTCGACGATGCCACGGGCGCCTACCGCTGGCTGTTAGCGCAGGGTATTGCTCCGGCGCGACTGGTTATGGCGGGCGACTCAGCGGGCGGTGGGCTGACGATTGCCACCCTGGTAGCGTTACGAGACGCTGGCGTGCCGCTCCCGGCCGCCGCTGTGTGCCTGTCCCCCTGGATTGACCTTGAGGGCAGGGGGGATTCCGTCACCACAAAGGCCGCCGCGGATCCCCTGGTACAAAAAGATATGCTGCTACAACTGGGCGCCTGGTATCTCGCCGGGGCCGACCCTCATACGCCACTGGCTGCGCCGCTCTATGCGGATTTGCGCCACCTGCCGCCCCTGCTTATCCAGGTAGGAACGGCGGAAATCCTGCTCGATGACGCCACCCGCCTGGCTGAGAAGGCGACAGCTGCTGGCGTCAAGGTCACGTTGGAGCCCTGGGAAGACATGATCCATGTCTGGCAGCTTTTTGCCCCCATGTTGCCAGAAGGGCAACAGGCCATCGAGCGGATTGGCGTGTTTGTACAGCAGCACATACTGTAACAGTGCCGCGAGGCGATACAGCATATCGCGTCTATGCAAAATGTCCCATAATCGGCTATAATGTCATCTCCTTGCGTCATGTGCCCCTGAATTCCCACCAGGTGTACCGCTAGCGTTCAGACTTTTCATAACTCTTCACATAGGTATGTTACATGTCCGTTGAGAGTATTGCGTCAAGAGATTTTCGTGCCTTCGGTCTGAGTGAAGCCGTGCTCAACGCCCTGGATGATGTGGGCTACGAAGCGCCATCGCCGATTCAGGCGCAAACCATTCCGCATGTCCTGGCGGGAAAAGATGTCGTGGGCCAGGCCCAAACCGGCACGGGCAAGACCGCGGCGTTTGCCTTACCGTTGTTGTCGCGGCTCGATCTGCACCGGTTGGAACCTCAGGTACTGGTGTTGACGCCTACCCGCGAACTGGCCATACAGGAAGCGGCAGCCTTTGAGCGGTACGCCTCCCATATGCCAGGCTTCCAGGTGGTGCCGATTTATGGGGGACAGGACTATCGCGGCCAGCTCCGGCAACTGAAGCGCGGGGTGCATGTGGTGGTTGGCACCCCAGGACGGGTGATCGACCATATGCGTCGGCAGACCTTGAAACTCGCAGCGCTCAGCTGTCTAGTGCTGGATGAAGCAGATGAGATGCTGCGCATGGGCTTCATTGACGATGTCGAATGGATATTGCAGCAGACACCGCCCGAGCGACAAGTGGCACTCTTCTCAGCCACCATGCCGCAGGCCATACGCGACATTGCCCAGCGTCACCTGCACCAGCCAGCAGAGGTGACCATCGCGGAGCGCACCACTACCGTGGAGACCTTGCACCAACGCTATTTACTGGTGCGTGAGAGCGATAAACTGGAGGCCCTGAGCTGCATTCTGCAAGGGGAAATATACGAGGGCATGCTCGTCTTTGTGCGCACCAAAGCTGATACGGTTACCCGGGCCGAACAGCTGGCGAGTCGCGGCTATGCTGCGGCAGCGCTGCATGGTGACATGCCGCAATCACAACGAGAACGGACCATCGCGCGCTTCAAAGCCGGAGGGGTGCATATTCTGGTGGCGACTGATGTAGCGGCCCGTGGTCTGGACATTGAGCGTATCAGCCATGTGGTGAATTATGACATCCCCTTTGATACCGACGCCTATGTGCACCGGGTGGGCCGGACCGGCCGGGCCGGGCGTCATGGGGAGGCGATTCTGTTTGTCACGGCGCAGGAAAAGCGGCTGTTGTACAGCATTGAAAAGGCCACACGGCAAAAAATTACCCAGATGCACTTACCGACGACGGAAGAGATGAATCGCCAACGTGTCGCGCGCTTTACGCAACGCATTGCCGACACCCTTGCGGCGGCCGACTTAACCGTGTTTCGTCAGATACTCACGCAATACCAGCAGGAACACCAGGTCCCTGCCTTAGACATTGCCGCGGCGTTAGCCAGGCTAGTGCAGGGTGAGGCGCCGTTACTTCTCGCGCCTCACCCCACCAGCCCGCGTCCCCCCTTGCCTGATAGACCACGCAAAGTTAAAGCCCCCACGACACGGACAGGCACACCCCGACCAGACATCGGCATGGAACACTTCCGCATCGAAGTGGGCCATAGCCATGGGGTGAAGCCAGGAAATATTGTTGGTGCCATTGCCAATGAAGCGGGTTTAGACCACGAGTATATTGGTCGCATTGCTATTCACCCGGCCTACAGCACGGTTGAGCTGCCAGAAGGTATGCCGGCCGATATCTTGCGTATGCTGCAAAAAGTCCGAGTAGCTGGCCAGCAACTCAGAATGTCCAGGCTGGATAGTACGCGCCAGCCGCGCGACCCGGCTCGGAAGATGCACGGGCAAGCGCCACGGAAACGGCATGGCACGCGCCGTTCGGTCGCTACCCACGGCTGAAAGGGTGGTGCTCTCCATACCCCCTACTGGACGTATGCCAAGCCCTGGTCCTGTCGCAGGCCGTAAGTGCCTGGTCTGGACCAGCCTCTGGCTCGGCCCACTGTTCCTCGTCTGGGGTGGATTCATCGTGCTGTCGCATCAACCGGGTCTGGGGGCGCTTACCTGGGGGCGCTGGCTGTTTGGCTGGAGTCCCGCCGGTCATGCCCTGGTTGCCGAGCGTCTGGCGCTGGAGTTGCAGCAGCGGGCCTGGCTCACCACGGCACCGCCCGCCCAATAAGCCGGCAGTGTCGTGGCCCGCTGCTGATGGGTCAACGATTCCTCAGGCCCTGGTAGGGGCGCCTCGCCGAGGCGCCCGCTGGGATTGCAGCGATCAATAAGCCGTTGTCGCTCATCACTGCCCGGTAAAGTGGGGCGGACGGCGCTCCACGAACGAGTCCAGTGATTCCTGCACATCATGCGGCGCGCGGCGTGCCAGCAGCAGGCCAAAGGATTCATGGTGTAACTGTTCTTCAAAATTCGCCGCCATGCTCTGCTGCAGGACGCGTCGGGCCGCCTGCATCGCCACCGGTGGCCAGGCAGCGATCTGTTGCGCCAGCGCGATGGCTTCCTCTAACAAGCGCTCTGCGGGCACCAGACGATCGAGCAGACCGATGCGATGTGCCTCCTCAGCCTCGACAAAACGACTGGTAAAAATCAGGTCGCAGGCCCGACTATAGCCCACGATGCGCGGCAGGAAATACGACATGCCAGTATCCGGGCTCAGGCTGCGTTCGATGAAGACAGTCTTGAAACGGCTGTTGCTCGTGCCGACGCGCATATCACATGCCAGGGCGAGCGACATGCCTGCGCCGGCAGCAACGCCATTCACCGCGGCGATAATGGGTTTGTCCAGCGTGCGATATATCGCCGTGGACAGATGACCCACCCAGCCAAGGACGTCCAGACGTTCTTGACGACTGGGCGCTTCATGTGCATCGCGGCCACTCCGCAGATCCGCGCCGGCACAGAAACCCCGGCCAGCACCGGTGAGCACGACAGCCCAGATACTATCGTCTTCCCGGAGGTCGTGACAGGTGCGGATAAGACTTTCCCGCAATGCCACGTTCAAGGCGTTCAGACGCTCAGGACGAGACATCGTGAGGATCGCAATGCGGTCTTGTCGCTCGATGTGCAAGGGTGCTTCTGACACGATTGGCTCCTTCTGGCGATGGCGTGCTGTTGCACATGCATGGTGTCGACAGTAGCACAGGGATCAGTACAGGACGCTATTTGCCAAGCGGCAGGGCGAGGGCTTGCAGCACATCGCCCGTATGCTGCTGTTGCATAAACACCACTAACGCGACATGTACGAGGATATCGCACCCTACCACGGTGTCAGGGCGGAATCAACTGTGGCCCTATAGCGGCTGGCCACTGGGTGTGCGGTGCGTGGCTGTGGAGTGCGGCAGCCGTTCCAGAGTGCATTGTCAAGGTGACAGCAATAGCGTAGTATACCTCGGCAGGACATCCACCTGGTATCCGTCACCTGAGGGACGAGCCCATCTGTAGACCACGGAAGGGAGGGACATATGCCACAAGGGACTTATCGTCATGGCCTGACGCAGGTGTCCCCGCAAACGTTCGCCTATCTCCAACCAGCTGGAGGGTGGGGCTGGAGCAACAGCGGACTCATTGTGGGGAAGCATGATGCGTTACTGGTGGACACCCTCTTTGATCTACGGCTCACACAGCGCATGTTAGACGACATGCAGGCGATCCTGCCCGGACCGATCCGCCGACTCGTCAATACGCACCACAACGGCGATCATTGCTACGGCAACGAGCTGTTGCCTGAGGCCGAGATTATTGCCCATCGGGCCTGCCGGGACGAAATGCTCAAAGTCCCTCCCGGCGTCATTGTCAGCTTGATGCATGCCTTCGGCGACACCCTGGCCGGGCGTTATGCCCGCGAGTGCTTTCAAGCCTTTGACTTTCGCGACATCACGTTAACACCGCCGACGACGGTGTTCGATGACACGTTGACGGTGTATGTTGACGATACCCCGGTGGAATTGCACTATCTTGGTCCGGCCCATACCAGCGGCGATATTATTGTCTATCATCCGGCCGAAGGCGTGGTGTTCACGGGCGATCTGTTGTTCCACCAATGCACGCCGATCATCTGGGAGGGCACCTGTGCCCAGTGGCTCCAAGCCCTGGACATCCTCCTCGACCTTGATGTCGAATATGTCGTGCCAGGGCATGGGCCGCTGGCCACGAAAGTTGGTGTGCAGCAGCAAAAAGAGTACCTCGTCTATGTGTGGGAGCGGGCCCGTGAGTTGTATGGCCGGGGCGTACCGTTTCAGGAGGCCATCACCAGAATTGAACTCGGCCCCTATGCGACATGGGGAGAAGCAGAGCGCATCGCCGCCAATGTGATGCGATTTTATCAAGAGTTTGCCGGGCAAGATGAGGTGGAGATCAATTATCTCGAAGCCTTTCAACACATGGCCGAGCTCTATTACGCCAAACGCCCCTAGTGCAGTCTTAACAAAGGTCTTGTGCAAAAGGGCGTTTCTGTGGCAGGCTTCAGTCTATGAAACCACCTATTTTTGTTCGTCCTCTGACCGATGAGGAGCGCCACCACCTCGAAGGCGGTTTGCGCTCCAAGCATGCCTTTCCTTTACGCCGTTGCCAAATTTTACTGGCCAGTGCACAGCGCCACACCCCGGCCCAGATTGCCACCCATGTCGGCTGTAGTGTCCAGACCGTCCGCAACGCCCTACACGCCTTCGCGCAGCGTGGGTTGGCGTGCCTCACGGAGCAGTCCAGCGTCCCGCACACGGTCCAGCCCGTGCTGGATGCCGCCAAACGCGAGTGTGTCCATAGTCTGTTGCACCAATGTCCGCGGACGTTCGGCAAACCGCGTAGCACGTGGACGTTGGCGTTGTTGGCCGAGGTCTGCTGTGACGTCGGCTTGAGCCCCCAGCCCTTGAGCGCTCCCACTATCCGGGATGCTATCCTGCGTCTGGGGGCCAACTGGAAACGTGCCAAACACTGGATCACCAGTCCTGATCCGGCCTATATGCGAAAAAAAACCGGCGCGACCGGCTAATCCGCCTGGCCAGGGGGGAGCCCACTCTGGCGCTGGGCTTCCAAGACGAAGTCTGGTGGAGTCGCCTGGCCCAACCATCGATGTACGCCTGGACGGAGGACAAGCCGCTGCGCCTCGTGGAAAAAGAGGCACCCAAAGTGGACACGGACCGTAAGGCCCTCGCGTGTTACGGACTCTTCTTGCCGCAGACAGACGCGATGCTGCTGCGCTTTGTCAACGGACGGCCCGTGAGCCACGTCACCGGTGACTATCTGGCCTGGGTCGCCGCCCGTCTCGCCCAGGATGGCAAGAGGGCGTTATTCCTGATCTGGGATAATGCCTCCTGGCACCGCAGTAAGATCGTAAGAAAGTGGCTCAAAGCCCACAATCAGCGCGTCAAGCGCGAAGGCGGCTGCCGCCTGATCGTCTGTCAGCTGCCCAGCAAAAGCCCGTGGCTTAACCCCATTGAACCACGATGGGTCCATGGTAAACGGGCGGTGATGGAACCAACACGTCTCCTCGCCGCACAAGAGCTAATCGAACGTGTCTGCACCTACTATGGGTGTGAAAACCTTGAACCGATTACACAACAGGTTTGTTAAGCCTGCACTAGGGAAAGCGCTATGATGACCGTCGATGAAGCGTTGAAGCATACTGGCACGATTGTTGAGGCATTGCAGCAGGTATTGGCGCAAGCCATGGCGCACGCCCGCACGGTCACCCAGGCTGGGCAGGCCATTGACGAACACCAGGTGCACTGCGAACGACTCGCCTACCGTGCCACAGAGCTCCGTGCCATGCACGATCTGTTGCACTACGCCACAGACGTCCAGCAACACGCGCCACACGAGAGCCTGGCGGCCTTCATGGCGCTGGCCTTTGCCGCCGAAGTGGGGCAGAAATGTCGCAGCGACATGGAAGCGCAGGCGGATGACTATGGGCTCAGCGACGCTGTGCTGCAGGACACCCTGGCCACACCAGAGATACGTCGGGCTATGCGTGCCGGCGGCAACGAGGCCGTGTTACGACACATCGGCCAGGCAGTGCTGGAGACGCATGGCGTGAACAATTGCTGGCTTGGGGACGAACTTGCCGCTCTGACACGACAATCGGTGCGCGATTTTACGCGCCAGGAGGTCGAGCCGCTGGCGGAGCGTATGCATCGGCATGACGAACTCGCCCCTGACGACCTCATCGCCAAAATGGGGCAGCTGGGTTTTTTCGCCATGTCGATCCCAGAAACCTATGGTGGTACGGGCATGGGATATGTGGTCATGATTATTACCACCGAAGAACTATCACGCGGTTCACTGGGGGCGGCAGGGAGTTTGATTACGCGACCAGAGATCGTCGCCCGCGCCCTCCTGGAGGGGGGCACAGAGGCTCAGCGCCGCCGCTGGCTGCCGCGCATTGCGTCAGGGGAATTGATGGTCGCAGTGTCGGTTACGGAGCCCGATATCGGCTCAGATGTGGCCGCCATCACCTGTCGGGCGACCCCTGGTGAGCTCGCTGGCAAGCAGGGGTATTTTATCGATGGTGCCAAAGCCTGGTGTACCTTTGCTGGGCGAGGCGACATTATTGGCCTGCTCGCCCGCACGCATCCTGACCTCAGTCGGGGAGCGCGCGGGGTGTCATTGTTTCTCGTCGAGAAAGAGCGCTGCTATGGGCACGACTTTGTCCTGCGCCAGCCCCATGGTGGTCTGATGCGCGGCACAGCCGATGCGACGTTAGGCTATCGTGGTATGCACTCCTTTACGATGCACTATGAAAACTACTTCGTCCCTGCAGACAACCTGGTTGGTGAAGCCCAAGGGCTGCATCGCGGGTTTTACCTCCAGATGAGTGGCTTTGCCAACGGCCGCCTGCAAACGGGTGGGCGTGCCCTGGGGCTGAGTCAAGCGGCGTTTGAGCACAGTGTGGCCTACACGAAGCAGCGCGCACAATTCGGTCGTCCCATCAGTACCTATCAGCTGACGCAGTATAAACTCGGCCGCATGGCGACCCATCTCGCCGCTGCCCGGCAGCTGACGTACGCCGCGGCGTGCAGCATGGAGCGCGACCCGGGCCTGGGTCTGGAAGCGGCGATGGCAAAACTGTTTGCCAGTGATGTGGCCGTCTGGCTCACTCAGGAAGGCCAACTCTTACACGGTGGGTGGGGATACGCCGAAGAAACGGCGATTTCGCGTTATGTGGTGGACGCATTAGTGCTGCCGATCTTTGAGGGGGTAAAATCCATTCTTGAGCTGAAAGTGATTGCCCGCCAACTCCTCAG
Source organism: uncultured Gammaproteobacteria bacterium (assembly GCA_963773125.1). GTDB lineage: Bacteria > Tectomicrobia > Entotheonellia > Entotheonellales > Entotheonellaceae > CAVZBC01. The sequence continues at coordinate 15,273 of CAVZBC010000039.1, read as the reverse complement.
ATAACGTCATCTGCAGGTACTGCGTACCGCAATTGGCCCTGCCAGTATGGCGGGGATAACTAGCCCTACGCAGTAGCCGGGCGCAGCACTAGCGCAGAGGTTGATGACCGCCGTGCGCCGTGTACGGCGCTTCACGGTACAGGCCGAGGGCTTGCATGACCGGTGCATCGTTGAAGGCAAACAGCGCCGCGGCCTCACTCGTTGACAGATTGGCATGCTCGTGGCAGGCCCAGGCAGGAATGGCGAAGACATCGCCCTGTTCCCAGTCAAAGCGCTGTCCCTCGATGACACTAAAGCCGCGTCCGTGAATCACCAGGTAGACACTGCTACTGGCGTGTTGATGGGCCTGCGTGTGGCTGCCGGGGCGCAGGAGCTGGGCAGTACAGCCCATGGTGGGCAACACCGGCCCGCCGGTGTAGGGATTCGTATAGACGAGGAGCACATCGTCATACGGGGTGGCGGCCGCGTCGGGCAGCGCCGCGAAGGCGGCGGCGGTGCGCGCCCACTTATAGTTGAGCAATGGGGAGCTGTGTTTTGCCTCGGGCGCGTTGACAGGTCGCAGTCCCGGGACATGATAGAGACGCGTGGAGACATCGTCTGGTTTGGTGATGCCATACTGCTCGCTGGCCGCATGTTCTGCGAAGATGACATCCAGCGCGCCGACCATGGGCAGATCGAGGCCATCAAGCCATATCATGGGTGCAGCCGTGTCATTGCCATGGTCGTGCCAGGACCAGGACGGAGTGAGGATAAGATCCCCTGGCTCCATAAAACACCGCTCCCCATCAACCGCCGTATAGGCTCCCTGGCCTTCAACGATAATGCGGATGGCCGCAGGCGAGTGACGATGAGCGCGGGCGATTTCTCCTGGCAGGATGAGTTGCATGCCAGCGAATAACGTCGGAGTCGTTGCCGCGGCGCCATCAAGGCCCGGGTTGAGGAGCATCAGGACGCGCCGCTCAGCCTCCTGCGTACTGACCAATTCACCGGTACGCAGGAGATGCGGGCGCACATCGGCATACCGCCAGAGGTAGGGGCGTGCTTTGCTCTGGGGTGTCGCAGTCAGCAGTTGGGTATAGCGCGTCCAGAGCGGGGCAAGACTGAGGGGTCGCAGTGCCTCAAACAAACTGTGCAACGCGGTGTGATGCGTGGTGTGCTCCGCCTGTGGATGCATAAGAGGTCCTCCCAAAGGTCCACACCCTGTCCTGAGTCGTGTTGCTCAGAGCACCTCGTGCCCTGTATATGTCGCTTTTTGAGCCCCCAGCATAGCATCCCCGGGGCTGAGAATCCAGCGCCTTGCTTGCCTCAGGTGTGGCAGCACTCTGTGGCCCGGTATAGGTCAGAAGCGCTCGAGCATATTCCATTGCACCGTTGAGTCGAGACAATTGCCTGGGGCAAGGGATTGGAGTACAGCATGGCCCAGCGTGACGGTGAGGACCGCCTGCGGACTCGCGGTAGGGAAGAGGGCGGGTGCGGAGGTCAACGATTCGACTGTCCCAGCAACCTGCAGTAGCTCGTGATATTCGACAAGCCCTAAGCGCAAGGTGTATGTGGCTCCCAGTTGCAGTGGTCGATTGGCACTGACAACGACCTGGGTGGTGGGTCCTTCTTCTGTTGCACTGAGGACGATGCCCTGGGCAATTTCTTCCTGGCCTGCGGCGTCCAGGATGTCACACGGCAAGGACATGAGTACCTCGTTCTGCGTGGGGTTGTGAACGGCCCGGATCGAGTAGATAGTCACTGGTTTCGATTTCCCCTTGATCAAGACGGGGGGCATGCGCACCGCGCCGACCTGCTGCCGTATGGCCTGCCAGGTGGTTTCCGCGATAAGCATCTGGTAGCGTCCAGCGAAGGCTTCGATACGCGCCGCAAGATTCACGGCATCCCCAATGAGGGTGAACTCAATCTTATCCTTTGAACCGATATTGCCGGCCACGAATTCACCGGTATTAATGCCGATGCCCATATGAATCAACGGTGTCTGTTCGGTCTGCAACGACAAATTCAAGAACCATAAGTGTTGTTGCATCAGCATCGCCGTGAGCACGGCATTGTGTTCGTCGCCTGCTGCCTGGTAGGGCACACCCCAGAAGGCCATGATACTGTCGCCATTCAACTTGTCGACGTTGCCACCATGCTCATAGATGACGCCGTTGCATGATAGAAAAATAGCGATTCAGTCGGGTGACCACTTCCGCAGGGGCGAGCGCCTCACTCATGGCCGTAAAGCCGATGATGTCGGAAAACAGAATCGTCCCTTGATAGCCGCTGCCGCCGAGGGTCGTTGACAGGTTTCCAGACATCAGGAGTTCGACGACGCCGGGGGTGAAGTAGCGCTGCAGGCTCGTCCGCCGTGCGGTTTCGGTCTGTACGGCTTCATAGAGTTGCATGTTTTTGACTGTCACGGCCGCCTGTGCGCTAATACCAGTAAGAATCTGCAGGTCTTCTGACACGAAGAGATTCGCCCCAGTGCGACTATCGACTTGAATCAGGCCAAGCAGCTCATCCCCGACGAGGAGTGGTGCACACATCATGCTGCGGATCGACAGGTTGATGACGGAATCATGTTGTCCAAAGCGCTTGTCGCCCATGGCATCGAAGGACAGGATAGACCGCCTGCGGGTGATGACTTCCTGGATGATAGCGCGCGACATAGACATCTGTTCATGGTTGGTAGAGTCCTGCTCCCGCTTGCGGGCGACGACGGGCACGAGGATTTCATTGCCGCGCTCACGCAACATGACACAGAGCCGGTCGGCAGCCGGGAAGATGTCAAAAATACATTCCACAATTCTTTCCAGCAGTATTTCTCTGTCCGTGATCATTCCCAGGGTCGTGCTCACCTGACACATGGCGCGCAGACGCCGCAGCGCCTCTTGCACTCCCCGATTGATGTGGGTCTCATGCGCCTCAAGCACCATCATGCTGGCGGAGGCATCCAGGGCCAGGGCCACAGATGGTTGGCAGGTTTCGTCTTGCCAGGATGTCACGGTGAGAGAGCCAAACTCTCTTTGCAGGGACATTTGGGGCGGCGAGCCTGGTATCTCCTGGGGTTTGGCGACGCGGACAGCTTCTGGCCGGACTAGCGCGGCGGTGTCATCGAGGCGGAACACAAAATGTGCCGACCCGATGATGAGTTCATCGCCATCGGTGAGGGCGCACGGTTCGCCAGCCGGGATGCGCTTTCCACACAGCATCACGCCGTTGGTTGACTGCAGATCCTCGATGACAAAAACCTCACCTTGACGGAGGATACGCGCATGGTTTCGGCTGACTTGATGATCTGGCAAACAAATGGTGTTCGAAGAACTGCGACCAACGCCCACTTCGTCCAGCAAGGGAAAGCTCTTATGGTCTTTCACCCCATCAACAACATCAAGTCTTGCCATAGTATCCATCCAGCCTCTGAGAGTCAATGTTTCCAGCCACTTCTCGCTACCTCTCGATCCTCACGCACACGTTCTTTATCGGTAGTTCGACAGAATTTCTCAAGCCTGCGCGTATGATAGGAAGCAGATTTCTTCTGGAGATGTGTGCTCCTGCGCCCTGCGGGATAGAGCCACACCTGCTGCTCAGACGTGGGGAAGATCGCAGGGAGGCACTCTAAAGTTTTCTCTCGAACGGGTCGATAGGAAGAAAGGCTCTTCGATATACACTCTAGGGGCGGGAGGTCGCATGCATTGGGGAAATCACTTGAAGATTCCAAAAAAGCTAAAAGACATTACATTGTGGGTACATCCTGAAGGAAGAGTTGTTGGCTCAATATTTCTGAACATTCAAAATAGAAACTATACGGGCAGCGAAGAACCCATAGAAGCTCTGAATCAGAAAGATCCGTTCATTGTCTTAAAATCGGCAGAGCAGGACGAGCCGAAATTCTATAACAAGTGTGCGATTGTCAGAGCGGAATATGAGGTAGAGAACGGCATCAATTTGGAGGGGGTCAAGCCATCGAAATGCCGACTGTTTATGATGGATGGATCAATCATTGAGGGCATAGTGATGAAGTCACTTCCGCCCAATAGTGCCAGACTCTATGATTACCTGAATGCAGACGATGAACGTTTTGCAGAGTTTTACGTTGGCGAAAGTCAGCTGTGCGCGGTGAACAAATCGTACATCGTGTGTGTGACCCCACTCGGAGATCTCAAACTGGAAGAGATAAAATGGCTTGAGGACGAATTCACGACCAATACGACGATTTTCTAATCTCGGTCTCCTCGCTGTGGGGACAAGGACTCCCTGACCATCGCCCTGCATTCTTCCCAGCAGCTGCCAAAACGGTGGTAGAGGTTCGTACATGAGTATGTTGACGCGGTTTCGTACTAAAAAGGCCATACAGACAGTGCTGTCTGCTGACGGGACCGGCAGTAGTGCCAAAGCACAGGCCGTCACAACCCTGAAACAACTGGGGAAAGCCGCTGTACCGAGCCTTATCCAGGCACTTGCCCATGGGGGGGACACTCAGCCGCTCATTAGTCTCCTGGCAGCGATTGTCGACACCGCCTCCTTACCACTGTGCTGTCAGGCCTTGAGCAGTGGCAATCCAGTCGTTATCCGTGGCATCGTTGCCGCCCTCAGCGAGGGGAAGAAATTTGATCCGAACCAGCTTTTCTCCTACTTCGCCGAGGCGAAAATACCCAAAACAGAGCTGGTGACCATCCTCGCCGCCCACAAGAACAAACTGGCGCCAAAGGCCCTCCTGAACCTTCTGGATACCGTGGAGAAGACAGCACGCACGGCGGTATTTCGTCTTATTGACGAGGTCGTGCATGAAGCCATGATTGCCGACCTGATACCGTACACGCAGCATGCTGAGTGGCTGGTTCGCCTGCACATGACACAGGTGCTGAGTCGTTTCAATACCGCGGTCGTGCGTGATGCCCTGCTCAACAGACTGACAGATGGACATAAAGAGGTGCGACAGGCGGCGCTCGTAGGTCTGGCGAGTCTGGATATGACATGTGATGTCGGGCCGATCTGTCAACTCCTGCGCGACCCGGATCTCACCGTCCAGAGCACCGCAATCGAAACCCTGGTCCGCATAAATAATCCACAGGCAGTGCTCTGTCTCCTTGACGTGTTACAAGATGAGTCTGAATACGTCAGACGCGCCGCCGTCGAGGTTCTCAATGCCATCGGCAATACCAATGCGATCAAAGATCTCCTGGGGGCCCTGCGCGACAAGGACTGGTGGGTCAGGGTGCGCGCCGCGGACGCACTGGGAAACATTGGCGGGCCACGGGTCATCGAGGCGGTCATACCACTGATGCGGGATGAGGATACGTTTATCCGGCGTTGTGCGATTGAAATCTTGAACACGAAAAACGATACACAGACCTTTGACGTCTTGCTAGAAGCGTTGGAAGACCCTGACTGGTGGGTGTGTGAGCGGGCTATTGATGCCTTGAAGAGCCTGGGTGATGTGCGCGCCGTGCCAGCCCTGACGCGCCTGGTACAACGCGACACTGACATGGCTTCGACGGCAATCAGGGCCATCGCCGCCCTGGGGGATGACACGGTGATAGAGGTCCTGCTGCCAAAGCTACACAGCTCCGACAAGGCCGCCGTGAAAGAGGCTCTACAGGCTTTGCAAGCCAAGACGACCGCAGCGTATGCGGGTGTGGTACAGGCATCACTCAGCCACATGCAGGACGGCACGGACGAGGAAATCTGCGCGCTGGCGACCAGTACCATGCACACGCTGGTGGCACGGTTTGGAGAAAGGATGAGTGCGGCCACGACGGCGTATGCCGGTGTGCCTCCTTGCAGAGGGCAGGGCACCCCGAGCGCTGCCGAACCGCCGACTCCCCCCCTGGTTGGTCATCTCGCCGGGGGATCGTCTTCCGGCGGCGCTGAGACGCCTGAAGCCCCGGCACCGAGCGTGCCACTGCAGCTCATTGATCCGACGACGCTGGAGCCCGATACGGTCATTGCCGATCGCTACCGCGTCATCCGGAGTGTCGGGAAAGGGGCCTTTGGCATCGTCATCCTTGTCGAAGACATGGTGGTGCACGAAGAGATTATCCTCAAATTCCTCAATCCCTATCTGGCCGCCAATGACGGGGTGATTAAACGGTTCATTCACGAATTACGCTATGCCAGAAAAATTACCCATGAGAATGTCATCCGTATCTACGATTTTCTGACCTTAGGAAAATCGTGTGCTATTTCCATGGAGTACTTTCCGAGTCATGCGCTGGCGGTGGAAATGGCCACCATGGGAGCGGGGGTACAGCCCCGCAAGTTCGACATCCTCAGAGATATCTGTAAAGGGATGAGCGTGGCGCACCAGGCCAATATCGTGCACCGCGATTTGAAACCGCAGAACATCTTGATCAATGACGATGGGTTAGTGAAAATCGTCGATTTTGGACTCGCGGCAGCGATCACGCATCCGGATTCACGTCTGACGGGCAGTGGGGCGCTGATGGGCACGCCAACCTACATGGCGCCAGAACAAATCCGCGGCGGCGAGATCGATCCGCGCACCGATATCTACAGCCTCGGTGTGATTATGTACGAGATGTTTACCGGTAGACCGCCGTATGTTGGCCAGGATCCTATGTCTGTCCTCTATCAACACATCGAAGGCAAAGCGCCTCCTCCACGCCAACTCAACCCGCATATTCCTGCTGCGCTGGAAGCCCTGATCCGTCGGGCCATGGCGCTTGATCCGGCGCAACGCTATCCGACTGTGGAGGAGCTACGTGCGAGATATCGAAAAACTGTACGCGTCGGAGCACGAAGTAATGGCACGCCTCGATGCCTTTCTCCAGCTTGGTCGTGAACAGGGCTGTTCAGACGTGCATCTCGCGGTTGGCATGCCGCCCTTGTTGCGTCTGCATGGCGAGCTCATCCCCGTGAAGTACAGGAAACTCACACGGGACGAATTAGAGGGGATGGTGCACGAAATTCTTGATGCGGACAAGGCGGCGCGTTTCCAGACCGGGCGAGACCTCGATTTCTCCTATACGGGGGAGGGGATTGGCCGGTTTCGCGTGAATATTTTTCGCAAACATGACGGCATTGGGGTAACGTTTCGCGTCATCCCGAACACCATACCCAGCCTGGAGACTCTGGGACTCCCGCCTATAGTCAAGAAGTTCACGCAGGCACATCAGGGCCTCGTACTTATCACGGGGACAACAGGCAGTGGTAAATCTACGACCCTGGCCGCCATGATCGATCATCTGAATAGTACGCGTAAGCTGAACATCATCACCCTGGAAGATCCGATTGAATTCGTGCATGCGAGCAAAATGTCGCTGGTGGTGCAGCGTGAGGTCGGCACGCACGTCGACAGCTTCGCCGAGGGATTACGGGCGGCCCTGCGGGAGGATCCCGATGTTATCCTGGTGGGAGAGCTGCGGGATACCGAGACGATCAGTATCGCGCTGACTGCCGCCGAGACGGGCCACCTCGTCCTCGGCACCCTGCACACCAGCAGTGCCACCAAGACCCTGGAGCGTCTCATCGATGCCGCGCCAACAGAGCAAAAGGATCAGGTCGCTGCCTCACTGGCGCAATCGCTGCAAGGCGTGCTCAGTCAGACGCTGGTGAAAACGGTGGATAAACGCCACAGAAAACTTATCGCCGAAGTCATGGTGATGACCCCAGCCATTGGGCATCTGCTGCTGACGCACAAGATCTTTCAGATACCCATGAAGCTTGAGACAGGCAGAGGGCATGGGATGCAATTACTGGATCAAGCATTATTAGACGAGGTGCAAAAAAAGCTGCTGGATCCGGATGATGCATACCTGCATGCGCATGATAAAAAACAGTTTCAGCGATTCGTCAGCGACCACCAGCTGTTACCGAAAATTGCCCTGGTGGGAAGATAGGAACGCTCACAGAGAAATCAGGAACCGTGAAACGTATCGATAGCTTTCTGGAACTCGTGGTCAATCAAAAAGGTTCTGATCTGCACCTGGTGTCGGGACACGCGCCGCGCATTCGTCTCTATGGTGAGCTTCTGTCAATCAAATACCGTGAGCTCACCGTAGAAGAAACCACGGCGCTGCTCCGGGAAACGATGACCGAGCCGGTTGGGAAACTGTTTGCCACCCGGTACAATCTCGATTATTCATACGACGCCGAAGGGCTGGCCCGCTTTCGCGTCAATGCCTTTCGTCACCTGGGCGGTCTGGGGGGGGTGCTGCGGGTGGTCCCTACTACTGTGCCACTCCTTGAGGATCTGCGCTTACCCCAGGTCATCAAAACGCTCTGTCGTGAACGACGTGGCTTGATCCTGGTCACCGGGCCGACTGGCTCGGGGAAATCGACTACGCTCGCTTCCATGATCGATTTCATTAATCGTGACCGCAAAGGCCACATCATCACTATTGAAGACCCCATCGAGTTCATTCATAGCAGCAACCAATGTCTGATGAGTCAACGGGAAGTCGGCCTCTCCACCCCGAGCTTTACCGCGGCGCTGCATTCCGCCTTACGTGAAGATCCTGATGCCATTTTAGTGGGAGAGCTACGCGACCTGGATACGATCCGACTCGCCATTACTGCGGCGGAAACGGGTATTCTGGTGTTTGGCACGCTGCACAGTAACGGTGCGGCGGCGACCGTCGATCGGCTCATCAATGTGTTCCCGGCGAGTGAACAGCCCCGTATCCGCACCATGCTGTCGACATCATTGACCGGGGTCATTGCCCAACAATTGGTGCGGCGGGCTGACGGGAACGGGCGGCTAGCGGCTGTGGAAATATTGCTCAATAACACGGCGACGGCGAATATTATTCGTGAGGGCAAAGCGAGTCAATTAGGCGGTGTGATAGAGCGGGGAGCCTTGCTGGGCATGCAGAGCCTGGATCACTCATTACGGAGCATGTTCGAGGCGAAGCTCATCACGGGGAACGAAGCGTATAGAAAAGCGCTGCATAAAGCCGAGTTCGAACAGTTCTGCGAACAGGATGCCGTCGCATGACCACCCTGGGGACCAGCATTACCTGCTACGGGATATCTGATACGGGATTACGACGTCGGCTCAATGAAGACCATTTTATGGTCGCTGATCTGACCCGCAAAGCGTTTGCGGTGGAAAGAAATAAACTGCTGGCGCAGTTCTTGTGCCAACCGGTTGGCACGTCTGGCACGCTGTTGGCCGTCGCAGATGGGGTGGGCGGGTATGCTGGAGGCGAACTGGCGAGCCAGATCGCGGTGCAGGCAACCGCACAGGCATTATGGACGGTCGTGGCGGCTGAAACGCCGTCCCAACAGAGCCTGTGTCGGGCGATGGAAGAAGCCCATCACGCCATCCAGCAGTCATACGAGCGCAGCATACAGTACCCCAATATGGCTTCGACCCTCACCGCCATACATGTCACGGCCGATGGTGTGCTGCTCGTCGGTCAGATCGGGGATAGCCGCGCCTATCTCTTCCGTCATGGGGAACTGACGGCGCTGACAGAAGATCAAACGATGGTGCAGTCACCTGCAGAAAACGGGCCTGTTGAGCGAGCAGGAAGTGGCAACCCACCCGTACAGACATATCATTTTGCAGGCGCTTGGACAGGATCATCCCGTACAGCCCGATATCCGCTCCTACCCCTTTCAGCACGGAGATCGCTTGCTGTTGTGTACGGATGGGCTGTCGTCTTACGTCAGCCACCCGCGTATTGAAGCCATACTGGCCCAGGAGGCTGACGAACAGGCGAGCTGTCGCGCCCTCATCCATGCCGCGAATGCCAAGGGGGGACCGGATAATGTCACGGTGTTGATAGCGAGTTTGCGCGTAGCGCAGGGGCGTGACGATCCAGACCAGGGGGGCTGGCCCGTACACACGGGGGAGAGGAAGGCGTCATGAGGAGTATCAAGGATGGTATGGGGCAGGACGTCGAGAGCAGGGCAGAGGGCTATGCCTGTTTTCTGGTGGCCCCGGTAGAGGTTGTCGCTATTGCCCTGGCCGCCGGTCTGCAGGTCACAGCTACGGCCGAGACGGTTCCTGAACCACCCCCTACCAGTGGAGTGCTGGTCTGTCTAGCAGGCTATGCCCGCTCTCAGCTTCCCGCAGGGTGGACTGGCGTCTGGGCGCGGCCTGATGTGCCCCCACCCGGGGCCTGGATTCCCTTGCCAGCCAACACCTCGCTTGACGCTGAGGCATTTCGGTGCGCCCTGTGGTCAGCAGAGATGTGGAGACGGGAACGGTTCGGCCTCTCCGATGGCCTGGCGCACCGGACACAGGCGCTGCAGGCCTTGAACGAGATTGGTATTGCCCTGTCGGCTGAGCGCAATCCAAGACGCTTACTCGAGCTCGTCTTGTCACGGGCACGGCATCTGGTAGCGGCTGATGCTGGCTCACTCTACCTCATCGAAAAAGACGCGCAAGGGAAGACCTATTTACGCTTTACCCTGGCACAAAATGACAGTGTCGTGGCTCCCTGGCAGGAAAGTCTGCTGCCGCTGACCCAGGGCAGTGTGGCCGGCACCGTGGCGCAGAACAATACCGTCGTGGTTATTGACGACGCCTATGCCCTGCCCATGGATGGCCCCTTGCGTCACAATCACAGTTTTGACGAACGCTTTGGCTATCATACCCGCAGCATCGTCGGCATCCCGCTGAGCACGCGGGATGGCGAAGTGCTGGGGGTGTTACAGCTCATCAATCGCAAACCACAGCCGGGTGTGCCGCTCGCCGATCCCAAGATCGCCTCAGAGGTCCTGGGGTTTAGCACAGCAGACGTTGAACTCCTACGCTCTCTGGCCTCACAGGCCGCCGTCAGCCTCGAAAACAGCCATCTCTATGAGGATATTCAACGCCTGTTTGAAGGCTTTGTGCAGGCCGCCGTGACAGCGATTGAACAACGCGATCCAACGACCTCTGGACATAGTTTCCGCGTTGCTGAGGGTACCCTGGCCCTGGCAAAAAAGATCGAACGCCTGGAGCGTGGACCGTGGGCCGGAACGCGTTTTTCCTGCGATGAAATGCGCGAGTTACGCTATGCAGCATTACTGCACGACTTCGGCAAAGTTGGCGTGCGGGAAAAAGTGCTCACCAAAGCCAGCAAACTCTATGAGGAACAACTGCAGGAGCTCCAGCAGCGTTTCTTGTTGGCGCGTACCGTCCATCGGTACCGTGGAGTTCGAGATGCTCCGGACGGATGAGCGCGGGCAGCTCTCGTACCTCGTGCGCTTCGTGGTCGACGTGGACGGGATCTGGCGACTCAAGGACTTCTGAGAGGAGGCAACCATGCGCCTGACGCTCGTGACCGTGGCCCTGGTGGGATGGCTGGTGGTCGGCGCCTTGCCCGCCACCGCCTTCGCCGCGGGACCTTATCGAGGGCGCGTCATCGACGCCGAGACCAAGGAGCCGCTGGCAGGCGCCGTCGTGCTCGTCTACTCGACCCGCAATGCACCGGGGATCGGGCACGGACCGGCCGAGAGCTTCCTCGGCGCGAGGAGGCCCTGACCGACGACCGCGGCGAGTTCATCGTCGGCGAGAACCCGCCGAGCAACTGGATTCCCTTCACGTGGCGCAGCCTGCCCAACCTCATCATCTTCCAGCCCGGCTACGGCTACTTCCCGAGGCACTTCGCGACCACGCCGCCGCTGCCGCCGACCGGATTCGAGGGCCTGCTGAAGATCATGGAGAAGCAACCCGTGGTCTTCGAGTTGCCCCGGCTGACAACGCGCGAAGAACGGATCTTTGTAGTCCGACGAGTGAATCCTTTAGTGGTGCCCGAGAGACAGATACCGCACTTCATTCGCTCGCTAACTCAAGAAGCGTCGAACTTGCTCTACCGCCGCTCTATGGAGAGAAACGAGAGGGGACTGCGTCGATGAGGCACAGCGGACCTGGGTCACCGCAGCCCTCGTTGTCCTGCTTTTTCTTGCGTAGTTGAGGTCCTTCCACCAACAGCTCTCGCATTCGAGACGTCGACGCACGGAACCATCAACTTCGTGGCGGCCCAATCATCAGCGACTGATCGATCGTCCTTCGAAGCCATCTGGGCCTCTCCGGGGACTCCACGAGCCGCTCCATGCCCTGCCGGTCGTCGATTGGATTGGTCACGGAGGTGTCGTGGAGGATCAGTACGACGGCAACACCTCGTTTGGTGGGTTGACACGGTCTCCTCGCCACTTTCATACGCCGCGGTTGCCGTCGGACCGGTCAGGACTCGACATCGAGCTCCTCCCGCGCTTCGAATCCTCGGTGAGGTGGGCGCAGCTTCCCGACCAGGGCTTCACGGGGCGCGCCGCGTGGAAGGACGCGCGGACGGCCTTCTTCGACGCCGCCACCGGCACGAGCGACTTGGGTCGCCAGCAGTCCTATGCGGACGCGTTTCGCAATCGTTGGTCAGCTCATGCACCTAGTGGCCGACCTGGCTCAGCCCGCCCACACGCGCAATGACGTCCACCTCCTCGGCGACGACTTCGAGACGTTCATGGCGTCCAAGCAGAACCAGGTCTCATCACGGGATTCAAGACGTTCGACCCGAGCATCCTGCAGGTGCCGACGGGGGATGCGGTCGCGACGGTGCCGGTGGCGCGCATCTGGGACACCGACCGCTACGATGGCAGCAATCCGCCGGATGAAGCGTCGTCCGCGACGTTCGGCCTCGCGGAGTTCTCCAGCGCGAACTTCTTCAGCCCGGACACGATCTCGCATACGGCGTACTGCGGATCCGGTCTCGCCGCTGCCCGCGCTGAACCTCCTGGACCTGGCGTCGATCGATCGGTACATGACGGGCGAGAACCGGCGTACCGCGGCAAGTCCGGCAACGGTGTCCGGGTCGAGCGCATGGTGGCCGAGGGAATCTTCGTCGGCCTCCCTACGTCCACAACGTCGTGCTCGACGATCTGGTCTTCCAGAACTATGCCGCCCACCTCCTCCCGCGCGCCATCGGCTATTCGGCCGGCCTGCTCGACTACTTTTTCCGGGGCCGGATCGAGATCGCGCCGCCGGCACGCTTCGCCTACGGTCTGTCCGCGTACCAGCCAGGCAATGCCGGCACCTTCACCAAGCTGCGCTTCAAGGTGCGCAATGCGACGCCGAACGAGGCCACCGGGTCCGGCCAGATGATCGCCGTCGCCCAGTACCGAAGGGCGCTGACCGGCGCGAACCTGATCGACGATCCGAACGCCGAGATCTCCTCGCAACTCTTCTTCGCCGTCTCGCAGCCGCTCACCGGCGTAACGCTCACGGAGAGCTTTCAGGAATTCATCTTCGACTTCGCTCAGAGCCCCATTCCGACGAATCGGCGGACCTCTTCCTCACGGTGGTCTACAAGGGCCGGCTCGGCCTGGAGGACGAGGCCGTGATGGTGGGTGGCAAGGACCTGTTCGAGCCCCACCCGGTGGACAGCATCAATGTCAGCGACTGGGAGTGCCTGCAGGGCACGCCCTATCACGTCGGAGACCTGACCGCATACCCGCCGTACCACCCTCCGACCCAGAGCCAGCGCGACGTGGATCACGACCAGGTGCAGGACCTGTTCGGGCCGGGCTTCATCCCCCGCCACTTCCTGAAGCTCTTCGATCTGGCCCAGGCCACACCAGTTCCATCCGAGGCCAACTTCGACCTCAGGCTGGTCGACCAGGGCCCCGCGCAATATGGTCGCGTCATCCTCCTGCAGGACCGGTCGTCGTTCGGAGCCGCCGTGTTCGCTCCCGACGTCGTATTCATCCCCACGGGCCTCGTGCAGACGAATACGTTTGGAACGGCGACCCTGCCGGGCATTCGCAATGACGTGGTGCTGGCTACTGGCGCTGTGGTCCGGCGGGTGTCCGCGCCGGCCTCGTATCGCGGCCTTGCGTTCCAGAACGCATTCTTCCTGGTGACCCCCGGCACCGTTCCGTGCATACCCCAAACGCAGTCCCTGCCACCCGCTGTCACACGTATCGAGGGTGCGGTGCCGGTGGAGTAGGAGGACCCGGATGAAGACCATGGCGCTACTCGGTGGAATCGCGGCCGCCGTTGTCTCCGTGTCGCTCGGCGAGGCGGAGCCGCTCAAGTACCTGGGCCGAGAGGCCAGGTCCCGACCGGGTGGATCGAGTTCGGCCACGAGCAGTACTACGAGATCGGCGCGGGCACGGAGATTCCGTCCTGGGGACACGTCAGGGAAGTCCACGAGAACCGCATCGTGGTGGAGCAGGTGCGCACGGAAGCCGAGAAGCGGGGCATGGAGGAACGTGGCGCACTGGTCCATGACGTGCTCGAGATCCATGTCCTGCGCGAGGATCTGCGGTTCCTGCCGTTGCCGGCATTACCTGTCCGGTAATTGATCCGAGGACCTCGTGCGGTAAAATCCAGGCTCATGCGCTTGCCATTCTTCTATGGATGGGTCGTGGTGGCGGTCGCGTTCATCACGATGGCCATCGGCGTGAATGCGCGCACCGGCTTCTCCTTGCTGTTCCCGCCGATCCTCGACGAATTTGGATGGGAGCGCGGCATGACGGCCGGCGCGTTCTCGTTCGGCTTCCTGGTGTCCGCGGTGCTGAGTCCGTCGCTCGGTCGGTTGATGGACCGGCGGGGTCCGCGAGTGGTCATGGAGATCGGCGTCATCCTCATGGCGGCGGGCCTCTTGTCCGCGACGCTGGTCCGGGAGCCATGGCACCTCTACGTCACCCTCGGCGTCATGGTGGGCGGCGGCAGCGTGTGCCTGGGTTATACGGGCCAGGCGCTGTTCCTGCCGAACTGGTTCGTCCGCCGGCGTGGCCTCGCGATCAGCCTCGCGTATTCCGGGGTCGGCGTCGGGTCCATCGTGCTCTTGCCGTGGCTGCAGACCGTCATCGGCGCGGCGGGGTGGCGCGCCGCCTGCTGGACGCTCGGCATCGTCATGCTCGTGTTCCTGGTCCCGCTGAACCTGCTGCTCAAGCTGCGGCCGCAGGAGATGGGACTCGAGCCCGATGGAGACCGGACGCCGGGCGCGGGCAGCGCGCAGCGTCGCGCGAGCAACGTCGTCGACGCCGCGTGGGTCGCCGTCGACTGGACGCTCGCACGCGTGCGGCGCGCACGGCGCGGTTCTGGTGGATCGCGCTCGGCTATTTCTGCGGCCTCTTCGCCTGGTACGCGGTGCAGGTGCACCAGACGAAGTACCTCATCGAGATCGGGTTCAGCCCGACGTATGCCGCGTGGGCGCTCGGATTCGTGAGCCTCGTGGCCATCCCCGGCCAGATCGCCCTCGGGCATCCTCTCGGACCGCATCGGTCGCGAGTGGGTCCTGGACGGCGGGGAGCCTCGGCTTCGCGATCTGCTTCGCCGCCCTGCTGCTCCTGCAAGAGTCGCCGACGCACGTTCTCGTGTACGTGATGGTG
>CAVZBC010000038.1:0-38917 GCA_963773125.1 uncultured Gammaproteobacteria bacterium | reverse complement strand
GCCAGGCGTCAGCCGCGGCCGGAAGCCGCAGCGAAGCGTAGGCTGTAGGGCGTCAGGCTGCAGGCGGTTGTTAGGCCAAGCTCTGATTCACGATGCAAGACCTGACCCCGTGTCCTTCCCTTGGCGTCTCACGTTGCGGCCCTCAACAGTCACTCAACCACTCGCGTCGCCTTGCTGAGCACGGACGCGGGCAGGGTCAGGCCGAGGGCGCGCGCGGCCCTGAGATTGATGATGAGTTCGGGCTGCCTGACGGTCTCTACGGGGAGATCCCCAGGCTGAGCCCCTGTGAGGATGCTGTCCACGTATCCTGCCGCCCTGCGGGTTAATGCGACGAACGACGTGCCATAGCACATCAGGCTCCCCGCGTCGTCGTGATCCCTGGGGGACAAGGTGGGCAGGCTGTGCGTGGCCACCGCTGCTGCGATCTGTGTTCGATGCGGTGTGGTGACCGGCGTGGACAGGACGACAACGGCGTCGACGCTGTCCTTCTTTGCCGCGTCGAGGGCGCCGTCGAAGTCCGGATTCAACCCGCGCGCCACTTTGAAGGTTCTGGCCACGAGTCCAAGCTCCCGTGCCGCGTCCTCCAGGGTCTGATACAGACCCGGCGCTGCACCGGCGTCTCCAAGCAAGGCGACGCACGTCAGGCCAGGAATCACCTCCTGTAATAGCGCAAGCTGCCTGCTCGCGTGCAGGGGGTCAAAGGTTGTGAAGCCGGTGACGTTTCTGCCAGGTCGCTCCAGACTGAGCGTCAGCCCGGTAGCGAGCGGATCGACCACGACCTCGAACACGATCGGGACCTCGGTCGTTGCGGCGATGGCGGCCCGAGCGGCTGTCGCCCCAATCGCGATGATGACGGCCGGCTTGAGGGCAAGAAGCGCCGCCGCGGATTCGGGCAACCGGTCGAGGCGGTCGACATCGGGCCACTGACTATCGATGACGATGTTGCGGCCCTCCACCAGACCAAACTCCGCAAGCGCTGTGCGGAGCACGTCGAGCTGGGTGGTTGACGTCGAGGTTGGCGCGGAGGCCGTAGGACCGAGAAAGGCAATGCAGTGCATGACATCATCCTCCCGAAATGTGAGAAGCGTGGCGACGTCTTGATGCCGCCGCAACGGTTCTTGGTCCTCTTTACTCCGTGAAGCCTAACGTCAGTCTTGAGGCGCCGAGGAAAGCGCGCCAGCGCTTGACGAGGTCACCCTCCAAGACATTGTTAGACAGTACTCTTCCCTCAGAGGGGAGTGTGCAAGGGCTTGGCAACTGGCGCCACAGTCCTACTCCCACTTACACTCGTGAGGGAATAGGATGCTCAAACTCCTGACTGGCAAAGGACTTTTCCGCCTCCTCAGGCGTGAGTAGGAGCAGCATGGTGATATTGACAAACACGTCATCGGGAAGCTGTTGGAGGAGCTTCCAAATTTCCGGCTCCCGATCCAGGCGGTCCTTGCCATGAAAATCGGGATCGAGAATGCGCAGACGGACCGACACGGGACTGTGTCGACGTCCTTCGATCTGGGCTTGGGGGTGGGCACGTTCGTACGCCGCCAAGACGTCCAGGATCTGCTCAACTTGTGGGTCAGGTTGGGGACTTCTGTCGCGTCGTGCCATGGTTATAACCGTCCATCTACCCATGTCAGGATTGTTGTTGCCGCATCTACAAAGGCGTGTGCCTCCCGCAGGGCTATGGTACCGGGGACATACCGCATATCTGTCGACCACGAGTTGACACGGGCGAAGTGTGGGACCACAGACGGTGGGAGCCCTGCACCACCTTTTTCCGCATACAGACGCAGCAGCCATTCATAGTCGTGTGCTCTCGCGCCACGAAACATGCCCAGCACCTCCTCTGCTTGCGCTTGTGGAACGGCAGAAAGAATGAGGGCTTTCAGCATACATTCGACACTGTAGCCTGCCAAGTAGACCGCGGCGGTGGTGCGCCCCATTTCCAGCAACAGCAACGCGTCATCGAACCGTTGTTTTGCTGCCCGATAAAAACGTCTGGCAGGCTCAGAACTCGGCAGCGCCACGGCTTGGGAACTCCAACCGACAATGAGAAGGTTGTCAGAGACAGACCTCAATGGTATAGCAATTAAGATAGCCGTAGAACCACAACCAAGCAAGCGACAACTTCGAGAACACGACAAAACTGTCTAACGCTGGCGCTCAGCTGCTGCCGGAAGCGGGAGCGAGGCACGAGCGGACGCTGTAGGCAGTCAGCTGCAGCGGTTTGTTCGGCGCGGGCTCAATCAGCAGGTACGGAAGTTCATGCGGAATTCGAGTTCACACCCGTTTTTTGTTAATGCACTAGATCCATCCGAGCTCCTTCATGGCCAATCCTGCATGCCAGATCTTCGTCATGTGCCGGATCTTCTCACCGTCAAAATCCATCACATACACATAGTCTGTCTTCACACGCTTGCCAGTTGGTGGGCAGGGGCCACCCTGGCCCGTATGCGTGCCAGAGAAGACCCCGTACGCACAGACGCTCTTCCGCTCATCATCAGTGCCAAAGGACTTCAGTTCATAGCGTCCGTCAGGCATAAACGTCAGCAAACCCTTCATCCAGTCCGTGTACTGCTGCAGGTTCTTCACGCCAGCAAGCGGCTCAGCTTGGGCAGAAAACGTAGCATCCGTTTTGCAGTACGCTTTGCATCCCTCCCATCCCTTGCCCGTTTCGCACGCCTCGAAGAATTTCTTGGCAATCTCTGTAATCGACGTCATGGTTCTCTCCAAGTTGACAATGGTTGGAACGGAATCGCCGACGACTCTGAGCGCAGCTCACATCAAGAGCCTCTCTGCAACCACCATGGGAGCATTCGGTGTTTCTTACACCATCGATTTTTCAGGGTAATTGGACTCTCGATAAGCTGTCAATGCCGTCAATTTGCTGCTCAGATGAGCACTTTTAGGTGGCCAGGAGATGATGAAAGTATCCTCTGTAAGAATTACCGAATGCTCCCAACCACCATCTCTTTCCTCGTCGTCCCGCGACAGGATCTAGGACAGTTAAAGGCTCTTGTGTCAATGAGCGCTGTTGCTTCAGCCAGGGCAGACCTCCTTTCTACGGCGGTAGGATTTGCGCCGAACGCTAATTACATGTCTTGTCGCTGGTGTGTCGTAGATGGTACCCGGGGATGATCTCCTTTCGCTTACGCACTTTTCTATCTCACCATCTCACCCCAACTCCTCCAGCAGCGCCTTGGCCTCCTGGAGGTCAGCGGTGTCAAAGCCCTCGGTGAACCAGCCGTAGACCGGTGCCAGCAGCTCGCGGGCGTCGGCGCGCTTGCCCTGCTGCTGCCACAGGCGAGCGAGGCTCATGGCGGCCCGCAGCTCCAAGGATTTCGCCTGCTGGCGGCGGGCGACGTCGAGGGCGTGCTGCAACCAGGTTTCCGCCTCCGTCTGGCTGGCCTCCCGCTGCTGCAGGAGTAAGATCGCCCCGCAGGCGATAGATTTCCGCTTCCCAGTAGCGTTCCTCATGCTTCTCCACCAGCGTGTTGGCCTCGGCCAGCGCCTCGAGGCCGTCTCCCGTGTGGCCCAGGTGGCCACAGACGTCTCGCCAGCAAGGTGAAAATATGGGACTGACAGCGCTGCCCCGGTGGCCCGCGAGGCGGCGATCCCCTGGCGTACCTGGGCCATGCCCTCCTCGCCCTGGCCCTGCATGGCCAGCGCCCACCCACGCAAGATCGTTCCTATGGCCGACCAGTGTGTAAAGCCCTGCTCGGTCGAGAGCGTGACGGCGGCCTCTGCGTGCTCGTGCACGGCCGGCACGTCCCGGCACGAACTGCTGAAGACATGCTGCCAACACCGCGCATACGCCAGACTATAGGGATGTGACAGCTCGTGCGCCAACGCGCAGGGCCTCGTGGACGCGTGGCAGGGCTTGCGTCCGGATACCCCAGCAACCAGAGGGTCCAGGCCGCATAGACGCGGCAGAGCACCCCCGGATCTTGCCCATGCGGAACACCGGGGCACGGCGCTGGTCTGGCGTGTAGCAGGTGCGATGCCTTCCTCCAGGTGGGTGCGGGCAGCAGGCAACGCGCCAAGGCTAGAACCACGTACCCCAAGGGCATAGTGGGCGATGACCACGAGCAGGCAGGGTCGTGGGCGCGTTGCGCCAGGCTCAGCAGGGCTTCCCCGAGCTCTCGCGCCGTGTGCAACTGTGACCGTACCAATAAAACCGCCACAGGCCAAACAGGACCGGGACAGAGCTGTGGCGTCTCCCGACCTGCTGACACAACGCGTAGTGCCTGGGTGTAGGCGCTGCTCCACCTCGGGCGCTGCATAGCCCTTTGGCGCATCAGGGCAGCGCCGAGGGCAATGTGCAGGTCAGTTCGTGCTGGGTACGCTCAGGCGTCTCTGGCAGGGTCTGGAGCAGCTCGATCCCAGTGGTGAAGTGGCTGATGGCTTCCAGATGGGCCGAGCGGTCGCTGGCCTGTTGGCCCGCCCGCTGCCAGTAGGGAATGGCCTGCTCGGTGAGCCCCGCCTCCGTGTAGTGATGGGCCAGCAGCTCGGGCTGGGTCTCGACGAGTCTCGGGAAACTGGGCCTCCAACACCTGGGCAATGCGCTGATGGTACTGCTGCCGCGTGCTCCGGAGCAGCGACTGATAGGCGGCATCCTGCACCAGGGCATGCTTAAAGAGATAGGTCGCCTGGGGTGGCATCGCCCCGCTGGTAGAGCAGTTCGGCCTCGACCAGCTGCGCCAGGCCGTGCTGCAACGTCGCCTCGTCCAGCGGCGCCACGGCCCGCAGGAGCGCATACGAAAACTCCCGCCCCAGGACCGCGCCGAGCTGTGCCACCTCTTTGACCGGGGCCAGCCGGTCCAGCCGGGCCATCAGGGCATCCTGCAACGTGGTCGGAATCGCCAGGGGCGGCAGCGGGCCGGTCAGGACATAGCGCTCTGCTTCTTCCCGGACGAGTCCCGATTCGAGGACCGTCTTGACCAGCTCTTCCACAAACAGCGGAATACCGTCGGTCTTCGCCACAATCTGCCGGACCACCTCGGCCGGCAGGGGCTTCCCACCCGTCACCCGCAGGACCATCTCTTCCACCTGCGGGCGCAGGAGGCGCGTGAGGGTGAGCGGCGTCACGTAGGAACGGAGGGCCCAGGGCGGGCGAAACTCCGGGCGAGCAGGTCAGCACCAGCAGCAGGCGTGCCGTGGGGACCTGGTCCAGGAGCAGCCCGAGCAGCTCCAGGGTGGACGGGTCGGCCCAGTGCAGGTCTTCCCAGATGGCGAGCACCGGCTGCTGCGCCGCTTCGGCCAGCAGCCAGGCCACCAGCGCCTCCTGCGTCTGCTGCTTCTGGCGCTGCGGACTCAGGGTGAGCGGCGGATATCGCTCCGGCACCGGCAGCGACAGCAGCGCGGCCACCAGTGGGACCACCTCCGCCAGGGGCAGGCGCGCCGTCTGCAACGCCTGCTCCAGCGTGGCGAGCCGTGCGTCGGGGGTCGCATCGCGGTGCCAGTGCAGCACCCGCTGGAGATGCTCGATGACGGGATAGAGCGCGCTGTTGGTGTGATACGGCGAGCAGCGCAACGTCAGCCGTGGGGTGTGCGCGTCCACCACCTGCTCGGTGAGCACGTGGACCAGGCGGGACTTGCCAATCCCCGCCTCGCCGCTCAGCACCACCACCTGCCCCAGCCCGTCGGTGCTCTGCGCCCAGCGCTCCCGCAGCAGCGTCACCTCCGCCTCACGGCCCACCAGCGGGGTGAGGCCAGTGGCCCCGGCCACGTCCAGGCGACTCTGCGCCGCACTCTCTCCCAGCACCTGGTACACCTGCACCGGCGTCTCCAGCCCCTTGAGGGCCTGGGTCCCGAGATCCTGGCAGGTAAAGTACCCCTGCACCAGGCGGGCGGTGGCCGCACTGATCACCACCGTGTTGGGCGCGGCCAGCCCCTGGAGACGGGCGGCCAGGTTCGGCGTGTCCCCCAGGGCCAGGTGTTCGTGCCGCCCGCCGCTGCCCATCTCGCCGACCACCACCAGCCCGGTGTGGATGCCGATCCGCACCGCCAGGCGGACGCTCGTGTCCCGCAGCAGGCGGGTAGGCAGCGTCCCCATCGCCTCCAGAATGCCCAGGCCGGTGCGCACGGCGCGCTGCGCGTCATCTTCATGCGCCTGCGGATAGCCAAAGTAGACGAGCAGGCCATCGCCCAGGTACTGGGCCACATGCCCGGCAAAGCGCTGGATCACTGCGACGCAGGTGGCTTGGTAGGCGCGGATGACCTCGCGGAGGTCTTCGGGATCGAGCTGCCGCGCCAGGCGGGTCGAATCGGCCAGGTCGCAGAACAGCACCGTGAGCTGGCGGCGTTCGGCCTCGGGGACGCTGGGGGCAACGTGGGCAGACGCCTCCTGCGGCGTCTGGACTGCTGGCAAGGAGCCAGGGGGCCCTTCCTGGGCGGTGGTTGGGGGCGCTGTGGTGGCAGCCTGCTCCGTCCAGACGAGAATGCGGCCGTTTTCGTCGCGGGCGAGCTGTTTCGCCTCGATCAGTTCGACTTTCAGGTCGTCGAGGTACGCGTCATCCAGGTCGAACCGACGCTGGAGCGCCCGGTACGAGATACGCCCCTCGCGCTGGAGCACCTCGATGACGTGGGCCAAGATCTCTTCAAATGTCATGGTTGACCCCTCCTCGTACCATCTCCCACGCCAATGGTCGAAGTCACCAAGGTATCGGCATGTTTTCCTGGGCTGACGAGCGCCCATCCGAGAGTCATTGGATCACCACCTCACGTGCTGGTGAAAGAAAAATAAGGGAACGCGACGGTCCTGGCGGAGCGACGCCGAACGCTGGCGGTGAGCCGCGCCCGGAAGCGGGAGCGGAGCGGAGCGCTGTAGGGCGTCGGCTCCACTGCCTTGTTCGGTGCGGGATGTACCAAGCGGCATCGCCTGAGCATCCTTTTGGAGGCTGCCTCATGAGACCTTGAGGGGCTCCTGAAGCTGCATGAGGTTTATGCCTCTGGATAGTGCGGTCTCGATTAGGCGACGGACAACTTCTGGACCTTGAGGGCACTGCGGCGCTGCTCGGCATGCCACAGATCATACTGGGCTTGTTGGCGCATCCAGCTTTCGGCAGACGTCTCAAACGCAATGGACAGGCGTACTGCCATCTCTGGACTGATGCCGGTGCGCCCATTCAAGAGACTGGAGAGCGTCTTCCGGCTCACCCCAAGGGCCTTGGCAGCCTCCGTGACGCTCAGACCTAATGGCTCCAAGCACAACGTGCGCAAAATTTCTCCCGGATGGGGGGGATTGTGCATCAACATCACGACACCTCAATGATAGTCCTCATAGTCGACGGACTCTGCATCCTCACCACGAAACACAAAGGTCACCCGCCAATTCCCACTGACTTTCACGGCCCACGTCCCTTGGCGATCCCCCTTGAGTTCGTGGAGGTCTAAGCCCGGCAGGTGCATATCTTGGGGGTGCGTCGACGCATGCAAACGCGCCAGGATTAAACGCAGGCGGGCCGCATGTCTCGGTTGAATGCCTGCCTTGGTCCCCCGCAGAAAGAACCGCTCAAGACCCTTGTGTTTGAATCCTGTTATCATGGATGCAGTGTAACCTGTAACGCAACAGGTTACAAGACACCGAACGCTAGTCTTGAGGCGCCGAGAAGAGCGCGCCAGCGCTTGACGAGGTCGCCCTCCAAGACTTTGTTAGGTCCGCCTCGGGGGAACGCCCGCCACCCGCCCGCAGGCCCCACCCGCGGCCCCAGCACCACGCCAGGAGCACCGAATGCCTGTACTCCAGACCCCTAGAGGCGGCCAGGCAACCGTGTCCTCGACGCCCCGTAGGTACCATCATGCGCGGGATCACGCGCGAGGTCGTCCAGCAATGTGGCGAGGGCAGCCGGTACGGTGATGTGCGGATTGTGACTCGAGTCGATTTCCATGTACTGCCATCCTGTCTCGCTGCGTGCCCGCTCGGCAAACTGCCGGAAGACATCGCCGGGAGTTGGCCGGGTGCAATAGATATATGTTCTGCGCAGTCGTTCTATCGCGCCGGTCAGTCGCACGGGCTGTTCGAACGTCTTCAGCGGCTGCATCACACGCCGCGGTGTTGCCCAGGCGACATCCGCCTCACTCGAGTCCGAGGGCATCGGACTCGGAGGAACGCGCCATCCGTTGCCCTCCAGCCGTGCGGCCTCCAGCATGCGGACGCGCGCCTCTTCCGTGCAGGAGAGCGAGCAGGGATTGGCCGTCACGTGGGACGAAGGCATCGACGTACACCACCTGTGCGATACGGTCCGCAGCGCGGTCGGCCACGGCAGTGGCCACCATCCCACCGTAGCTGTGGCCGACGAGGACGACGTCGGTGAGATCTTCAAAATAGAGCACGTTCAGAACGTCAGCGATATGGGTTTCCAAGTCCACGTCTCTATGGGCGAGATGGGACCGTTCTCCAAGGCCGGTATAGGTCGGGGTGACCAACTCGTGGCCCTGCTGGCGCATGAGCGGCCGCATCTTCTTCCAGACCCAGCCCGCTGACCATGCCCCGTGCGCGACAAGAAATGTCGTCATGAAAGCCTCCCCATGAGGTGTTTGTGTTTCCTGGGACCTAACGCCACGCGTCAGGCGCGGCGGGAAGCGGGAGCGCAGCGGACGCTGTACGCCGTCGCCTGCACGCCGATGTTAGGCCCTTACGCTGCTGACGCAGCTGTATAACGGGAAGGAACTGCTCAGCGTCCTTGGATTGTCTCCACTCTCGTCTTGTAGCAGTTCCTTGGACCATGTGGTGCAGCCTACTCGGTGACCTGGGGAGGTTGTATGACCGGCCAAGATGGATACTCCCGCGACCAAGCTTCGATCAGTGCGTCTACGGACGGTCGAAGCCCTTCACGATATTTGGCAAGCGCTTCAGGCTCTGGATGTTCCTTCTTCAGCATCTTGTTCACGAGTGCCAATGCCATCTGTACGATCGTGGCCGCATTCTTGAACCGAAAAGCCACCAGCCTCCATTCCACGCCGACATGGATGTCGTCGCGGAGTACCGGACCTTGCTGGGAGGCCGGCGGGTGAATGGCCCAATCTCGATACTTGAACGCCTCCTTCAAGAGCTTGCGCACCTCAACGACGGCTCTATCGCTCAATCCAAAGGCTAGGCGGAAAACCTCCGCCATTTGTTTCCACGAGCAGTCCGGTTCTTCCGCCACGCGGACATTTGGTCCTGGGGAATAACAATTCTGTCCTTGATTGCCGCATAGAACGCGTCGAGGGCGATGGTCGCGGAAACCGTGGCCTGCATTCACGATCTGAACTCACGTTCTCGAGATTGTCCCGAGATTGGCGTCCTCACCTGAGAGTCGACCTCCAGGAGGTCTCTGTTCGGTGCAGCCGGCGTCCGCAACGTGAGCCACAGCGATTCGAAGCCAATGCCGACACACATCAAGGCGGAGGCTCGTCCCAGCGTGGGAGGCATGCACACCTTCCTTGTCGAAACGAATCTGAGCCCTTCGGATCTCCCACGAGCCTGTGGTTCCAGGTTCTCCTCATCAATTCCCTTAGCTTGCGTCATATGACCTCCAAAATGCCGGCGCAACTGGCCTAACGCTAAGTCGGTCTCCGAAAGACTCTGACAACTGTCTCGCTCCGTGAGATCTAAACTCCAGCACGTCGAAGGCATGCATAGCTCACAAGCCATCATGCCTCAAGACGTTGTGGCGTCTCGCCGCGTTTATGAGGAGCGAGCAAAGGTCTCACCATACGCGACATAATACAACCAACCACTCGCCAGCGACAAGCTTTCATATTAGGTATCCTAAAAGGAACCGACAACCGTCTCGCCCCGTGAGATCTAAACCCCAGCACGCCGGGGGCAGCATAGCATACAAACCCTCGTTCCTCAAGATGTTGGGCACCTCGATACTTATACAAGGACTGAGCAAACGTCTCACTGTCTGCGACCTAATATGGCCAACAGCGCGTGCGAGACACGCCCCGCTCAGTGCACCACCTCCAGCAGGTCCGCTGGACTCTTGACCCCACGTCCACCCCGATTGAGCACGTGGGTGTATATCATCGTTGTCCGCACGTCTCTGTGCCCGAGGAGTTCCTGTACGGTCCGGATGTCGTATCCTGCTTCGAGCAGATGGGTCGCAAATGAGTGTCGTAAAGTATGACAACTTGCTGCCTTGGGGATCTCCGCCCGCCGGACGGCAGCCTGCACGGCTCGCTGCAAGACTAATTTGTGGACGTGATGTCGCCGGATGATCCCCGTCCGCGGGTCTCGCGACAGTTGGGCAGCAGGGAAGACATATTGCCACACCCACGCATGACTGGCATTGGGGTATTTGCGCTCCAACGCATATGGCAGGTAGACGTGCCCCCCACCCGCCTGGAGATCCTGCCCATGGAGCTGTTGGACGTCGTGGAGATGGCGCTGTAAGGGCGCTTTGACCTGCTGGGGCAGCATTGTCACCCGGTCCTGATGACCTTTGCCGTCGCGCACGACAATTTGATTGGAGGGAAAGTCGACGTCTTTCACCCGCAGGCGCAGGCACTCCATCAGGCGCAGGCCCGCACCGTATAGGAGGGTAGCCATCATCCATGAGGTACCCGATAGATGCCGCAAAACCGCGGTCACCTCGTCCTGAGTTAACACCACGGGCACGCGATGCGGCTGCTTCGCGCGCACCACCTTGTCAAACCCGCCAATGTCTTGGTTGAGCACCTGCTGGTACAGAAACACGATGGCGCTCAACGCCTGGCTCTGCGTGGAGGCGGCGACATGGCCTTCGACGGCCAGATGGGAGAGGAACTGCTGGACCTCCTGCGTACCCATGTCGCGCGGATGCCGCTTGCCATGAAAGAGGATGAAGCGTTTCATCCAGCCCAGGTAGGTCGCTTCGGTGCGTAAGCTATAGTGCCGGGCACGAATTACCGCACGAGCTTGCTCCAGGAGCTTGGGCGGTTGAGGTTGGCGGCGAGTGCCATGACGCTGGATCATAGGGCACTCCTCTCACTAATAGTGAAGAATACTGATGGATTTGCTGTACATATGGGCACTATAG
This sequence comes from uncultured Gammaproteobacteria bacterium, assembly GCA_963773125.1. Classification (GTDB taxonomy): domain Bacteria; phylum Tectomicrobia; class Entotheonellia; order Entotheonellales; family Entotheonellaceae; genus CAVZBC01. The sequence goes on along the minus strand of CAVZBC010000038.1, from coordinate 27,914 downwards.
CAAAGATTGCCCTGTGTCGACAAGGGCGCAATAGCCGTTTTCCCTGTCCATACGGAGAGCCACGGCGCCACGGCTGCCGCTATTGGCCCCAGTGGGCGGCCGAGAACGACAGCGACACGGCATGGCCCAACATGACAGCGGACAGCTGCTGGGTGGGAACTATCACACAAAGCCGAACCATTATTTCACAGGTCATTTTGCTCTGATAATGTAGTATCCGTGGGGTTTTCGGACAGTTTTGCCCGATACGTGTTATAACAGGGACGCTCCACTCGGCGCGCTATCATAGCATGGTTATGCCAGACAGCGGCCTCTCACGTACTGGCATGGAGGTGAAAATCTGCATGGAAACCAGTCACATCGACTTTTGTGATCACGTCTCAAGCACTTTTGTAACTGACACGGGTCGCTGGAAGAGCTTCTCCCGGGTATTTGGCGGCCACACCGATGGCCGGTGCAGGGGCTGCCCTGGACGAGGCCACCGGCGCGGCGCTGTGTCGTGACGTCACAGTGGCACTGCACGTCTATATGGATGATGGGTTAGTAGTCCTATGAAGTGTCATGTCGCCACCACCCACGTGTAAACGCCGGCGTCTGCCACTGACCCAACCGCGCCAGCTCTGGCTATCGCGCCTCCTCTGGGAGGGCCGCTTTGTTGCAGCGGCAGGTGCCGATCTGGTGCAGCTCAATAACATTGCCAAAGGGGTCCCGCACGAACACCTGATCCGAATACTGACCAACCAGGCCTTGAATGTGCCAGTGCCAGATCCCACGTTGCTCCAGTTCACGTTTGGCCTCTTGAATATCCTCCACGGCCAGAGCGACATGCGGAATGGTGGGATCTTCCCTGGCACTGCGGGCCATCGGGGACATGCCTTCGGCCCCCATCAAGTGGATCTGTGCTGTGTGCTGCGCATCGCCAACGAATAACCAGAAGCCGGGGATGCCGCGGATATCAGGGCGTCCGGGATCCGGCTGCAGGCCGAGCACGTCGGTATAAAACTGCCGCGCCTGCTCCACCGCCTCCGCCGAGGTGCCAATACGAATGCCATGATGATGCAGTTCTAACACTTTGATAGCCATGATTTTCTCCTTTCTTCTCTCTATCCCTCTATCTCTCTATTTCTCCATCCCTCTCTCTCCATCTCCCTCAGATCGTCGCCAGACCCTGTTTCGTACGCAGCATGTTGATATTACGACGCAAGCCCTCTTCGAGCGAGAACTGCGGACTGTAGTTAATTTCGGCTTCTGTGGTGGCCATTTCGAAGTGCATGGCGCCGCCCCAGGTGCCAGGCTGCACGTCAAGGTGGGCATCTGGTAACAGATGCTTGACCCGCGTGGCCACGCCACGAATCGTGCTGCGCTCGCCACAAATGTTCAGGCCAATCGAGCGGTTGTTGAGCGCCTGTGTCGCCAGGACTACGGCCCGAGCCGCGTCTTCAACATAGAGCCAATCAACGATTTCGTCACCGTGGGGCACTGTCCCTGGCTGTCCCACGGCTGGTTTATCAATTAATTCGTAGAGAAAATCTGCCCCGGTACCGCGTGCCATAGTGAGGGCTTTGCCGAAGCCATAGACTACAGAAAATCGCACCCCGGTACAATCCAGTTCCCGACGGCGTCGATAATGGCGGCCGAGTTGCTCGTTCATGGCCTTACACGCCCCGTACAGATCATTGGGCTGATGATAGGCATCATTGGCAATTTCTCCCGCTGGACGGCGCCGGGGTGGGCCAAACACGGCAATGGAACTGGCCCACACCACCTTCTGCACGTTGCAGGTGAGGGCGGCTTCAAACACATTGATGGTCCCTTCGCAGTTGACTTTCAGGGCCCGTAGCGGGTTCGTTTCGCTGCTCGATCCCAACGTGGCAGCGAGATGCACGACCCTGGTCGGATGCGCCTCGCTCATGCTGCGGAGCAATAACGGCAGATCCGTCACGTCTCCGGCAATCAGGTCGACTCCCTGCGGCGCGGCATCCATGAGCACGTCATACAGAAACTCTCGATTCAGCGCCAGATCGTAGACAGTAACCAGGTGACCGGCACGGAGGAGATCACGCACGACATAGGCGCCCACGAAGCCCGTGCCGCCGGTGACGAAATAGTGCATAGGTCACTCCTTCTAGGGTCAGAAGCGTTTGCCTTCCCGATCAAAGTAGTAGAGGTGTTGCGGTGGGAACTGGCACCACAGGGTTTCTCCAGAACGCACCGGTTGCTGCATGTCAATTTTGGCATACAGATTGGTCTGACCATGACGCAGGAGGAGCGTCTGCATGGCATCAGACATGGACAGTTCCACCATCTCGACAACACAGGGAAGGGCGTTGGCAGCCGCAGTACTCGTGGGGTGGAGATGCTCAGGACGTGCGCCTATAGTCACCGACTCGTTGGGGGGTATGCGGTGCTGCAGGGAGTCTGGGAGCGGCAGGTCGAGTGGTTGACTACTGACCTCGAGACGCAAGCATGTTCCCTGCCGTCGGGCCGGAAAAAAGTTCATGGGTGGGCTGCCAAGAAAACCGGCAACGAACATGTTGAGTGGTTCTCGATAGAGTTCCTGATAGGTCCCCACTTGCTCGATCCGCCCCTGTTGCATGACGGCAATACGATGCCCCATAGTCACCGCTTCGGTTTGATCATGCGTCACGAAGACGGTGGTTAAGCCAAAGCGATCCACGAGTTTTTTTACTTCGCCACGCGTTTTCTGACGCAACGCCGCGTCGAGATTTGAGAATGGTTCATCCAGCAGCAGCACTCGCGGGCTATGGCTCAGGCAACGGGCCAGCGCCACACGCTGTTTTTCTCCCCCAGAGAGCGTGCGCGGCAACCGCCCCAGGAGCTTGTCGAAGCCAATGCCCATGACGCGAGAGGTTTCCTGCACTTTGTCGTCGATGTCTGTTGCCGTCCAGCGACGTAAGCGAAAGTAGAAGGCAATGTTGCCATGCACTTTGAAATGGGGATAGAGGGCATAACTCTGGAACACCAGGCCAATACCACGCTGGGAGGGGGACAATTCATCCACGCCTTCGCCGTCAAAGGTCACGCTGCCGCTATCGGGTTGTTCCAGGCCAGCGATGACGCGCAGCAGAGTAGACTTGCCACAGCCAGTGGGCCCGACAACACTCAGGGTTTCGCCGCGACGGATCCACAGATTGGCATCGTCGAGCGCCGCCACGAGTCCTCGACGCCCAGTGCGAAAACGTTTGCTGAGGTGCAGGAGATGAATCTCACTGCTGCTGGTTGCAGGTAATGTTCTGACCACAGTGATTTCTCATATGCTGTAGAGTATACATGTGTCACTATTATAACTGTTCCAGAAAGGCCTCTATGCTGGCATTCACCACTGCAGGTTGTTCGACGTTCGCACCGTGTCCGGCATTGGGGACCACGACGATCGTCGCCTGCGGAATACGCCTTGCCATATAGCGCGAACCATCTACGAACGGCGTATCGTTACTGCCGACAAGCACCAATACTGGCACGGCAATATGCTGTAGGCTGTCAATAACTGAGGCGTCGGTCTGTGTCAGCATACCCCGAGCCGCCTGCGCTAATCCCCTGGCAGAACGTTGTGTGCTGACGCGCACTTCTGCCCCTCCACCAAGGACCGCAAGACCTTTTTCCTCCAGGGTCACGGGCGCGTTGCTCGGCCCGCGCATTCCAGGCAGCCCGTGCCTCGGGGTTGCGATACCCAGGACCACACCCCTGCAAAATGAGGGCTTTCACCCGGGCGGGATATTGTCACGTGGAAGGCGAGCGACATAAAGCCGCCTAAGGAATGTCCAGCAATTATGGCCTGGTCGAGGTGGAGATGATCGAGGATGGCGCGCATGTCTTCAACCGTATGGGCATGACTGTAGAGTGTCTGATCGTCTGGGCTGTCGCTCTGCCCATGCCCACGCATATCCCAGGGAAGCAGCCGGTAGGTGTCCTGGAACGCCTCGATTTGCTGCTGCCACATGCCGCTCGAAGCCCCAAACCCATGGCTGAGCAAAATCGGCTCCCCATGCCCATGATCTTCATAGTACAGTTGTACCCCAGCGCGCCTGCAGGTATGGCATGATACGATCCTCTCGTCGTTGACAAAATAACAGGCCCTCTCGTGCAGAGAGGGCCTGTTGTGCATGCAGAAGAGAGCCTGGGAACTTACTTTTCAGCCAGCCAGACGTCTTCGAGGCGTCGGTTCAACCAGTGGCTGGGCATTGGCTCATAGTTGCGGATGTTTGACGTCCGCACCTCGACGCGTGTCCACCACAGGCCCATGATCTCCCAGTTTTTCTCAATGATGCGTCTTTGCATGTCTTTCACCAGTTGGACGCGCTTCTGCTCGTCGCGCTCGACTTTTTGCTTTTCAAAAAAGCTCGTCGACGACGGGATCCTTAAAGCGGCCCCAGTTGTCTGGAGAGTCGCTGAGGAATTTGGACATGACCTCATCGGGGTCACCAGCCGCGGCAAAGCCGAAGGGGTCAACGAGCAGCTCGAAATCCCGCGTCAGCCGGGTCTTGCTCCAGGTGGCGCTTTCCTCGATCTTATGTTCGGCTTCCACCCCAATCTTCTTCCACGCCGAGATCAGATAGACCCCCAGGTCGATGTACGGCAATTTGACCGAGCGATTGGTCAGTACCGTCTTGAAACCATTGGGATAGCCCGCCTCCGCCAGCAGGCGTTTGGCCTCCTTGAGGCTGGCATCGTAGTCTTTGCCAAAGCCCGGCAGCTGTTGCAGTTCTTCCGCCGTCAAGGCGCCAAGTGATGCCTGGGGGCTGTGGTCCGCCAACCGTGTCGAGGCCGGTCAGCGGGCCAATGGTTTTGGCCATATCATAGCGGTCGATGGCCAGTGACAGGGCCTTGCGCACCCGTTCATCATCAAAGGGCTTCTTATCAACATTGAAGGCGACTCCCCAATGGACCGGTTGTCCAGGATGCGCCACCATCAGCTTTATCGCCCAGCTGATTTTTAATGGTTTCCGCCTCCACCGGCGCAAAGCCACGAAATTCGACATCGGTGCGATCCGAGCGGATCGACTTGGCGCGTGCCCCATCATCCTTGATCATGAAATACTTTACGCCGTCCATGTAGGGCAACCCCTTCTTCCAGTAGTTGGGGTTGCGCTCGAGCTCCAGGGACGAGCCCCGCACGTACTCTTTCAGCTTGAACGGCCCGCTGCCCATGGTGTTCTGTTTGTACCAGTTGACATCCTGATCGAGGTACTTCTTGGCATAGATGAAGTTCGCCGGATGGGCAATGCCCTGACAGGAACGACGCCGCAGGATAGTGCAGACGAAAAACCACCGTATGCGGTCAGGGGCTTCGATGCTCTTGACGAACTGCATACTCGCTTTTGCGTGGGCTGACTACCCCCTCTGGTGGAAAGACAATCTTATCCCAGCTCGCCTTGACGTCCGCCGACGTCAGCTCGCTGCCATCGTGGAACTTGACCCCCTGATGCAGCGTGAAAGTATAGGTCATGCCATCTGTCGGAGACCGTCCACGACTTGGCCAGATCGCCAATGACCTTGGGATACCCATGCGGGTCGAACATCACCAGGGTGTTGTACACAGGGGACATGGGAATCGTCACCATAAACGTTTGTTCCTGGTGCATGTCCAGACTGGGAGGATCGCCGGCAATGGCGACCCGCAACACCCCTCCATACACGGGGTTTCTCCTCGGCCAGGGCAGCCGGTGCTGCCCACAGTCCCACCAGCATCACGACAGAAAGCAGTAGCATACACAGCTCTTGAAGCCTCTCATCACGCACCCTCCTTGCCCGTCCCTGCATCAGGGCATACTCCGGATGCTGCACGGAAACGCCCCCGGTCATGCAAGGTGTTGATTGTGGGAAGAATACCCTCTGGTCTGCGCCGTGTAGTATGTGGGGAACATGGCAGAGGCAAGAGCTGCAGTATCGTGGGCGCTGTCGGTGATGGAGGTACGGACTCAGCGAATCCGAGAATAGCGCAGAAGAAATAGGGTGTCGGTAGCCGCTCGCACGTACAGACCACTTGAGTGGTAATTAGCCTTAGCATACTATCTCGGCATGGTCAAGCTGAAAGTTTTCTTTGCTTGCGTGTGGTAGGAAAAGACATGCTAGACTGAGGAGTGAGGTGAAGGAGATCGTGCCATGAACAGATACTGGGCCTTACCAGGGGACATGATGCGCTTATAGCTGGCGACAGCGTGGCGGAGGCGGATGTCTGTTGCTCATCACGCTCCTGCTCAGTGCGTGCAGTGATACACAGCCACCTCACTGACACCACAACTCCGACCACCAGCACCCAGGTCCGCCAGCCACTGCCCCCACACGTGCGGTGGAGGTGCGCTTTACCGATGTGACCACGGCTGCTGGCGTGGTCTTTCAGCACGAAGCTGGCGCACGCGGGAAGAAATGGTACCCAGAGACGATGGGGGCTGGGGGTGGATTTTTTGACTATGACGGCGATGGATTCATCGACATGCTCCTGATCAATGGCCGCCGCTGGCCGGGCGAAGCACAGGGTCCTGAACCGACCATGCGTCTGTATCGCAACCAGGGAGATGGCACCTTCCAGGATGTGACCGGCATGAGCGGACTGGCCGTGCCGCTCTATGGCATGGGCATGGTGGCGGCGGACTACGACAACGATGGCGATACCGACCTGGTGGTCACCGGTTATCAAGAGACCCGCTTGTTCCGCAATGAGGGTGGTGGGACGTTTACCGATGTCACTGGGCCAGCGGGGATTGCGCCAGGGGGGCTGGAGTACGGCCGGGGCTTTTGTGGACGTCGATCGTGACGGCTGGCTTGATCTCCTCATCGGCCACTATGTCGAATGGGAGCCAGGCACGGAGGACGGTCTCGATTGCACCTATGGTACGCCGCGTAAAGACTACTGTGCCGTCAAGTATTTTACAGGGCTTGGACTGCAGCTCTATCGCAACCTTGGCGACGGACGGTTTGTCGATGCAACACAGCAGGCCGGTTTCGTAGCGCCTGGCGCACGTGTCCTAGGCATGGCGATCGTTGATTATAACCAGGACGGCTGGCCCGATGTCCTGGTGGCCAACGATCTCACCCCCAGTCTGTTTTTTGCCAACCAGGGAAACGGCACGTTCCGTGAAATTGGCGTGCAGTCTGGCCTGGTAATCGACGAAGGCGGCGTGGCCTTCGCTGGGATGGGCATTGACGCGGCCTACATCAACAACGATGACCAGCTCTGCGTGGCCATCGGGAATTTTACTGGTCAGCCCACCACCTTGCACTGCCAGGTGCGTACTGGCACGACCTATCACCCGGAGGTGTTCACCGAACAGTCACACCGGGCTGGTCTGGCGCGCCCCACGCTGCGCATGGTGACGTTTGGCTTGTTTTTCTTTGACGCGGATCTCGACGGCTGGCAGGACCTCTTTATGGTCAATGGTCACGTGGTCAATGAAGAACATCTGCGCAATGTGCCCTATGCCCAGCCGCCACAGCTCTTTCACAATCGGGGTGACGGCACGTTTCGCGAGGTCGTTCCGCCAGCGCCATCGGGATTGGCGTTCAGTCTCATTGGCCGCGGGGCGGCATATGCCGATTATGACCACGATGGCGACCTGGATCTTCTGCTCACTGCAAATCAGGGGCCGGCCTATCTGCTGCGCAATGATACGCCCCGTACCGGGGCTTTCTTACGCAGTCGTGACACAGGGCACGCGCAGCAATCGCGATGGCATCGGGGCACGGCTCTGGCTGTATACCACGGCCCAGCGGCGACTCCGGGGCATGGTGCGCACCGGTGGAAGTTACCTGTCGCAAAGCGAACTGCCCCTGCACGTTTGGGCTACAACCCGGGGAAGGCATTGATCGCCTCGAAATCGCCTGGCCCTCAGGCGCACATGACGTGTTTCGTGGCCTACACATCAATCGCACCTTCATGGCGCACGAGGGCGACGGCCCCGCACCAGGGCTCTATGGCGCAACAGCCGGCTACTCCTCGCGTGACCCGGAGGATATCCTGCCAGCGCAAGCGCGCTGCTATCGCACAGTACCAGACGGGGCGTTTCGAGGCAGCGCGTCAGCACGTTTGAGCAAGTGCTTCAGGCCCAACCGGCCGACTATATCGCCGCAGCAGTACTTGATCGAACTCTACTGGCGTCTGGCAGACCACGAGAAAGCGCGCGCCCTCCTGGCGACGATGAGCCAGACGCTTCCCGACGCCAATTTCCTCATGCAGTTTGCCTTTCACCTCGAAGAGGCACAGCTCTCAGACCTGGCAGATCTGGTCTATCATGCGGCGGCGCGACTTGATCCGCAGGCGCCAGAAGCACCGTATCGTCTCGGGCAGAAATGCCTTGCGGGCAGGACGACTACGAGGCAGCCATTGCCCACTTCCATCAGGCCTGCAACGGCAGGCCGGCCTGGTTGACGCCCAGCAGGGGATCGGGCTGGCCTACGCCGAGCAGGGCAAAACCGCGGAGGCTGAGCAGGCGTTCACGGCGGTTCTGCGTCTAGCTCCGCATCATGCGGAGGCCTATACGCATCTTGGAGCGCTCTATACCCGCCAGAGCCGTCTTGAGGAAGCCATCGACAGCATATCGTCAGGTGATCCGCCTGCAGCCCAACAGCCCGCAGGGCTATCATAACCTCGGCGTTGCCCTGGCGGCCACAGGGACTCTCCGACGAGGCCATGGCCCAGTTTCAGGAAGCACTACGCCAGGACCCGCGTTATCTTCCAGCCCACAACGATCTTGGAACACTCTACGCCGAACGTGGGCAACTCGATCAGGCTATCGCGCGCCTTTCGTCGGGCCCTCGACATCGATCCGGATTCAGTCCAGGCGCGCTACAACCTGGCATTGGCGCATGGGGTGCGGGGAGAGCGGCAGGCCATGCAACAGGAACTGCAGGAGACGCTGCGTCGTGATCCTCGACATCGTGACGCCCACCTCAATCTGGGCATTGGCTATCTCCAGGAAGGGCAGATCGAGAGAGCAGTCAGCCCAACTCCGTACCCTGACGGAAATGCGCTCCACATGATGCCGAAGCGCACTACGTTCTTGCTGTGGCCTATGCCCAGAGCGGTCAGCCAGAGGCCATGGTGACGGCTCTCCAGCAAGTTGTACACCTCAACCCTCAGCATGCCCGAGCGCATAGCGCTTTGGCAGCGTTCTATTTGCAACAGCAACAATATGAGCTGGCCTGGCAGCACGCCAGCACAGCGGCACGTCTCGGCGCACCAGTGCAGTCGCTGTTAGAGGCATTGCAACAGGTCCGAGGACCACAATCACGGTAGTCTGCTCTAGCGCAACCACTCCTCTCGGCATCAGGCCATTGCCGTTGTTGTGCCACTGTCAGCTTCGATGCCGGAGCTTCGGATCAAGGGCATCGCGCAGGGAATCCCCGAAGAGATTGAAGCCGAACACCGCCAGGCTAATCGCCACCCCTGGGAAGATGGCGAGCCACGGGGCCTTTTCGGCGTACATGGGGGCACCTCCCGAGAGCATCAGCCCCCAGGAGGGGGTCGGTTCGGCAGTCCCCAGCCCCAGAAAGCTCAACGACGCTTCCGTCAGGATGGCGCCGCCAAGCTGCGCCGTGAGCACGATCAGATAGGGCGCCATGATGTTCGGCACAATGTGGCGGAACATCACTCGTATATGCGAGCCCCCGACGGCACGGGCCGCTTCCACGTATATATTTTCCTTGGCGGAGAGGGCGCTAGAACGCACAATGCGAGCGGTGCGCGGGATCACCGGAATAGCAATGGCCAGGATGAGATTGGGGATGGAGCGCCCTAACACGGTGACAATCGCCAGCGCCAGGATAAGCAGGGGGAAGGCGAGCATGATATCCATAAGGCGTTGCAGGTACAGGTCGGTCCTGCCACCGAGATAGGCGCTGACCACGCCGATAATGGCTCCGGCGGTGGCGCCCAAAAACGACGAGGCAAGGCCGATGAACAAGGCGATACGAGCCCCGTAGAGCAGGCGGGTGAGAACGTCACGGCCAAATTCATCGGTGCCGAGCCAGTGGTCCAGATTGGGCGGGCCAAACTGCAGGCGTTGGTTGAGCTCGTAGGCATCGTATGGGGCAATGGCATCGGCAAAAAGCGCTGCGACCGCCATCCCCAGGATGACAACAGCGCCAGCGGCGCCTAAGGGTTTGGTCAGGACGAACTTGCGCAGGGCCGCCCACATACGGTGACTGGTCAATGCTTGGGCAGTGTCAGCCGTCCGAGGTTGATGCGTTGCAAGGGCCATATCTTCCCCCTTAGCGATAGCTGATTCTGGGATCGAGCCAGGCGTATAGCAGATCAGTGACCAGATTGACGAATACAAAGGTGAACGCGATGAGCAACACCAGCGTTTGGACCACCGGAATATCACGATGGGCAATCGCGTCGACCATAAAACGGCCAATACCGTTCAACGTAAAGACCGTTTCGGTGACGACGAGTCCCCCGATGAGGAAGGCCACTTCTGTGCCAATAATGGTGATAACCGGCAACATGGCGTTTTTCAAGGCATGCTTCATAACGACGATACGTTCGTGCAGCCCTTTGGACCAGGCTGTCCGGATGTAGTCTTCACGCATCACCTCGAGTACTGTCGAGCGCGTCATGCGCGTGGTGACGGCCGCATTACGATACCCGACGCTCACAATCGGCCACACCAACATCTTAAAGTTTTCCCACGGATCCTCTGTAATGGAGACAAATTCCAGGGGCGGACCCCATTCGAAAAAAATCACCAGGAACAGAATAATCATAATCCCCGTCCAGAATGAGGGGATGGCCAGACCACCGATGCTGATCGACGCGCACCACATAATCCACCCAGGTATCCTGGCGGATGGCCGCGATGGTCCCTAACGGGATAGCAATAATAACGGAGACGATCGTGGCCAGAATCGCCACCTCAAGGGACAGGGGGAGGCGAATCCAGAGTTCTTCCATAATCGGCGCCCCAGTCCACAGCGACTTGCCGAAATCGAGCGTGACCACATCCCACAGCCAGGAGAAAAACTGCACGTACAATGGTTGGTCCAAGCCGAGCTGGGCCCGCAATCTGGCGAGCTCGCGTGGATTAATATCACCGCCCTGATCCCCACCGATGATCAGCAGGGCAATGTCTCCCGGCACAATGTTCATGAGCAGAAAAATCACCAGCGCTGCGCCGAGCAGCGTAGGAATCATCAGCAATACACGTTTGGTCACGTATTGCCACATATCATCGCCCTCCCTCTTGTGCAGAGGCTACTTGGCTCACCAGACGTCTGGCAGACGCTGATTCGTATAGTGTGCCACAAAGTTGTTTCACCTTGGCATGGTGCACCACAACACGTGAGGACCACAGGCGATGGATGGAGATGAGCTTTGTACAGCACGCGGTGTTGCCTTCAATGGTACGTGGTCCTGCAATGAGGCAGAAAATACAGGTCATTATACATAACCACGAGCAAGACTCCAGAAAAAATTGTCCGGAGCCGGTGTAGAGACCGCGCCTCTACAACCGGTTGCTTGCTCGCCAGCAGTCCGGGCTAGCCAGTCGCGCCTGGTTGGTGAAACGTCAAGCGGAGGAAGTTCGAGATACGCACTGACTCGACCACAGCGCTAATTTCAGATAACCCGGCGATGGTGGAGTGTATCCGACCCACGGCAATGCCCTGTTCGTTGCTCGGGCCGGGTTGTTCGACGCGGTCCTGCCGGCTCGAGATCAAGGTGACACGGGCGCCGGTCACGGCATTGCCGAATTGATCACGCACCAACACGACGATGTTGGCGGTCGTTTTGCCATCCGCTGGCACCGTAACGCGGGAAGACACCAGCCGCGATTGTTCTGCATCGGGCATGCCTGGCTCAACCACGACATCGGCTCTACCGAGCGTCTTATTCACCACCGCCGTCACTTTCCCCCAGCCCATCTGCTTCGCCGTAAACACTCCTGACCGCGCATCAATGGAGCCGATATTACCGTCCACCTCCCATTGGGGGGTGAGGGCGGGAACAGGATTGCGGTAAGAATCAAAGCCCTGCACAAGAAATTGGGTGCTCTGCCCAGCCCGCAGCGTCAGCGGTTGCGGAGTCACAAACAGCAGGGCGACTGGCCCTGGCGTTATCTGGACATCACTGGTGCCAACCAGGGCGCCAGGCGTATAGGCAACGATTGTCCCAGCCCCCACGTGCATAGCGGTCAGCTGGCCTGTGTGATCCAAACTCCCAAGACCGTGCGTCACCGCCCACCGCACCGTCACGTCTCGCTGGTTTCCCCCCGCATCCAGACCGGTTACGGTAAAGCGCTGCGACGACGTTGCCGGCAGTTCAGCACGGCTCGGGGAGAGCAGCAGCTGCTGGATAGGTCCTGGCACGACGCTGACCTCCACCTGGTTGGCGAGATCAGCAAAGCGCGCCGTGACCTGACCCTGGCCTTGCGGCCCAGCGGTGAGGGCGCCGTGGGCGTCAATACGACCAATGTCTCCAGACAGACTCCAGGTGGCGGCCACCTCTTGCATATTGTCATAGGCATCGTAGCCCAGGACACGGAATTGCAGGGTCGAGCCCGAGGCAAGTTCCAGGCTTCTCGGAATGACTTGCAGGCGTACGACTGGTCCGGGTTGTACCTCCACACTCGCCCGCGCTTCGATGTCGCCATGGCGCGCCACCACTTCGGCTGTGCCGGTCTGCTGTGCCTGGAACTCTCCAGCCCTGAGGTCTCCAAGCGGGGCAGTTAACGTCCAGACAATATCAGTGGTTGTCGGGTTGCCAAACTGGTCGAAGGCCGTGGCCGTAAACCGGCCTTTTGCACCGGCCGCCAATGTCAAACGCCGTGGCCGCAGTTGCAGGCGCGAGGCCGTCCCTGCCTCCACCGTCACTGGCGCCAGGCCAGCCACGTGTCCCACGACGGCAACCACCGTACCAGACCCGGCAGTGAGCGCCTCAAACGTTCCCTGGGACGGGTCGATTTTGCCGATATTCCCCTGCAGACTCCAGGTAGGCTCAATAGGCACGGGGTTGCCGAAGGCATCACTCCCGGCGGCAGCGAAAGCGTGCGTACTGCCGGCTTTCATCGTGATGGTGGCAGGGTCGAGCGTAATGGTCGTCAGCGCGCCAGCTTTGATCTGGATGCTGATGGCTTGTTGCACGTTGCCAATATGCGCCACGATCTGTCCCGCGCCAGCGCGACGGGCTTGAAACACGGCGTCCTCAGAAACCGTCCCGAGGTTTTCTGTCACCGACCAGGTAGGCGCGAGCGGTGAGCGATTTCCCGCCGCATCGAACGCTTCACTCCGGAGTCTCGAGCGTGTCGCCAGCAATCAGGCTGGCTGATTCCGGGGTCAGGCGCAGGCTCGCCACGTCTCCAGGCTCCACCAGCACCTGTGCGCTTGCCGTCAGGGCGCCAGCCCTGGCCATAACGCTACCAGACTCGGCCATGGTGGCGGTGAAGAGTCCTGTGGCAGGGTCAATCGTGCCAATATTTCCCTGCACTGCCCAGGTGACGTCGACCGGTACGTGATTCCCGCCACGGTCAAAGCCCTCGACGGTAAACTGCTGCTGCTTCCCTGAAGCGACACGGCTCTGGGCAGGGGCGATCCGCAACGAGGCCACTTCGCCCTTCGTCACACGCAGGTCGACCACGGCGGCGAGATGTCCAACGACCACCACAATACGCCCTTCACCAGCTTTATGGGCGGTGAACACCCCGGCCTGGTCGACCACGCCCATGCCTGCGGTGACGTGCCAGACAGGTTCGGTGGGCACAGGATTGCCGAAGGCATCGTAGCCTACGACGACAATCTCGGCGTTGTCCCCAGCAGTCAGAGCGAGCGCTTCCGGCGTCACTTTCAGGAGGGCGAGGGGACCGGGCTGCACCGCAACCTGGGCGGTACCGGAGATGCCTTCAGCGGTCGCGACAATCTGGCCGTTGACCGCCTGGAGGGCTTTGAACTTTCCAGCCGCCGTGATGTCGCCGATGTCGTCGGTGACGCGCCAGGTGGGCTGGATCGGCACCTCATTGTTATAGGCGTCAAGCCCTGTCGCTTTAAAGGGTAGACTTTCACCCGCCAGGATCGTGGTCGTAGGCGGTGTCAGCGCGATCTTGGCCAGTTTCCCTGGGGTGACGGTCACCTGTACCGAGGCACGCAGGTCCTGGCTTTGCGCTATAACAGCGGTTGTGCCGACTTTTTCAGCCCGGAATGTCCCGTCGGCGCTCAACGTCCCCAGGGTCTCGGATTGGCTCCATGTTGGAGTCAGGGCGACGACGTTACCGAAGGCATCTTGCCCACTAATGGCCAGGGCAATCGACTCACCCGCCGAGAGCGCCAGTGGTCCGGCCGGATCGATGGTCAAGGTAGTCAGTTTGCCAGGTTTAACGATAACACTGGCCTGTCCGCTGAGTTGCCCGACCGTGGCGCGTACCAGGGCGGCACCAGTCCGTTGCGCCTTGAGCTCGCCAGCCGGTGTCAGCGTGCCGACATCGGCGCCCAGCTCCCACACAGGGAGTAACGGCAATAGCGTTGCCGAAGGCATCATACCCCGTCGCCGTAAAGGCAAATGCCTCCCCGGCGCTGAGGGTGAGGGTGGAGGGATGCACTTCGACTTTCTCGAGCGCGGCTGGGGTCACCTCGACGGGAATTTCCGTGACGACTGGTCGGGGGCCTGCTTCGACGCGAATCTGGCCTTGGCCAGCGTGCAGCGCCCGAAACACCCCTGTGGTCGGGTCGAGTTCGCCGAGGTTCACTTCCAGTGTCCAGACTGGTTCGATAGGCACGGCATTGCCCGCCGCATCGCGTCCCTGGGCCTGTAGCTGCAGCTGCTCGCCAGCTTTCAAGCTGACACGCTCTGGGGTGACACTGATCGCCGTGAGCTCTCCTGCCTTGACGGTAAGGCGTGCACTGGCACTGGCCCCGCCAGCAGTGGCGACCACCGTTCCCTCTCCCGCTTTGCCGGCGGTGAACAGGCCGGACGTGTCTATCGGTGCCAACCTCATTGCGCACGCTCCAGGTGGGGGTGATTTCGAGGGCATATTGGTGCGCATTGAAGGCTTCTACAGAAAATTGCTGCGTTGCCCCGGAAACAACGGTGGCCACTGAGGGGCGCAGACGGAGCGCTGCGACCGCCCCTGGCACCACCGTCAGTTGGGCGCCGGCGGTGAGGTCGGCATAGGTGGCGACGAGCGCATCGCTGCCAAGTTTTTGTGCTGTGAAGGTCCCGTCGGCAGCGATATCCCCTGTTTCCCCAATCACTTTCCACGTCGGCATGATCACCGTACTGTGACCACTGGCATCCGCAATAGTGGCGACAAACCGTTGCGTACCCAGCATGTCAATAGTGGCGGTCTGTGGCGCTATACTCAAGGTGGCCGGGGCATGTCCCGTAACGGTCAAATGCGTGGCAGGGAGATTGGCCGCGACGGCCTGCACGGTGTTTGCGCCAGCCTCACTACTGGTCTGGAGACGCACCTGGGCTTTGCCGCTCGCATCAGTTGTCACGGCTTTTCCTTCCAGCGCCGTCCCCTCTGGAGTGGCTGACAGATCAATAGGCACTGTCGCCACAGCATTGCCGTGCCTGGTCGTGCACCTGGAGGTGTCAGCGTCACCATCCCACCTGCCACGGTGTCGGTACTGTCCGCTTGCAAGGTCACCCGGGCTGGTGCGCCAGCACGGCCTTGCGATCTCGACATCCTGCGGACCGAGACCGGCCACTGCCACTTGCAGGCGATTTCCTCCAGCCGTACGGGCTGGTCTTGATCACGGCGCTGGCCACGCCTTGCGCATCGGTGGTCACCTTGTTGGGCGTTGATGATGTCCCCGCACTGCGCGGCGAAAATTGCACCTCGACACCGGGAACGGGATTCCCCGCCTCATCCTGTACACGCGCCTGGAGCTGTACGTCCTCCCCAGCCACGGCAGCGGGAGTTGAGGGCGTCGAGTTGTACAACGGCCGGCGCACCAGCGACCCCTTGGATGACCACGGTAGCGTGCTGGGCATCGGCGCTAAACTGCACCTGATTGGCTGCCACCTGCGGTGCGACAGTGATCGTGAAGGAGGCCTGGCCGTTCGCATCCGTCGTGGCGGTCGTGGGCTCAACGACAGTGTCTGGGGAGGTCGGCTGGGCCTGCACTGGGACCTCGGCAATACCCTGGCCAGCGGCATTTTTGGCCGTAACGCTGAGCGTCGCTTGCTTGCCAACCATGAGTTCCGCCGGGGCGCCGCTCGGGGTCAGACTGGCCACTTTTTCCCGCTCGACGGTCACGGTCGCAGTGCGGGTGACCGCGCCAGAGGAGACAGTCACCGTGATCGTGCCCGGGGCAACAGCCGTGAGGCGTCCGTTCGCATCAATGCGCCCATGCGTTTCGTCAACGGTCCAGGTAAACGGCACATCTTTTATGGGCTTGCCTTTGGTATCCAGCCCGGTGGCCTGGAGTTGCAGGGTTTGCCCCACGGTGAGCGTGGCAGACTCGGGCGCAACGGTAATGCGGTCGAGCGTCGGTTTTCCACATCCCGTCATGACCAGCACGGAAAGGCACAACAGAGTCAGGGCGACAGCGCCCAGACGTGTCTTGCAGAATGTCATGGTAGTCTTCTCCTTCTGTCTGTCCCCGGTGTATCAGTCAAGGGTTTTGCTTACAGCTTGTTGAGTCCCATCGAAGGCGGCAATTTTATACGCTTCAGCCAGCGTTGGGTAGTTAAAAACGGTATTGATAAAATACTCGATGCCGCCTCCGTAGGCCATGACCGCTTGTCCAATGTGGATAATTTCCGCGGCCGTGTCCCCAATGGCGTGCACGCCGAGCAGTGTGTGCGAGTCACGATGGAAGAGCAACTTGAGCATGCCACTATCATCGCCGATAAGTTGTCCTTTGGCAATTTCAGCATAGCGGGCAATGCCGGATTCATAGGGGACATGCGCCCGCGTCAGGCTTTCTTCTGTCTCGCCCACCATGGAAATTTCCGGGATGGTATAGATGCCAATGGGCGACAGTGCAGAAAACGTCTCCTGTGGTAAGTCGAGGGCGTGACAGGCCGCCAGGCGGCCCTGTTCCATCGACGTGGAGGCCAGGCTCGGAAAGCCAATCACATCTCCGGCTGCATAGATATGGTCGATGGCAGTCTGATAGTCTTTATTCACGGTGAGGCGGCCGCGCTCGTCGGGTTGCAGCCCAACGGCGCCCAGGTTGAGCCCAGCGGTCGCGCCCTGACGACCGATGGCGAACAGCAGGGTTTCGGAGATGATACGCTTGCCACTCGCCAATTCCGTGACGATACGCTCCCGATCGTCGATAAAGACCTTCGCCACCGCCTCTCCCAGGCGCAGGGTCATGTTTTCCTTGCGCATGTAGAACATGAGTGCCTCAACGATCTCCCGATCGGCAAATTCGAGCAGGGTGCGGCGCTGATCGACCAGCGTGACCTCCACGCCGAGGGTGGCGAAGATTGAACCATACTCACAGCCAATAATCCCTGCCCCCACGACGGTCATCGAACGGGGAATAGTCGGCAGCTGGAGGAGACCGTCACTATCGAGGACGCGTCCAGGGGTAAAAGGGATATCTAGCGGCCGGGCGGGTTCACTGCCAACGGCAATGATGAATTTCTGTCCGCTGAGACGTGTAGTGGTATGGGCGTGTTCTATCAACACCGTATGCGATGAGGCAAATCGCGCCACCCCAAAGTACATGTCAATATTATTCCGCCGCATTTGTGATGACACGACGTCAAGCTCGTGCCGAATCACATGTTGTACCCGGAAGGTGAGATCGGCGGGCGTGATGCGTTCTTTGACGCGATAGGCTGAACCATACAGGCTGTGCAGCCGATGGCCGGTGAAATAGAGCACGGCTTCTCGCAGGGTTTTGCTCGGAATCGTGCCAGTATGCAGGCAGGCGCCCCCGATCACCTGGCGTTGCTCAATCAGGGCAACCTGCACCTGGTGTTTGGCTGCCGCCAGGGCGGCCTTCTGCCCGGCCGGACCACTACCGATCACAATTAAGTCGTATTCCCGCTCTGCCTGTGCCATAGGATATCTCGGTGTGTGTTGGCGCGTGTGCAGCGCTATGTAAAGTCGGGTGCTTCATACGGTGGTGCACTGGCGATCCCTGCTGGTCTGGCGACGATAGGACTGGTTAGTGCCATTCCAGCGGCGGCCTGGCAAGGTCAAGTAACAGGTCCAAGACCTCGGCAGGCGTGGAAAGGGAAAAGCGCGCCGCGGAGAACCCTGTACCTACTTTAATTGACCATTGCTCGGGAGGAATGGCCACAAAGACGTCTTCGTCGGTCCGATCGTCACCAATCGCCAGGATAAAATCGCTCTGCGGTACACGCTCGAGGAGATGCGAGGCAGCCTTCCCTGCATGCACGTCGGCCCATTTCACCTCAACGATTTTGTTGCCGTTTTGCACCTGTAGGCCAGTGCTAGCGAGCATGCCCTGCAGTTGGCTGTAGAGCTCTCGCGCCTGCCAGAGCCCAAATTCCGGATCTGCCATACGATAATGCCACACCATGGAGAAGTCTTTCTCCTCCAGGGAGGAGCCAGGAGTCTGTTCAACGACATGCTCAAGGAGTGGTCGAATGGTGGCTTTCCAGTCATCGTTCAGCTCAGAGCGGATGGTCCGCCATGCTCCTCCGGTGCCTTCCCGAAACCAGGCGCCGTGTTCTGCCACCAGCATACAACCGCTGTCCCCGAGCCACTGCTCGAGCGTGTGTCGGTCGCGGCCACTGATGACGGCCACGAGATTGCGCGGGTCGCCTGTGCAAGGCCCGCAATACCGCCAGCAACTGCGGTGTCGGAAAGGCCCGCTGCCGCATTGGCACCAGCGGCGTCAGCGTGCCATCATAATCCAACAATAGCACCCGTCTGCTTGCCCTGGCATACGTCACCAGGAGCTGCTGCCGCTCGCGAGTGGTCAAGGGCCGGGTGCGTTTGCTGTGCTGAACGTTGCGTAGAGTGACTGAGAAATTTTTCCGCCCATAGGTGGACATTGCGTGCACAGATGCGTCTGTGGAGTGCGGTCATGCGTTCGAGGCAGTGGTCTTCTGACAACGCCAGGACTTCCGCAATGCGCTCGCCCATCCCCTCTTCATCGTATGGGTTGACGAAAAAAGCCTCGCCCATTTCCGCCGAAGCCCCGGCAAACTCGCTGAGAATCAGGGCCCCGGGGCGATTTTCCTGGCAGGCGGCGTACTCTTTGGCGACGAGGTTCATGCCATCACGCAACGGCGTCACCAACGCCACATCCGCCCGTCGGAGCAGCGCACAGATTTCATGAAAGGGCAGATTCCGGTGCACGTATTGGAGCGGTGTCCAGGTTGTGGTGCCGTAGACGCCATTGATCTCTCCTACCAGTTCATCCACCTGTCGTTTCAGGTTCTGATAGGCCACCACTTGTTCCCGTGAGGGCACTGCCACCTGAATCATGGAGATGCGTTCCCGCCATTCAGGATGATGATCGAGAAACCGCTTATAGGCCCGTAGACGGGCTGGAATCCCTTTGGAGTAATCCAGGCGGTCCATGCCCAGGAGTAATTTCCGCGTGCCAATACTGGCATTGAGACGCTCGATCTCGCGTGCGGTGGCAGGATCGCCGTGTATCGCCTGCAGAAACTGTTGCGGGTCAATACCAATCGGGTGCACCTCGCATCCTACCTGCCGTCCCCCGTAGGGCAGGTACCCCATTTCTACATCGATGCCCAGGACACGGTAGACGGCCCAGAGAAAATTCTGCATGTCACTGAAAGTCTGAAAGCCCAGCAAGTCCGCGCCCAGGAGCCCACGCACAATGGCCTCGCGGCAGGGCAGGACGCGAAACATTTCCGAAGGCGGAAAGGGGGTGTGCAAGAAAAAACCAATGCGGGCGTCAGGCAGATATTGTCGGAGCATGCCGGGGAGCAGAAACAGATGATAATCCTGGACCCAGATCACATCCTGACTCTGTGCTTCTGCGAGTACCGCCTCACAGAAAACCTGGTTTGCATGCACATACGCTTCCCATTCTTCCTCATTGTAGACCAGATACGACTGGAAAGAGTGGAAGAGTGGCCATAGCGCCCTGTTGCTGAAGCCGTAGTAGTAGTGCTGGATGGCTTGTGCACTCAAGAAGACAGGAACGCAGCGGTGCTCCTCCCGTAATAACTGTGTCAGCCGTTTTCTTGGTTCACCGACTTTGAAATGCCCACCGGGCCACCCAATCCACAGGCTATCCAGCTCCGTATGGGTATGGGACAGTGCCGTGGCAAGGCCACCAGAGCTTCGTTCGACGGAGAAGCCGACCCTCTGCACTATGTCTGATGGTCACTGGGAGCCGATTAGAGACTATAAGTACCCGGGTCGATGGGGTATTACCATTACTATAGGGCACGGGAGTACTCTCCTCTTGGTCGAGCCGCGAGGCACACCCCCACACATCATACGACCTTTCGGCACCTGAGGCAAGCAGCGGAGGTATGGTCATGGTTGTCAAGGTGAGGCAGGGTGGCCGATTTTCTCTCTAGACGAGACACCGAGGCTGCAGTATAGTGGCCATGCCACTGCCAGGCCGCCCGGGAAGCAGCCGTCGGTGTGTGTCCCGAACTTGCGCAGTGGTCCCTGCCTGGTTAGAATCCATAGCGTGTATGTGTGTCTATGCCTGTAGGAGGTCGAAGGCCATGCCGATTTTGGAATATGTTTGTAAGGAATGTGCGCAGGAGTTTGAAACGATTGTGCAGGGAGCACGTGTTGCCGAGTGTCCGACGTGCAAGAGCCGGGAGCTAGAACGGCGGTTGTCGGTGTTTGCCGTGGGGGGACGTAGTGCTGAGCTCGCCGCCCGCGCGCCGGTCGGTCCGTGTGGCGCTTGTGGAGATCCCCGTGGCCCAGGCGCTTGTGCGCTGAACTAATGCCTGCGTGCTGCTGTGAGGCTGCTCTGCGGTCAATGTAAGCGTTTGGGCTGCTGAGATGAAATTTCAGGCGTACAAGACCGAAGGCTTTTACGACGAAATGTTTGCAGACGACGGTAGTCCTCGTCCTGGGGCGTCCTTCATTGTGCAGCGCATTAACACCTTGCCGGTGGGAGAACTGCACCATCGTCAACGGGCTGCAGAGCAGGCGCTGTTGCACCTTGGCATCACGTTTAACGTGTATGGGGATGCGGCTGGTACAGAGCGGATATTCCCGTTCGATATCATCCCGCGCATTGTCGAGGCCGCGGACTGGGACTATATCGAGCGTGGGCTCAAGCAGCGGATTCAGGCGCTCAATCTGTTTATTGACGACGTCTACCATGCGCAGAAAATTGTCAAAGATCGCATCCTCCCAGAATATATCATCCATTCCGCCACGAGTTTCCTCCAACCGTGTGTCGGCCTGAAGCCGCCGCGTCGTCTCTGGTGCCATGTGACGGGGACGGACTTAGTGCGGGACCGGGACGGCCAGCTGTATGTGCTGGAGGACAATTTACGCTGTCCCTCAGGGGTCTCCTACGTCCTGGAAAATCGCCAGGTCTTGAAGCGGACCTTCCCGCAAGTCTTTGAAGCGTCCCATGTGCGCCCGGTGGATGACTACCCCAGTCGCTTACTAGAAACCTTACAGCATCTGGTGCCGGACGGTATTAGTGATCCCTCAGTGGTGGTGCTGACCCCCGGGACGTACAACTCGGCATATTTTGAGCACGCTTTTTTGGCCCAACAAATGGGGGTTGAGCTGGTGGAGGGACGGGATCTGGCCGTGGTTGACGGTTTTGTCGTGATGCGGACGACCAAAGGGTTTGAACGGGTTGATGTGATTTACCGGCGCATCGATGATACGTTTCTCGATCCCCAGGCCTTGCGGGCCGATTCCCTGCTGGGTGTGCCCGGGTTATTGGAGGTCTATAGAGCGGGGCGCGTGGCGCTGGCGAATGCACCAGGGACCGGCGTGGCAGATGATAAAGTCGTCTATGCCTACGTGCCGCATATCATTCAGTACTACCTTGGGGAAGAGGTGCTCCTGCCGAATGTCCCCACCTATATGTGCTGGGACGACACGCAACGTCAGCATGTGCTGGCCAATCTCGACACGCTAGTGGTCAAAGCGGCCAACGAATCGGGGGGCTACGGCATGCTGGTAGGGCCGCATGCCTCCCAGCAAGAGCGCGCCGCCTTTGCGCAGCGCATTCAGGCCAATCCCCGCAACTACATTGCGCAGCCAACACTGGCATTGTCGCGCGCCCCAGTGATTGTGGATGATCATTTCGAGGGCCGGCATGTTGATTTGCGTCCTTACATCTTATACGGCAAAGAGCTGTATGTGCTGCCAGGGGGACTCACACGCGTCGCCTTACGGAAAGGGTCGCTGGTGGTCAATTCCTCACAAGGGGGGGGCAGTAAGGACACCTGGGTGCTGACAGGAGATGGCCGCCCATGTTGAGTAGAGTGGCGGATTCCATTTATTGGCTGTCACGGTACATCGAACGGGCTGAGAACGTGGCCCGCTTCATTGATGTGAATCTGCATCTGATGCTCGATTTGCCGCCGGGGGCCTCAGAGCAATGGGAGCCGCTGGTACAGACCACTGGCGATCTACAAGTGTTCGAGACACGCTATGGCGCCGCCACGAAAGAAAACGTCGTGGCCTTTTTGACCTTTGACCCGGACAATCCCAACTCGATCCTGTCGTGTTTACGCGCTGCGCGCGAAAATGCCCGTACCGTACGGGAGATTATTTCCTCAGAGATGTGGGAACAAGCCAACAAGTTCTATCTCATGGTCCGCGAGGCGGCCATGGATGATCGTGTCACGGAAGAACCACACGCCTTTTTCACCGAGATCAAGATGGCCAGTCACCTCTTCGTGGGGATTACCGATGCGACCATGTCGCACGGGGAAGGCTGGCATTTTGCTCGGCTGGGGCGGTTGTTGGAACGGGCCGATAAAACGTCACGCATTCTCGACGTCAAGTACTTTATCCTGCTGCCAGCAGTGACCGATGTCGGCACGCCCTTTGACGATATTCAATGGGCTGCCGTGCTCAAATCGGCGAGCGCTTTTGAGATGTATCGCAAGCGCTTTGGCCGGCTCACCCCCAATCGCGTGGCGGATTTTTTGATTCTCGACCGTGAATTCCCACGTGCCATGCATTATTGTGTGGTCAAGGCCGAAGAATCGCTGCATGCCATTTCCGGGTCACCCATAGGGACGTTTCAGAATCTGGCGGAACAGCGCTTTGGCCGAGTACGATCCGAGCTCGACTATGCCCAGATTCAAGAAATCATTCAGGGGGGGTTGCACGAATTTCTCGATGCCTTTCAGGCCAAACTCAACCACATTGGTGATGCCATCCTGCACACGTTCTTTGCCCTCCGCCCCGTGACCAGTCCTGCCGCCCATGTCCCAGAAGGATAATGCCGTAGAGCCGGCGCGGTCACAGATGAGGCCGCCCTGCCGCTATTGACGTTTGGGCATTGTGCCCACGGTCAGTTGCAGTTCGTGTTTGGACTGCTTGCGGAGCAGTTCGACCTGGACCTTTTTCCCAGCTGGCGTGATCGCCACCTGGCTTTGCAGTTCGAACGGCGTGGTAATCTTCTGTCCGTCAAAGCTGAGAATGATGTCGCCAGCGACAATGCCGGCCCGTTGCGCTGGTTGATCATTGAGCACATCGTGCACATAGACGCCACGGGGGGGATATAACCCCATGGCCTTGGCTTTCTCCTGCTCAAGTGAGCGAATTTGCACCCCAAGCCATCCACGGGTGACCTGTTGGGCCTGATACAGCTCTGGGAGGACAGCCTTGACGGCATCGATAGGAATCGCGAAGCCCATTTCGCCGCTACCGACTGTCGCCGTATTCACGCCGACGACTTCTCCATGGATGTTAATCAGCGGGCCACCACTGTTGCCGGTGTTGATAGAGGCATCAGTCTGTATAAAACCGCCAAAGAGCCCAGAGCGCAGAAAATGACGTTTTTTTGCACTGACGATGCCGAAGGTCAGGGTGTGGTCGAAGCCAAACGGACTGCCGATCGCCATGACGAATTCTCCCACCTGGAGGGCGGCCGAACTGCCGAGCGGCACAACGGGGAGCGGCTGGTCGGTAGCAATTTGCAGGAGGGCCAGGTCGCCCGCGGCATCCTCCCCGAGTACTTTGGCCAGTGTAACGTCGCCATTATGGAGATGGACTTCGATCGTCTTGCTGTTTTCGATCACGTGATAATTGGTCACGATCAACCCATCAGCGCGGATGATAAAGCCGCTGCCGGTGCCAAAAGGTGGCTTGCCTTCAGGCACGGGCGGGTGGTTTGGGGGCAGGGGAGCCTCACCATCCTTGGCGTATACGCGCAAGCTGACCACCGTCGGCAGCAGACGGTGCGAGAGCCTGACCAGGGCCGTATTGAGTCCCTGCAGCAACGGGTCAGTCTGTCGCTGCGAACCCGGTTCGGTCCAGAGTTGCAGGGGCGCGGCTCGCCCTGTGCGAGGCCAGCCGCCCAGGAGGAGCATACCACCAAGCATCACCACCACAAGCATAGGGATGGGTCTGTGCGCTCGCACAGACGACGACAGGCACAGGACAGGGCGTGACAGCCAACAGTGATACACCACGATGAGACCTCCGAGAATGCACGTGAGAAGCATTGTTACTCGCTGATTGCTCTCCGTCGCCCGTGTGCCTCAACGAGAGAACGGCGTGATGATGCGGCTCTGTGGGCGGGTTTTTGCCCCCTCGATACTGCGCTCCAGGAGGGCTCCAGCAAAGGGGTTACGGCGCAGCCGGTCAGGGTTCTCCTCTTGCAGGGACTGTGCCGCTGCCACGGCCCACAGGGCTTCTCGTCGACGTGCCGTTTGCAACAGATAGTAGGCCATTTCTTCAAGCCGCAAACGCATCAACCACCGCGACCGCTCTCCCAGGGCTTCCTCTGTGGCCCGAGCATAAATCTCCGCCTGGCGTTCTTTGCGCAGAGCTGGGCTGACAATGATCTGGCTCTCTTCGATCTCCTGCAGCTGATCGGCATATTTCTGTATAATCGGCGCTGGCAGGGTCCAGCCAGAAAATTCTGGCAGGGCAAGAAGATCGGCGGCATGGTCATCGTAGCCTGTGGCTTCTTGCAGATCCGCAGCCGAAAGTGCCGCATAAATAATGCCACGTTCAAACGTTGTGCTGGGTTCTCCGATGATATCCCGTATGGCAAAAAATTCTTCGGGGACAGGGGTATGGGTATCCAGGTTCATCTGGTGCGCGAGCGCCACTTGATATTGACAGTAAATCGGATCAAGCTCGATCAAGCGCACGCGTGCCTGGGCTTTCTCCAACAACGCCGGCAGTTCACGTTTCGTGGCTTGCAGGCCCATAGCCAGTTGAATGCCCGTGCCATAGTTGATGATGAGGTAGGCGATATTATAGCCGCCAAACGCCTTGGTGCGGATCATCCACAGGGCGCGATCTCCGGCAGCATCAATATGACTGCTCAAACATTTTTCCAGCCGATGTGTCACCGTGCCCACCATCGTCGCATGCGCGCGTTGCACATCGCTGTCAACAGGCAGCCCCTGCGCTTTCAAGCGGTGTAAAGCCTTCCTGACCGTTTTTTGAAACGTTTTATCGGCGGTTTCGTTGAGGATTTCGAGTAACACTGTGGCACTTTCGGGTATGGAAATGTCCGCGAGACATTCCACCAGCGCCAGACGATCTTTGGCATCGACAATGGGACGCAGACATTGGACAACTGCCAGAGCAATCTGTGGCTGCACGGTTTTGAGGGCATGTGCCAGGTCCAGCGCCAGTGCCAGCGGGAGGTTTAAGATGGTGTCACGCCAGAGCGGCACCAATGCTCCAGTATCGGTAAGCGGCGGGGAGGTTGCCTGAGAGAATTTCCTGAGAGCTTCCTCCGTGCGCAGGAGGGCCTCGCCATATGCCGTATCCCCCTGTATCCCAAGCCGCTCTTGGGTGCGGTGGACGAAGGCGCGGATGGAAAGGGGTAAGGCTCGGTCGCGACCCCATTGTTGGAAGAGAGGCGTATATTCTTTGGCTTGCGCTTGCACCAGGAGCTCGATCAGAAAACGCTGCAGACGTTCCTCCAGGCGCGGAAAGCGTCGCACGAGAAATTTTTCAAAATCGGCATACTCATGTTGTAAGGTGTCAAGCAGCTGACGGGCATCACTCTCTGGCAGAGAGACATCACGCTCCCCAAAGGTCTCGGAAAGTTCGGCAATTTTCGCCATGAGAGAAGGTGCAGGTTGCGACACAAGATGTCCTTATGAAAAGCAGCGAACCCTATCCGCAGGGACAAGTGCAATGGCCTAGTGTAAAGCGGTGCTAGAGGTTTGTCAAACCATGACACGCGTCTGTAAAGAGATGCCCAAGAGCCGAAAAAGCATGCTACAATGCGTCGCGGTGACTGCGCCTATGGCAGTCTGCCCAGGAGGCAATACTGCTGGTCCGGCAGACCTCTCGTCAGGTGCCCTCAAGCAGGAAGGACAGCGCTGTGGCAGGTCTCAGCATGACGTTCTGGCCTAATCCGGTGTATCGCACGCATACAGGAGACATGCGCTGGTACTTCCACGTTGCCTTGGGGGAATTAGCCGCCAAACGGGTGCATCTGCGGCGCTATCGCGGGGAGTGGTACGATATGGCCGGGCGGTTACAAGAGAGCAAAGAAGAGCCGCTGGATATTCATCTCAACCCCTTACAGCATGTGTCGTACCCTGATCTATGGGTGACCAGCGCGCTGCCGAGTTTCCGGTATCGTATGATGGTCCTGGGGCAGACGGATGATGGCCAGGAAGTCAGCGCCGAGGCGGAACTCCTCTGTCGATAAGCCGGGTACAGTGCACCAGCCGCCGAGCGAGGCGGCAAGCAGGAAGGCGTGAGAAAAAGGCGACAGCACAGGCGATCTCAGGAGGCGCATTGCAGGTGTTGAAGGGAGTGAGAAAATATTCTATAGTGAGGCAACCCATGGTCGGTACCATTGTTCACCCGTGCATCAAGAGCCGACGATAGGATTTGAACCTACGACCTACTGATTACGAATCAGTTGCTCTACCGGCTGAGCTACGTCGGCAAACGTGAACACAGAATAGTAGTGAAAACCCTTGGGGACGTCAAGAGCCAGCCAGAGTGCTCATCGACATGGGGTAGACGAGTAAGGGAGATCACTGCGCATGCCAACGCAGGTATTCATGAGCGGAATGATGTTGGGCTTTCTCCTCGGCGTGCTGATATGTTACGCGACTCTGAATTTCCTCAGTCGCCAGCGTTTCCGGGGACGGAAACGGGAAATCGACCGCTTGACCGAAGACTTCCAAGAGCTGTTCCGCCAAATCGACAAAGGGAAGAATGAAGGTCCCTGAGCGCGTGTTGCCAACGGCGAGAGCTGCGGGGCGATACGGGCACTCTGCGTGCACGGACGTAGACATCGGCGACTTTGTACCCCGGCGAGTGATGAGGATGGTGAGCATGCATGCCAGGCATACGTCTGACTCCCGGCACAGCCCAGGACATCCGCCAGCGTCTTGCTTGCGGTGTGGCACGGTCGGGCGATCTGGGGGCGTTGTCCTGCCGGCTTGTTGGGGAGGGTTATCCATGGATGGTCCTGCTGGCCAGTCGCCTCGAGAACGCGTCGCCCTCTGTATTACCTGTGAACTGTCAGAATTCCTCGTGCGTACTGAGCCCTGGCGGCGCGGTGGCAGGAACTACGCGCACAGTTGGCCCAGGCAGATGTCGGTCTGTCGGGGGTCGACATGTCATTGCCGAAACCGACCCTCGTCCTCTCGGCTCGCCCAGGGCAAATGCGCGGCGTCTCACTCCTGCCGCCGGTGCATTGCGCCGTCGCACGCACAGAGCAAATTGTCGCCACGCTGGCGGATGTGTTGCTCCTCCTCCAGCTAGAGGACACAGATGTGCAGCAGCACCTGTCAAGTTGCGTCTCTTTTATTACCGGGCCAGGCCGCACGGGAGATATCGAGCTGACGCTGACAGTGGGTGTCCATGGCCCTGGGGAGTTATACAACAAGACGCTGG
>CAVZBC010000037.1:0-10001 GCA_963773125.1 uncultured Gammaproteobacteria bacterium | reverse complement strand
AATGTTGGTGTGCGAGGGGTGCCTCGGCGGGCGTCGCCTTCAGGGCAAAGTCGCACCGTCCGCGCAGCACTTCAGCGACGACAACGGACGGGAGAGCAATCTCGGCCCACGGCACACGCAGGAGATACAAGCGTAACGTCGCATGGCCTTGACCAAAATGGCGGAGGATATTTGCGTCCCAGAGATACATGCGTGCTATTCCGCGTCCCGTGTGGTCTCACGGTTCTGCTCGATCGCATCGAAAAGCTCCTCCCACATTGGGTCCTCGGCTCCCTTGCCAAACCATGCCCATGGTGTCTCATGGAGTGACACCGTCGCCCAAGGCCGCTCAGGGATCTCGACCTGCACGATCTCACTTCGGCGCACGAGCTGCGCAATCGCCTCCCGTGCCAGGCGAATGGCTTCGTCCCTCGTCGCCGCTTCAACCATACATGCGGGCAAAGCTGGTATGGTTACCTGGATACCGCCCTCAGCTTTCTCAGTGAGAATGAGTGTGTATTGCATAGTGCGCACTCCTCTCCATGCAATGATGTGTGCTACGGAATACAAGCGTTGTTCCCCTCATGCTGCCTGCTCTACGAGCCCGTATTCATGGTGCAAGCCCCCAAGGACCGACCGCGACACGACGCGCAGATGTGCCGGGAGCCGGTGCCGGTGGGCATGCAGCGTCACGGGCAGCGGTGGAGGTGGCTCTGGAATACCTGCTTAAGGATTTCAACAGCTACGGGTTTTCGGGAAACACAGGTGGCAAAGGCCGTTTGAATTTCCTATACTCTCGCGGGAAGGCGTTTGCCCCGAGGCATGAACAGCTACGACGCGAGTACCGGTCCCCGCGCGGTGATACACGCAGCGCAACGCGCCGCGACCCCGTCCACCGCCGGGTGCCCAGCGCCCCTTGTCCGGCGTTCCAATCGACCTGACAACCGACTGGCGTAGGCGGCCTCGGCGGGGACGGAGATGGGCAACACGCTGACGAGCTCGCCCGAGAGCCCTGCCGATGGTTTCGTCCCCGTCCAAGCGTCGGTGCGCGCGGTGAGCAGAGGAGAGAGGAGGCTCTTATGGCTGACAGGGTGTCGGCACGTGTCGCACAGCCGATGCACAGGGTGCCGGATCCGTTCCCCTTGACCCTGGCCGGCATGCTGGCGATGCTCGGCCCGCAGGCGATCAACTTCGGCATCTCGGTAGGCGGTGGTGAGGCCTACCTGCTGCCGAACATCGGCGCCCGCGGTACCTTTCACATGCACTGGCTGATGCTGATCTCGGTCGTACTCGAGTCTGCCCTGGTCTACGAGTGTATCAAGTACAGCATGAACACCGGGCGGTCGTTCTTCGCCGCCACCGCTGAACTGAGCCCGAAGGGCTTCTGGCCGTGGTACTGGGCCGGCATCACCATCCTGGTCGCCGGCTGGCCGGCCTGGCTCGGCGGGGCGGTCATCGCCGCCCAGCGGTTCACCGGCGTCTCGACCCAGACGCTGCTGCCCGGGCTCGACGCCTACCGCCGCAGTATATCTGGGCAGTGATCGCGCTGGTGGTCGTGCTGGTCGTGTTCTACCTCTCCGACCGCACCTACAAGTTCCTGGAGCGGTTCTTCCTGTTCATCATGTGGGGGAACATCATCCTGGTCGCGGCCGTCGTGGCCATCGCCGCCAAGCCCCACCACTACTGGGAGGTGCTGAAGGGGCTCTTCGGCATCACCTTCCTGACCGGGGGCGGGTACCCGTCCCAGCTCCCGCTGACCGACGCGCTGGCGCTCTTCGGGCAGCCGGGCGGCAGCGTCATGTACGTGAGCTTCTGGGTGATCGGCGCGGGGTTCGCGATGGGCAAGTTCGCCGGCCAGGTGACCGGGCCGCTGCGGCCTCCCGAGGACGTCACGGTCGAGGAGCTGCAGTGGGACACGAGCGACGCCAGCGAGCGCCGCAAGATGCACCAGTGGGTGAAGCTCGGCGGCTACAGCCTCTTCCTCTGGTGGGGATTCATCGGCGGCATGATCATGGTCTACCTCTACTCCGTGGCTGGGTACGCCTACCTGCACGAGGGGTTCCTGCAGACGGGCAAGGTTCCCGCTGGCGCGGAGGTCGCCGTGCAGATGGCCACGGTGGCCGGCGGCGTCCTCGGAGGGATGGCCGGCTGGCTGATGCTGCTCTTCATCATGGTCACCCTCTACGACGCACAGTTCCCGATCTACGACACGTTCATCGGTCGGACGACGTGCGACGCGATCGCGACCACGCGCTTGCAGCAGGGCCGGCTCCACCGCTTCTTCCACAACGTGCTGCCGCCCGGCCTGCGCAACCGGCCGTACCGCTTCTGGTACTTCGTGGTCGTGACGGTGGCCGTCCTGGCCGGCCTCTGGATGGTGCTGCAGACCTCGCCGTTCATCATCTGGCTGGCTGGCTCGGTGGCGTACCTGATCAATCAGGGGATCGCGTGCATCCAGATCATGCGCATCAACAACAAGCGACTCCATCCTGAATTCCACGTCGGCAAGATCAACATGTTCCTTCTCCCGCTCGCGACGCTGACCCGGTGGTCGGCTGTCGCTGTGTGGCTGTATGCGGGCGGCCTGGCGGAGATCATT
This sequence comes from uncultured Gammaproteobacteria bacterium, assembly GCA_963773125.1. GTDB lineage: Bacteria > Tectomicrobia > Entotheonellia > Entotheonellales > Entotheonellaceae > CAVZBC01. The sequence continues at coordinate 7,423 of CAVZBC010000037.1, read as the reverse complement.
CGCCGCTGGCAAGCAGGCGCCTAGCGCGCCTCGGCGCAGAGGCACCAGGGCGCACCGAGGCTCTGGTGCCGTTCTGCCTGGCTCACATCATCTCGACCTCCCTATACATAGCCATTGCATCACGCCTACCACTACTTTTCAAAAAAGCTCCCCCCGTGCAGTGCCAGGGCTTTGACGTCGACTGCCAGACCAGCCACCATGAAGTAAACAGCCTGCGCATGTGCAGCCAAGACCTGATTGGCGCGTCCAAGAAGATCGCGATACACCCGACCAAGCGGCGTGTCAGGCACCAGTCCCAGACCCACCTCGTTGCTGACCACGATACAGGTCACAGCACTTTCCTGCACCACCTGCAATAAGGCATCCACTTCCGCCTCGACTGCCGCTGTGGCGGCGCTGAGATCAGCCGTAACGTCCAGAGGGACAACGACATTGCTCACCAGAAGGGTGATGCAGTCCACCAGCACGACGTGTGCGTCGTGGAGATGGGTGCGCACTCCTGCCCCGATATGTCGTGGCGCTTCGAGAGTCCGCCAGGCCGCAGGGCGTTCCTGGCGGTGTTTGGCAATGCGCTGCGCCATCTCTGTGTCACCGGCTTCAGCCGTGGCCACGAAAAGTACTCGCTCCCTGCCCAGTTCCTGCGCTAGCTGCTGGGCATAGGTACTCTTGCCACTGCGTGCTCCACCCAGCACCAGAATCAGTCGTCCCATATGATGGCCTCCAATCGTGGCATATCCAGATGTGCTATCACCTGTGAGGCCAGGGTATCCAGCGCTTCCTGCAGCCCTACCACCGGTGGCGCTCCCTCTGCAGGCATACCCCATCCTAAAGAAGACAGCCAGGCGTGACGGAAAGCTGTGTTCGCAAAGAGGCCGTGCAGGTAACAGCCCCACACCCGGCCCGTGGGATCGACCGCGCCATCGCGCAGGGCCACTGGTATCTCACCGCGGCGCCTCAGGGCAAGCCATGGCTGGGCGCTCCTGGTGCGTCCCATATGGATTTCGTAGCCGTCAACCGTCTGTCCTTGCAGCGCCGCCAGCCAACCCGGGCCGCCCAGGAGGCACGCTTCTACCTGATGGGTGGCCTTGCTCTCCTCAAACATGGTGTGCACTGGCAACAGCCCCAGACCGGCTATGTCCGGCTGGGGTGACTCTATGCCGTCTGGATCATGGATACTCTCGCCTAGCATCTGATAACCGCCACAGATACCCACCACCACGGTTCCAGCGTCTGCCAGCCCCTTGATCGCCCGCTCCAATCCCTGCTCGCGTAACCACACCAGGTCAGCAATGGTGCTTTTCGTCCCCGGCAGGATAATCGCGTCGGGATGTCCGAGACCAGCGCAGGAGGTGACATAGCGTACCCTGACACCGGCCTCGGCGGCCAACGGGGAAAAGTCGTCAAAATTGGCGATGCGTGGCAGACGAATGACCGCCAGGTCAATCGTGGCGGCTGGCAGGTGGACAGGAGGCCATGACGCATCCAGAACAGCAGCATCCTCCTCAGGCAGATAGAGATTAGGGAGGAAAGGCACCACGCCAAGGACTGGCAGGGCACTGCGTGCCTCCAGGATACGCACCCCGTCGGCAAAGAGCGCCGCGTCTCCCCGAAATTTGTTGACGATGAGCCCCTGCACACGCGCCCGCTCTGCCGGCTCCATGAGCCACAGGGTTCCCAGGAGCTGCGCAAAGATGCCACCACGGTCGATATCGCCCACCAGCAGGACCGGCGCCTGCGCATAGTGTGCTACCGCCATGTTAACGATGTCTGCCGCCTGTAGATTCAATTCCACCGGGCTCCCAGCGCCTTCGATGACCACAAGATCGTAGGCCGTGCGCAAGTGGTCCAGGGCGGCAGTCACCACAGACCAGAGTCCAGCCTTGTGCTGGTAATACTTGCCTGCCGCCAGTGTGCGCCAGGGGCGGCCCATGACGATGATCTGCGAGCGCGTGTCGCCCTCCGGCTTGAGCAGGATAGGATTCATCTCCGCCGTGGGCTCTAGACCAGCCGCGGCAGCTTGCACGGCTTGCGAACGACCGATTTCAGCCCCATCGGCGCAAATGGCCGCGTTGTTCGACATGTTCTGCGCCTTGAAAGGCGCTACACGCACGCCCCGCTGCGCAAAGATGCGACACAGCGCGGCAACCAGCAGGCTCTTGCCGACCGAGGAACTCGTGCCCTGGAGCATTACCACCCTGGCCGCCATGGTCTACCTCCGTGAGAGAGGGGGAATATAGTTGAGGCGAGTAAGGACGGCACCCTGCTCGTCCAGGTACAGTTCCGACAGCGAACCAGGATCGAGCATAAATCGCCAGTGGGCCTGGGGTGAGAGCCCCAGGGTGGCACAGAGGAGTAGTCGTAGCGGTCCGCCATGGGATACCAACACCACGGTGTGGGCGTCATGGACCGCGACGAGACACGCCCATGCCATCTTGACACGGTCGTTCACCTGCGCCAGTGTCTCCCCCTCTGGGGGGGCGCTGTGCCAGGGATCTGCCTGCCAGGCGGCGAGGATTGCCGGGTCACGCTGCTGAATCTCGGCCCACGTCAAACCTTCCCAGCAGCCAAAGGCCATCTCTCGCCAGTGCGCGTCGTGGTGCACTGAGAGTCCGCACCTCGTAGCAATGCTGTCCGCTGTCTGCTGGGCGCGCTGGAGATCGCTACTATAGACCGCCTGCACGGTATTTGTAGCCAGGACTTGCGCCAGTGCCTGCGCCTGACGCTGGCCGCAGGCGGTCAGGGGGAGATCGCTCTGTCCCTGCAAGCGTCCCGCCGCATTCCAGGCGGTTTTTCCATGTCGTACGAGGAGGAGTCGCATTATCGCACCTGTGCCAGCGCCGTTAACAAGCGCGCATTCTCCTCTGGGCGGCGCGTGGCCACACGAATGTACTCGGGGAGGCCGAAAGACGTACAATCGCGCACCAGAATGCCGTGCTGCAGGAGCGCCCTGCGGCACGCCGTCGCTTCTCCGACGTGGAGGAGAAAAAAATGTGTGCAGGACGGGACCAATGCCACACCCAGAGCGCGTATTTCCTGCAGCAGTGTTTCCCGGGCATGTGCCAGTTGTGCCAGGGAGCGTACCACATGCGCCTGGTCTTGCAGGGCCGCGATGCCTGCTGCCTGGGCCAGGGCATTGACGTTCCAGGGCGGACGGACCAGAGCCAGTGCATGCATCACTTCTGGATGACCCACGGCATACCCCAGACGTACCCCGGCGAGCGCCTGGGCCTTGGTCATGGACCGCAGCACGAGCAGGTTGTCTCGCGGGGTGGTGAGTACAGAGGCGGCCCCTGTAGCAAAGGGCAGATACGCCTCATCGACTACGAAGAGCGTCCGGGGCAGTGCCTCAGCCCAGGCAGCAATGATCTCCACTGCCAGATACGTGCCGGTGGGATTGTTCGGATTGCACAGAAAGACTACCCGGGGCATGAGCCGTTGCAAGGTCTGCTGCACCACTGCTGGATTGATCTGGAAAGCCTCCACAGGTTGTGCCGTGCAGTCGTGGATTCTGTGCTCCCATGAGGGCAGCGGCACGTCTATACTCGCCAAACGTTGGGCCGACGATCACGACCACGTCGTGCGGGCGCAGAAAAGCCAGCGCTATGAGCCACATCAGCTCCACGCTGCCATTGCCTACCACGATGCCCGCGGGGGCAACGTCCAGGTGTGCAGCAAGGACTCGACGCAAGGCCAGGGCTTCACGGTCAGGATAACGGTCGAGAGGCACCTGTGTCAGTATCTCCTGCACCTGTGGCGAGGGACCATAGGGGTTGCCGTTGACGCTGAAGTCGAGCACGTCTTGTGGAGTCAGACCGAGACGTTCCAGCTCGGCAAAGTCCAGCGCCCCGTGGGGGACATCAGCTATGTGCAGCAGTTCTGGGCGTGGTTCGGGAACCATACAAACATCTCCAGATTTCAGCACCTTTTAGCAGCGTTCAGCACCATAGTACTACCACCCCTGTCAGCACAACCACTGCCAGAGCAGTCACGCCGTAGAGAAGGCGGGTGGCTCTGGCAATATGGTCTGCCCCAGGCAACGATTGACCCGCTCCCAGACGATAATGGCCGACTTTTTCCAGCTCTACCTGCAAGGCGCCAGCCATAGCACTCATGGGATGACCCGCATTGGGGCTCGCGGTCAGTCGCGCCTCCCGATGCCAGACGGTCCACGCCTGCCGCGGGTTTTCTCCCAGGAGCAGGGCCGCCAGGACGATGAGGATTGCCGTCAATCGGGCTGGCACGAGATTGGCCAGATCGTCCAGACGGGCTGGCACTTTCCCAAGCCAGAAGCGGACCGGGTCGCGGTAGCCAAGCATGGCGTCTGCTGTATTAATAAACCGATATGCCAGGGCAGCGGGGAGTCCACCCAGGGTGTAGAACAGCAGCGGCGCAACGATCCCGTCCGAGGCGTTCTCGCCCACTGACTCCACTGCCGCCGCAGCTACCTGTGCGCCACTGAGCTGGCTGGTCTCCCGACTCACCAGGTGCCAGCCCACCAGACGGCGAGCCAGGGGTAGGTCATCATGCTCCAGCGCCTGCTGGACCTCACCCGCTGCCTGGACTAATCCTCGTAGTGACAGGGTCAATTTTAGCACGCCGGCTTTCACGAGCCATGCCAAAGGCCAGGGTACATACCACAGGACGCGTTCCAGTAGAATACCCAGGACTACCACCATGGCCACACCGCTCAGCACTATGCCGGCACCAAAGGCCAGGCGTCCCCACTGGCCTCTTGCAGGGGCCCAGCGTTGTATCGCGCTGATAAAAGAGCCCATCCACGCTACTGGATGCCAGCGATTCGGCGGTTCGCCGAAGAGCACGTCCAGGCATACAGCGAGCAGAAGAGGGCCGCCAATAGCAAAGACGCATGGCATGTCCAGCCCCTATGACAATGCCGCGGCGAGTACTGTGCGTACGCCACGGCCAATGAGCCAACCCACTGTTGTCACTGGACCAGCATAAGGCAGCACCTCCCCATACTCGGTACAGGCCACGACGACGGCATCCGTGGAGGTGCCTGTGGCTGGATAGCCGTCAGGCGTTTGTAGGCCTCGCTCGAGTAGCATCTGCGTTTTGACCTCGGTGGCTGTCATGATGGCATTGACCAGCGCTGCTGGAGCCAGGTGCGCATCGAGCAGCAGTATCATGTTAATGGTACTCGGTGGCGCGACCGCCGGGGGGCTCAACCCTGGTGCGGCAGGGTTGCTCAAGCCAGCCGTGACCACGACAGTGACCGTCAGGACAGCGTCGCGCAGAGTGATGGTGCGTGTCTTGTGCATCGGCACAGCGGTCATGAGGCCCACAAACGTTTCAGCAATCCCGTGGGAGCGCGCAAAGGCCAGCAGGTCAGCCGTGGGGTGGGGATGGCAGTAATCCTTGTGTACATGACGATTCACAATATAGCGGGCGCGCCAAAACCCACCCCCAACGACGGCCGACGACAGCATGTGTAGGGGCTGCTGACTGCACAGGACCAGCGCCTCTGCACTCAGAGTAGCCGTCATGCCAGGAAAATCCACGGGTATTGTCGTGGTCACCGCTCGCTCCCTTTCCGAATCGCCGTAATTCGTATGCATATCACCAACGCGTGGCGAACTTTGCCTGGGCGAGTGCCTGGTGTCTGTGTGCTGTTTCGTCTCCTTGTGTGGCGCCAGCAGGGAGGCAACCATCGGTGTGCCGTAAATCGGGTGTGGTGTCACGACGACTTCGACGCCGTAGGCATGCGCCAGACGTTCCGGCGTCAGAATTTCGTCGGCAGAGCCAAGCGCCAGCAACCTGCCGTTCGCGAGCAGCGCCATGCGGTGGGCGCATAGAGCCGCCTGGTTCAGGTCATGCAAGGCGATGACAACGGTTATACCGCTCTGATGGGCGAGGCGTTGTACCAATGTCAGCACCTCAGCCTGGTACTTGAGATCTAAGTGCGCGGTGGGTTCAGGCGCGGTTGATCATCGAGTGCGCCGTGGAGGACGAGTCGACGCCGGCGGGCAGGGCGCGCTATCAGCGCGGCTGGGCTATCAGCGCGGCGGGCAACTATGACGTAGGACTGCGCAACGGCTTTCGTGCGCGAAGGTGCAGACGCTCGAGGGGGAGCTGGGGGTCGAGATCCCGCAGGCGGCAGGCTGCCGAGCCGTTTGTTCGCAGCCGTTTCCCTGCAGCACGAAGGTCTTGCGCACCCAGCCGCTTCGCGCGACGGTGATCGGGCGCGTTGGTGCGCGGCCTTCGACGCGCGACATCGAGTCGCTGTGTGAGCAGGCGGGGCCGGGAGCTGTCTAAGACTACCGCCTCGCGCACCTGCACCGGTTGCGCGAGCCTGCCAGGCGTTCAACGCCGCGACCTGACCGAGGTTCAGGTGGCGGCGCTGTCTCCGGATGCGGTCTTCCTGCGGTCCCCCCGAACGGGCCCAAGGAGGGCGTGCCGGCGGCCTGGGGCTCACGAGCAGGGCGAGCGCGTGCCGCTCGCGGTGACGCCCGGGATGCGCGAGTCGCACGAGGACTGGCCCGCGCCGGCCGCGATCTGATCGCCCGCGGGCTCGGCGAGCCGCGTTGGTCGTAGCCGACGCGCGCCCGGGCTGATCAAGGCCATCAGCAATGCTGGCCCGCCTCGGAGCGCCAGCACTGCGCCGTTCACCGCGTGCGAACCTGCTCGCCAAGCCGCCCGAACGCGAGCGCGAGCGTGTCCGCCAGACCGACGGGCAGGCGCTCGACGACGCCACCGACGAGCGCGACGGCAAGCAGCGCCTCGCGGTGCTCGGAGGCGAAGTCGACCGGGCCGGCTACACCGCCACCGCCGAACGCCTGGCCGACGACCTACGACGTGCCGTCGTCCACCTGCGCCACCCCACACGACACGCCGCAGGTGGCGCAGCAGAAACCTGCTCGAACGCCGCCCGCCGAGGTCGAACGACGCACCAAGGTAATCGGCCGCTTCCCCGGCGAGACCAGCTGCCTCACCTTGGTCTGGGCCGTCCTTGACCTCTACATCACCCACGCCAAGAACGGCGTCCGCTTCAGCGAGCTCGACCGCCAACGGCTAAGCCGAATCAGACACGCGGGCAGCCAACCAACCACCGACGAGGAGGCGAGCGCCGCTTAGACTGACCACACCGGGAACCTGAGCCGCGGCGAATTTACAGCGGCAAAGAGACGCCACCCGACCATCCGCTCGCTGATGGGATGGACGAAACCCAGCAGCGGTAAGCGGGGCGTTCCCGCGGGAACGCCCAGCCATTACATGAACGGGCACCGTGCCTGCCTGCAGGGGCCCGGCGTGCGAAGCAGCGAATTGTTGAGTCAGATCCCGGAACGACCACGCCACGCGGCAGCGCAGGGCCGATCACCCGGGATCGGTACTCCGATTCGCGACCTCCCACGGCAGCCCCACCCTCAGCGACCGTTGTCTGTGCTGCCCCGGCCCGCCCCCAACC
>CAVZBC010000036.1:0-4633 GCA_963773125.1 uncultured Gammaproteobacteria bacterium | reverse complement strand
CCGCCCGAGCCGCCCCAGACGAGCACGACATCGCCTGCCTTCAGGACGTTGCCGTCCCAGCCAAACAACATGCGGTAGGCCGTCGTACCAACGAGCGTCGGAGCCGCGGCCTCCTCCCACGTCAGACGACTTGCCTTGGGAAGGACTTGATGGGCCTGGGCGACACAGAACTGCCCAAAGGACCCAAAGTTCGTGTTGTAGCCCCATATACTGGCCGACGGGGCGAGCATGGGGTCTTTGCCAGCTTTCACCCAGGGGTCATCGAGACGCCAATAGCCATGATGCACCACCACCTCAGCACCGATGGCCACGTTGTGCACTGCCGCCCCAACGGCATACACGATGCCTGACACATCGCTACCGCCGATATGGAAGTCGTAGGGCTCTCCCTCCCGCTGCCGGATGGCAATGATGTCGATTGGCGTGCCGCGCGCGGCCCACACGTTGTTGTAGTTGATGCCAGCCGCCATCACGCCGATGAGCACCTCATGGGGTTTGAGTGGTGGCACATCAACTTCTTCGACCTGAAACGCCGTACGTGGGTCACCAAAACGGTCCTGCCGTATGACCTGGGCAAACATCTTCTGCGGCACCTCACCGACGGGTGGTAAGGTCCCGATAGGAACCGCATGTGCCATGCCTGTTCACTCCTCTCCACGTTCATGCCTCGCTGCGCTTGACAGCACCATGACCATGACAATAGCTGTTTGATTACACGAAGACGATGGCACGATGGTAGCAAAGATCAGACGTGCGGGACAAGTGATGCTCCACCGAGACTGGGGTCATTCCACCAGCGGTGGCGGTACGGCAAGATCGAGACACCAGGCAGTGGGCGCAATGGACTGGATGACGATGGTGGCCAGATCGATCCACCGTCCTGCCCGGTCTAAAATAACGCTGTCCGAGGTGGCCACAATATCCAGAGAACGTTGCAGTATGGGGTCGGGGCTCGGCACTAATTGCGCCTGCCAGGGCCAGCCGTGTGCTGCGGCCAGGGCTCGTATACGGCTCGCCAGGCGCCCGGAGTTCGACACCACAGCATCGAGAAGGAACTCGACACTTTTGACCTCCAACCGGCTCAGGCAGGCACCTATGGCCTCCAGAGTCGTCGTCGTCTCGTGCATGGCGCGATACGTGCCATGCACGCTCGCCAAATCCCGCAACGCCCCATCATGGCCGCGTAGCAGAAGGCCGCCAGCGAGAGCAGCTTCGATGGTGATGATCTGGTTCAGCGCATCCACCTGCAGGCAGGCGCCGGTGAGCGCCGCAGGAGGCACCTGACGTTGGCGACGGGCACGGGCTACAGCTGGTGCAGCAACGGCACGGCGGAGTGCCTGGCGTTGGCGTTGCCGGAGCTGGTAGCGATTCCCCACCAGGGTGAGCGCTGCCTCTGGAGCATAGTGCCGGCCAAGCAGCCAGGCGAAATCGCCAGCCGCCAGACGCAGCTTGTGCACGTTCTCTGGCTGGCGGAACAACCTCGCATCATGCGGATGCGGCCCACGATGACGGCGGCTATCGGGCATGCAACGTCGCTCCCTGTGGTGCCTGCCTCTCCTGCGGCAGCACGTTCGAGCTCCTGGCATCTCTCTGCTATACTACATCATAAAGCCCGGCTCTAGAGGAGAAAAGTCTTATGTCCGATACGCCACCCGTGCCCGTCCTTTTTGACGCCCATGCCCATATGTACGCCGACGTCTTTGCCCACGATCTGGAGGCCGTCTTGCAGCGGGCCGCAACGCGAGGCGTACAGGCCATCCTTACGGTGAGTGAAACACTAGAGGAAGCGCGGCATATCCTGGCTCTGGCAGAGCGTTACCCCCTGCTAAAACCCTGTGCGGGGCTGTATCCCACCATCCTTGATCGCCATGCAGCGCTGGCCATGCTGGACTTCATCCGGCAGCATCAGGACCACCTGGTAGCGATTGGTGAAGTGGGTTTGGATTACTGGAAGGTGCAGGATGCTGACGAGCGTGAGGTGCAGCGGGAGATTTTGGCGCAACATATCGCGCTGTCGCGGGAGCTTGACTTACCGCTTAACGTGCACTCCCGTTCTGCCGGGCGCCACACTATTGCGTGGCTGCGCGAGCACGGGGCGCAACGGGTGCTCATGCACGCCTTCGACGGCAAGGTCAGCGCGGCGATGGCCGGCATCGAAGCCGGATATTACTTCTCGGTGCCGCCGTCCATCGTGCGTTCACCACAAAAACAGAAGCTCGTACGTCACCTCCCTCTCGAACGTCTGTTGCTCGAATCTGACTCTCCGGTCCTGGGTCCCGAGCGGGAGCAACGCAACGAGCCGTGTAATGTCTGGCTGGCGTGCGAGCATATTGCCACTATCAAAGGCGTGTCCGCCGAAGACGTGGCCCATATCACCACCACGAATGCCCGCACGCTTTTTCCCCGTGCGTTTGCGTAACGTTCTCTACACTCTGCACTGCCGCACGCCGCATTACTCTACCGTCACGGACTTGGCGAGATTGCGTGGCTGGTCAATGTCACAGCCGCGCTCCACGGCAAAATAGTAGGCAAAGAGCTGCAATGCCACGGCCGCCGGGATAGGCTGCAGAAAGTCGAGGTTCGCTGGCGTGTAGATCACATCATCGGCTATGCTGGTAATCTCGGTGTTGCCCTCAGTCGCAATCGCGATGATCTTGCCACCACGACTCTTGATTTCTTGCATATTCGACATCGTTTTGTCGTATGTGGTGTCCTTCGTAGCCATGCAGAGAGTCGGGAAGTCTTCGTCGATCATGGCGATAAAGCCATGCTTCATTTCCCCAGCCGCACAGCCTTCCGCATGCACGTAGGAAATTTCCTTGAGTTTCAAGGCCCCTTCGAGGGCAATAGGATAATTGTACTTGCGCCCGATAAAGAGAAAATTCTCATAGCGCGCGTAGGCAGCTGCAATGGCACGAATAGCGTCGGCTTGCTGCAGCACGGCATCAATCTGCGCTGGAAGTTGCTCCAGCCCGGCAACGATTTCCATGCCATCGGTGATCGAGAGATGCTTGAAGCGCCCGAGCAGCAAGGCAATCATCGCCAGAATACAGCACTGACTGGTAAAAATTTTTGTCGATGCGACGCCGATTTCGGGCCCCGCATGGTTATAGACCCCGGCAGCAGTGATGCGGCTGATGGTCGAACCCACCACGTTGACCAGCCCGAGCAGCAAGGCGCCCTTGCGCTCTGCCTCGCGCATAGCCGCGATGGTGTCGGCCGTTTCCCCCGACTGGCTCAGTGCCAGCACGATGGTGCCAGGACGGATATTGGTCTTGCGATAGCGCATCTCGCTGGCCACCTCAACTTCTACCACCAGGTCGGTGAGTTTCTCGAACACGTACCGTCCATAGAGGCCAGCGTAATAGCTCGTACCGCAGGACACGATGACCAGATGTTGGGCCTCTTTGAGCCGGTCGAGAACCGTACGTAACCCACCCAGATGGGAAATGCCTTCGCCAGCAACCAGACGGCCACGCAAGGCATTGGTAATGGCCTCGGGCTGTTCAAAGATCTCCTTGAGCATATAATGCGAGAAACCCTTCAGATCCGTCGCATCGGCTTCCCACTCGATCTGTTGGGCGTGCCGCTCGACGTGTTCATCCGCCAGGGTGTCAATCGCAAACCCCTGTCGCGTTAGCTTGGCGACGTCATCATCTTCAAGATAGACGACCCGATCGGTTAAGCGGAGAAAGGCAGACACGTCGCTGGCGACTAACATTTCGTTGTCGCCAATGCCCAGCACCATCGGCGAGCCACGCCGTGCGGCAATGAGCTCGTGGGGATGACCAGCGTGCATCACCACCATCCCATAGGTCCCCCGCACCTTGCGTAAGGCATTTTTGACGGCCTGTGGCAAATCGCCTTGATATTCATCCTGAATGAGATGCGCCACCACTTCTGTGTCTGTTTCGGAGGTGAAACGATAGCCGCGTTCCTTGAGCTGTTCACGCAGCGTGTAATAATTTTCGATGATGCCATTATGGACGATCATAATCGATCCATCCGTACTGACATGGGGATGGGCATTCTCTTCGGACGGTTTCCCATGTGTCGCCCAGCGCGTATGTCCCATGCCGATAGTGCTGGTGAATTGCCCTTGGGCGAGTTTACTTGCCAGCCTATCGACTTTGCCCTGCCCGCGGATACGGCACAAATGCCCATCCTCCAGCATGGCCACTCCTGCCGAGTCATAGCCGCGATACTCCAAGCGGTGCAAGCCTTGAATCAAAATAGGCAGGGCCTGCTCATGCCCAATATAACCGATGATTCCACACACCGTCTTACCTCCATGTTGGAAGATGTTGCCCGCATCAGAAGTTAGTAAAACCGTACTGATATTCAGGGCTGTCTCTCGTCTTAATGTATCGGCAACTATCAGAAAATCTTTAACTTCCCCCGTACCTTACGGATACGAGCGGACCACACGCAGAGAGAAATACGGCGCTCGCACCTTTTCGGGACGCAGTTGACAAGCCTCAGCTCCCCCGCTACAATCGCCCAATTATGCGCGCATCCGCTTCATTGTGGGAGCTCCTTTTTGCAGAAGGCACCGCATACGTATGTTACGATTCTATAATACATTGACCAGGCAAAAAGAAGACTTTCACTCCCTGCAGCCAGGGAAAGTTGG
>CAVZBC010000035.1:0-7192 GCA_963773125.1 uncultured Gammaproteobacteria bacterium | reverse complement strand
CGCCAGCCGATGTTGCGTTCTCGGGCGCCGCCAAACTGGCGCCACCAGGTGTACTGATGCGGCACATCTGGGTGCAGATGTCGAAACGCATCGACAAAGCCAGCGTCTAGCAAACGTTGAAAGCCAGCGCGCTCCTCTGGCGTAAAGCCATGCTGTCCGGCGTTGTCTTTGGGCCGAGCAAGATCAATAGCCGTGTGCGCCACATTGAAATCGCCACCACAGATAACCGGTTTGTGCTTGGCGAACTTTTTGAGATAGGTGCGCAGGCAGCGGTCCCAATTCTGACGCTCGGCGAGCCGACTCAAATCCCGTTTGGCATTGGGCACGTAGACCGAGACCACGAAGAATTCGTCAAACTCTGCAGCGATGAGGCGGCCTTCACGGTCATGCCGTGCCACGCCCATGTCATAGTGGACTGCCACGGGGAGGGTCTTGGCGAGCACGGCTGTGCCCGAATAGCCTTTGCGCTCCGCCCCATTCCAGTACTGGTAGGGATGCGACGGCAGATCAAGCATGATCTGTTCTGATTGAACCCTGGTCTCCTGCAAACAGATCACATCGGGATCGTACGTAGCCACAAAGGAGGAGAACAGGTCTTTGCGCACCAGGGCGCGGATACCATTGATATTCCAGGTAACAATTTTCATATTGCAAAACGGTGCCTTATACTAACGCTAAGGAGTCTCTCTATGGCATACAGACGGCTATTGTTTCTCTGCGTCGTCTTGCTGGTGAGTATTACAGCCTGTGCCCTACCGCGTACCGGCCCTACCGTACCATCGGGGTATTTCTTTACCCTCCTCATACCGCCGACAGTCTTTCAAGGTGAAGGAACCGAGATCATCGTCCGTGTGCATGATGCACAGGGCAATCCCGTTGATGGGGTGGCGGTAGCATTCCAGGTAGAGCCTGAATGGGCCACTAAGGCCTCGTTTACCCCATCTCGTCTCCTCACCCGGAAGGGTACCGCCAACGCTATCTTCCAAGCCGACATCATCGGTAGAGTGGGAATCACCGCCCAGGTAGAGCAGACGACTCAGACGGCCAAGATTTATGTCACTGTCCGGGGAACTCCTCGTGGCGCTTAGTACTGCGTCCGGGTGCTGCGCACGGCTAGTCTGCCAGTTGGCACCCTCTGCCTGCCGGCTCGTATGCTGCGTGTAGAAACCACCACGTATTTGCTGCGCACCGCACTTAGTCAAGCACCTCGCGGAACGACCGGATCGCTGCGATATGTTCCTGCGGGGAGGCGAACCCGGCGCGCATCGTGTCCACGGCAACGTGGCTGGCTCCGAGTCCTCGCCACGCTTCGACCCGCCGATGCCATTCGTCTTTTGCGAGTCCCTGCACGCTGATCCAGGGATCAATGCCAAAGCGTGTGCGATCGCGGCCAGCTGCCTCAAGGTACCCATGGAGGCGTTCGAGATACGGTTTCACACGATCATCTGGAGGCCTGCCAGCCGGCATCCAGCCATCGCCGAGACGCGCCGCACGTTCGAGGACAGGCTCGGCCACGCCGCCGAACCAAATCGGGATGGAACGTTGAATAGGCAACGGATTGAGGCCGGCATTGCTGATTGTGTGGTGGGCTGATTTGTGCGTTACGAGCGGCTGTGACCAGAGCTTCCGCAGCACCTCGATTTGCTCCTCAGCACGCCGACCGCGGGTGTGAAAATCCTCGCCGAGCGCCTCGTATTCCACATAATTCCAGCCAATGCCAATGCCGAGTCGTAGACGCCCACCACTCAGCACGTCGACCTCTGCCGTCTGCTTGGCAACCAGTACCGTCTGGCGCTGCGGCAAAATGAGAATACCCGTCACCAGCTCCAGGCGTCTCGTCACGGCAGCCAGGAAGCCAAACAATACCATAGGCTCGTGAAAGGGATGCGCATCGGTATACGGTCCGGTGAGTTTCGGCTCCCGGTTCGGATGCGCCCCGAGCACGTGGTCATAGACGAGCAGGTAATCATAACCGAGGTCCTCGGCAGTCTGGGCGTAATCCTTAATCGCCTGTTGGTCATTCCCGAACTCCGTCTGTGGAAATACCACTCCATATTTCATAGCGCTTTCTCCTTGTCTGCGTAAAAAGATGAGAGCAGTATACTCTAGATTGAGCAGGGAGTCCCCAGGTCAAAGCCGCAAATTATCCCCGCAGTGGGGTCAGCCTCTGGCATGCCATACCCCACTGCGCAGGGATGGCGTGAGCCATACGGTCAGGGTATCGCCCCGCCCAACGAGTAGAGTGCAGCACAGAGCGCACGTGAGACATTTTTTGCCTATATGGAGCGACCATGGTAGCCGCCGATTACAATGAGTCTCTGGGGACCCTCGATGGCATTCGCGTTCTGGACGTTGCCGCGCCACCTGGTGCCTATGTCAGCCGTATCCTGGGTGACCTCGGTGCCGATGTCATAAAAATCGAGCCACCCGGAGGCGACCCCAGCCGATACTTCGTGCCCTTTGTCAACGTCGGTCAGGAGCACGTGAGCCTGCCATTCGTGCAGGCCAACCTCAGTAAACGCAGCATGATCCTGGATCTCGACCAACCGCAGGATCAGCAGCGCTTTCGCGCCCTGGCAGCGCAAGCGGACGTAGTGATCAGCACAGACAGTGCTGAAACCTGGGCCAGGCGTGGAGTGCGTCTCGACCAGCTCGCCGCGGCCTATCCGCGCCTGGTATGGACCGGTTTTACCCCCTTTGGCCTCAGCGGGCCCTATAGTGCCTATGCGGGCAACAACCTCATTGCCGAGGCCATGGGAGGCCTCATGTACATTCAGGGAGACGATAAGAAGGCACCGTGCGTGTCGCCATATGCGCAAGGAGTGCATCTGGCCAGCCTGCACGCGGCGTTTAGCACCTTGCTGGCCCTGTGGGAGCGTCGGAGCAGTGGCCTGGGCCAACTGGTCGAGGTCGCGGTGCACGAGGTCGTCGCCCATATTTATTTCACGCTGGTACGCTACGCCTATAGAAGTGAGATCACCCGCCGCCCAGGGGCGCGTAATCTGTACCCCCCCAACGGCTACTATCGCTGCCAGGACGGCTATGTGTTCATCTCTCTCTTCCAGCCGCACCACTGGGACCGGTTCGTAGAGCTCATGGGTGACGCTGCGCTCACTGATGCGGCATTTCGGGAGCGGGACTACCGGCAACAGCATGCCGAGATGGTGAATACGCGTGTGCAGCAATTTGCCGCGCGCTTCGAGCGCTGGGCCCTGACCGAAACGCTGCAGGCCCGTGGCATCCCCGCGGCGCCATTGTCGACCGTGGCAGACCTGGGCGCGAATGTGCATCTGGCGGCACGGCACTTCTTTCGAGACTTCGCGCAGCCCCCCTGGGGACAACTACGCACGACAGGTCCGCTGTTTCGTGCCAGCGCCTCGCATTTGCGCATTCGACGGCCAGCACCACGGCCTGGGGAGCATCAAACAGAAGGATTTGGCGGAGAAGTACCCGTCCCGGCAACAGTGCCCACCCGCCCTGTTCCCGGGACGCATCGCCCTCTTCCGCTCGCAGGCGTGCGTATTCTGGACTTTAGCCGCGTCTGGGCTGGCCCGTATGGCACACGCTACCTGGCAGACTTTGGTGCCGAGGTGATCAAGGTGGAATCGCAGCAGTTCCCGGACGGACGCCGCCCCGACCTGCCGGACTACGCCGAGATCAATCGCAACAAACGCTTTATCACCCTGAATTTCCAGACCCCAGAAGGTTTGGCACTGAGTAAGCGTCTGGTGGCCATGAGCGACGTCGTGGTGGAGAATTTTAGCCCACGGGTCATGGCCAAATACGGCCTAGACTATCAACGGCTGACCGAGGTTCGGCCTGATCTCATCATGGTCAGCATGCCGGGCTTTGGGCACAGCGGACCACATGGCGCCTTTGCCAGCTATGGTGGACCGTTGATGGCCTACACCGGTATGGCCTCTGCTCTGGGGCTATGCCGATTCACCGCCCGACGCGCTCTGCAAACTCGCCTACCCAGACTATATCGCCGCTGGCACATTAGCGCTGGCGGTGCTCACGGCGTTACATCATCGCGCCCGCACTGGTCAGGGGCAGTTCATCGAGATTGCCCAGGTCGAAGCGACTGCGGCGGCCATGGAAGCTGGCCTTCTTAGACTACTTTGCCAATGGCACTATCGCCGTGGCGCGTGGGAATCGCGATCCCAACTGTGCGCCACAAGGCTGTTATCCCTGCCAGGGGCATGACGCCTGGTGCGTGGTGAGCTGCCACACCGAGGCGCAGTGGCGAGCCTTAGCGCAGATCATCGGGGGGGCGACCCTGGCGGACGATACACGGTTTGCTACAGCGACCGACCGCTGGCAGCAGCACGACACACTGGATACGTTGATCAGCGCCTGGACCCGGGAACGCACCCCGCACCAGGTTATGCGCCTCTTACAGGCAGCGGGAGTGCCGGCAGGTGCAGTGCAAACGGCCGAAGACCTCTGGCGCGACGTACACCTGCGGGCTCGGGACTACACGATCACGCTGGTGCATCCGGAGCCAGGCACAGTCGAGCATCCCGGTATGCCGGTGCGGCTGCATGCCACACCAGGCCAGATTCAACGGCCTGCAGGACTCCTGGGCGAGGCAAACGAAGCAGTCTTTTGCGGCCTCCTCGGCCTCTCGCCAGACGAACTCGCACGCCTCGTTGCTGACGGGGTCATTGCCTAGTGCATCTCCACCAGAGTCACGCATCTTCGCGTTTGCCTCTTGCCTCAGTTATGGTTGATCAAGGCCCGCCCCTGCGGGCCGCGCCGTTAGCAGGCTGCGCTGCGCTCACCCCGGGCATTTGGCTGCAATCCATTACTGCATATGAGAAAGAGCCCGACAAGCAGCCGTAATATTGTGTCGCTGCGTAGCGTTGTATGGTATCATGCCTTCAGACTGACGTTACTTTTCAACCATTCGCTTGTGCTGTGAGGACGTATGGTTGTCCAGATTCTTCGCTGGCAATTTACGGTTGCCGACTTCGCACGAATGGCAGCGGCGGGTATCTTCGCCGAAGATGACCGTGTTGAGTTGATTGACGGCGAGGTACGTGCCATGAGTCCAATCGGTCCCCGACATGCCGCGATTGTCAAACGGTTGAATGCCCTCCTAAGTCGCCAAGTCGCTACAACGGCCATTATCAGTGTCCAAGACCCAATTCAACTCACTGACTATACTGAGCCACAACCTGATATCGCGGTGTTACGTGCCCGCGAAGATTTCTATGCCCATGCGCATCCCTTGTCGGCCGATGTGTTATTGGTGGTGGAAATCGCCGAAACGTCTCTGGAGTACGATCGTGAGGAGAAGGTGCCTCGTTACGCCCAGGCACAAATTCCCGAAGTGTGGCTCATTGATGTCGAGCGGGAAACAGTCACGCAATACACCCAATCAGACGGGACACGCTATCGTGGGGAGCAGACTCTGCAACGAGACCATGTCTTAGTTTCCACCACTATGAGCCATCTTCAGCTTGCTGTCGATGACATCTTTGGGTAAAGCGTGGGCTTTGGACAGATCGCTCTCCCAGCAGACGACGTCACTCCATGGGACGTCCGCGCCGAACACATGCCCTGAGGGGGGCTGTCAAGGGGTTTTTACGATTTTTAGGCCTCCTTCGCAAGATGGTGGAGCAGCGATGAGCCCCGACGAGTGAGTGCCTGGAGAGAGGTGGACGCATCGTACGGGGTGCGCTCTTGCCAACACCGAAACAGGATGCGGATCCATTGAAAGGCGAGCGCCCGCACAGCGGCCTGATGGGCTTTCCCCTTCTCGCGTTGCGGCTGGTAATAGCCCTGGGCCCAGCAGGCATGTCGGATCGATGCGGCGGCCCACGCCACGCACGATGGTCGCAGGCACTTGGGACACTGGAGACGCCAGTGCACCCAGACTGTCTTCCCGCTGCGTTCCGTCACTGGCGCGATGCCGGCATATTTTTGCCGTGCAGCGGCGGACAGGATCCCGTTCGCGTTGCTCCCCGCAGGCGACCAAGAGGCGGGACGCCAAGACGGGTCCCGCGCCGGGCAGGGCCTGACACAGGGGGCAATCGGGATGCCGCTGGGCGTGCTGTGCCATGGCCTGATCACAAGCCTCGATCGCGTCCACGGGCACGCGCAGCGGACTGACGAGGGCCTGGACGAGCAGGGCCTTGGGGGGTGATGACGCCCTCGTCCGTGGGCAAGGGCGTCGCGGTGTTCAGGGCGTGAACGCGCTGGGCGAGCCCCTCTCCCCCCCGCACAGGGTGGTCGTGCAAGCAGGTCTCCAGGGTGGACCGCCGGGCCAGTTGGGCCGCTGTGCGGGGGGGCCAACGGCGCAGAAAGTCACAGAAAATGTGCGTATCTTTGTCCTGAAACCAGTGCCGCACGTGGGGGAAAGAGTGCTTGAGCGTCCTGGTGAGGCGATGGGTGAGCCGCACTGTATCCCCGACGACGCGGCGACGGTGTGCGACCAGTTGTGCGAGGGCACGCATGGGAGGACGCTGCGGCGGCAACGCCTGCAGCGTGTCGCGAGGGGTGCGGAGCAGTGCGCGCTGGCGTGCGGCATCGGTGGGGTCATCTGTGGCGCGGCTGGGCGTACAAGGCCTCACGAGACCGCGCCAGTGTCAGCGGATGGATGGGCAAGAGGACGAGAAAGTCATCCGTGCACAGGGCGGAAACCATGGGACCTTTGGTGCGTGCGAGGCCGAGGGCAACACGTCGACCGCTGCACCGTATGCGCAGGGTGCTGCCCCAGGCATCAATGGCCGCAGGGAGGTGCTCGAGCTGCCAGTACTCCCGTTTGGCGCTGCCAGCAGCCTGCAGACACATAGCATGTGTGGCATCCGCCCAGTCGATCCCGATACAGGCCGCAAAGGTGTCGGGGGACGTCTGTGTCATACGTCCTCGCCCAGAGTGTGTGTCGAGTGGCGCGAAGGGACAGGCCCGCGGACGTGCTGCGCAGGCATGAGAGGGAGCCGCTGGCGCGGCAGACCCTGCGTGTTCGTTCGCGACCGCCAGCGCACCCGCGGAGGCGAAGAGATGTTCGTGAGCCGCAGATTGCGGGTGATCAAGCAAATCCGTTCGGAATATTCAGCTTGGAGTCCAGCGCGAACAGCAGCGGCAACCGGGTCGGATTGACCGGATCGATGTTCTCGTATTTGCAGCAATACCACCACACACGCCGCAGGCCCTCATTGCCCCTGCGATGTTCCGACAACACCAC
>CAVZBC010000034.1:0-27505 GCA_963773125.1 uncultured Gammaproteobacteria bacterium | reverse complement strand
TATCCACTTCTACGCTGAGATCCAAAGAGGTGTCTCTGCTTATAGAGATAGACGGCAATAACGGCAATGAGCAGGAGGCTGATACCAGCGAAGATCATCTCCCACGCCTCACCTGAGGCGTACATCAGCAGATACAGGAGTAACGTGATCGGCATGTACAGCAGATACAGAAACGCCACCCACCAGCCCAGGGAGGTGAGCCGCCAGAGACCATAGGCAGCGTATCCGTATATGACGAGATGGGGCAGCGTCAGCAGTTTGGCGAGCCAGCCTGCAAAACGATAGCCGAACCACACCTGCACATCATGGTTGGGCATGAGGAGGTCTGCCGGTTTCCCGACCAGATCGATGAGGTCTTTGACCACCGCCAGCGCCGCCAGGACTGCCAGGATAGTTATCAGCATAGGTCGCCTGACGGTGCCGTATGTCGGCTCAGAGACCATACCTACTTCCTCCTCGTTGTCCATGTTGAAGACGTCGTTCCACGCAGTTGCAGGCGTTCCCACACCGCCGGGTTCACCAGATAGGGTGGGCGCTCGCCCCGCAGCACCTGGAGGATCTGGTTGGGGTGCTGGGCCAGGAGTGTCTCTCCCTCAGGGTGATACATGGGACCAATGAGCAGCACGCGTGGCAAGGGAGGCGGTGACATGGCGTGCCCCCTTACCTGGATTGCTGTGTCATGCGGTCGTAATTGACACGCTCGTGTGCCTCGACCGGGTTGACGCCCTGGCTGATAGCGTCTTTTACCCGCTCCTCAGTGGCGGCGAATTCCTGTGCCAGTGTGAGCACGTCGGCGCTGTGCACGGCCGGAATAACCAGAACGCCGTTGGCATCGCCCATGATGAGGTCGCCCGGGTGCACAGTGACTCCTGCCAACTGCACCTCCACGCTATGACCAGCGAAGGCGCAGCGGTGGCGGATCGACTGCTGAATGACGCCGCGACCATAGGCGGCTAAACCCATGGCTTGCATCTCGTCCACATCACGCGTCACGCCGTCGATGACCGTGCCCACAAAACCGTAAGTGACAGCGGTAAACCCCGCTACCCCACCGAAGCTGTTGACGTCCATGCGCCCGCTCTGATCGATGACGAGCACGTCACCAGGACGGCCAGCCAGGATGGCTTCTAAGGTGCCGAGCACGGGCGAAGCCGACCCCTGCGCCGCAGGTATAAGTTTCATCGTAGTGGCACGGCCGACGATCTTTGGACACCCCGGCCACAGCGGCACAATGCCGTGGGGCGCGCCGTGGAGTTGCAGACGGTCCAGGGCGTCCGACACGTTAGGCGTCGAAAGTTTGAGATAGGCCTGCACGAGAGGGTCGCGGCTTGGAACGGGAAAGGGTGCCACTGGTGTTGCTCCTTCGCGCCAAGAAGAGAGAGTCACGGGGGTGTATTGCTGCAAGCAGGCTGCTGCTATGGTGGGGACTCTATACAGGTCCCGGCGAGGTGTCAAGCCCAGATCGTGCTTGCACCAGGCCGGGAAGTGGCGGATAGTAGGCACGAGGTTCTTGAGATCGAGACCCTGTCACAGAGGAGCTCTACATGCGACGCCAGAACATCCAACCTGAAGCGCTCTCCAAGCGGGTGGTGAACGGTCATGTGCTGTATTCGCACGTCGTGGTGGCGGAAGGCAAGCGTACCATCTTCATTGCCGGTCAACTGGCGCGTGATCGTCATGGCAACACCGTCGGCAAGGGCGACATGCGGGCGCAGCTCCGCCAGGTCGGCGAGAACATCAAAGCAGCGTTAGAAGCCGCCGGAGCAACGCTAGACGACCTGGTGAAAACGACGACCTATGTGACGGACATCGAGGAGTACTTCAAGCACGTCGATGTCCGCATGGAGTATTTTAGGGCCCTGCCTACCAGCACCACCGTGGAGGTACGGCGGCTCGCCCATGCCGACTTTCTGGTCGAAGTGGAGGCCATCGCAATGGTCGATTGACCGCATCCATGCCTCGGGTTATACGCACGTGCGAGAGCGTCCCCGCTACATCGGCAGTGCCCATCAACGCCAGATTTCGATGCGTTTGAACGGTTCTGCCAGGTGCACCCCGGCTCTTTTCCCGAACTCTGCATAGTGCTCTCGCACCGCCGCTTCTCGCTCCTCACGCGACCGCCGCATCTGGCTGACGTGACAGTACAGCGCATCTATTTTGGTGGGAAACGTCTCACTAATATCAAGAAAGGTATCGGGCTCTTCTGAACCCCAGAGATAGACCTCATGCACGTAGTGCGGTTCGAGGCCTGCCTGCAGATGTTCTGGATAGGCCAGGTGGTCACGCGCATAGGGGAAAATCGCATCCAGCGTCACCCGCCCACACACATAGTGATCGCGGTGACGGATGTAGCGGCGGTATGGATCGATCGTGACTACTGTCTCGGGCCGATGTGTGCGAATTTGTCGCACCAACAGCTCCCGGAAAACCGTATCATCCTCCAGGCCCTGGTCCGGCAGGCGCAGGAACACGACCTCGGCAATACCCAGGACTGCGGCCGCTTTGCGCTGTTCTTCTTCGCGAATCCTGGCGAGTTCTGCCGGTCTCATACGTCGGTCACTCGTGCCCTTATCGCCGTTCGTGCAGACGACGAGGACAACCTTCCGCCCCTGTTTGGTCCAGCGGGCAATAGTTCCCCCAGCACCGCCTTCAGCATCGTCAGGATGGGGTGTCACAACCAGCACTGGTGTCAACTCTTCCATAGCAGCAATTCGCCTCCAACACTTTTATCTTCATTACGGGATAGGGGAACTCTTGCTGGTGTAGTTATTTAGCGGGCTTTGATTTCAGACTGAAAGCCGCACCGGTTGTGGGTGCCATCACAAAAGGGTTTGTTGTTGGATTGGCCGCAGCGACACAAGCTCACGGATGGTCTACCTGACAGGTCGAACACGTTGCCATCGGCATCTTTCAGGACGATGTCTGCCGCAGTCGCAATGCGATATGGACCATTGTTAGCCACGACAATTGTGACTTCGCTCATACTGTCTCTCCCCTCAGTGGTGAATGATACGCCAGGTCTCAGACACTGTCGTACTGCCGCCGCAGTAGAGCCGGCGCTTCCAGCACCGGCACAGTATAGCACGACTGCAAGATGCCCTCATATCGCCGTTTCGCCCGGATGGCTCTCCAATGAAAACGGTGTAGTGCCGGACGCGCTACGGCGTGGCCATGGGGACTCTTTACCGTTTAAGTGTCCTGGTAAATCATCCATTCGAGCAGGTTGTCATCCGGGTCCCGGGCGTATAGACTCAGCGACGGCACCGTGCCACGTCCGCGCCCACCCGGGCGGGCAACAGGGCCGCGAATGATCGGCACACCGGCGTCATCGAGCATCTTTTTGCACTCCTCTACCGTGCCTTGAAAGACAAAGCAGATATCGGCGCAACCCGGCACTGCGGTCGGACCCCGGAGGGAAGCGGTGTATCCCTCGGGGTGGACGTTGATCTTCGATTCTCCTACCTGAATCGAAAACGCCGGCACCTTGCCGGCCCGCCAGGCGTCTTCATTGTTAATCGGAAAACCGAGGCGTTTGTAGAAGGCGATCAGGCGCTCGGCATTCGCCGTAGGCATAGCGATATGATCAATACCAACGGTTGGCATATACAGACTCCTCTACTCATTTACTCAGTTGTGGTTGAACACCTGAGCGGCGTTGCCGCCCACGATCTTTTCCTGATCTGCACGCGGCAGGGTCGCCAGCTGTTTGCCCAGGGTCGATTGCGCCTCGAGGCCGATCGAGCGCGTGTGCGGGAAGTCAGAGCCCCACAGCACCTGGCTGGCGCCGACATACGGGATGCTGTAGACCGCCGCGGTATCGTCGATGAACCCGTGCCAGACACGCGTACGCATGTAGTCGCTGGCCCGCATGTCGAGCCTGGGCAGGTGCAGGCGCGGGGCAATGACCTCGATCTGGTCGAGACGGGCCATGAAGCCAGGCACCCAGGACAACTCGAACTCGCTACAGACGATTTTCAGGGTTGGAAAGCGATCCAGGATACCGCCAAATATAAAATCGTTGGCCAGCACGAGCTGGATTTCATTGCTGAGTTCCAGCCACAAGCCTGCATTCTCCTGGCCTGTCGCAGGGGTTTGCAGCGTGCGTGCCAGGATCAGTGGGTCGAGAACGCGACCGGTGAGAATGTGCAGGGTGAGAGGTGCTCCAGCAGCACTTACAGCAGCCCAGAAGCGGTCGTAGACAGGGTCGCGATAGGGTGGGCAGCCTGGCGGCGCCTGGCAGGGAATCATGGGTGTCAGCAGGCCGTTGCGTAGCGTACGCTCCAGCTCGTTGACAGCCCAGGCAACATCGTGCAGCGGGATCACACTCACACCGATGAGTCGGGAGGGGTCGTGGGATACGAACTCGGCTTCCCAATCGTTGAACACGGCAGCGCAGGCCTGTACCACCTCGGCATCCGGGTTACGCAGGATGGAGAGCATACTGGTGGGATTCAGCACCTCGGCGGCGAGACCGGCCTGAGCCTGAAATTTTACCCGCACTGCCGGGTCATAGCCGCAAGCGCCCAGTCCTCTTTCCGCCGCTTCTACCGCGGCAGCTTCGGTTTGGGGCGAAAGCTGCTCGCGCAATCGCATGACCGGACAGCCCTGGTAGCCAGAGTAGAAAAACTTGCCTGGCTGTCCCTGATAGGTGTCCAGTGCCCGAGGCGTACGGTCGCCAAGCCTCTGTCCCAGTGCTTTCCACCACAGATCGCCAGGTTCGTAGACGTGCGAGTCGGCCGAAATGAGCCGTTGAAAGTGTTGTGTCACCCCCATTGGTGCTCCTTTCCTCTATCTTTTCCTCCCCCAGAAATCTTCGACTTCCTTAGAAAACTGACGCGTCCGAGGGCCCATGAACTTTCGGGCCTTTTGCAGGAGTTCCCGGCGATCGCCTAAGCGCTCACAAACTGTGACGGCAACAAGCTCTTGAATGTGGACATCATCGTGATGCGCCAAGAGCTCAAGGAACTCAAATACCTTCTGCAATTGCTCTGTAGTGTGATGAGAATCCAGTAACTTAATGAGATATGGATTCAGAACGTCCCCAAAAATAATGTGCGGTCCGGGTAGCTCGTCACCCCATACACGGAGTTCCTCCGCATAAGGCGCACGCAGATCAGGCACTGCCTCGATAAGTGCCTCGGCCACATTGGCGTAATGGACCTGGGACACGTCCTTCATAATCTCGCTCCTCAGATGCGATGGACCGAAAGCTTGCTGCTCAGTCAAAACCTGCCTCCCGCAGCGCCTCGCTTAGGCCATCGAGGAGTTGCTGCGCCGTAGAGCGATCTTCAGGCGAAAGACGCTCACGTCTCAGGATGTTTTGCAGTTGTCGACGGCGCTCAAGCGCTTTTCGAATATGGGACTTCCCACCCACAAGTGCACCCGTGCGTATCTCATGTCGCACAGCGCCTGCCGTACCCCCTGGTATCCGTGCGCCTTCCCTGAAAAGCTCTTGGATGACGCGTTGCAGCCTTGGGTTTTCGGCCGTTGGTGATTCTTCACGACCCCTTTGTCTCTCTTCTATAGCGGCATCCTCAATGCTTTGACAGCTATGTTAGCACACCAAAGATCTGATGAACCATTGTCTATTCGTGTATGGTCAGCCTGCCTCTGTCTGAAGAGTCTATTGGAATAGCTCCTCAAGCAACACCTTGGCCTCCTGTAGGTCGGCGGTGTCAAAGCCCTCCGTGAACCAGCCGTAGATCGGGCGCCAGCAGCTCGTCGGGCTTCGTCGCGCTTGCCCTGGCTGCTGCCACAGGCGACTCAGGCTCATCGCTGCCCGCAGTTCCAGCGACTTGGCCTGCTGGTGGCGGGCAACGTCGAGGGCCTGCTGAAAACAGGCTTCCGCCTCCGCGCTGGTGCTCTGCAGACCGTGCCAGCAGCAACTCCCCCTTGAGCCGATGCAGCTCGGCCTCCCAGTAGCGCTCCCCAGTGTTGTGTCGACTACCGCCAGCGCCTCGGCCAGCATGGTGCAGCCCTTCCTCTACCTGCCCCACCTTGCCCATACGCCTCGGCCAGCAGGGCCAGACAATACGGCCGGTCTACCTCTGCCCCCGTGGCCCGGTAGGCGGCCAGGCCCTGGTGCATCTGGGCAATCCCTTCCTCGCCCTGTCCCTGCTCGGCCAGCGCCCAGCCCCGCAGGATCGTCCCTGACGCCACCAGAAGCGGAAACCCCTGCTCGCTCGCGAGCGCCATGACGGCCTCTGCCTGCTCCTGGGTCGCTTGCCCCTCCCGGCGGAACTGATGGAGCCAGGCCGCAAAGTACGAGGGCATACGTCAGGCTGAAGGGGTGCGCCAGCTCCTGGGCCAGGGTGAGCGCCTCCTGGCTCCGCTGCAGGGCCTGGTCCGGATAGCCCAGCAACCACAGGGGCCAGGCCGCATAGGAGAGGCACCACACCCCAGGGTCCATGCCCATAGCGGAAGGCCAGGGAGCGGTGCTGCTGGGGATCATAGAGGGCGATGCCCTGCTCCAGGTGCGCCTGGGCAGCGGCTAACTCGCCGAGATAGAAGCAATGGCTCCCCAGCGCATGATGGGCCTCCAGGAGGAGCGCCGGGTCTTGGGCGCGCTGGGCCAGGCTGAGGAGCTGCTCCCCCAGCTCCCGCGCCGTCTGGTACTCCGCTCCGCACGGTATAAAATACGCACAGTCCCCACAGCACCGGGAAGAGCTGCGGGGTCTCCCCGACCTGCTGGCACAGCTCCCGCGCCCGGGCATAGGCCTGTTCCACTTCCGGAGCCGCATAGCCCTTGGTGGCCATCAACGCTGGGCCCAAGGGTGGTCTGCAAGTCCAGCTCCTGCTGGGCGCGCTCGGGGGTGTCCGGGAGGGTCGTGAGCACCTCCAGCCCCTTGGTGAGGTGGCCGATCGCTTCCAGATGCGCCGAGCGCTGGATGGCGCGCTGGCCCGCCCGCTGCCAGTAGGGGATGGCCTGCGCCATGCAGGCCCGCCTCCGTATAGTGATGCGCCAGCAGCTCGGGCTGGGTCTCGCACCGTCTCGGGAAACCGCGCCTCCAACACCTGCGCAATGCGCTGATGGTACTGCTGCCGGGTGCTCCTGAGCAACGACTGATACGCCGCGTCCTGGATCAGGGCATGCTTGAAGAGGTACGTCGCCTGCGGCGGCAGCCCCCGCTGGTACAGGAACTCCGCCTCCACCAACTGGTGCAGCCCCCGTTGCAAGGTCGCCTCGTCCCACGGGGAGACGGCCTGCAGCAGGTCATAGGAAAACTCGCGCCCCAGCGTCGCCCCGAGTTGTGCCAGGCCCTTCACCGTCGCCAGGCGATCCAGCCGCGCCATCAGCGAGTCGTGCAGCGTGGCGGGAATCGCCAGCGGGGGCAGGGGCCCGGTCAGCTCATAGCGCTCCTCCCGCTCCTGGAGCAGGCCGGACTCCAGCACCATCTTGGTCAACTCCTCCACAAACAGCGGCACCCCATCGGTCTTGGCCACGATCTGCTCGACCACCTCGGGGGGCAGGGCCTTGCCGTGGGCCACCTGGTGGATCATCTCCACGGCCTGGCGGCGGGGCAAGCGGTGCACCGTGACCTGGGTGAGGTGTGAGCGCCCCGTCCAGGGCGGGCTGAAGTCGGGCCGAAAGGTGAACAGCGCCAGGATGCGGGCGGTGGGGCCTTGATCGACCAGGAGGCTGAGCAGCTCCAGCGTGGAGGGATCGACCCAGTGCAGGTCTTCCATCACAAAGAGCACCGGCTGCTGGGCGGCAATGCGCAGCAGGATCGTCAGCAGGGCGTGCAGGGTCTGCTGCTTCTGCTGCTCGGGCGACAAGGTCAGGGGAGCATAGTCGGCGGGCAGCGGCAGGGAGAGGAGGGCGGCAAAGAGGGGCACGGCCTCCGCCAGCGGCAGGCCATACTGCACCAGGAATCCCTCCAGTTTGCGGAGCTTCTGCTGCGGGGACTCCTCCCGCTCGAAGCGCAGCGCCACCCGCTCCAGCAGATCGATCATCGGATACAAGGCGGTGTTCTGGTAATAGGGCGAACACTGGCACGGCGTCAGCCACGCCTGGGGCTCGGCGGCCACCTGTTCCTTCAGCACCTGCACCAGGCGCGATTTGCCAATGCCCGCCTCGCCGCTGAGCAGCACCACCTGCCCGAGGCCGTCCTTGACCTGCGCCCAGCGCTCCAGCAGCAGCCCCACTTCCTGCTCCCGGCCCACCAGCGGGGTCAGGCCGGTGCTGCCGGCCGCTTCCAGGCGACTGCGGGCCATACTCTCATACAGCACCTGATAGACCGCCAGCGGCTGGGCGAGGCCTTTCAGCAGCTGGGGTCCCTAACGACTGGCAGGCAAAGAAGCCGCCGAGCAGCTGCAAGGTCGCCGCACTGATCACCAGGGTATTGGGCGCGGCGATGCCTTGCAGGCGGGCGGCCAGGTTGGGGGTCTCCCCGAGCGCCAACTGTTCCTGCCGGGTGCCGCCCCCCACCTCCCCCACCACCACCAGCCCGGTATGGATCCCCAGGCGCACGGCCAGGTGCACCCCGCGCTCCTGCGCCAGGCGCGTATTGAGTTGGCCCAGGGCCTCCACCATCCCCAGCCCGGCCCGCACCGCCCGCTGGGCGTCATCTTCGTGCGCCAGGGGGTAGCCGAAGTAGACGAGCAGGCCATCGCCGAGATACTGGGCGATATGCCCCTCAAAGCGGGCGATCACCTTGGCGCAGGTCGTCTTGATAGGCCCGCACCACCTCGCGCAGCTCTTCCGGGTCGAGCTGACTGGCCAGCGCGGTCGAGTCCACCAGATCACAAAACAGCACGGTGAGCTGGCGGCGTTCGGCGTCGGCGGGGCGCGGTGCGGCTACTGGGGCGGCCTGGGGTCCATCCTGAGGTAGCGGTGCGGCAGCGACCGACTCAGAAGCGCTTGCTTCGCCTATCCAGACCAGCACGCGGCCGTCTTCATCCACAGCCAGGCGTTGGCCGTAAATGAGCTCTTCTTTGAGGTCTTCCAGGACATCATCGTCCAGCTCGAACTGCCGTTTGAGGGTGCGATAGGTCACGCGGCCGCGGCGCTGGAGCAAGGCAATGGCCTGGTCCAAGAGGTCTTCAAAGGTCATCACCGACCCTCCTCAGCGATCTTCCTGGCGGCAAACAGCAGGAACTCCCGCAGCGCCTGTTCAGGATCAGCCGTCAACGTACTTTCGAGAACAGTATCCTGGTCTCCAGCATGAAAGTGTTGGGAAAAAGACTGGACGTCCTGCCATTGGGGATGTGGCATGTTGTCATGCCGGTAGATGGTCCCATCAACATGCCGTCTCTCCCAGTGGTAGGCATAGCGGCCGGGAATTTGCGTGGACCACCAAAAGTCAATGTACGAACCATCATTGAGTACCACGCGGAGCTTATCCCGCACCAGAGTAGTCGACCGGACCAGGGACAGGAACTCGGTTTCAGCAAGCAACCGCAGCCTCTCCAAGTCCGGCATTACAGTTCCTGCAGCATCTGTTTTATCCGCGCGATACGTGTGGTGAGATAATCGACATGCTGGAAATCCTCCAAGAGACTCTCTTCTGAGACCTCTCCCCGTTGCAGTAGTTCATCCATCTCAGTCAGAGACGTGACGCCAAACTTGGCACAGCGCGCCTGCCGCTCGACATCAAGGGTATGGAGCTGTTCGAGAAGGTAGGCCCGTAAGCTCTCTCGCGTGAGCGCCTCTTCACTCAGTGAAAATTCTTGAGCCACGGTTTGGATACTTAAAGACATTGATACTCCTTGCATCTGTTCCACGCACGCTTGCCCTTTTCTTACGCCCCCGCCCAGTTGCGGAAGAACAGTGCCTGACGGGCGATGGGTGCCGTACGTGCCGCAATCTCTTGCAGACGCTGGGCCGACAGGGGCACAAAGCTGTGCGCCGCTGCAACGTTCTCCTGCACGTGCTGCGGATGGTCACAGCCGACAATAGCGGTGCTCACCGGCAGCGTCCAGACATAGTGCAGGGCCTCTTGCATGGTAATCGTGCCGGGTCGGTCGGCCTCGGCCCAGGGGTTTTGCTCGACCAGGGGTGGCGGCGTCCACGTCGACAAAATGCGCCCATGCGCTGGCACCTTCATGGCGATAATGCCCATCTGTTTGGCGACCGCAGTGGGCAGCAGTCGGGCAGCGAAACTGGCACAGTGCGGATCAGCCGCGTTCAGCGCCATGAGAATGCAATCAAAGTCGAACCGCCGTAGCCCTTCCAGTAACGGCGCTGGATCGAAATGACCGGTAATCCCCAGAAACCGCGTGCGGCCATCTGCACGTGCCTGTAACAACGCCTCCAGGGCACCACCAGCGGCAAACACCTGGTCGATCTCTTCTTGAAACTGAATGTTGTGCATCTGCCACAGATCTACATGATCCGTCTGCAACAGTTCCAGGCTTTCATCGAGCAGTTTCAGCGAGCCATCACGGCTGCGATCGTGTGTTTTGGTCGCCAGAAACACGCGCTGCCGGTCACCACGCAGGGCGTTGCCGATATTGCGCTCGCTCTCGCGGGCTCCGGCCGTGTAGCGCGGTGCCGTGTCAATGTAATTGACGCCGAGTTCGAGGGCGCGACGCACCACGGCGATGGCCATGGCTTCGGAGTTGGCCTGTTCAATGACGCCCTGCCCACCGAGACTGAACAGGCCCACCTGATGGCCGGTGCGCCCGAGTGGCCGCGTGGGCATGGACGATGTCACATTCTCTGCTGATTGCTTTTGCTGGTTTCCTGACATGGATCATCTCCCTTCTGTGTCGCAGTGTCACCCGCAGGGGAGGGCGAGAACGTCGGTGGCGTATGCCTCAGGCCAGCGGGCGACTCGGCGAGGCGCCCCTCCCCTCCTACGGAGCACGTGCGGTGTCTCGTCTGCCTGCGGTAGGGACGACCCGCCGGGTCGTCCGGCCTTTGTACCGGCCTGCCCGGGTGCGGTGGATGACACGTCTCACTCGATGACTGAGATGGAGTGTACACCTGACGACGCGTGGAAGCGAGCGGAATCCCTGCACCAGAGTTGACCAGCCGTCGCATCTCATCTATGCTCTGCGCCAGGCGCACTGAGACGCTGTTCGGCAGAGCGACCATCCTGGCACAGACGCGGGGCGAGAGGAGACACCGCATGAAAGTCAAAGCGGCAACTGGTCTGGTTCAGAGAGCCGCAGTTCGGCCACTAAAGCAGCCTGCACGAGAGAGGTGAACACGCTCTATGGGACCACTACTGATCAAGGCGGGACGGGTATTTGACGGTGTCGCCGCACGTGCCTTAGACCACGCCTACGTGATTGTTGAAGGCGACACCATAGCGGCCGTTGGACCGCAGGCGGAACTGGTGGGCAGCTCTGGACGCTTTGCCCAGGAGATCGATCTGGGCGCTGAGGCAACCGTGCTGCCCGGGCTGATCAACATGCACACTCACATGTCCTTTAGCGCCGGGGCGGAGATTTTGCACGATCATCAACAGGAGTCGTACGAGACAAAACTGATCCGTGCCGTGGAAAACCTCAGGGCCGCGCTGCGCACCGGCGTAACGACGGTGCGGGATTGTGGTACGCTGAACGGCATTGCCTTTGCGGTGCGGGCAGCGGTAGACAGCGGCACCATGGTTGGGCCGCGGGTCATCGCCTCTGGCTGTGGCATTACGACCACGGGTGGACACCTGTGGTTCAACGGCCTCGAGGCCGATGGTGAGGTCGAGGTGCGGCGCGCCGTGCGGGCGCAGGCCAAGGCCGGGGCGGATTTTATCAAAGTGTTCGCCACTGGGGGCAACACCACGCCCTGGCACCAACGCCCTGGCGGCGCAGTATACCGAGGCAGAAATGTGTGCCCTCACCGAGGAAGCGCGGCGTCTGGGGAAACGGGTGGCCTCGCATGCGCACGGTACGCCAGGGGTATATACGTCGATCGCCGCCCGCGTCACCACGATCGAACATTGCACCTTTCTGCAACCGACGGGCATGCAGTACGAGCCCGAGCAGGGTCGGCGCATTGCCGATGCCGGCATCTATGTCTGTCCGACGGTTTTTCAAGGCCGCAGCAAGTTGTTTCCGCGCGACCCGGAACAATTGACACCGCCAGACAGAGACTTCCTGGTGCAGCGGGAGGAACGCTTCCGCGTGCTGCGACAGATGGTCGAGCAGAACATCCGCATCGTGTCGGGGAGTGACGCTGGCGTGGCCTTTAACACGTTTAGCGATTATCCAGCGGACTTGATCCTCACCGTCGAAGGGGCCGATTTGTCGCCCGTCTTCGTCCTCAAGTCGGCGACCTCTGTAGCGGCAGAGGCGCTCGGACGTGACGACCTCGGGGTCATTGCCCCGGGGAAAGCCGCTGACCTGTTGGCCGTGCAGGGCAATCCACTGCAAGATATGCAGGCTCTTACCCGGCCGACTCTCGTGGTGTCGCGTGGGCGGGTTGTCGTCTGAGTTATGCAGAGCGAGCGTAGAGGGAGAACTGTTGGTCATGCAGATGCCGCTGGAAGACGTCAAAATTCTCGACCTGTCTCACGCCCTGGCCGGGCCGTTTTGTTCGACGATGCTGGGAGACTTCGGCGCCCAGGTGATTAAACTGGAAGTCCCTGGGGCTGGAGACATCGCCCGCGCCTGGGGTCCCCCGTTTTACAACACGGAAACGGCGTATTTTGTCAGCCTGCACCGGAATAAGAAGAGTATTGAGATCGATCTCAAACACCCGGCTGGCACAGACCTCTTTTTTCGTCTCGTGGAACAGTGCGATGTCGTCTTGGAGAACTACCGGGTCGGCACGCTCGACAAACTCGGCATTGGCTACGACCAGGCGCGCCAGCGCAATGCGGGCATCATCTACTGTTCGGTCTCAGGATTTGGCCAGGATGGGCCCTACCGGGACCGCGCCGCCTTAGACCTGATCGTGCAGGCCGAGAGCGGGATGATCAGCATCACCGGCGAGCCTGGGGGACGTGGGGTGCGCTGTGGAGTGTCCATTGCCGACATGGTGGCTGGCATGTACGCCGCCTTTGGCATCATGAACGCCCTGCGCGTGAAGGAGAAAACCGGCCAGGGCCAGTATGTCGATGTGTCGATGCTCGAAGGCCAGTTGGGCTTGTTACAAGGCACCATCGGGGCCTATCTGGCGGATGGCGAACTACCCCAGCCCATGGGCACAGCCTACAAGGCGCTTTTGCCCTATCAGACGTTTCGTACCAAGACGCGTGACCTGGCGCTGGCTGTGGGCAGCGAGCGGCTCTGGCGGATCTTCTGCCCGCTCATGGGCCTGGCGCACCTGCTGGACGATCCGCGCTACGCCAGGAACGCCGACAGAAACGCGCATCGCGACATGCTCATCGCCACCCTCCAGGACATTTTTCTCACCCGGCCCTACGAGGAGTGGGAAGCCCTGTTCCTGCAACACGGCATTCCGGTCGGTGCCATTAATACGATCGATAAAGTCGTCGAGCATCCGCAGATCAAAGCCAGAGGGGCGTTGGTAGAATGCGATCACCCGGCCGCCGGGAAGGTGCAGATGGTGGGCGTTCCCGTCAAACTGTCGGCCACCCCCGGGCGGGTGCGGGAGCCTGCCCCCATGCTCGGACAGCATACCGACGAGGTCTTACGCCACTACCTGAAGCTGGACGAGGCGGCCATCACAGCCTTGCGTGAGGCCGGTGCTATTGGCAAGAAACGCACCTATTAAGACCAAATGCGGAGTGCAGAATGCGGAGTGCGGAATGTCTAATACCCTTTTGCTCTGCTGATAAGGGCTTTGTGGTAGGGCTTTTTGCGGTAGGGGCGGCTCGCCGAGCCGCCCGTCTTGCCCGCCCTGTAGACTAATCCGCCGGCGCTACCACTTTTCCCGTAAAGGCCGGCATGACCTCTGCGGCAAACCACTCGAGCTGTTCCAGCATCACCGACTGTGGTGTCCCAACCGGATGGCTGACACTAATGCGTTCCAGGCCTGGATAGCTCTCCTCTACCTTCTGGAGCTGCTCAATAATCTGCCCTGGCGGGCCACACAGAAAAGCGCCTTTCTGCACGGCCTCTTCCAGCGTCGGCAAGCCAGCATGTGGCGCCCGTTTGGGGTCGGCCATGGCGTCTATTTGCGCCTCGGAGAGGTTCCGCACCAGCCGCAAGGGCCCAAACATCTTCAGATTTTCTTCAAAGAATCCTGCGGCTTCCTTGATCCCCTGTTCCTGGGATTCCGCCAGGTGGAAATGATATCCAAAGCAGAGGTCCGTCCCCAAGGCTGTATCACGTCCGACACGGCGCAAGGCGTCGCGGTAGCCCTCGACCACACGCTGCATGGCACCGCCTTCCGCGACTCCTCCACCAATAATGCCTTTGATGCCGTGTTTGGCCATGAAATCCAGACCACGCTGCGTGGCGCTCTGAATCGGCTGCCAGCACTCGACTGGCTGGCGTAGCGGCCGTGGCACGACGGTGAGCTCTTGCAGTTCATAGCCGCGATACGGCACATTGGGCGGAATGGTGTAGTACTGGCCGCGATGTGCAAACGACTCCTCCGTAAACGCCTTGAAGATGATCTCGACTTGCTCCTCGAACAAGTCGCGGTTGGCTGGCTGATCGCGCAACGGCGAGCCAAAGGTTTCGACTTCGCGCGTGTGATAGCCGCGTCCCACGCCAAACCTGACGCGCCCGCCGGTGAGAATATCCGCCACAGCGTAATCCTCGGCCAGGCGCAGCGGGTGCCACATCGGCGCAATGTTAAACCCGCACCCCACACGCAGACGCTGCGTCACGTGCGCCAGATGCACCGCCAGCATGAGAATATTCGGAATGCACTCATAGCCCTCGGGCTGAAAGTGATGCTCGGCAAGCCAGAATGTGTCATATCCTGTACGATCCATCACCTGGGCAATGGCATCGGTCTTGGTGAACACGGCCGCCAGCGCTTCGTTGCTAAACCGCCGGTCGTTCACCGCCGTGCCAGCATAGCCCACGTTGTCCATGTCGATATGGCCAGCAAATAAACTGTCAAACTGCGTGATCATGATCGTTCTCCCACCGTGATAAAGTATCCGGCGCAGCTCGTGCCATTATAGTCATACCAATTGGCAATGCAAACCCAGCAAACCTGAGTCGGTAACATGCGAGAATTCTGGAGGTTTTCATTCCGCATTCCGCATTCCGCATTCCGCACTCCGTATGCCGCACTCAGCGCCCACCGTTGACCTCGATGGTCGCACCGGAAACATAACTGGCGGCAGCGGAAGATAAAAATAACACCACTGCCGCCACTTCTTCAGGACGTCCTGGCCGGCCGAGGGGAATGGGGCGCAGCATGGCCTCCTGCTCCTCGACTTCCAGGACTTCATAGCGCTGGGCCACCCGCGCGTCCGGTTGGGTGAGAATAAAGCCTGGCATGACGGCGTTGACGCGGATGCCAAAGGGTCCGAGGTCCTTGGCCAGCTGCGACGTAAATCCCATGATGCCAGCCTTGGCGCCGGTGTATGGCAGGCGCACGGCTGAGGTACCAAGTGAACCAAAAGCGCCTTTGGCGGACATGGAGGAGAAGTTGACAATGCTCCCCTGCCGCCGGGTCTTCATATGCGGCACCACGGCGCGGCAGCAGAGATAGGCGCTCTTGAGATTGGCGTTGACGATCGCATCCCACAGATCCTCGGTGACATCTTCGATCTGCTCGATGCCGACATTGCCGCTGCCACCGGCATTGTTGACCAGGATGTCGAGCTGTCCAAACGCCGTGAGCCCTTGCTGCACCATGCGCTCAACTTGCGCGGCCTGGGTGACATCCGCTGCTGCACCCACGACTTTATAGCCGCGTGCCTGGATGTCGGTGACTGTGCGTGCGAGCTTCTCGGCTTGCAGGTCTGAGACAACCAGACGCGCTCCGGCAGCGCCCAAGGTCTCGGCTACGGCGCGTCCAATGCCCTGGGCGGCTCCTGTCACCAGGGCGACTTTGCCATCCAAACGGAACTGCTCCACACTCATCGGTTGCCTCCTTCGCTCCCCCGACGGTCCACGCAGATATGGCCGCCTTTGAAGACCAGGGCGATACGCCGCGGCTCCTGCAACACGGTGATATCCTGCAATGGATTCCCCTGCACCACCACCAGATCCGCCAGTTTGCCGGGTGCGACGGTGCCAATATCCTGTGCCAACCCCAGGCAGGCGGCGGCGTCTACTGTGGCGGCCTGCAGCGCCTGCATGGGCGACATGCCGGCCTCGACCAGACACTGCAACTCTTGCGCGTTGTTGCCGTGCTCATGGCCGCCAGCATCTGTGCCCGCCACGATCTTCACTCCAGCTTCCAGGGCGCGCTGCAAGCTCTTGACATGATGTGGCTGCAGTGCCTGTCCACGCTTCTGGACATGCGGTGCGCTGCGCTCGCGATGAAAGGCATAGACGGTGAAGGTGGGTACGAAAA
Source organism: uncultured Gammaproteobacteria bacterium (assembly GCA_963773125.1). Classification (GTDB taxonomy): domain Bacteria; phylum Tectomicrobia; class Entotheonellia; order Entotheonellales; family Entotheonellaceae; genus CAVZBC01. The sequence continues at coordinate 11,172 of CAVZBC010000034.1, read as the reverse complement.
AGATGCCTTTTTCCGCCATCATCGGCAGCAGCTCCGGGTCTTCATCCAGGTAGCAGCCGTGCTCGATTGAATCCACCCCCACCTCGATTGCCAGGCGCAGCCCAGGGCCGCCCAGGGCGTGGCACATGACACGCCGGCCCAGGGCGTGTGCCTCGTCCACCAGGGCGCGCATTTCATCGCGGTTAAAGGCTGCGTCCTTCGGGCCGTGACCGGGCCGAGAGCTGGCCCCACCGGTCGTGGCACATTTAATCACATCGGCGCCTGCCCGTACCATGGTGCGCACCACCGTCTGCACCGCCTGCACGCCATTGGCCACGGCATCAGGCACATTGGGACTCGGCGGTACACAGCACGAGTGGCCAGACGGACTGGTGCGGTCGCCGATGCCGCCCGTGGGCGAAATGATGTTCAACGCCAGCACCAGGCGCGGTCCCTGCACCAGGCCTTCCTCCATGGCCTGTTTGAACCCCGCATCCAGACCAGCGGCGTCGCGCACCGTAGTGTATCCGGTTGCCAGTGTCTGGCGTAGCACCGCGGCGGTGCGCAAATGCGTGGCACTCTGCGGCTCCTCCAGGCCCCAGCGGCGACTGAGGGCATAGCCGTGGGAGGCCAGATGATCGTGGCAATCAATCGAGACCAGGGAGGAGCGTCATGCCGGTGACATCGATCACCTCTGCGTTAGCAGGCGGTGCCACGGTCTGTCGGGGCCCTGCCGCGGCGATACGTCCCTCCGCATCGATCAGCACGACGGCATCGGGCACCGGTGCGGCCCCTGTGCCATCGATCAGCGTTGCACCACGCAGTAGACGCATCACGCACCTCTCTTTCCATATATGTCATACACCAGTGAAGGATGAAAAAGCTGCGAGCAGTATAGGAGCGCTCCAGGCCAGAAGTCCATAGCCGTGTTGTGGAGCGCAGAGAGGGCGTGCATGACGCGGGAGAAGCACACTGAGACTTTTCATTGCGGCCGGGCAGATGTACCATAGCGCTGTCTGAGACCCAGCAGTCAGCGAGTCGCCTATGCCCATATAGGAGGTCTGCATGGTACTATCCGCAGAGGACAAGCAGGCTATCGTCGCCCACCTTGACACGCGCTATCTGGTCAACACGCTAGTCGAGCTGGCCAGGATCCCGACGCAGGTGCCGCTCGGGCCAGAGGTGTTTATGGAACCCGATGATCCCAAGCTCGTGCACTATGTACAAGACGTGCTGCGTCCAAAACTCTACGACTTTGGTGCCTACGACGTACTTGACGTGCCGCGGAATCAACTTGTCGTACGCTATGGGGCGGGCACGTCTCAGACATCGCTCTTGCTCATGGTCTATACGCCGACCCAGCACCACAACCTCATGCCAGAGCCTTTTTCGGGTAAGATCGCGCACGCCACGGCGTGGGGCTACGATGAGCCGTGTGTCTTCGGGCAGGGCGTGACACAGAACAAAGCGCATCACGCCGTCATGCTGGCCGTGCTCAAACTCCTGCACGAGCATCAGATATCACTCAGCGGTACCCTGTGCTTCGCGGTGAATAATGAGGGACGCAGCAGCCATGCCTGCTCAGAAGCGCTCCTGGCGGTGTTAGACCCCAGGCCCGAGTTTGCCATCTTGCTCATTGGCACTGGGCTGCGCCTGTCGCTCGGCAATCGGGGGCGGGTGGATGTGAACGTGGAGGTGCGTGGCAAGGCCATACACTCGAGTGCGCCGCACCTGGGTTTGAGCGCCATCGAGGGCGCCCATGAAGTACTCACACGGCTCAAACAGGTGCCACTGGCGGGGTCGCATCCACTCCTGGGAGGACGGCATGCGCTGGTGTACCAGATGGTCTTTGCACCCCTGGCGCCGCACACGTTGCCAGAGGTGGCCCGTTTACGGATTGATCGACGCCTTCTGCCGGGCGATGATCCAGAGCAGGCGGTGGCCGATGTGCGTGCCACCATCGGCGACCTGTCGCCGTACCAGGTCCGCGTCGAACGCGGCTCCTACATGCTGCCAGCATTGGTTGATGCCCAACATCCAGGCGTGCTGGCGCTGCAAGACGCGCATCGTCACATCCGTGGTGTGGATCTCGAAACCTACTATGGGCAAGGCTCGTTTGATGCTGGGGGGCCATGCGCTGCAGGGGTGCCAGCGGTGATGTACGGCGTAGGCGGCGGCGCCTCAGTGCTGGCGGAAGATTTTGTGCCACTGTCGCATGTTCTTGACGAAGCACGGGTGATTATCTACACCATCCTATCGCTGCTCGGTTAAGCGTTATGAAAGGAGACGTCATGCCCTCTCCGATGCGCGCCAAATTCGGTCTCAGCCTGTCGAACCGCGCTGTGCTCTTTGGCTGGGCCACCCTGGATGATTTACTGGAGGCAGCCCAGAGCGCCGACACCTCGGGCTACTTTCACGGCGTCTGGGTGGGGGACAATCTGTTGTCCAAACCACGTGTGGAAGCCATTGTGACGCTGTCTGCCATTGCCGCACGGACACAACACGTCAAGCTCGGCACCATCTGCCTGGCCAGTTTTCCACTGCGTGATCCCATTCTGCTGGCCATCCAATGGGCCAGTCTGGACGTGCTATCGCACGGCCGCACCATTCTGGCTGTCTGCAACGGTGGGGGGACGCAGGACGGTCCGCAATTTGCCCATGAGCTAGAGGTCATGGGGGTCGCCTCGTCCGAGCGGGTAGGTCGCCTGATCGAAGGCATCACCATCTTACGTCGCCTGTGGAGCGCAGAGCGTTGCACGCATGCCGGCAAATACTACCAGTTCGCCGACGTCGAGCTGCTTCCGAAACCGGTACAGCAGCCGCTGCCGATTTACCTGGCGGTTAATCCCAAAGTAGAACACGTCTCTGCGGCGGTCATCGACCGCATCCTGCGTCGTGTTGCCACGTACGGCGACGGTTGGCAGACAGACGCGACACCCGTGGACACCTTTCGTCAGCGATTCGAAACGATTCGCGCCTATGCTGCACGCCAGGGGCGCGATGCCACGGCGCTGGAGTCCTGCCTGCATCTCATGGTCAATATCAACGACGACCGCGAGCAGGCCTTTCAGGAAGCCACGCATTTTCTCGCGTCGTACTATGGTGCCGGGGCAGTGTCACGCGAACGTGCCGAACTCTGGCTGGCCTATGGTCCTCCAGAGGCGGTGATAGAGAAGATCCAGGCGTATATAGAGGCAGGTTGCACCATGCCGGTGTTGCGCTTTGTCTCGCCCAACCTCAAGAGCCAGTTGCAGCGGTGCATCGAAGAGGTGTTACCAGCGTTTCGTGTTGCCTGAGGCAGAGTGGAGAAGCGGAGAGAGAGGAGGCGGAGAGTGTGCACTCTGCGCCGGCAGTCACTGCGTCAGCACGAACAGACCATCGGTAAAGTGTCACCTAGAGCTCGTTGACAGCGAATTCTGCCGTTGCCGCCGTGGATTGCCCGTATAGACCACCAGCTGGACTGGTTTGGCCTGTTCCTGAGTAGTGGCACGCACTTTGGCGTCATGATATTCGCAGCCTGGACCGCGTTCGTCCCATTTCCTCTGACAGCGGACCAATTCTTCTTGTGCTAAACACATGGCTACACCGCGAGCCCGTTGTTTGCCGCGTCGTTTGCGGTGATGCATGATGACACAATATTTGCATCCGTTCATGACTGCGCCTTTTCTTACCGGTAGGCGTTATACAACAGTTTCAAGAACACAGGGCCGGCACACCGCACCCCTTCCCAGGGAGGACAAGCTGGCAATGTATGTATCGGTCTCGTCGAAAAAAAACTTAAGCACCGCCTACTACAAAGAGGTACCCACTGTATCACACTGGCGCTGTGGCGCGTGCCAGGGCGTCATGCTGGCCGCCCTGTGTGGCAGGGCTGGAGACCGCACGGCAGACGAGGATCCGGTACTGACGTACACGGATCGCTTGCGGCCGCTATGGAGAAGGACAATAGCTGGGTAGCGTGAGAGGCGTATAGAATAGGCAGTGCACAGCCTAATGATAGGTGTGGGAAAACACCTTGTACTCATCGACCAATTCTTTCCAGAGCTGTTCTTCGAAGGTGCCTTCGAATTCTTTGAGATCACTGAGAGACAATTCGAGCACTTCACCAGTATCTGTCTGCACCACGAGAGCCACCGGCCAACCTTTATAGACAGCATGAATCCGCACGATTTTCATCATGAATTCCTTTCCGTAGCGCATGGAATAATGGATGTATGGCGCATGCAGAGACTATTGTTTCCACAGCTCTATTTCTTCTTCCCCTGTCCAGGGCTCCCCCACCATCCGCACCGCTGCTAACCAGGCGGTAGCAAAATCCTCTTGGACACCAATAGGAATGGCTGGCTGGGCCATATCCAGCACCTGGAGAACACGCCGCAGTGCGTCGCGGACGAGCAGAGTCAGAATGGCCAGCTTGTTCTGGTTGATGGACTGTCGAAGTTCATCGGTGAGGGCCTTTTGCGGATCGTGTACATGCAACGCATCGCCCTCAACGCGCACCTGACATCCTGACGAGGCAAGCAGCGCTAACACCTCGACAGCACCCCGCAAGGATTGCATACTCATAACTATAGTTCCTCTCGTTTCTGTCCTGCCCCATCTCTATGTTATGTACATTGGCTGACGGCAATTGATCTATTCAGCAAATGCCATACCACAGAGATCCATATCGCATCATCTTCGCTTCAATACTAGACTTGCGGGGTATTGATGGTGTTGAGAACAGCACGAAATGTCCCGAGAAAGTGTGTCTCAAGTGAGAAACCATGAGGCCAGGAATCTCATCCATGAGAATCGGCACAGTACTGGCAGGCGTAATAACAGAGATGCCACTGGCAAGAGGACTGCAGTAGAGGTGCGAGACGTCTCGTCTACAATGTCGTGCTCTCAGGACGGGGGAAAATGGGGGGCTTCAGGGAAGGTTTCCAGGTCAGTTAACAACCGGCTGAACTCGCCCTGGTCGACAGTGCCCGTCTGATGCTCCAGCAGCATGATAGCCATTTCTGCCACTGTCGTAGCTTCCAGGAGCGAACGCAGCGGGAGGGTGAGCTGAAACGTGTCCAGCACCCGTGCCAAGAGCTGCGTGGCGAGTAAAGAGTCACCCCCGAGGTCGAGAAAATGATCGTGGATGCCAACACGCTCCAGCTGGAGGACATCCGCCCATAGCGCTGCCAGTCTTTCCTCGAACGGCGTGCGGGGTGACACGTATGGGGTATCCAGATGCGCTCGTTGCGCCTTGGGAGCGGGAAGCAAGCGCCGCGCGACCTTGCCGTTCGCATCGAGCGGCAAGGCTGCCAGGACTATGTAGACAGCAGGAAGCATGTACTCTGGCAGGCGCTTGATGAGATGACGTCGTAGGGCGCTCGCCGTTGGAGGGGTCTGCGTCGTTGGCACAATATAGGCGATCAGTCGTGCTTCAGAGGCTGGCTCAGCATGCGTCACGACCACCGCTTCGCGGATAGCGCTATGCGCCAGTAACGCCGTCTCAATGTCAGCAACATCAACCCGATGGCCGCGGATTTTGTGCTGAAAATTCTTGCGGCCCAGGTGCTCCAAACAACCGTCTTGTCGCAGACGTCCGAGATCTCCGGTGTGGTATGTCCGTCTCTCCTGGTCGTGCACATCAGCACGAAACGCCGCCGCCGTTACCTCCGGACGCCCCCAATACCCCGCTGCCAGATAGCGGCTGCAAACCACGATTTCACCTATCTCGCCAATAGGCACGTCTTGACCGGTGTCATCGAGAAGCAAAATTTCCATATCTTCGACGGCGTAACCGATGGGTACCACACTGCCTGTCACCGGTGTCGTCTGATCAACAAAGAACTGGCGCACCAGGCCGCACTCGGTCGCACCGAGACCATTGACCAGCACACAGGTGGCGGGAAAATGCTGCTGATACAGCTCTATATCGCGCCAGGAGGCCTGATCGCCCTCCAGTCTGATAAGACGTAAAGCCGGCAACGCTTCTCCAGCCGTGGCCACCTGGCGAAAAATCGACGGCACGGAATGATAGATGGTGAGGCCTTCTTGACGCAGCCAGGCAGGGAGAGTATGGAGCCCCTGGGCGCGCACATCAAACGGCAAGACGGATGCCCCGTTTAGCACAGCACAAAAGAGGCTCGACACCGAGCCGCTGAAACTACACGATTGTAGGAGGGTCAGGCGGTCCTCGGCACAGATACGCAAGCTGTTGGTGTAACGCATGATGTTGTGCAGGACATTGCGGTGCGTATCGACGACCCCCTTTGGCCGTCCGGTTGAGCCAGAGGTGTAAAAAATATACGCCGGGGTATCGGGCGCTATGGTCAGGGCAGGATTGGCTGTCGACAGGGAGGGGTCGAGCGTATCGAGGTTGAGCACGCCGTTGTGGTGTGGCCATAAGGTGTTGGCCAAGGCAATGTGCTGGTGGTTGGTGATCATGAGTCCTGGCTGCGCATCCGCCAGCATGTCGGCAAGCTGGGCCTGGGGATAGGTGTGGTCTAAGGCCACGTAGAGCTTGCCTGCCTTGAGGATGCCAAGGATTGCGGCAATGAGCGGCGCGCCCTGGTCCAGCAGCAGAGCTACGGGTTCTACAGCCGGCCCACGCCGGATCAGGATGGCATGCGCCATACGGTTGGCAAGACGATTGAGCATGGCATAGGTAAGCTGGTGCGACGCAGTTTGCACCGCCAGCCGGTGTGGCACTCTCTGTACCTGCCGTTCAAAACGCGCTGAAATCGATTGCGCAATATCGCTTTTGGCAAAGGCGATGAACGATGCAGGGGATACTGGCAGCATAGACCGTGTCCTTTTCAACACAAAACAACCCGTCCCGACTCGCACGCCTCTCTATCGACCCTGTCACACAAAAAGTTAACCGGCAGGCCACATGATCTGGACTATTTGCCCCGACGCTGACACGGCGACGCGGAGAAATGGCCATGCATCAGGCGCCATGTACAGGATACACTTTTCTAGCGATTGTTGTGGCGCCCATACGTGCCTCAAGCACAGAGGAGTTATGATATGACTGCCAAGCATGCTGGCGACCTCTGGGAGAACCCTCTAGGTACTGACGGCTTTGAGTTCGTCGAATATGCTTCCCCCCATGCCGAGGATCTCGCCCAGCTATTTGCCCGGCTGGGATTTACGGCGGTGGCCCGACACCGGAGCAAGAAGGTGACCCTGTTTCGTCAGGGAGACATTAACTTCATTCTCAACGCTGAGCCAAACAGTCAGGCCGAACGCTTCACTACCATCCATGGCCCCAGTGCGAATGCCATCGCGTTTCGTGTCCGTGATGCGGCCCAGGCGCTGCATGCCCTCGTGGCCGGCGGTGCAACGCCAGTCGAGTCGGGCGCCGGCCCGATGGAACTGCGTATCCCCGCCATCGAAGGCATCGGCGGCTCGCTGATCTATCTGGTCGACCGCTATGGCGATCAGACCATTTATGACGTCGATTTTCGACCACTGGCCGGCGTTGATCAGCACCCGCCAGGGGTCGGGCTCACCTACGTCGATCACCTGACGCACAACGTCGAACGCGGCAATATGGCGAAGTGGGCGGCCTTTTACGAACGCCATTTTCACTTTAAGGAACTCCGCTACTTCGACATCGAGGGGAAGCTGACCGGGCTACGCTCACGCGCTATGACCAGCCCCTGTGGCAAAATTCGCATTCCGATCAACGAATCCGCCGATGATAAGAGCCAGATCCAGGAATACCTTAAGGATCACCATGGCGAAGGCATTCAGCACATTGCGCTGGGGACTGATGACATCTATAGCACCGTCGCAGCCTTACGGAGCAACGGTCTCAAATTCATGGATACCCCCGACACCTATTACGACATGCTGCCTGACCGGGTACCTGAGCACGGCGAAGACCTTACCCGACTGCGTGACTTGCGTATCCTGCTTGACGGCGCGCCGAGTGCAGGGCAAGGGCTGCTGTTGCAGATTTTCTCCGATACGGTGATTGGTCCGATCTTCTTTGAGATTATCCAACGTAAAGGTAACGAGGGATTTGGCGAAGGAAATTTTACCGCGCTGTTCGAATCCATTGAGCGCGATCAACTCCGCCGCGGCGTCTTGCATGAGGTGCCATCCGAGTGAGCCATGCCGCTAGCCTCGTTGCCATCGGTATCTTTGCCAGCCGCATCGCCGGGTTTGTGCGGCAGGCGGTGGTGGCGTACTTCTTTGGTGTGGGACCGCATGCCGACGTGCTTGCCGCGGCCTTCAAAGGGCCAAACGTGCTGCAGAATTTGCTCGGCGAAGGCACGCTCTCGGCAGCGTTTATCCCCGTGTACAGCCGCATGTTGGAGGCAGGACGTGAGCGTGAAGCAGGCCGCTACGCAGGGGCTATCTTCGGCCTGCTGCTGGCCGTCACTGCTGGCGTTGTCCTGCTCGGATTGTTGCTGGCGAAACCCATTGTGGTGGCTCTGACTCCTGGCTTGCTCGATGATGCCGCGCAGGTGGCGGCGGGTCAACTCGCTATCAATCGTTTCGACTTAGTGGTGCAGGGTGTGCGGATACTCTTCCCGATGACTGGCATCCTGGTGCTCTCGGCCTGGGCTCTGGCCATTCTCAACAGCCATCGCCGTTTCTTCCTGCCCTATATCGCACCGGTGTTGTGGAACGCGGCGATCATTGCGGCGCTATGCGGCACGGCTGCCTTTCTCATACCGGAGTCTGGGCGCCTCGGGCACCTCACAAGCCTCAGCCCAACGACGCTCAACCAGCTGCTCCAGGCGGTGTTCTATGGTGCGCTGCTTGGCGGGGCTTTGCAGTTTGTCGTGCAGCTGCCGCTGGTATACCGGTTGTTAAAAGGCTTTCGACTGTCATTTTCCACGCGGGTCAAGGGAGTACGCGAAACCTTAGGCGCCTTTGGACCCGTCGCAGCTGGGCGGGGGGCCTATCAGATATCATCCTGGATCGATGTGTTTCTCGCCTCGCAGATTGCCGTTGGAGCCATCGCGGCATTGGGCTACGCACAGATGCTCTATGTGTTACCGGTGAGCCTCTTCGGCATGTCAGTGGCGGCCTCTGAGTTGCCCGAACTGTCGCGCTTCAACGCCGCAGAGACAGGCGCGTTTATGGCGCGTGTCAGCGCTGCGGTGCGACAGATGATGTTTCTGACGGTGCCGACGTGCTTCGCCTACCTGGTCTTCGGTCTGCCGCTCGTGCGCGCGCTCTTCGAGCGCGGGCACTTCGACTTTCACGATAGCTGCCTGATCTATGTGATTCTCGGCGGGTACACGTTGGGGATCCTGGCCACCACGGCGTCACGCCTGTTGCAGAACGCCTTCTACGCCCTGCAAGACACCAGGACACCCGCCAGAATCGCGGTGCTGCGCGTGGTAATCTCAACGCTCGTGTCCATACCGCTGATGTTTTTTCTGGACCGCTTTGCCGTGGCTTCCTTCACTGGCACAGCGCCACACGGCTCACCCCTGTTCCTCGGTGCCGTCGGGCTGTCCCTGGGGGCCACGGCCGGGGCGTGGAGCGAGCTGCTCTGGCTGCGTGCCGTGCTGTATCGACAGACCCACGTCGGTTTGCCCTGGCGCCCCCTGACCACTATGGTCGGCGTAGCGCTGTTAGCCGTTCTGCCGGGGGCACTGGCCTGGTGGCTGCTGTCGGGCTGGCCTCCTGTGCTGGTGGCGGGGTGCGTTTTGGGAACGTTTGCGGGGACCTACCTGGCCCTGGCCCGGTTGTTCAGGCTGAGTGAGATGAATGTATGGGCTGGACGTTTGCGGCGGCGGTTCAGGACATAGGACGCAGATGTCTCACGGCTGATGGTCTACATTAGCGGGCGCACTTCACTCCAATGGCATCCAGGAGATCAAAGTGCACCACCTGGCGTGCATCCCCCGTGCCCGTGGCGATGAGGTGGATTTGCTCTAACAAATTGACCGTGCGGCTGTAACTCTGCAGGTTGAGGCAACCAATCGTCACCTGTGTCGGCGTTTCCGTCAGTCCAAACAGCGCCTGCATGTGCGTATCGGTTAATAAGGCCGGCTGCACCATCTCCGCCACCCGTGCCATCTGCCAGGTCTGGTGCGTCAAAGGGTCCTGCGTGGCACCAGAGCCTCGACACGTGGTGCCACAGAAGTCCAGCACCACCCGGACGGCTTGTTCCTGGTGCTGGATGGCCCAGTGCCAGCCCTTCAGTGTCGCCCGCACAAAGCGCTGCGCGAGTTCCTTGCCACTGAGCCCCGTGCCCTTCCAGTTGTCCGATTGTAGCAAGGTCCGGGTAGTGAACAGAAAATCTTCGAGGACGCCACAGGCACTGCCCGCCGCGGCCATGACGCGCAGCTGCTCTAGAGGCAAGCCCAGGCCAATGATCTGATGCAACTCGTTGTAGAGCATGGCGCTAGCGACGTCCACCTGATGCGGGAACACGAGGGCGGGGTCGAAGGCGTACACCGTCGTCTTGACATCCGTGAGCCCATGCACGCGGAAGCACACCATGGCAGGAAATTCGTTGCCAAAGGCCCACACACCCACCTGCTTCCCGCGGAAATCTGCTATGGTCTTGATGCCTGCCGCTTGTCGCGCGACGAAGGCATAGGCAGGGAGCTGGAAGACCTGGGCGATATGGACGATGTTCAGCTGCTTCGTCTGCCGCTGGATCAGCATATTGGCCAGCCAGTCTGTCCCGAAATCGGCGTGGCCCTCACTCACCTGCACGGTGGGGTTGACATTCCCACCATCCAGGATGGTGACGTCCAGTCCTTCCTGGGCATAGAAGTTGCGTCCAGCTTCGGTTGGTACGTGGCGCGAGGAGATCTGCCCTGGCGGGTGACCTCCGGCGACCCAATAGCCGGCAAATTGCGCCTGCGGGAACCATTTTGACTGGAACACTACCGGAATCAACCCGGGTGCCTGGCTCTCACCGCGTCCTATGGCGGGCAGTCCTAACATTGCGAGGAGCCCGACCAATAATACCGTCCTTTTACAGGAGATACGCAGGCTTTGAGGCTGGCATAAAAAAGGCATAGAATCCCCTGATGTTTGGATTACCCGCAAGCCTTGATGGTCAACGTCTCTGCATCATTCGGTCAGCTTTGCGTTTGCTTAGCAGCATGGAAACCATTCCTGAAGTCAGATGCATCTGGAATTTTACACGAATTGTGCTCATTCCCCTGTGGTGTGAAGCACAGCAAACGTGAAAAATCTCTCCAGGTGGGTTATTGCTGGCGCGTCGCACAG
>CAVZBC010000033.1:0-23383 GCA_963773125.1 uncultured Gammaproteobacteria bacterium | reverse complement strand
ACCCGTCTCACTGGGGGTGAAGGCGGCATTGGACGTCAGTACAAGCTTATCGAACACGAAGCCGTCTTCGCGCATCCACACGTTGACGGTATGCCTGCCCGCAGTCGGCACCTCGATGGTGGTCCGGACACCATCCATGGTGGTGTTGACCCATGTCCAGGTGGGCGCAAACGGCGAGATGCGGTCACTCGTGGCGAGCGCTTGCCCGTTGAGGCCGACATGCACAGAGTCATCGGCGCCCGACCGGCCGAGGCCACGGACCCAGACGTAATGGGTGCCGGTGCGCACAAACGTCACCTGGAAGTCCAGGCGTGGGCTATTGGCGGCATAGTCCGTGTTGTTCGTGGTGCTAGCATTGGGGGTAGCTTCCATGGCGCCCGTGCCCGAGGCGCCGGTGGGGGAGATGAGCGACCAGCTGTGCTCGCCCTGGGAGGTGTTGGTGTGAGCATTTTCGGCCTCCATGGTGACACCGCCGTACGAATCACTCCCTTGGTGGAAGGTGCCTTCTGGAGGATGGGGCGGCTCTGGTGAAGGGATCGCCGCACTCACTTCGTTAGAAAAGTCACTTTCATTGCCTGAGACATCGTAGGCAGTCGCGGCAAAGTAGTAGGTCTTTCCTTCGGCCAAGCCACCTAAGAGGTGGGACGTTACATTGCCAACGTTGAGTGTCTCGGAGTAATTCCCACTGCTTTGGCCGTGATAAATTTTGTAACCTGCCAGGTCTGCCAAAGGAGTGCCATCGGTATTCGTGGTTGGCGGATCCCAAGTCAGTTCAAGTTGTGCCGCCTGTGTGTAGGAAGCCATCAGCATGATAGTCAGACAGAGAACGAGGGTAAGGGTCAAGCACCAGGTGTGCCTGTGCATGTGAACACCTCCATTATGTTATATGCAATGGACCCACGAAATGTTCGCGAGCCCTGCCTGGAGGTGCTCAGCGCAACATTTCGTCCGGCAACCCCGCTATCCTGGAGAGTCCTAGGACCGGAGGCTTTGCGTCCCAGCATCACTGCTGGTTTGCCTTTATCGAACGAAGAGTTAGGCTTTTAGTTTTCATTTATATAATATGATGTCTTTTCACCATATAGTAATACGAAAAATTATTGATGTATGAAACTTTGTCAAATAATTATCGGAGATTTTCTATATAGAGTTTAGTAAAAATGTAATAAAGTTTTTTAAAGTATATATAATAAAAAAATTGTTCTATAAAATATGGTAAGTGTCTACTGTGATATATAGATAACATGCCTTCAGCACAGGGAGATCGTTTTGGTATACTCGTATTGCCTCATAGAACCATCGATTAGAAATCTGTGGCGATAGAGCTTTCGGATTTATATACTTCATCGAATATTTTAGAGCAGGTGAATGCGTGGCATGGACTTGCTCAGGGTCCTGCACCTTCCAGTACGTACAATGCATCTAGCCGTAACGAGTCTTGATGGGGTTCGGAGCGTTTGGTAAAGGGTATTCAACGGCTATACAGAAAGATCGTAGTTGCAGCAAAAGGGAGTTGGTTCTATGCGAAAGTTGCGAATGCACATTGCGCAGATGGTCTCCCAATGCGACTATCTGAACGTCTGTCCCAGAGAGGAGAGGGATGGCAGAGGGCGGAGATGGCTGGCGAGTGTTCTCGCTGATCGTTGTCCTCAGCAGTTTTGGCATGCCTGTGTACGCACAGGACACGCCAAGTGACCCTGGAGCAGTCCCTGTCCTCGCCAGTCCGCCACCATCGTCACAGGAACGACTCCTCGCTCCCGTCCCTGCCCAGTTTGATTGGATACAGCGTGCACCCCGTTCGAATCCCCTCCTTGAGACGCTTCTAGGTCTTCAAGAGCAGCCTGCACGTCTTTTCATGTCGGCCACACTTGCCGAGGAATACTCTGATAATTTTTCCCAAAGTGGAGAGCAGGGCGATGGGCGAGACGAATTCCGGACCATGCTGAGTATCGGCACGGTCTATCGTTTAGACAATGGTCAGAGCTTTGTGTCGTTGGCAAATTCTCTCAGTGCGGACTACCAGGCGAATTCCGGGGACAGTGACATTGGCTTTGTGAATCTTTCTCTCACTGCTGGCCACCAAATATCGCGTTTGTCTCTTGCACTGAGTGAGAGTTTCACCCGGGACGATGATATCGGAGCCTCTGACTCGGGCCTCCGCCGTGAGAGAAGGACCTTCTTGCGGAATCGGATTAGTCCGCAGATGCGCTACGCCTTTAGTCGTCTCACCTCGATGGCCTTTGCCTATACCAATACCATCGTCCTGAGTGAGGGTGGGAACGAGTGCCGACGATTCGCTCTCGCATGCGGTTTCCACCAGTCTCGAGCATCGCTTCAGCCGTTTGTTTACCGGCAGTACGAGCTACTCGTTCACGACGAACAATAGCGACGGAGGCGCCGATACACAGTCGCACCGAGCCGCAGTTGACTTCGGATATCTTGTTGACCGTCGCACGAGCCTCATTCTCAAGCTCTTTGGGTTAATCACTGACCGGCGTGAGAGAGGAAACGACTCTCACTTGTATGGGGCGAGCGTTGGCATGCGCCGACAATTTACGTCATTCCTCGGCGCCTTTGTATCTGTAGGAACAACAGTCTTTGAGCGCGAGGATGAGGAGCCGCGGGTCTTCTTCGACATGGCAGGTTGCTCTCGACGGTGCTTTGCCAATTTCCCGCTATACGACGTCTGGCACTTACGAGCGAGCAGAGCGTTGGTGATACGTCTGGACGAAATTGACAATGTTGGTATTGTGCTACGGCAAACAGTCACCTTCCGTCTGAACCATGTGTTCACGCCGGCCTTCCTGTCGACGTTGTTTGTGAGTTTCACCCGTACTGAGCAGCTTGAGGACAGTGTAGGGACAACCGAATCGGTGCGGGACCGTGACGACAGCTTCTGGAGGGCAGGGGCTCGGGCGTCATACGCGCTGTCGCGCGTGGTGTCGCTCTCGCTCGTGTATCTCTACCAGCATCGAGTATCAACCAGGCTGGTGGTGATTTTGACGAAAACCGGGTTACCCTCTCTATCTCCTCAGGGTTTTCTCTTTTCTGATTGTTCCCTCAGGGGCATGGCGCATAGCAGCTCATCCTAGCAGATGCCTCGCCGCGTTTGTATGTTCGCATGCCCCGCAGCAGTGCTGTGTGCCCGACACGGCCACAGGCATCAGCGCTCGTTGATACGCCAGGGCTGAGCCTCTCCGGCGCTTTTCCTTGCCATCCGCTTCCCACCTCGCTCTATAGCTTTCTTGGACCACACCATACACGCCATACCTGCTTGCGGCGGGCAGCAGTTCAAGTTTTACTACGCTCTGACCGATAATGCAAAGCACAGGAGCGCCATTTTCTTCGTTTTTCATGACACAGAGGCAGGCGATTTGACCCGAGGAGTACCTATGCCGACGACCTTAGAACAGCCTGGGGTACAAACAACGATACCGGAGCAAAAGACCTCAAGGAGCACGTGGGGTTGGATAGTGCAGGTGGGGCTCCTGGCGGGGGCTTTCTTGTATCTCTATGCGTTTGTATTGCCCCCCTTAATCGCTGATTGGTCAGATGACCCCAATTATTCACACGGCTTCTTGGTCCCTCTCCTGAGTGCGTATTTTGTCTGGGAGCGACGCCAACAACTCCATAGGGTCGTACGGCAGCCACAGAGCTGGGGAGTGCTCCTCCTGCTGGCGGGGGTCAGCATGCTTTTCCTCGGTCACCTTGGTGCCGAATTGTTCCTTATGCGTTCCTCCATGATTGTGGTTATTACCGGCCTTGTGGTATATCTCTGTGGCTGGAAAATACTCCAGTTGCTCGCCTTCCCATTGGCCTACCTCCTGTTTATGATCCCGCTTCCCGCCATTATCCTGAATACCATCACCTTCCCGCTCCAACTCCTCGCTGCCAAATTGTCCACGGCATCTCTACAGCTCATCGGTTTACCGGTGTATCGGGAGGGAAACATCATTTTTCTTCCCCATAGCACGCTCGAAATTGTTGAGGCGTGCAGTGGTATCCGCTCTCTTGTGTCGCTCCTTGCCCTGGCTGTGGTGTTTGCGTATATGACGCAACGTCACACTGGCAAGCGCTGGGTCCTGGTGACCTCGGCGATGCCGATTGCCCTGGTGGCCAATGCTTTCCGGATCTGGGGGACAGGCGTCCTGGCCTTTCTGTATGGGACAAAAGTTGCCGAGGGGTTCTATCACACGTTTGCTGGATGGTTGGTCTTTGTGGTGGCGTTTGTGCTCCTCCTCAGCGAAGGCTTTCTGTTGTCGGCAGTATCCAATGCACGTCTAGAGAGAAAGAGAGAGGCATGAAAGGTCTGCGAGAGCTGGTCATCGCCATGGTCATTCTCATCGCCGCAGGAAGCCTGCTGCGTGCTGTATCGCATGGAGAGGGGACGCCAATCCACAAGCGTCTGGCCAGTTTCCCACTGCATCTTGACCAGTGGCAGGGGATCGAGGAGGAATTTGATAGCGATATCCTCCAAGTGTTGAAAGTTGATGATTACATATTGCGCCAATACCGGCAGGAACGAGGGCTACCCATTGGGCTCTATGTGGGCTACTACAAAAGCATGCGCCAAGGGGCTACGTATCATTCTCCGAAAAATTGTCTGCCTGGGAGTGGCTGGTATTTCGTGGACACCGGCAAAACCCATATAGCCAGCGTCGGCCCTCATGGGCAACCAGTGGAAATTAACAAGTTCATTATTCAAAAGGGCTTGGATAAACAATTAGTTCTCTACTGGTATCAAGATCGAGGGCGGATCATTACGAGCGAATATTGGGCCAAGATTTACATGGTCCTCGATGCCATGACGAAAAATCGCACCGATGGGGCGTTCGTTCGGATAACCGTCCCGTATACAAATCAGAGTGAGGAAGAGATCCTGGCGCAAGGCAAAGCCTTTGCTGAGCTGATTTTCCCCCGGCTGCGGGAACATCTCCCGAGTTGATCAGAGGCACAGAGCAGGTTCGCCGCGTGAGGTCAGATGCGGCAGAACTACCAATGGCCAGGCGAGAGGTCATCAGGAAGGATGCCTCATGATGTTTACCGCGCTGCTCGCTTTTATGGCAGCTCTTCTCTGCGGCGGGCTTGCCGCCTTCGTGTTCTGGACCAATGCTCGCGCTGATGTCCATCGCATCTTTGCAGCAGGCATGGGGGTGCTGGCCTTGCAGCAAATCTGTGTGGGCTTTGCTGCCTCCGCCATTCTGCCCGTGGACATTTTTTGGTGGGAACAGCTTAGTATGTTTGTCTCTGCGGCGATCCCAGGCCTTTGGATCCTCTTCAGTCTCAGTTTTGCCCGCACCAATTACAAAGAAGTCATCGTCAAATGGCGCTGGGTTCTCCTGCTCGCCTGCGCTTTCCCGCTCGGGCTAGTCGCAGGTTTCCCTGCTGCTCTTCTCCTTGATGTGTTGCGCTTCGAGGGCACCGCTGGCTGGGTCATTCCTATTGGCTGGTCAGGGTATGTGTTCCACCTGGGCATGCTCCTCGGTGCGGTCATTGTCCTGATGAATTTAGAGCGCACTCTCCGCGTCTCTACTGGAAGCATGCGTTGGCAGATCAAGTTCATGATTTTAGGTGTTGGCAGTCTGTTTGCGGCGCAGATCTATACGCATAGTCAGGTGGTGCTATTTTCTGCCATCAGCCTACAGATCAAAGCGGTTGCTGCAGCGAGCATTATTGCTGCGACTCTGTTGATGGGCGTGTCGTTGATGCGTCATCGCCTGTTAAATACTGAAATCTATCTCTCCCGTACAGCCCTCTACAACTCCATTACGGCCCTCGTGGTAGGCATCTATCTCCTCACCGTAGGGGTATTTGCCAAGGTCATCAGTTCTTTCGGTGGCAGTAGAGTGCTGCCCCTGGAAACGTTTTTCGTCTTTCTCGCCGCCGTAGGGCTGAGCATCGTACTGCTGTCCGATCAACTCCGCCAACACCTCAAGCAGTTCATCAGCCGCCATGTCTATCGCTCGCGTTATGACTATCGACAGGTATGGATGGCCTTTACCCAACGCACGACGTCCGTGATGGATGTGCATGAACTCTGCGCGGTGGTGGCAAAAATGGTGTCGGAGACGTTCGGAGTGCCTGCGGTGACTCTTTGGCTGCTTGATGACGACGCGGCGGAGGGGATCACCATGGGAGGATCGACAGCCTTCTCGCAGAGTGAAAAACCCACCTGGCACGGGACGGCACAAAGTGCCGTGGCCATAGGGCGGTACCTCGACGACTATCAGAGGCCGAGCGATTTTGCCCGGCCGTCAGATGCCAGGGCGCAATATTTGGCGACAACCTACCAGGAGGCGTTTCGTCATGCCCGGCTGCGCTATGGGGCACCACTCACTGCGGGCCAACGGTGCGTGGGTTTCATGACCTTAAATGACCGCTTAACCCAGGAGTCATTCACTCTGGAGGATTTTGCGCTCCTCAAAACGCTGGCAGATCAGGCCGCGGCAAGTCTTCTGAATCTCAGACTGTCTCGACGTCTCTTAAAGGCAAAGGAGATGGAGGCCTTTCAAACTCTCTCAGCATTTTTCGTCCACGACCTGAAGAACCTCGCCACAAAACTGTCCTTAATGGTGCAAAACTTACCAGCACACTACGATAACCCGGCATTTCGTGATGATATGCTGCGCGTCATCTCGAGCAGTGTGGCGAAGATGAATGCGATGTGTAGTCGATTATCGCTCATGACGAGAAAAATCGAATTGTGTCTTGTTGAGGTGGACCTCAATACTCTGGTCACCACCACCCTTGCCGAGGTGAAGGAGTCCTTAAACGCCACGCTGCGCCAGGAACTCTGTGCTGTGCCGTGTCTTCTTGTTGACCCAGAGCAGTTACAAAAGGTGTTGCTCAATCTGGTTTTGAACGCCAATGAGGCCGTCAACGACAAGGGCGAAATTCATGTACAGACTGATTGGCGAGAAGGGTGGGCAGTGTTGTCAGTGCGCGACAATGGCTGTGGGATGTCCAACGAGTTTATTGCACGATCGCTGTTTCAACCGTTTCAGACGACGAAAAGTCAAGGATTAGGGATAGGGCTTTTTCACAGCAAGATGATCGTCGAAGCGCATCGCGGTCGGATTGAGGTGGAGAGCGAGGCAGGGAAAGGCAGTACCTTTCGTGTCCTGCTGCCGGGTTCTGCTCGTGATGGGACACCGACAAGGTCATCTACTGGATGAGGCCAAAGGCTATGGATAAGCCAAAGCTCCTTATTGTTGATGATGACGAAGAGATTCGGACTCAGATGAAATGGGCTCTGGCCCAGGAGTATGAGGTGGGCGTCGCAGCAGATCGTCCGTCCGCCCTGAAGGTGTTTCACGCTGAGCGCCCTGCAGTGGTGACGCTGGATTTAGGGTTACCACCCCATCCACGCGACATGGAAGAAGGATTACGGACCCTCAGCGAGATCCTCCAAGAGGATACGGATGCCAAGGTGATTGTCATTACCGGACGCGATGGCCGAGAGTATGCGCTGCAAGCGATTGGCCAGGGGGCCTATGACTTTTTCCGGAAGCCGATTCAACTCGATGAACTGAAGGTAATACTGCGACGCGCCCTGCATGTGTACCAACTTGAGCAAGAACATCGTGCTCTCCAACAGCGTCTCTACAGCCAGGCGTTCGAGGAAATGCTCGGCACCAGTCCGCAGATGCAAGACGTCTTTACCACCATCCACAAAGTCGCGCATACCGAGGCCTCGGTCTTAATCGTTGGGGAAAGTGGCACTGGGAAGGAACTGGTGGCGCGGGCCATCCATCGTCAGAGCGGTCGTCGCGACGCCCCATTCGTCGCCATTAATTGCGGGGCGATTCCAGAGAATCTCCTAGAGAGTGAGCTTTTTGGTCATGAAAAGGGGGCTTTTACAGGCGCGCATGTGCAGCGCAAGGGCCGGATTGAATCGGCACAAGGGGGCACGCTTTTTCTCGATGAAATTGGCGAATTATCCCTGCCGCTCCAAGTGAAGCTGCTGCGGTTCCTGCAGGCACATCAGCTCGAACGGGTGGGAGGCCGAGAGCCTATTATGGTGGACACGCGTGTGTTGGCCGCCACCAATGTGGATTTGAATCAGGCCATGGCAGAAGGGCGCTTTCGAGACGATTTATATTATCGTTTGGGCGTGATCATCGTGGCTCTTCCTCCTCTGCGAGAGCGGGGGGAGGACGTATTGCTCCTTGCCAAAGCGCTTTTCCAGCGCTATACGGCTGAGGGAAAAAACAAAATCACCGGCTTCACACGGCAAGCGTTAAGCGCTCTACAGTCCTATCATTGGCCTGGCAATGTGCGAGAGTTAGAAAACCGGATTAAACGGGCCGTTATTATGGCGCAGGGCACCCGTCTGACACCCGGGGATCTGGATCTTGAGTCACCGTTTGCAAAGTATGCGGGGCAAGGCCTCCGGGCTGCCCGGGAAGCCCTGGAGAAAGAGCTCATACAACGCGTCCTGGCGAGACATAATGGGAATGTTACCCGTACTGCCGCTGAGTTAGAAGTGAGCCGTCCCACTCTGCATGAATTAATCTCGAAATATGCCATAGAACGCTAAGCGGACATCGGCGCGACTTTCCCACGTCTACTGGCCATCATGACTCCGCCTCGACAGGCGCATGTGTCGGAATACCATACAGCCATGATGGCAGAACGTGCAGGCATACTTTTGTCCGGCACGACTTTCAGCTGCTGTGATGTCTTGTTTCAGGACAGTTTCCTCCTCCCGCGCGTCGGAAATCTTTACACGTTTCTGCAATGTATTGGTTTTTCTGACATTGTGATATTTATGAGCTAGCGACGCCAGATAGGCTCCTGGCGCTGTGTCAGAAAACTTTACGACTCCCGGCCGGCATTTTTCGTCCACGCAAGAGGCCACACTATCCTTTGGAAAACTCTAAAATTCTTGATTACATGGGGTTAGAAAGTATGACTGGGGAAGCAAAGGGCAGTTGGTATGGACCTTGCTCTTTTCTAGACACACTCGCAGTTACCCACCAGGTAGAGAGCATCTCTTCGTTGTTGTTCTGCCTACATGGCCTCCCCAAGAGCGGGAAGGGTTGGAAGATGAATGAAAGGAGAACGTAGAATATGGTCTTCACGAGGAAACGCTTACTGATGCCCGCGGTATGCGCTATTACACTGATTTTCTGGGCGATACAGACGGCTAATGCAACTCCGTTGGCCTTCACGGACCTCATAAAGCCAGTTCTGCCGGTGTATCTTGACGGTAATGGGAAAAAGGGACCGACATCGCACACCATTGAACACGACCTCACGGACAGTGGATTCCTGCCGATAAGCCACGTCGTCAGTCATGCAGTCGTCCATATGACTTTTGATGACGATTTGCCCCCATGCTGTAGAGATACAGGGGAATGGATAAAGGTGACGATCGGTGGGACGACCTATGGTCCCTGGGAAATTGACCACATGGATATGTTCACCCTCACTCTGGACAGCAGTGCGTTGGCGGACTTGAATGCTGACGGCCGTCTCGGGGTCGCGATGATGATGCACAGACGTGGAGACCTCCATTTTGTCAGTGCCGAGCTTGTCGCTAATCTTGCCTCCATGCCCGAGCCTTCAACGTTGATTCTGCTGGGTTCTGGGTTAGTTGGAGTGGCTGGTTTTCATTTCCGACGTCGGAAAACGGCCACGCGTGTCTAGAGACACATTGGCGTGAGGGCTGCTATCGCTGAGCGACCAGGCTCTGGGAGATGGCTAGGCTCTCCCAGAGCCCTGACGCCAGTCGGCCGTGCGTGCATGTCCACTGATCGCCGCGCCAACGTGGCGCTTGGTCCCGCTGCGGCACAGATATTACTGGAGCGTCGCGAACACTTCCTTCGCCTGGTCGGCACCAGGAAAGGCCTGGCTCAATTGTAGCGCTTGCGCCAAGACTTCCTTGGCGCGCCCCAGATCCCCTTTCTTATAGTACGCCATCCCCAGATGATAGTGGACAATCGGATTGTCAGGGAGCTTCTCGACACTCTCTTGTAGAAGGCTGATGGCCTTCAGATAGACATTCTTTTTGTAATAAATCCAGCCGAGCGTGTCGGAGACCGCTGGCGCGTCAGGTAACTGCTCCTTGGCAGTCTGGGCCAGAGACAATGCGATATCAATGTTGCCATTATGCTCGGCATAGTTCCAGGCCAGGTTGTTTGCTGCTGGGCCGAATCTCGGGTTAATTTTCAGGACCTGTTGGTAATACTCATTGGCTTTCGGGTGCTTCCCTTGCAGGTCATAAATGACGCCTAGCAGCATATATGGAGGCAGCACGGTGGGATTTGCTTTGATGACGGCTTCATATTGCCGGATGGCTTGCTCATATGACTGATTTTTGACATACAAATTTCCCAGATTGAGGTAGGAAATTAAGACGTTTTCGTCCAGTTTAATGGCCTGTTTGAAAGCCTCTTCCGCTTTCGCATCGTTGTTTTGCAGGGTATAGATACCTCCCAAAAGGTTATACAGCAGAGGATTGTTTGGTAAGACCTGCAAATGTTTCTGGACCCGTTTGAGCGCTGTGACGGTGTCACCTTTGGCCATATAAATCGCGGTAATCTGGGACAGGGCATCGGTGAGATGTGCGTCCAGTGATAATGCTTTTTCAAAGGTCGTGAGGGCCCCATCGTCCTGCTTCTGGAGGCGATAGGCTAAGCCCAAGTAGTAGTAACCCGTGGGGTCTTGGGGAGCAAGTTCAGTGACGGTTTTGAAGGCAGTACTCGCCTTCGCGGGCTCTCGCTTGCCGAGATACGCTCTGCCCAGGAGGAGGTGCGCGCGCACTTGATTTGGCTGGAGCCCAAGCACTTTGTTGCTTTCCTCGATAGCCAGGTCAAAGGATTTGGACTGTAAATAGAGATGGCCCATGGCGAGGCGAGCTTCGCCCAGCTCTGGGGCCAGTTTGAGTGCCTCGGCAAGGGCTGATTTCGCCAGCTGCGTGTTGTCATTCCGCACATAAGCCAGACCGAGATAGTAATGCGCCGCTGCCAGATGCGGCTCTTCCTTGATGACTTTTTTCAGCGCCGTAATGGCTTCGGCAGTGTGTTCTCGCGCCAAAGCGAGGCGTCCCTTCAGATAATGCCCGGCGGTATCGTCCTTGTTACTTTTCAGAAGATCTTCAATATAAAACGCCGCATCGTCCAGGGCATTTTGCAACAAGAACAGTTCGGCTAGCTTTCGTTTCGGCAGCGGGGAGGCCGGGGCAATTGTGGCAGCCTTTTTGTAAGTAGCGACTGCTTCTGCAGACCTTTGTGTTGCCACATAGAAGTCCCCCAGGGCGAGATAAGGGTGGGGATCTTGGGGAGCAATACTGGCTGCCTCCCGATACATGGTCTCGGCCTCGCTGAACTTATTCTGTACCGCATAGAAGTTGGCAAGACGAATATAGAGTCCGACCTCCCTGGGTTGCAGCGTGATGGCTTGCCGGAACTGCGCTTCTGCCTCTGGGAGCCGTTTCTGCACGGTGTAGAAGGTGCCGAGGGCGAGGTAGGTTTCGACCGCCTGCGGATCAACTGCCAGGGCGTCGCGATACACTTTCTCGGCCACCGCTGTTTCCTTGTTCATGAGATGAACGGTGGCAAGATTGAGGTATGTCTTGATTTGTTTGGGATCGAGGCGGAGGGCGTGACGGAGTTCTTCAATCGCCTGGCTCAGCTTTTGTTGGCCGGCATAGGCATTCCCTAATAACGTACGGGCTTCGAGGCTGTCCGGGATTGCCTTGAGCACGCGTTCGGCGGCTCTCTTGCGCTTCGGGAAACCGCTGAGACAGGAGGTACAGTTCGCCAAGCTTCAACTGCGCGTCTCGCATATTGGCATCAAGATCGGTGGCTCGTTTGAATTCTTGAAAAGCCTTTTGCAGGTTTGGCAGGCCGCCCTTCTTCAAATACGCCAGGCCAAGCTTGTAATGGGCGTGTGGATCTTGAGCGTCCAACTGGACGGCGTTTTTAAATTCAATCACTGCTTCGGCATATTTCCCATCAGCAAAGTAGGCGTCGCCACGTTGTAGGTGCGTGCTTTTGTTGGCCTGGACATCTCCTCCACATCCAGAAACGGTCAGCAAGAGGAATAGGCAGAACAAAGCCCCGGCATTTCGCTGGGCCTGACCATGGGCAAACATGTATCGCTCTCCTTTGTGTCTCTTTTCCTCGATGGACCAAGCATTGTACAAGCGTGCGTCTCTCCCTCAGGGAAGTGAGAGATCATAAAGCTCAGAGGCGGCTACTGGCTGTGTGCTGTAATCGGTTGTCTGATTTCTGAGGGAGCGATGATCGACAGCGTTCTCGGAGCCTCTCTGTCGCTTTTTTATCGGCGCCTCTAGATAAAAACTTGAATAGTGGTCCCCTGCGTGTCCCCCAGGGACTGACAAGAGATGACAGGTGCAGGCCCCGCCATTAAAGATCCCCGTGAAACCTACCGATACATATGGGCAACGCCTATGGGTTAGTCATCCCTACGAGTGACGGATTATGGGAGCGTCCCTGATACCATTCGATAGCTGCTCACTGAAGAAAGCGTTACTTCTGGGGAGGAGAAGGCCCCTTGAAAGTGTTGATCGCTGAAGACGATCCTGTCTCTCGTCGTTTGCTAGAAGCCACGCTCAGTAAATGGGGCTATGAAGTGCTGGCGTGTGCGGACGGCGGCGAGGCGTGGCAGATCTTGCAACAATCCGAGCCTCCGTCTCTGGCTATTCTGGATTGGATGATGCCATGTATGGACGGTGTGCAGGTCTGTCGTGAGGTCCGCAAGCGAGCCGCTGAACCCTACGTGTATCTTATCCTGTTGACTGCCAGGAATCAGAAGGCAGATGTCATCACTGGCTTAGAAGCCGGTGCAGACGACTACATCATCAAGCCCTTCGATGCCAATGAGCTCCGCATGCGCTTGCGCGCCGGACGGCGCATTCTTGATCTCCAGACAGAGCTGATCTATGCCCGAGAGAAATTACGCGAACGAGCGACCAGTGACTCGTTAACTTGCTTGTGGAATCGTGCCGCCATCCTGGAAATCCTCCAGCAAGAATTCGAACGGGCCCAGCGTGCTGATCTGACCTTGAGCCTGCTCCTTGCCGATTTAGATCATTTTAAGCGCATTAACGATACGTATGGACACCTGGCTGGTGACGCTGTCCTACGGGAGGTCGCCCAGCGCATGCGCGCGGTGCTTCGCCCCTATGACCGCATTGGCCGTTATGGTGGAGAAGAATTCTTGCTGGTCTTACCAGACTGCCACGTTCCCGGGGCGTTAGCGTTAGCCGAGCGATTACGGTTAGCCGTAGGCGAGGCGGGCATGGCATTGGCCGAAGGGATGGTGTCTGTCACCCTCAGCATTGGCATTGCGACGAGTGACATGGCGGGAGAAATCCACGGCTTGCTTAGTGCTGCTGATACGGCGCTCTATCGGGCCAAGCATCGTGGGCGAAATTGCCTAGAACTTGCCACGGCGGAGGATGTGACACACGGGACTCCAGTGAAAGGCTTGGTAGGATGAGACATCATCTTTCCTGCGCAGAGAAGGCGGCTCTCTATGACAGTCTCTTTGAGAATAGTCAGGATGGTCTTATTCTTGTCGATAGCCATCAGCGGATTCGCCAGTTGAACGAAGTGGCAAAGAAAATCTGTTGCATCGATGCTACGGATCAGGATGATCTGCGCCTTTCCAGCCTCTTTACTCACTATGACTTTCAGAGAGATTTTCAGACGTATGAATCACGTGTCGTGCGCCATAACACGAGTGAAGTATCTATCTTTCAGTACCCCATCAAGGGGAATGAGCCCACGTCAGAGAAAATAGTCGTTGTGAAGAACATTACCGAACATAAACACACTGAAAGGGCTTTGCTGGCAGAGCGCGCACGGGCGCAAGTGACCCTGCAATGTGTTGATGATGCAGTCATCGTGACCGATATCAATGATAGTATCGAGTATCTCAACCCTGTTGCCGAAAGATATACCGGGTGGAGTGATATCGAGGCGCATGGCTTACCGGTCACAGACGTCTTT
The DNA here is from genome assembly GCA_963773125.1 of uncultured Gammaproteobacteria bacterium. Taxonomy (GTDB): domain Bacteria; phylum Tectomicrobia; class Entotheonellia; order Entotheonellales; family Entotheonellaceae; genus CAVZBC01. The sequence continues at coordinate 9,401 of CAVZBC010000033.1, read as the reverse complement.
GCTCTGGTTGAGCCTATCGTGCACGTCCCGCTGCCAGATCCAGTGAGGCGTTGTCTGCAAGAAGGCCACCAGGTGCGGTTTCCCGAATATAGCCTGTTGATACAGCGGGATGGCCAGGAGCGTGCCGTTACCTTCACCGCCACGCCAATGCGCGATAGTGACAGAGGGGAGCCCGCAGATGGTGGAACCATCGTTGGCGCTGTGCTGGTCTTTCGCGACGTGACCCACATTATTGACATGGCTCGCCAGATGGCATACCAGGCAGCGCATGATGCGCTCACCGGTCTGATCAATCGTCAGGCGTTTGAAGCGTGTCTGATACAGGCCATTGAGAGTGCAAAAGAGGCACAGAGCCAGCATGTCTTGTGCTATCTTGATCTCGATCAGTTCAAGCTCGTCAATGATACCTGCGGCCACGCTGCAGGGGACGAGCTCCTCAAGCAACTTGCCGTTCTTCTCCGTGCCCATATACGGTATACAGATATTTTGAGCCGTCTTGGAGGAGATGAGTTTGGTCTCATCTTGCAAGACTGTCCGCTGCCTGACGCTCGCCAGGTGATGGAGGAATTGCGCCGTGCCATGCGCGACTTCCGTTTCATCTGGGAAGAAAAGACGTTTGAAATTAGCATGAGTATCGGTGTCGTCCCCATCGCAGCCGGCTGCAGTGAACTGGCCACCATCATGAGTGCCGCTGATTCTGCCTGTACGCTTGCCAAAGAACAAGGACGCAACCACATGCAGATTTACCAATCCGATGATAAAATTGTGACGCAGCGCCACGGAGAGAGGCAATGGGTCCACCGCATCTCACGTGCCCTGGCGGAGGAGCGTTTCTGCCTGTATTTTCAGAGAATTATGCCACTCACCAGTGCAGCGGTAGGCGCGGTACACGGGGAGGTGCTGTTACGCATGGTGGATGAACAGGGGCAATTGGTGTCTCCAGCCGCCTTTATCCCTGCCGCCGAACGCTATAAGCTGATGCCAGCGATTGACCGCTGGGTGATCCGTACGGCCATAACGACCATGGCACAGAAGCGTCAGGGAACTCCTGCGGAGAGCTCTCGCATGGGCATTTCGATTAATCTGTCTGGGCAATCCCTGTGTGATGAGCAATTGCTGGAGTTCATTGTTGAGCAGTTCCAACAGAGTGGGATAGAGGCGGCACGAGTGTGTTTTGAAATCACTGAAACGGCCGTTATCGCCAATATGACTCGAGCGATTCAGCTGATGGTTTCTCTGCGTGACATTGGGTGCCACTTTGCCCTGGACGACTTTGGCAGTGGTCTGAGTTCGTTTGCCTATCTCAAACAATTGCCAGTTGATTACCTCAAAATCGACGGGAGCTTTGTGCGCGGGATGTTGCAGGATCCTATCGATCACGCGATAGTCGATTCGATCAATCAGATCGGACATGTGATGGGGATCCAGACCATCGCGGAGTTTGTCGAAAATGCTGCCCTGGTGTCGCAACTCAGAGTGCTTGGCGTCGATTATGCCCAGGGCTATGGGGTGGCTCGACCCGAGCCGCTGAGGCGATAGCCCGGCACATGCCAGGCGCCCGAGCATTCCTGTCTCCACGCTGCACTACGTGCATAACCAAGCGTTCAATCACTCCACTTATAGCGCCGCTGGTCTGCGAAGGTGGTTGTATCACCCGCGGGTTGCGTGTATTGTACCAAGCTACAGCGTGGCTGACGTGGGTCAGGAGGTAAGGCGCCAGGTCAGGCAGCGCTGCGTGATACTGAGGAGGCAGAGAAGGTACGGGTGAAAGGAGCTTTGGTGGGTAAGACGGTGTGGGTAATCTGGGATGGGGCATCGTATCCGCTGATTGTTGATCTGTTACAGCGGGGTATGCTCCCCCATTTGCAGCGTGTTGTCACCCGTGGCGTGCTCGGAGCGACGACGCCACCTGGGCCGAATTGTGAAACACCACCCGGCTTAATGACGCTCTTCACTGGCGGTGAAGAGTCTGCGCATGGTGTTCCTGGGTTTGTAGGGCTGCAGCAGCCTTTTGCGCGTCACTCTATCCTGGAGACCATCAGTGGTTTCGATACGCGTTGGCTCCGCCACCCACCAGTATGGGTTGAGGCAGCGACACGGCGTCGCACCGTTACCCTGGCGGCCACGGCGTTTGCCCCAGACCCACTGCCAGGTGCCTCCTATCCCTGGCTGTACCCTTCGGCATCGTATCGTTGTGTTGTAGACGGCTATCGGCATGAGGTCGCAGAGGCACAACTCGTGCCGCTGTCTGATAGCGCTGCGACGGTGAAGATTGCCGGCCAGCAGTTGGCCATCACCAGCCGAGAGAACCTGCGGTACATATGTAGTCCATCCGGACAGTGGATCGCTCTGCCAGCGTTGCGCCACCCTGAGGAACTTGTCCCGTTATGGATCGAGACGACCACTGGTGTTGGCGTCTATATAGCTCGACTCACAGCTCCGTGGGTGATGAGCCCTGAGGCCAAAGAATGGCTCTGGTGTTCTGCCGTCACACGACTCGTCACGCGGCCAGCACACGTCTGGCCAGCCGTCCTGGACCCATTTCTTGGGGCGGGAATTGGCTGGCATTTTAGTCGCGGTGTCCTTGGCAAGGGGCCACGTTTGTCTGTCGCTGTACTCGAGGCGATCACCCGTCGTGTGGCAATGTTTTTTGGCGACCTGGCGGTGTGGAGCCTGGCGTCTTACCCTGCTGACCTGGTGGTACTCTACCAGCCAGCCCTCGATGAAATTGCCCATCAGTTATTCCGTGATGCACTGGCCGATTGGCCTCAGGGGGAAGCAGCCCGGGCAGTCGTGGCGGTGCATCAGGAAGTGGATCGGCAGCTTGGCCGTCTCCTCGCTCTCCTTGACGACGAGGATACACTGGTCATTTCTTCCGATCATGGGCAGACGCCCATTGTGGCGTCACTCCGGCCAAATATCCTCCTGCGGCAGGCAGGTTTCCTGATGCTCAAAGGAGATAAAGTTGATCTTGAACACACGCGTGCCCTGTTCCTCAGTAACGGCTGGGTTGTCATCAATACCACACAGCATCGCGGGGGGATTGTTCCCCCGCATGCGTATACAACAACGCTGCAAGACGTCGAATACTGCTTACAAACGCCTATACGGCTCCCTGACGGGCAAATGCTGCGTTTGCAATGCCGACGTGATCTCTGGCCAGGGACAGCTCCCCCGCCGGGGGATCTCTTTGTCTGGGCACCGGCCGAGACAGAACTCCGACCCCACTTCTATGGCTCAGTGTACGGCTCACCAGAAGTGGGAGGACATCACCAGACCTCCTTACAATCCTCGCCATATCCTGCAGGCGCTCCTCGCCGGCTGTGGCCCGGGCCTGACCTCCCAGTCGCTGCCCAGCCGCAATAGTGGCGTCGTAGAGCTGGTCCGCCACGCTTTAGCCCTGTAGCTTGTCTCTCTCAGAGTGCTTTGCCATAATACGTGCCGGACTTCTCTCCCTATCGCAGGGGGACGAGTCGGCAGCGGCATGTCTGGTGTCTGTAGGGGCACGCGTGGAGGCAACACTATGCAACATGTGGCAGACAGCGATCGGCTTGAGGTGGCGGTATTTCCCGTCCGGCAGCTGGTCTTGGCGTCCGAGACCGCTTTTGACCAGGGGACCCTGGCTATCGACACAGCGGCGCTCCTACAGGCCATTGCCGAACCGCATGCTATCAGGGAGATTGACATCCAGGTGACACATCCTGGTGAGTCGTGCCGTATTGTGCATGTGCTGGATGCCGTGGCCTCCATGGTGAAAGTCCAGGGGCGTTCGACGGCCTATCCAGGATTTTTTGGGACTACCATCCCTGCCGGTCACGGCAGAAATCATCGTTTGCACGATATGGCCCTGCTGGTGTGTGGCACGTTTCCGGAGCCTACCAGTGGGGCGCTCTCTCCACACGAGGCCATTGTCGATATGAGTGGCCCTGCAGCACCCTACTGTGCGTTTTCTGATACGGCCAATGTCGTCCTGGTCTGTCATCCTGTCTCTGCTGCGACGAATGCCGAATTCGATGCCGCCCTGCACCGTGTGAAGCTCAAGGCCGCTGTCTATCTGGCGCGTGCCACGAGCCATCTCTCCCCTCCACATATGGAGACATACGAGCTGCAGCCAGTGGATGCTGCCCTGCCGCGCGTGGTCTACATCGATCAACTACATCAGCAAGGGTTAATGGCACAGACGTTTCTGTATGGTAAACACGTCCAGGGGATCGAACCGACTCTCCTCCATCCCAATGAGATGCTCGATGGCGCCTTGGTCAATGGGAACTACCGCCAACCCGGGCGAGCCATCACGTATGCACATAGTCACAACTCTATGGTCCGGGAACTCTACCGTCGGCACGGCGTTGATCTGAACTTTCTCGGGGTGGTGATTGGTCGCGGCTGGCAGGATAGCCAATTTCTCAAGGAACGGCAGGGCTGGATGATGGCTCGCGTGGCGCGCCTGTGGGGGGCGCAAGTGGCCATTCTCACCGCCGATATGGGCGGCACAGGAGGCAACAATACGATTGATTTCATGTGCACCATTAAAGCCTGTGAACAACTCGGGATACGCACCGTTGCCGTGCTGCAAGAGTCGGGCAACCCGGATGGCAGCGATCCGACACTGGTCGATTATGTTGCCGAAGCGAACGCCCTGGTGAGCGTCGGAGGCATTGGTTGGCACATTCCTGCTGCGCCAGCTGTGGCGCGCGTCATCGGTGGTACCACCGTGCGCCCCAGTATTGCCGAGGAGCCGCGTGCTGCTGCTGCTCCCCTGCAGGTCGAATGCTGGTATGGCGCTATCTGGAAACGCTCAGAACTCGGGCTGTCAGCCGTCGATGTCTAGGAGAAACGCTATGACCGATCCATTGCGTGTCGTGCACTTTCTCAATGCGTTTTTTGGCGGTCTCGGTGCTGAAGAAGCCGCACAAACGTCATTGCTGCTCCGTGACGGGGCAGTGGGGCCAGGGCGATTCCTGGAGCAGATCCTGGCTGGTCACGGACAGATCGTGGCCACGTGCATCTGTGGGGATGGGTACTTCAGTGACCATGAAGAAGAAGTTGTGGCCCAGGTCCGTGCACATTTGCAAGCACTCAATCCCACGGTATTTATTGCTGGCCCGGCTTTTCGCTCGGGACGCTATGGCCTGGCCTGCGGTCGCTTGTGCCTCGAAGCCGAGCGCCTCGGCATTCCTGCGGTGACTGGTATGCATGAGGAAAATCCAGGGAGTGACCTCTATCGCCGGGAGCATCTCTACATTATCGCCACGACCTCTAGCGCTGCCGGTATGACCCCGGCACTCGAACGTATGGCCGCGCTGGCCGTGAAACGTGCGCGCGGTGTGCAGATCGGCACCGCAGCTGAAGAAGGATTTTTATCACGCGCCATGCGCCGTACTGTGCAGACGGGCATACCTGCGGCCGTACGTGCTGTCGATATGGCGCTCAAGAAATGGCGTGCTGAGCCGTATACGAGCGAGCTGGCTGTTGAAACGTTTGAAGCGGTCCCCCCGCCCCCGCCCCTCCACCATCCTGCCGCGGCGCTGTTTGCCCTGGTGACGGAGGCAGGGCTGGTGCGGCAAGGGAATCCAGACCGCCTGCCAGCGGCAGCCGCAACCCACTGGGCGCGCTATGCGATCGGGGGCATGGAGCGTCTGGTCCCCGGCGAGTGGGAGGCAGTGCACGGAGGGTATGATAACGCTGCTGCGCTCCAAGATCCCAATCGCGTTGTGCCCCTGGATGCGCTCCGAGAACTTGAACGGCAGGGTATCATCGGGCACCTCCTCGATGACCTCTTCGTGACGGTTGGCAATCTCGGCAGTCTCAATGCCATGCGGCGCATTGGCGCTGAAATCGCCAGCGAACTCGTCGCACGTGGCGTGCAGGCGGTCATTCTGCCGGCAACCTGAGGCACGGGAACACGTAGCGGGGCTACGATCGCCAAGGAATGTGAGCGGGCTGGTCTGCCAACCGCCCTTGCCACCTGTCTGTATACTGTTGCCACACGTGTGGGAGCCAATCGTATCGTGCGCGGGGGACGCTTTCATCATCCCTTTGGCGCTCCAGAACTGTCTGCCACAGAAGAATACGACTGGCGTCGAAAGTTTGTCGAGCGGACCATACAGGCACTCTGTACCCCAGTACAGCAGCCGACTGTCTTCGAAGTAGACGCGGCCCAACTTGGGTAGACGAGAGGGGTGAGAACCATGGAGACATCGTCACACAGCATAGAGAAGGTAAGTAGCTCGAGCACACGATGTTGATGCGGCAATGCCCTGGGGGCACTTTTGGATTGCGTCTGCTACATTCTCGTGAGACGATGCATTCTCACTTCTCTTTAAAGCCAGTAGACAGAGCAAGGCAGGGGAGACGGGTTATGGCGTTTGATCCCAAGACACAGCTCGCCAATATCACTGTTGTCGCACGCGAGACCGCACGGATAGCGCAGGCGTTACAAGGCTGGTCTGAGGCACGCTGGCAACTGCCAACCTATTGTCCGGGCTGGAGCGCTGCCGATGCGGTGGCCCATCTGGCAACGGGGGGTGATTTTTACGCGCAAGTGATTGCTGCAGGTCGGCAAGGTGTGCCGCAGCTGCCCTGGGGTGCCAGTGATGGGGCGGGGATGCGTGCCGCCCGAGCCGCAGCGAGCAAGAAGCTCACGGATGAAGGCCCGGTGGCCCTGCTGGCTGGCTTTCAACAGAGTGCGGCCACACTGCAGGAAGTGCTCGTATCATTGCAGGAAGCAGACCTCGCCAAAGTCGCATGGCACCCGCGTGGTTTGGTGCCGATTGGCTCCTGGGTGGGGATGCGTTTGATGGAATTGGTCGTGCACGACTGGGATATACGCCAGCCCCACGAGGACCCTCCACGTCTCGCGCCGACGGCCCTACCGGCAATGCTCACCGTTCTCCCGGAGATGCACACACAGTTCCTCACCCAACGCCTTGCCGGTGACCTGGATGGGGTACACGTACTGCGGGCTGGAGACACGGCCTGGGCATTTCGTATCCAGGGAAAAACCGTCACCTATCTGGCGTCAGCGCCGACAACATATGATACCTGCCTCAGTACGGACGCCGAGTCCTTGATCTTGCTGTCTATGGGGCGGGCGAATATGGAGGCCAAACGGCACAGCGGGACGCTCACCATATCGGGAGAAGCGACGAAAGCCCAGCAGCTTTGCGAAACGCTTTTTCGCACGTTGTAACGGATCGTCAGGCGTGTTGCCACAGGCAAAGAGGGAAGACCATCCGAGAGCATGACTGTGAGTAGAGGAGTCGTGGCAGAGAGGGAGTGACTGTGCTCGATTATCATGCGCTCAGCGAAGTTTTCGACACCTATCGGCAGGCATTGAATACACCAGTGCGGACATTTAGTATTGGGGGCCGATTTTTTGATTTTAATCGGTACCGTACTCTCGTAGGAGTGATCAATCTCTCGACCGACTCTTGGTATCGGGAAAGCGTTTGTGCCACGACGGAGGAAGCAATTCGTCGCGCGGAAATGCTGGCTCGGGACGGCGCTGATCTGATTGACATTGGAGCCGAATCGACCCTGCCGCAGGCCCGGCGCGCTGATGTGAAACAGCAGCTGGAGCGGTTACTGCCAGTTGTAGAAGCGTTGAAAGCCCGTCATCTCCTGGTCTCAGTGGAGAGTTACTATCCAGAAGTGTTCGAGGTCTGTGCCAAAGCCGGAGCGGATGTCTTCAACGTGACCGGTATGCGGGATGAAGCAGAGGTCTTCAAGCTCGCCGTGCAGTATGACGTCGCGGTCATCCTGTGTTATGTACAAGGCAGCACCGTGCGTGAGGTGTCTGATTTGCACCTGTACCAGGACATGATTGCCAGGATACGTGACGCCTTTCGCGCCGTGCTGGCGCGAGCCGAACAGGTGGGTTTAACCAAGTGTTTTATTGATCCTGGTCTCGGCTTTTACTACAACAACCTTCAGGATAGTCGTCGGCGCATTCAGTATCAACTGAACACCTTTGTGCAGAGTTTTCGCCTGCATGAATTAGGCTATCCGACGTTCAATATCCTGCCGCATGCCCCAGAAATTTTTCTCGAGGACGAACGACGTGCTGCGGAACCGTTCTTCAGCGTGTTGGCGATGCTCGGCGGCACACACGTCATTCGTTCACATGAAGTCCGCACCGTACACCGTATTCGCCAGGTCATGGACCTCTATCAGCCATGGAACACCGTTATGCCTTAGTGACGGCCGGAGCCCAGGGGCTCGGTCGGGCCATTGTGCAGCATCTTGCCCAGCAAGGATATAGCGTCTTTATCCACTATTACACCAGTCATGCGGCTGCCAGAGCAGTGCAAGCAGACATTGCTGCCATAGGGGGAGACGTCATCCTGCTGCAGGCGGATTTGGCCCGTGCGGATGAGCGTAAGGCCTTGCTCGACCATGTTGCGACGGTGACATCAGAGCTGCACGTGCTCGTCAATAACCTGGGCTGGTATCTGCTAGAGCGTCTGCCCCACATCACGATTGAGCAGTGGGAGCAGGCACTGACGCTGAATTGCACGACCACCTTTCATCTCACGCAACTGGCTCTCCCACTGTTGGAAGCGGCTCGGCCGCCAGCGCGAGTGATCAACCTCGGCGACGCCGGGTGTGATCGCATCGCTGCCCATGTCATGGCCACCCCGTATCATGTTGCCAAACTCGGCGTGCACGTGCTCACCCGCAGTTATGCTCAGCTCCTCATGCCGAAAGGCATTACGGTCAATATGATTTCTCCGGGGTTCCTGGACAACAGCGTTGGAAGCCCCCCTGAAGTGCTCCCCGCGGGACGTCCAGGGCACTTTGAAGATATTATGGGCGCACTCGACTATCTCTTGTCCGAGCGGGCACGGTATGTCTCTGGTACCAATCTGCTCGTCACCGGGGCATGGAATTTAGGCTGAACGTCGACACAGATAGATGCCTTCCTCCTGCGAGGCGAAGAGAAAAGTCTCCACGACAGACAGCTCAGCATCCTGAAGCATCTGTGGCATGATGTGGGGTGTAAAGCGATTCGAAAAGAAGAATTGTAGTCGTTCGCCGGTGGGAAACACGAAGGTTTCGTCGTACAACGCCAATTGTACATCCCGTAGAAACTGGGCAGCCGCACGAATTTGCCACACATACCCATCGACGTGCAGGGTGTGGGCGTCGAGATGCATGGCGTAGTCAGAGGCGGTAAAGCCTAAACTGTCGAGCAGTCCCGCATACCAGGCACGGGCGAGCGGGTTGTCATACTGTGGCAAGATATGCGCACATGCGTCGGGGTAGGGGAGGGGAGACAGGTTGGCTGACAGGAGCAGGAGATCCCCTGGGCGCATGAGGTGTTGCACGTAGGGGAGAAAGGTCTGATAGTCAAAATTCGGCAATATCCCGAAACACGTCAATAGGCGTTGCGTGTCCGG
>CAVZBC010000032.1:0-24329 GCA_963773125.1 uncultured Gammaproteobacteria bacterium | reverse complement strand
ACACCATGCTGGGCGCCAAGGCGCCGACTTCACCACCACGTCATTCGGTCCTGTCAGCCGCGCGCCCTCAAAGGACGCCGCCAGCACCGTGACCGTGCCGTCGTGTTCGGTACGCGTCAGCGTGCGACTGCCGAGTTCGCAGCTCAACAGCCGCCCCTCGCGGTCGCCAGCGGGCTGACGCAGGGTGGCGACGACCCCGGTAATCTCATCCCAACGCCGGAGCGCGTCATTGAGAATGTCGGAGAACACCAGGTAGCGTCCGTCGCCATAGTACACCGGCCCCTCGGTGAAGCGAAAGCCGGTGGCGATGCGCTCAATCGCGGCATTGCCAAGCACCATGGCTTGGAATCGTAGATCGAGCACGATGATATCGGGGTCGGGATAGCGGATCGGTGCGGAGGATTCCCAGCGCGATGCGCTCCCACGGCCCGCCGACGCCGCGACGGCGGCGGGCTGTGTCGATGGAGTTCTTCCCTCGCTCATGTGCATTCACCTTCCCATTGAACTGCGCCTGTTGTGCGCACAGCATGGACACGGAGCTGATCCTGACCAGATGTGCAGCGTTGCCATGCCGGCCAACGGGCAACCAGTGCTGGCTGATCTTGAGTGAGCCATAGCGGACTAAAAGAACTCCACCCGTGCCTCACGAAACCACACGGTATTGTCCGGGGCTGCCGAAATAGGCCCGTTGATGCCAAAGACGGCAATCTGGAACGTCTCACCAGGAGTGACCGCGTCGCTCAGCACCAGGCGTTGGGGCATGTTAAAACCCTGGATCGTCGCCGGGCTGGGTCGGCCAGCAGCACGCGGCAGTTCGCCATTCACCCAGATTTCGGCATAATCGTCAACGCACAGCGCCAGCACAACCTTGGCACCCGCTGGATCAAAGGCACCAATCCGGATCGGGATCGTCAACGGCGTGCGAAACCACAGGAAGGACACTTTGCCGCCACCGCGCTTCGCCGCCAAGTCGGTGGGAAGGATACTGGGCCACGCCGAGTCGTCGAAATCCGCTGCCCCCGCGTGCGGATCGATGTCGTAGGTCGTTTTGAATTCCGGCATAGCGTCCGGAATCGCCGGCACTTCAATGATTTTGGCCTCCCTGGTCTTCCACTGCGCGCCAAACATGGCCGACCCTTCCAGCGTCATCAAATCCACGCTACACACGGGTGGCAGCGACGGGGCAATGGCAGGTTGCGGTGAGGCTAACGGTCGTACGGGGGTGGCAGCGATGATGACCGGTGGCGCGACCAGATGATGCTGTGTCGGCATGGCTACTCCTCTCATGTTGCCCCCTGCGATAGACGCATGGGTCGGGGGACGTTGTATGCAACAATACCATGACTGCTCTCCTGACGGCATGCGGTAGGAGGTGCAAGAATCCATGGACCCAAGGCGAGGCGTCCTCTGTGGTCAGGCGTATCGGGTCGAGTGGTGAACGACGATTATGCCGCATCTGTCCCCTGTCAGCAAGCTGCAAACGGTGTCCGGCAGGGCCGAGTCGAGCGCCACCACCTGCCCAGTCACCCTGGCCCGGATAGTGCGCGCCTCGCGCGGTCATCCACGACTTTCGCCAGGTCAGGCACGTCGCTGCCCTGACTGACCTGCTGCGAGCCCACTAAGCGGAGGGTGGGGAAGGACGGGCGTTATCGCCCTCAACGTATCGTGCAGTCAGTCATCCTGGTCCAGGAGACCCCATTCCTGCACCATGGCCAGCATGGCACGGGCGGTCTCCTCATGGGCCACATCCACCATATCACCGGCATAGGTGACCGCCGCACTACCTTCCTGTCGGCGCTGTTCCATGGCTTTAATCAAGCCCTGCCAATGGGCGATTTCTTCCCGCGTGGGCGTAAACACCTCATTGACTACCGGCACGTGGGAGGGATGAATGAGGTGCATGCCCGTATAACCGAGCTGCTTCAACTGCGTGGCGAGAGCGCGCAGACCATTCAGGTTATGGATGTCCATCCAGCCACCGCTGAGGGGATATGGCACTCCTGCAGCACGGGCGTCGACCAGCACCTTGGACTTCAGAAACAGGGTTTCCAGGCCTTCTGGGGTCCATTGGAAGCCAATCGACCGCGCCGTATCACCGCCTTTTCCGCCACTGCCGCCCATGTGCGCCACCCGCTCAGAAGCCGTGGCAATGGCATAGGCGTGACGAATACCCTGGGCCGTTTCCAGGGAGGGATCGATGCACACACTGCCAACGGCCATGCCGGCCTTGCGCTCAAAGAATTTAAGCAGGATGTCCACCTCGACTACATCCTGCGGTGCTTGCACTTTCGGCAGGATGACGCCATACAACTGTGGACAGGTAACGGCTTCCAGGTCCTCGCCGGTCAATCCCGTCTCCAAGCGGTTCAGCCGCACAAACAGGGTGTGCCCAGCCGTACCAAGCTCTTGCAGCATCTGGCGCACCATCCCCCTGGCCTCGACCTTGTTGGCCTCAGGTACCGAGTCTTCCAGATCGAGAATCAGTGCATCCGCGCCATAGCGCGGCGCCTTGCGCATCCAGTCTGGTTTATTTCCTGGCACATACATGACCGACCGTAACGGTTTTGCCTTGCATCGCATCGCCTGCGTCTCCTTGCGCTCGCTAACTCACACGCTTACACCACACCACACTGGCGCAGCTGCCGTATCTGCTCATGGTCCAAGCCAAGCAGCGTGCCGAAAATGTCCTGATTGTGCATCCCCAGCGTCGGCGCACCGGGCAACTCCGGCAGCGGACCACCGGAAAACACCACGGGGAAGCCGGGCACCACACCGGGCACGGGTTCTGCCAGGGCGCCATGACGCATCGGCCCGAGCGTGCCACGCTGGTAAAAGTGCGCATCGGCCATGACCTCAGCAGCCGTACGCACCGGGGCGCATGGCACATCGGCCTTTCCCAGCCGTTCCACGGCTTCGGCGCGGCTGTATTGCCCGAGGCGCTGCTGGATCTCCTGCCGCAGGGCCACTAAATGCTCCTGACGACCGTGGGAACTGGTGAAGCGGGCATCCTCCAGCAGCTCGGGGGCCTCCAGGGCCTGGCACAACTTGCGCCACTGGTCGTCACTGGCGGCGGTGATAATGACATCGGCGTCCTGGGTGTGATACAGGCCGGTTGGACCGCTGCGGCTGTTGTTGCCACTGCGCAAGGGGAGCCCTTGCTGGATTGCTTCCTCCAATGGTTCCATGAACATCAAAGTCGCCAGGGTGTCCATCATCGAGGCATCCAGATACTGCCCCTGGCCCGTCTGGTCGCGATGGCGCAGGGCCGCCAGAATGGCATACGCTGCAAACAGCGGGGTGACCAGATCACTGATGTAGATCCCTACACGGGTCGGCGGTCCGTCGGCGTCCCCATTGATATCCATGAGACCGCTCATGCCCTGGATCTGGGGATCATGGGCCGGTTGGCTGGCGTACGGTCCGGTTTGTCCGTAGCCAGAAATCGAGCAGTAGACGATGCCAGAGTTTACGGCCGCCACCTCCTCGTACCCCAATCCCAGCCGTCGCATGGCGCCAGGCGCCAGATTTTCGAGCACCACATCGGATTGCTTTGCCAGTTCCAGAAACAGCAGCACGGCCTTCGGGGTGTTTGAGATTGAGCGTGATACTCTTGACCCCTTGGGTGCGTTTTAAGAAGGGCGTGGAAATATCCGCTTCGGTCTGGCGGGTGGAATGAATGCCTTTGGGGCCGGCAAACGGGCTGTTACCGCGTACCGGGTCGCCCCGGCCCGGGACTTCCACCTTGATGACCTCAGCGCCCAGGCGCGCCAGGTTCATGCTCAAAAACGGTCCGGCCAGGAACACCGTCACGCCCAGCACCCGGATATCGTGTAAGGGTTGCATCATGCCTCCTCTAGCAGAGCTCTCTGATCAAGGACAGTGGGAGCCTCACGTCAGGCGTAGTAGTCCAAGGAAGGTACACTGGATCAGGAGGACAACTCAAGAAGAGAAAATTTGCCAGTGGGCGACGAAGCCCAGCGGATGATCCCGGTGGACGATCGGCATAATCTGCTTTACAATGCCTAGCCATCCTCTGAACGACAGATTTATACCGCCAGATCCTCCAGGAGCGCCCTAGCCTCCTTGAGGTCAAGGGTGCCAAAGCCTTCGGTGCACCAACCATAGATCGGCGCCAGTAAATCATGCGCTGCTGCGCGCCTGCCCTGCCGCTGCCATCGACGACTCAGGCCCGTAGCCACCCGCAGCTCCAAAGACTTTGCTTTCTGACAACGTGCCACGTCGAGAGCCTGATGGCAACAGGTCTCTGCCTGGTACTCGTCTGCCACGGCCAGCTTCAGCAGAAGCTCGCCTTTGAGTCGACACACCTCTGCCTCCCACCAGCGCTCCCTGGTGCGCTCCATCACGGCCAGCGCCTCGGCCAGTAACCGCAGTCCTGCTTCAGTCTGTCCAATGTGCCCATAGGCCTCGGACAGTTGGGCCAGCACCGGCGCCCGTCCACGCCCTATTCCTGCGGCCTGGCTAGCGGCTAAGCCCTGGTGCATGTGGGCCATGCCTCTGTCTGCCTGCCCGTGTGCAGCCACCCCCAGCCGCGCAGGATTGTTCCCATGGCTCACTGTTGGGTAATGCCCTGTTCCAGACAAAAGGACATGACTGCCTCTGCGCGCTCGCAGGCGGCGTGCCCTTCCCGGCGCAACTGATGGAGGACAACCGCCTGATTCAGGGCAAATACCACACTATAGGGGTGCGACAGCTTCCGCGCTAAGGTCAGCGCTGCATCACTCCGGTGTTGGGCCTGGTCGCGGGATAGCCAAGCATCCACAGAACCTGGGCCGCACGGCCCAGGCAGCCACTCCCAGGGTCCGGCCGTAGAGGAAGGTATAGGGCTGGGGGGCTGGGTGTTATAGAGGACCAGGCTTCGCTCCGTGTGGTCTTGAGCTGGGACAAACTCCCCGAGATAGAACAAGGTCATCCCAAGTGCCCACTGTGCCATCAGGAGAGAGGCTGAATCGTCTTGACGCTGGGCCAGGTTAAGGTACCGCTCTCCCAGCTCCCGTGCGATGTGTAACTCCCCCCGCACCAGATAAAACTGCCACGAGCCAAATAGGACCTGGAGGAGCTGCGGCGTTTCACCTGCCTGCTGGCAGAGTTCTCGCGCCCGGGCGTAGGTCTGCTCCACTTCCGGAGCCAGCGGATAGGAATTTCAAACGGCATATATGGACCCACCCGTGTTTGCAAGGGAAATTTTAGAGGACGTCACCAAGGATGATCGACTGCATGCATATATCCGGCCTGTTTCACGGAGCGCTTGGTGGCTCCTGGCCCTGATGGAATCTGCGGCTCTTGCGCCTCAACATTTTCGTGACCTCCCAGGGGTCTATGCCGTTTCCAGGGTCTGCAAGAGCCGGTCGTACCTGTGGTGCCATCACGCTGCAATTCGCCTCGCAATCGCTGGGAAGGAAAATCCATCCCTGATAATGTCCCCGCTTAGCTCCTTATCCTGTCTTGAGCATCTCCGTCGCCATACCGTGCAACAACCTTCCACACCACTTGCCATCGCTGGCATTGCACGCTCGGCTTTCTGCACGCTGAGCCCGCCTGAGCCAGGCTGGCCGATACCTTTCCCCTCTGGCCAAGAGCACCCAGGCCACTCGGGCCACTTTGTTGGCATGCGCCACGCAGGCACGATTCGTCCCGCGCCGCTCTTCCACCCCCTTTAACCAACAGCTCCACGCGTCCGTTTTGCCCTTCAGGTGCCGCAGCACCGCACGTGCCCCATGCATCAGGAGTTTGCGTCAGTAGCTATTTCCCCGTTTGCTGATACCCAGCAAGGTGGGCTTGCCGCCGGTCGAGTGTTGCCTTGGGACCAGACCCAACCACGCCGCCAGCTGACGCCCATTCTTGAAGCCGTGCGCATCTCCCACCGCCGCCACCAAGGCTGTCGCTGTCAACGGGCCAATCCCCCGAAGCTGCGCCAAGCGCTGACACGCCTCATCCGAGACGAACACCTGCGCAATCTTGTGCGTGCTGGCGTCAATCTGCTTGTCTATGAGGCGCAGCTCCGCTTGTAGGGACTGCAACCACTCGCGCGCCGCCCACGTTAAACCGTTGTCGGCATCTTCGAGAACAAAGGGGAGTTGATGCCGTACCCGAGCCACGCCCTGGGGCATCACGATGCCATACTCGCTCAACAGCCCACGGATTTGATTGCACCAGGGCGGTGCGCATCTTGATCTGGCGCTCTCGAATACGATGCAACGCCTGCATATCCTGGTGCGCAACCGATTTGATCGGCACAAAGCGCATGCGCGGCCGACTGACCGCCTCACAGATGGCAGCGGCATCGTTGATCATCGTTCTTGTTGCCCTGCACATAGGGCGTGACGTATTGCGGCGCCATGAGTTTCACCTCATGACCGCGCTTGGTGAACTCACGCGCCCAGTAATGCGCGCCACCTGAGGCTTCCATACCGATGCGACAGGCAGGCAGGTTGGCGATGAAGGCCACGACCTTGTTGCGCGAGAGGCGCTTTTGCAGGATGGTCTTGCCGCGCGCGTTGACGCCGTGGAGTTGCAAGACGTGCTTTGCGATATCGATACCGAGTGTTGTCACCTGTTGCATGGTGGACCCTCCTACGTGGGATGATAGTCGACATTCTTCCCATCATCGTGACCCAAACTGTGTGCAGTTGTACAGTCGGGTGGGTCCATTCCATTATTTTCGCCCCGCTCCCGCCGTCCGCCGCACGCTGCAGTCAATGGCAGCAAGGCGTGGCGCGGCAATGCGCGGCCTGGACATGCGGCTGAGGATGCGTTACGTTGAGGGGTCAGGAGTTTTCCGGTGCGAGGGCCTCGGGAGAAGCTGGAGGGGCTGAGGCATTGGTAAAACAACGGATTGGATGCCATGGCACAGTCTCCTTCTCACGACAAAAAAGGAGACTATTATATCGCATGCACAGGCGCTCGAATTATCCGTTGGCACCAGATACAGGACCGCCGCTGGCAAATCTTTGCGGTTACACCTTTTCCAGCGTTTCGATCAGGAAGAGGATTTCGGCGGCCATCGTGTAGTCCAAATCCGGGGCGTCGGCGAGGGTGCGGTCGCGGCTGCCGGCGACGATGGCTTGGAGGGCGTGGATGAAGGGCAGGAGCCACGTCGGCGTCGGGATCGGCGGCGAGTTGCTGGAGGAGGGACGCGGCGGTCGGCCGCGTCGCCGGCGAGCAGGGACTGGGTCACGGCGAGGCTGATGCGGCCATCGGCGTCGTGGTTCTCGCCGCCGTCGCGGCGGTAGGCGAGGTAGCAGGCGATGGCCTTGCGCTTCGCCTCCGCGGCGGCGGCGGGGTTGCCGGCGTCCGTCTCGATGTCGGCGAGGATGGCCCAGGTCTTCCACGGCTCAGACGCGTGGCCGAACTGCGCCTTGCATTCGATCGCCCGGCGGATTTCCTGCCGCGCTTCGTCGAGGCGGCGGAGCTTGCGCAGTGTGTCGGCGAGATTGTTCCTCGCGCTGCCTTCCTTCGCGACATCGCCGATCTCGACATACTTGTCCGCCGCTTGCCGGTAAAAGGCCGCGGCTTCCTCCGGGCGGTCGAGGACGTCGTCATACAAGTTCCCCAGTTGCACGAGCGTGCTCGCCTGTCCGGCGACATCTCCGAGCCGCACCTTGATCGCGAGCGATTTCCGGTAGGCATCCTCCGCCGCTTCCGGCTGGCCCGCCTCCTGATACACCATGCCGGTCTGATGCCAGACTCACGGCGACGGTGCCCGGTTCGTCCAACTGCGTGAACCGCTCGCGCGCTTCGGCATAAGCCGCCAGCGCCTCCGGGTAGCGGCGCTGCTGCATGCGGACGGTCCCAAGCTGGCCTTTGCCGACGGCGACATCCCGGTCGTCACCGAGTTGCTCGGCGCGGCGGATGCTCTCTTCGTAGGCCGCCGCCGCTTCGTCGAGCCGGCCCAGGTCGCAGAAGACAGTCGCCTTGTTCCGCGAAGCAGACGGACGCCATCCCTTCCGCGCCTGCTGCCGGGACGCTCCTGCGCGACGGCCTCGAAGCGCTGGCGGGCCTCGTCCAGCAGCGGCAGGGCCTGTTCCGAGCCGCCGGCCGTCTTCAACACGCGGGCCAGGAGGAAGCAAGCCATCGCCAGATCGTAATCGGCGCCGGGATACGCCTGCTCGCCCGCCGCCCGGGCGCGCTGGAGCAACTGCTGCGCGCCGTCCAACGCCTCGCGCAACCGCCCGCCGGCAAGCTGCTGCTCGATGCGGGTCCGCGCCGCCTCGAACCGCGCGTGATTCCAGGCGTCGCCCAGCGCCGCCGCCGCGGCGTCGCGCACCTGCCCCACGCGCTCCAGCAGCCGCGGCTTGCCGAGCATTTGCAGCAGGCTGTAGAGCGAAGTGGCCAGATCGATCGTCGCCTCCGCATCCCCCGCGCGCTGCACGAGGTCGAGCAGCGCAAAGAGGTTCGGCAGCTCCAGCACCGTCAGCGTCGCCGCGACTTCGGCGTTCTGGCTCTGCTGCTGCACGAGGAACTCGACATACGCGCGCATCGCCTCGACCCAGCGGGCCGTCAGCGCCTCGCGCTCCGCCGCGTCCATCCGCCCGCGCAGGTAGGGGCAGAGCGCGGGATTGAGCGTGAGATGGTTGTAGCGATTCGGCGTCGCCAGCCCCGTCTCGATCAACTCGCCCGCCAGCGAGGCCACGTCCGCCTCTTCCCACTGCATCATCATGGCGGAGCACGTCCAGATCGACCCCGCCGTGAAACACCCCGAGCACGCGCGCCCGGTCCCGGTTCGCCGGCGACATGCGGCGCAGGGAAAGCTCGACGCTGGCGAAGACCGATTGCTCCCGGCTGCCGGGGAACTTGCTGCTCCATCTCCGCCATCAGCTCGACGAGCGATTCGCGGGTGGCCTCGACGCCGCGGCTCGCGCAACGCCGGAGCCAGCAGCGCCAGCGTGCGGGCGTGGCCAGTGGACGGCATCCACGAGTTGCTCGATCTCCTCGCGCGCGGCATCGCTGGAAGCGCCGGCGTCCCCGCCGGCGGCGTTCAGCACGCGCTCGACCAGCTTCACCGCATCCTCGCGATCGAGCTGGTGCAGTTCGCGCCGGTGCCGCGTCGGCATCGAACGGCGCGGGCAGCGCCTCGCGGCTGGTGAAGACGAGCCGCGTGTCGCCCACCTTCAGCAGCCGCTCGCACAGCGCGAGGATCGCCTTCAACTCCTCGCGCGCCTCTTCGGAAAGCGCCTCCGGCGTCTCTTCCTCCATGAACGGCGGCAGGAGGATGCTCTCCATGTTGTCCATGACCAGCAGGGTCGGCTGCTCGCGCAGCGCGCGCTCGATTTGCTGGATCGCCTCGTCGAGATCGCCTGCCGCTGAGAACGTCCTTGTCGACCAGCTGCTTGCCCAGCGCATCGACGACCGCGCGCTGATTGCCGTGCGTCTCGACCGAGACGAACGCGGCGCGGCGCATCTGCTGCGAGCGGACCATCCAGCGGGCGAACTCGGCCGCGAGCGCCGTCTTGCCTTCGCCGCCCTGGCCGCGCACCACGGCGTAGCGTTCGTGCCGCAGCAGCCGCTGGAGCGCGAGCAGTTCCCGGCTGCGGCCGATGAAGCCGGTCTCCGGCGCCGGCGGCAGCTCGCCGAGGCGGGCCGCGAGCGCGGTCTGGAAGTCCTCCTGCGTCTGCTTGCGCGGGCGTGGTCGTGAAGAGCTGCGGGTCGTCCTTTTCCTGGAAGAGCACGGGCACGAACCAATCCTCGAGCCGCAGTTCGCCCGCGCCGAAGATGCGTCCGCGGAAGGTGTCGTCCTTGAGCTGCGCGCTGGCCGGCGAGCATGGCGTCGCCCACGCGTTTGCCCGCGGCCAGCGCCTCGTAGAAGGCCTCGACGAACCGGCGCGCGGTCTCGACCAGCACGCTGTGGCTCATGGCCACGACTGAGGCGACGCCGACCTTCAGCAGCTCGGAGGCGACGGACTCGGACGCCTTCTCGGCCTGCGCGGTCTGGCAGGCTTCGAGGAAGACGAGCGGGATGCGATGATCGCGCAGCAGCGGGCCGAGTTCGTTGGTGAAGACGGTGACGTGCCGGCGCTTGCTCGAGCTTGCCGGTGTCCTCCGGGTGCTCGAAGCACAGCCCGCCGAGGCCGACGCTGCGGTCGTAGACGCCGTGGCCATCGAAGTGGACGACGTGATAGGGCTCGCTTCGCGTCGCGGGCGCGGTCGAGTTCCGTCGCGCAAGGCCGGCAGCGTGGGCGGGCTGAGGACGTGGAGCTGCACCAGGCCGGGCAGCGATTCCATCGCCTCGACCAGCGGCAGCGCGCTCGCGCGATGATCGATGTAGCCGCAGGCGTCGTCCTCCGGCCGCGCGGTGACGAGCAGGATGCGGATGGGCGTGGCGACGACGGGCACGTCGAGCACTCTGGTGTTCGGCAGGCGCCGGCGGACGCGCGTCGGCTTCGCGCCTTGGAACAGGTAGCTGTCGCCGTCGTGGAGCAGTTCCCACGGCAGGCCGAGCAGGAGCGTGGCGGCTTCCTGGGCGGCCTTCACGTCGGCCTCGGGCGCGCCGGCTTCGAGCGCGGCATCGACGTGGACGGAGAAGCGGCGGCCGGCGTGGTCGCCGATCTTCGCCCAGGCCTTCATGACGTTCGCCGTGTGCGCCACGGGCATCGCGGCGTCGTGCAGGAGCTGTCCCCACTTCACGAGGTTCTCTTCCACCTTCCGCGCGCGGTCGCGGAAGTAGTGGCTCGGCCAGATGGCGTACTTCTCCAGATACCAGCGCAGTTCCTCCGCCTCGATGGGGCCGATGGGCGCGATGAGCCGCCAGCTCTGCGCGCTGTGCGACTTCGCGCTGGCCCGGCGTGGCCGGTTCATAGACGAGCCGGGCGCGCGCCGAGGCGCGGCGCACGCCGTCCTGCTCGTGGAACTTCAAGTCGGTGAGTTCGAGGACCAGTTCCTCCAGCGGCTCGGCCTTCGGCTGCGGCGTGGCGGGCACATCCGCGGGAGTCGCTTGCCGCAGCGCGACGAGGATGGCATTCATCGCCGCCTCGACGCCGCCCGCGTCGCTGCTCACGGGGATGTAGATCGGTTCCTCGCCGAAGAACTCCTCCAGCACGCCGAGCTTGGTGCCATTCAGCGAGAGCGGGATGACCGGGAACTTGTCCTTGCCGCGCTGCTTCCGCACGTCGAGCGCGTGGCGCAGTTCCTTGCCGACCCACTTCGACTGCAACGCATCCGGGCTGACCACGACCGCGTAGGCCGACGCCTCCTCGATGGCCTTCTGAATCTCCGGCCAGAGCGGATCGCCGCCGCGCAACTCGCGCGAATCGATCCAACCGTCCTGTCCGTGGTCGGCGAGCGCCTGCGCGGAGTTCGCGCACGAACGCGTCGTCCTGCGAGCTGTGGGAGATGAAGAGTTTCGTCATGTCTGATGGACCAGATCTGCTCTCTCTGGCTGTCTTGCGCACGCCAAAGGTCGTGGCGCCGCAAGGAAATGCCTGAGAGCTGGAGACATAGAGACAACGTGTTCATGCAGCGCTCTACCGCCAGAAACGTTTCCTTCCGACACTACGTGTAGACCTTCAGCCCCGTCGGCTTTCCGTTGTGGGATCACTCCCAGTTTTGCTTATGTCCCTTCCACACCTGCTTTTGCTGTGCACGAATGCTCACAGCAAGAGCCATCTCCTCCCTATCATTATTGATCGGCCCAAGTCAAGGAAAATAAATCCATCGAATGATCTGACTTTTCCGTCCGATGACTTGAGCCTGTATCCATGTGGTTTCTTCACCCATACCCTATGAAACTGTTTGTAATGCCATAGCTTCCAGATCGACAAAGCGCCAATAGTGCTTCAGACTAAAGATGATCTCTTCCATCGTCAAGCGACGTTTACAGATCACACGAGCGGTGTAGAATAAGATGAAGCTTCCCATTAGCCGCAGTACCAGATGCCCATAGTAGGCGTCTTCGGTGTGTACCTGACACGCTTCGGTCGCCAACAGATGCCGCAGGGTCCGAAATACGAACTCAATCCAACACCGCCGTCGACGGATAGGCAGTTTACGGATAGGCAGTTTAAAAGGCATTTTACCCCACCGCTGCCACCGCTCGCCTCTGGCCCGCCTCTGCTGGCGGCCGCTGCGTGCTCGCCGCGCTGGCGACTCCCCCAGCATGCCGCGGCTGCTGGCCGTGGCGGCGCGCAGCCAGGCGTGGAAATGGCTTCCTGTGCATTGGGTTTCATACTCGTGCACCAGATTTTGCGTGTCGATCAACTGGATGTCACGCAGTATGGCAATCGCGCCGACTACCGACTCCTGGAGGCGCAATGTGTTTTGGAAATCAGTGGGACCGAGCGCTCCCGCGTCCTAGAACGTCGTCATCGGCAAAAGGTGCAGCAGGCCCTAGCCAACCCTCTAGGGTGGGATGCTTTCGTGGTTGTTTGTGCCTTTTCGAAAGACGGTCATAGTATCCGTTTTTCGTTCCATCGCAATGAGGCAATACCCTCCCCCATATATCATAAATAGTATCAATATGGAGTTTGTACTGACTCCAGCAGGGAGAATTTCTGATGGGAGCAACTCATGGGAACAGCAATGAACTCCCTCGACATACAGTACAAATCGGTCAGCCCTTTTATCGAGGGACATCTACTGTGATGCAAGCCGATGGGAAATCGTAATGGGGAATAATCCCAGCCATTTCAAAGACAAGCCTTACCTTCCAGTCGAGACAGTGTCTTGGGGGATGTACAAGCTTTTATCCCGCCAACTTCGTGCCAGAGCGCGTGCTAGCATATCCCGTCTCCCCACGGAGGCTGAGGGGGAGCATGCGGCAAGAGCGGGTTCGACTACGGACGATAGTGTCGGGTGCGAGAGCAGCAAACGAGGCGAGTATGCTGGGTAGGCTGACCACGCTGGTGGTCGAACGCCTCCGGGAGGACAGCTCACGCCGCCCCCCCGTATACGTTGATCACGGTGGTTGGGCGCATCTTCAGCACGCGAGCCGTGTCCCCCCCAGCCGCCCACCCCGCCGCCGCCACGCCCGCTGCGCCGTCTCGTGCTGCCCGGCGGCGTGCCGCATGCTCCAGCGCGGCGGGGGCTCCCGGGGGCATGAGGGAGCGAAGGGCACGCCGGGCACGATGAGGGCGGTGGCAAAGGCCGTTTGAATTTCCTATACTCTGACGCGCGCCCGTGCTTTGATTGCGCAGTATCCGAAGGCGGAGGCCATGGCGCGTGTACGGGAGTTTCTGGATCGAGACGACGACGTGTAGAAGGGGGGAAGCGCCCACCATGAAAGTCGCAGTCCTCAGGCGAGTGCATGTTCCGTACCTCGTTCTGGTAGGCGTCATCGCTGCGGCCTACTGGGTCACCGGCCGGCTGTCACTGTTGTTGGCGATCCCCCCAGGGTATGCGACGGCGATATGGCCTCCGGCTGGCATTGCCCTGGCGGGCATTCTCGTGTGCGGTGCCCGGGTGTGGCCAGGAATCGTCATCGGGTCGTTGCTGGTCAATATCTGGACTGCCTTTGATACCACCAACGTTGCCTCAATCCTCACATCCATCGTGCTGCCGCTCAGTATCGGCGTGGGTGCCGCTCTGCAGGCGACGCTCGGGGCTTTTTTGGTGCGGCGCTATATTGGCTTCCCAACGTCACTCGACCGGCAATACGATGTCGCTACGTTCCTGGCACTAGTGGGGGTCAGTTGTCTGCTCAATGCCACCTGGGGGAGCACTAGCCTGCTAGTCAGTGGGGTAGTGCCGTGGGTGCACTACCTCTTTAACTGGTGGACCTGGTGGGTTGGGGATACGATCGGCGCTCTCGTGGTCATGCCGCTGCTCCTGGTGTGGACGGCGGAGCCGCGCCAGGCCTGGCGACGCCACCAGCTCTCTGTGGCAGTGCCACTCGGCGTGGCATTTGTCATTGTGGTGGTATTTTTTGTCTATGCGCGCGCCTCGGAACAGGCACGCATCAAGCTCGCCTTCGAGCAGCGCACACAGACGCTGGCCCATACTTTACACTCGAGCTTCAACGGGTACCTCGACGCACTGCACTCTGTCGAGAGCTTCTACGCCAGTAAACGTCAGATGGAGCGGCACGATTTTCACACCTTTGTGCAGCATTTATTCACGCGTCATCCCGGTATTCAGGCCTTGTCGTGGGACCGCCGTATACCAGACGTCGAGCGCGTCGCCTATGAGGAGGCCATACAACGTGAGGGATACGCTAATTTCCAGCTTACCGAACAGAACGCCCAGGGGCAGATAGTACGGGCCGCCCAGCGCCCTGAGTATGTGGTGGTCTCCTATATAGAGCCGCATACAGGGAATGCGAACGCTTTGGGATACGATGTGGCTTCGGCGGCAAACCGCCTGGAGGCCTTGCAGCGGGCGCGCGATACGGGAGAGCCAAGCGCCACCAGCCGGGTGATACTAGTGCAGGAGACCGGCCAGCAATTTGGTATGCTCATCTTCCAGCCCCTCTATGCCAACGGACGACCGCATAACACCGTGCAGGAACGTCGTGAGAACCTGTATGGCTATGCCACCGGGGTATTCCGGATCAACGATATGATCGAGACCTCCCTGCATGGCTTTGCTCTCGACGGTATAGAGCTGCGACTGTATGACGAGATGGCGCCAGTGGGCGAACGCCTGCTCTACAGCCGCCAATGGCCGGCCCAGGAAGACGCAGAGCGCACGGTCAATGCGGTGGACAGGGAGAGCACTGCTAGCTTACATTGGAGCACTACCTTCGAGATGGCCGGACGTCGGTGGGTACTGCAGTTCTCCCCGACCCTGGCGTATCTCATGGCGCAAAGAACCTGGTACGCCTGGACCATCCTGGCGTGTGGCGTGCTGTTTGTCGGGCTGTTGGGCGCCTTTTTGCTGGTCCTCACGGCACGCACAATCAGTACCGAGCGACTCGTGGCGGAACGGACTGCCGCCAACATCACGCTGGAGCGCGAAATTGCGGCTCGCCGACAGGCGGAAGAGGCGCTGCGGGAGAGTGCAGTCCGCTATCGCGAACTCTTCGAGAATGCCAATGATATTCTCTATACCCACGATCTGCAGGGCAACTTCACCGCCCTCAACCGCATGGGCGAACAGCTGACTGGCTATAGTCGGGAGGATATTCTGGCGATGAATATCAGCCAGATTGTGGCGCCCGAGCACCTGGAGCTGGTGCGTCAGATGATCGCTCGGCAACTCGCTGGTAGCCCTGCCACGATGTACGAGGTGGACATTATCACCGGGGGCGGACAACGGCGGACGCTTGAGGTCAGTACACAGCTCATCTCCCAGGCGGGGATCGCGCTCGGCATGCAAGGGATTGCCCGCGACATTACAGAGCGCAAGCGACTCGAAGCGCAGCTGCGCCAGGCCCAGAAAATGGAAGCGGTTGGCACACTGGCTGGCGGCATTGCGCACGATTTCAATAATATCCTTATGGCCATCCTGGGCTACACCGAGTTGACGCTGCACGATGTGCCAGAAGAGAGCGTCGCCTGGCACAATCTGCAGGCCGTACTGGTCGCCGGCAAGCGGGCCACAGCTCTCGTACGGCAGATTCTCACCTTTGGTCGTCGCACAGAGCAGGAGCGTCAACCAATCCAGCTCCATTCCTTGATTAAGGAGACGCTCAAGCTCCTACGGGCGACCTTGCCCACGACCATCGAACTGCAGCAGGTCCTGGACGAAAACCCAGTGACCGTACTGGCCGACCCAACCCAGCTCCACCAGGTGCTCATCAATCTCTGCACCAACGCGGCCCAGGCCATGCGCCAGAGCGGGGGAGTACTGGAAGTGCGCCTGGAGACCATCGACCTGCCGGCGGCTGTCGCCACACCTCCTGCCGGTCTACGCCCCGGACCCTACATACGACTCACCGTCCGGGATACAGGGCATGGCATGAAGCCAGAGACTATGGAGCGCATCTTTGAGCCGTTTTTCACCACCAAGGGGCCTGGGGCGGGGACTGGCCTGGGTCTCTCCGTGGTGCATGGGATCATTGCCAGCCACGGCGGGGTTACCACCGTGGCAAGCACCCCAGAACAGGGAACCACATTTGTGGTCTATCTCCCCCAGAGTG
Organism: uncultured Gammaproteobacteria bacterium; assembly: GCA_963773125.1. Taxonomy (GTDB): domain Bacteria; phylum Tectomicrobia; class Entotheonellia; order Entotheonellales; family Entotheonellaceae; genus CAVZBC01. The sequence continues at coordinate 8,302 of CAVZBC010000032.1, read as the reverse complement.
AACAGCGTCCCCCTCTCATGGCTCGTCCAGAGGAGCCAGTGCCGCGGGGGCACGAATGCCTCCTCTTCGTCGATGACGAGGAGGCGTTGGTGCGCCTGGGACAAGCGCAACTAACCCAATTGGGCTATGAGGTGGTCGCCTGTACCAGCAGTGTAAAGGCCCTGGAAGTCTTCCAGGCTACGCCGCAGCGGTTTGATCTAGTCATTACGGATCAAACCATGCCGCAGATGACGGGAGAGTCTCTGACGCGTGCTTTGCGCCGCCTTCGTCCAGACCTCCCCGTCATCCTATGCACAGGTTTCAGCGATGTCATGACCGCAGAGAAAGCTCAGGCACTGGGCATCGATGCCTTTTGTATGAAGCCTCTCTTTATCCACGAGCTGGGGTTGACCATCCGCCAGGTGCTCGGACGACGCCTGGCACAGAAGGGAGTGGCGTCGTAGTGGTGCTTGTCTCTCTGCCCTGACGCCAAGGCGATGATCGCCGTCTGCTGACTTCCTGCGCCTCTACTGATACGCTGCCCACGCCACAGAGTGGCTGTTTGACTTCTGTGCTTTGCTGGCTATGCTGTGCGTGACATTCTCACTCTCACCACCAGCTAGGAAGGAGCCTGTGCATGACCACACGTGATGAACTGTTTCAACGCGGCGCCGCCATGCGCCAGCAATTGCAACATCTGGCCTATGCGGCTACTGGAGCAACTGCGGAGAATCTGGCACCCGGCGCCCGGCGCCTGACGACGGAGCTGATATTTGGCGGGGTATGGAGCCGTCCAGGATTAGCGTTACACCATCGCATGACCTGCACTCTGGCCGCCCTCAGTGTGTTACAGTGCTTGCCGCAGTTACGGGTGTATATGCACAGTGCGTTGAGCATCGGTATGACACCACGGACCATCCAGGAGATTGTCATGCACTGCGCCCTCTATAGCGGGTTCCCAACCATGATCAATGCCCTGCGGCTGACCCGGGAGGTCTTTGACGAGCACGGCGTGACGGTGCCTGACACCGCCATCCCCGAGCGCAGTCTGGAGGAACTGGAGGCACAAGGGCGCGCTCTGCGGCAGGAGCTACAGGGCCTGCCGGGTCAGAGTGGCTATGCCGCATCGGCCAGGCATCTGGCCGCCGACCTGTTTCAACTGGCCCTGCAGTATGGCTATGGTGAGATCTGGCACCGCCCGGACCTGGATCGCCAGGCGCGAGTCGTCTGCGCTCTGGCCGCCTTTACCGCTCTCGGGGGCTGCGACCCGCAGTTGCGGGGCTTCCTGCAGGCGGCGCACAACGTTGGCTTCAGTACCTCAGAAATCGTCGAAATTCTTATGCAAACCGCTCCCTACAGCGGCTTTCCCAAAGCCCTGAACGCCCTGACGCTGGCGCAGGAGGTTCTGCGCTAGTGCCCAGCACCTCCCCTGGCCAATTCTCCAGGGAGAGGGACTGGCGCAGGACTTATGAAATGCACATCTAGGCAGTGCCACAGCCCCTCTTTAGCCGTGCACCGTCTTATAGAAGCGCTTGATAGCCTCGATATGCGCCGCTGGTGTCTTGAGGCCAGCCCGCATGGTATTGACGGATAGATGTGTAGCGCCGAGAGCACTCCAATCCTCAGCCAGCCGCGGCCAGGTGTCTGGCGTATTGTCGGCCAGGCTGATGCGGCCTTCGATACCAATGCTGGCCGGATCACGGCCGGCAGCGCGCGCATGGCCGCGCATGCGCTCCAGCGTCGTCCGTCCTTCTGCATTCGGGGGGAATTGCGGAAACCAGCCGTCCGCCAGGCGTCCCACTCGCTCGACAACTGCTTCGGCACGCCCGCCGAGCCAGAGCGGAATGGGGCGCTGTACCGGCAACGGATTGATGCTGGCATGCGTAATGTGGTGCCAGCGGCCATGAAAATCGACACTCTCTTGCGTCCACAGAGCGCGCAAGACGGCGACCTGCTCCTCACTTCGTTTGCCACGATCGTGGAAATTCTCATTGAGGGCTTCATACTCGACGGCGTTCCAGCCAATGCCCACCCCCAGGCGCAACCGTCCGCCGCTCAGCACATCGACCTCGGCCGCCTGTTTGGCCACCAGCGCCGTCTGCCGCTGACCGAGAATGATCACGGCGGTCACCAGCTCCAGCCGCTGCGTGATAGCCGCCAGATAGCCATAGAGCACGAAGGGTTCGTGGAACATGTCCTCCTTCTTATACTTGAGGATGAGACGCTGCTTGAATTTCCGCCAGGATACCCCATAGTCGAGTCGCTCACGCTCCACAATGAGGTACGCCACCAGACACAGCGCAATGTGATGCTCTTGGGCACTGGACTGGGGGCGCGAGACCTCCGCGCCGCGCCGCCTGTGGCCGACTTGACAGGCCTCAGGCGCAGTTGGCTTTTCAGCACCCGGATCACTTCCTCCACCTCCTGCCGTTTGCGGTAATGGCGCGCACCTCCTGCGCCGTCAGCAGCAGCCGGTTGGTCACGTAATACTTGCGGCGGTGTCTCACCACAAGGACCTTGAGCCCACCGGAGAGATACCCCACGGCATGCCAATAGGGGTGCTGGCGGTAGGCGTGCAACGCCACGCCCTCAAAGGTCCGGTTCTTCTTGAGCTGGCACACAAAGTACCAGCCATAATCCTTGAGGCGTTTGAGCAGGCGCTGCGCCGGATACCACGAGTCAAACAACACGAACTGGCTTACCTTGGCCCCTGCCAGTTGGCGTGGTACCGTGTGTCCGCACCGAGCACGTGATCAAAGACGATCAGATGCTCGTAGCCCATCTCTTCGGCCGCCTGTACGAAATCGCGCACCGCTTTCGGGTCCGCACCAATCTCGGTCTGGGGAAAAATGACGCCAAGTTGCATAGAATGTTTCCTCCTTCTCTAAACGCCAGCCACCCGTGCAGCTGGTCCTCTCATACGCTCTCAGGTAAGCGCCGCTTTCAGCTTGACGACGGCGCTGTCAGGACTGGTCAATACCGGGCAACGCGCCACCTGCTGCACGACAGGTAGGGCCTCGGCCATGGAGAACTGCGCCAGCATGATGACATCGCAGTGGGCTGAGGCAATACCCTCCCCCATATATCATAAATAGTATCAATATGGAGTTTGTACTGACTCCAGCAGGAGAATTTCTGATGGGATCAACGAATGGGAACAGCAATGAACTCCCTCTACCTACAGTACAAATCGGTCAGCCCTTTTATCGAGGGACATATACTGTGATGCAAGCCGATGGGAAATCGTAATGGGGAATAATCCCAGCCATTTCAAAGACAATCCTTACCTTCCAGTCGAGACAGTGTCTTGGGAGGATGTACAAGCTTTTATCCGCCAACTTCGTGCCAGAGAGCGTGATAGCATATACCGTCTACCCACGGAGGCTGAGGGGGAGTATGCGGCAAGAGCGGGTTCGACTACGGACGATAGTGTCGGGTGCGAGAGCAGCAGACGAGGCGAGTATGCTTGGTAGGCTGACACCGCTGGTGGTCGAACGCCTTCGGGAGGCCAGCTCACGCCGCCCCCCCGTATACGTTGATCACGGTGGTTGGGCGCATCTTCAGCCCGCGAGCCGTGTCCCCGCAGCCGCCCACCCCGCCGCCGCCACGCCCGCGGCGCCGTCTCGTGCTGCCCGGCGGCGTGCCGCATGCTCCAGCGCGGCGGGGGCTCCCGGGGGCAGAGGGAGCGAAGGGCACGCCGGGCACCGATGAGGGCGGTGGCAAAGGCCGTTTGAAGTTCCTATACTCCATGCCTGGAGGGTCTCCCACCGCATGGCGCAGCACCGAGGCACAGCGGCCACGCCTGCGCGTACTCACACGGGCTCGACGACAAAGACCTCCATGTCAATGTTGGCCTGGCGCAACTGTTTCAGCGGCGCGTAGTCCGGATCGTTGTGAAAGGCTTGGGCGTGCTCGAGCGAAGGGAACGCCAAGACGACGACGGAGAGGGGCGGCTTCGCCTCCCCTTCCAGGGCCATCAGGGCCTGCGGGGCGTTGCCCCCGATCACCACCTTGCCACCGTGTTTGGCTATCAGGGCGGCCGTCTTCGGGAGATATTCCTCTAACCAAGCCATCCCGCGAGGTTCCGACCGCCGTAGACCAATGATATAGGCAGCCATGTCGCTCTCCTCCTGCTGTATGTGGGGCAAGATTTGCCCATCCTGTGCTCCCATCATGTGCTCTCTCAATTGTGGAACGGTACCCTCCTCCTGGATTTGAACGTCTACTCGGGATAGGGGGAGGCCTCACGACCTCGCCCCTCCCACCCCACCGGACATTCGAGTCACGAATACGGTGGTTCGGTCGCTTCAGCATGCCATTGCATGCCAAGGTGTTGGCGGGTCGCTCCCCACTGCAGCCTCACGCCCGGTTGGGCACCCTGTCGTGCCAGCGACTCGTTCTGAGCCTGTACGACCGTTCAGGCCTTCGGCGCGCGGGGCGCACCTCCTATGCCGTCTGCTGACTCCTCTGCTGGGATCAGTGCGGCTTGCGCTGCACTCAGCCCGCTTCCGTGGCACGCCACTTCTCTGGGCACAGCAGAGGCCTCCCGTGGTACGCGGTCATACCGTCGGTGCAGAGAAGAGACGCCGGATGTATCAAGCACCGCCCGTTTGTAGATGGAGGACTTCACGGTCGCGTGCCCGCTCGTCCCGACGGTACCACACTCGTATCCGGTTCGTGTCCCTCGCCCCGCACCTTCGTTCCACACTGTCTTCAGACGCCCCCTCGCGAGGACGCCCTTGCCCCTTGCAGCGTAGCAGGGCCACAAGGGCAAAAGTCGAGCTAGAGGCGCTTTTGTACAAAGTCGAGCTCAGGCCTGGACTGCGGCGAGGGCTCAGACTGTATGGCGCCGGTGGCCCACGCCGACACCTGTTGTTGTCGTGTCCGTTTGCAGGCACGCCGTGCTCGCAACGTGTCAATGCTCAAAGGAGCATCGGCGCTTGTTGCCAGCAGGAAGGCCCCCGCTGAGGCAGAAAACACCGAAAAATTGAACGGGGCCTTTATGCCGAAGCCCATAGTCATCCCGAGCGCGAACGCCAACAACAGCAGCCCGCTGACCACGGCGACCCTCCGGGTCTGGAAGCCCACGATCAGGGCCAGACCGCATACCACCTCGGCCAGGGTGACTCCCCAGCCCACCGTGGGAATCCAGGCCATCGGCAGCGTGGGATTCAGCGTCGCAGCATAGGCAAGAAAGTTGTCGAAATTCCCCCAGGCCACATTGTGGGTGCCCGGAGGACCCCACCATCCAAATCGGTCCGTCACTGCGGCGAGAAAGGTGATACCCAAGGCGAGCCGCACATACAGCATGGTGTACGTGGAAAGACACAGCGCGATTGCTTGCATAGCCTCCCTCCAACTTACGGCTGCGGCGCTGTCGCTTGGCCCTTGACCTTCGCCAAGAAGCTGACCAACGCCGCGGTATCGAAGTAGAACATCTGGGCGCGGGTGAGCTTCCCCCCACGGACGTGATACAGGCCCAGCACTTCCCCGTCAAAGCGGTCTCCGGCCGGGGTGACGCCTCGCTGGCGCCAGAGCACGACGACCTCCTCCTCGCTCGCCGCCACGACGCGCGGCTCCATCCTGCGCTCAGCCTCGGTCGGTTGCAGGGGGCTCCAGGTGCCGCTCCAGGTTTCCTGCTGCAGACCACGTGACGTGCCACCGTAAGGCAGCGATGACGGCCAGTGCATCTCGACCTCGGGATGGACGAGCGCGAGGAACCGGCGCTCATCACGGCGCTCGATGGCGCTGAAGATATCGTGCATCACCTTGATGTTCTCCGTGATACTCATGACTCGCTCCTTCTGCTTGTCCTTGCCCTGCTTTCACAGGAGCAGTACCGAACGCCAGGGAGCGCCACTATAACTGCCTGCCCTGGACCACAACGGTTCATATGGCAGAAAGATAGCCCCAGGGAGAGCAGAAGTCTGCAGAAAGTTTTAAGATATATCTGAGATTTTCCTAAGATCTCACGAGGTGCTCACCGCGCAAGCGACCGCTGCACATCAGTGCGACGTACTCGACCTGCCCTGGGAGTGCCCCATGCCTGAGAGGTGCTGGGACGAACCATGCAGGAACCACGCATTCTGATCTTCGAGCCCTTTTGTCTCGACGTGGGGAATGAGCAGCTGTGGTGTGTGCAGGAGGCGCTCCATCTGACGCACAAGGCGTTTGCCGTCCTGCACTACCTGGCAGAGCATGCTGGCCAGCTGGTGACCAAAGACGCGCTCCTGGAGGTCGTGTGGTCCCAGACCCATGTGAGTGAGGCCGCGCTGGCGGTGTGTATTCGCGAGATTCGCCGGGCGCTAGGGGACCAGCCAAGGACGCCGCGGTTCGTCGCGACCGTGCATGGCAGAGGGTATCGGTTCCTGGCGGCGGTCACCATCGCCAACCGGCTTCCTGCCTCTCCCCCTCCCCCCGTCCTCGCCTCTCCTCCTCTGCTGGTAGGGCGGGAAGTGGAGTGTGCCCAGATGCAGCGGTGGTGGGCAAAAGCCGTGCAAGGCGAGCGGCAGGTGGGCTTCGTGACCGGGGAGGCGGGCATTGGCAAGACCACGCTGGTGGAGGCCTTCATAGCGCGCGTGAGGGGCGATGGGGCACTGTGGATCGGTCACGGGCAGTGCATCGAACAGTATGGGGCGGGAGACGCCTATCTGCCAGTGCTGGAGGCCCTCGGACGGCTGTGTCGGGGGCCCGAGGGCCAGCACTTCATGGCGCTCCTGGGCCAGTATGCCCCGAGCTGGCTGGTACAGATGCCCGCCCTCCTCGGTGCGGCCGAGTCTCGACGCGCTCCAGCGGAGGGGACTCGGGGCGACGCACGAGCGGATGCTGCGGGAGCTGGCCGAGGCCATGGAAGCGCTGACCGCCGAGCGGCCCCTCGTCCTGGTGCTGGAAGACCTGCACTGGAGTGATGATGCCACCCTGGCGTGGCTCGCCTGTGTGGCCCGGCGGTGGGAGAGGGCACGGCTGCTGATCATTGGGACCTATCGGCGGATGGACGTGCTGGTGCGTGCGCATCCCTTACGGACGGTCATCCAGGAACTCCAGCGGCACGGGCAGTGCGCGGAGCTACCCCTGGCGTATCTGACCGAAGCTGGGGTGGCCGCGTACCTGGCGGCGCGGCATGCAGGGCGGCCGCTGCCCGCCGGGCTGGCCCGGCTCCTCCATCAGCGGACAGGTGGCAATCCCTTGTTCCTGGTGAGTGTGGTGGACGCCATGGTACGGCAGGGTGTGGTGCAGGAGGACGCCGTGGGCTGGACCGTGCCAGGAGGGCTCGAAGCCGTGGCTGTGGAGCTGCCGGAGAGCCTGCGGCACCTGATCGAGCAGCAGCTCGGGCAGCTCAGCCCCGCAGACCGACGGATGTTGGAAGCGGCGAGCGTGGCCGGGGTGGAGTTCTCGGCGGCTGGCGGTGGCCGCTGGCGTCAACAGAGGAGATCGACGTCGAGGAACGGTGTGCCGAATTGGCCCGCCGGGAGCAGTTTTTGCAGGCACGGGGAACAGTGGAATGGCCGGACGGGACAGTGGCGGCGCGGTATGGCTTCCTCCACGCCGTGTACCAAGAGGGCGTGTATGAGCGGGTGCCAGCAGGTCGGCGCGTGTGGCTGCATCAGCGGATTGGCGCGCGGCAGGAGGCCGGCTATGGCGCGCAGGCGCGGGAGGTCGCCGCTGAACTGGCGGTGCATTTTGAGCGTGGGCGGGATATCCATCGGGCCGTGCAGTATCTGTGGCAGGCCGGGAGGACAGCCCTGCAGCGCAGTGCCCATCAGGAGGCGATCGCCCACTGGACCAAGGGATTGGTGTTACTCAAGACGCTGCCAGACACCCCTGAGCGTCTCCAGCAAGAACTCGTGATGCAAGCACACCTGGGAACACCGCTCATTGCCACCAAAGGCTGGGCGGCTCCGGAAGTTGCAACTGCTTACACGCGTGCGCACGCGCTGTGGGAGCAGGTGGGTGAGACACCACAGTTCTGCTGGGTGTTGTATGGACTGTGTGCGTGGCATGCGATGCGCGCGGAGTGGCAGACGGCGCGTGCGCTGATGGAGCGGTTGCTCACTCTCGCCCAGAGTCTCCACCACCCAACTCTCCGCATGCATGCCCACCTGGGGCTCGGGGGGATCCTGTACTGCCTGGGGGCCTTTGCTGCTGCCCGCGAACATCTCGACCTGGGTCTGGCGCTCTACGATCCACAGATACACCATCCCGCTGTCTCCGATGCCGTGCAGGATCCCGAGGTAGTAGGGCGCTGCCATGCGGCCGGAGCCCTGTGGCATCTGGGCTATCCAGAGCAGGCCCGGCAGCACCTCGACGCGGCGCTCACCCGGGC
>CAVZBC010000031.1:0-11051 GCA_963773125.1 uncultured Gammaproteobacteria bacterium | reverse complement strand
ACCAATGGGTGGACGTGTCTATGCAGGAATGCGCCACGCTGCTGCACTATTCGCAGCTGGTGTGGAATGCCTACGGTCTGGTTATGCCACGCCTGGGCGACCGTCTGCAAGTAGCCCCTGGCGCCGTGGTGCGCTACTGCTTTCCATGCCAGGACGGCTATGTGCAGGCCATTCCGCAGCTCACCTGGAGCACCTTTGTGCCCTGGATGGACGAGCATGGATGGCGGGGGAACTGACGTCGCCAGAGTGGCAGGAGCGGTTGCAGACGCTGGTGAGTGACTGGGAACAGGAGCATATTGACTACTCCGAACAGCTCATCGCGGCGTTTCTGGCGTGCTTTACCAAACAGGAGCTGTACACCGAAGGGCAGCGGCGCTACCAACTGGTGTATCCCGTCTATAATGCCCGCGACAGCCTGGCGGACGAGCAGTTGCGACAGCGTCAGTACTTTGTGCCCGTTGCACACCCAGAATTGGGCGCTACCCTGACCTATCCTGGCGCCCCCTGGAAGCTGTCGCGCACGCCCTGGCGCCTGCGCCGCCGCGCCCCGCTGTTGGGCGAGCATACCACGGAGATCCTGGGTGGAGAACTGGGGCTGCAGCAGGCAGCACTCCAGACGCTACGGCAAGAGGGGGTCATCTGATGGCAACACCAGGGGTGTTACACAACGTCCGTGTCGTCGATTTTGCCTGGTACATTGCCGGGCCCATGATTGGTAAATACCTCAGCCAGTATGGCGCCGAGGTGATTCGGGTGGAGACCACGGATTATCCTGATCTGCTCCGCCAGTTGCTCTTCAAAAACAATCAGCCACACCCCAATCGGTCGGTAGCCTTTAGCAACTACAACGATGGCAAGCTGGGTATAACGCTGAACCTCAATCACCCCAAGGGCGTGGAACTCGTCAAGCGCCTGGTTGCCGTCAGCGATGTGGTCATTGAGAGTTTTACCCCGCGCGCTATGCGCAAATGGGGCCTGGATTATGACAGCCTCCGGCAGCTCAAATCGGACATTATTATGCTCAGCTCGTGTATGCAAGGCCAGACCGGGCCGTATGCGCTGTCGCCTGGCAATGGGGCCATCTTGCCCGCCCTGGCAGGCATGAGCGAGGTCACCGGCTGGCCTGACCGTGCCCCCACAGGCGTGGGCGGACCGTACACCGATTTTACCTCTGGTCCTATGGGCGCTGCCGCCATACTGTCAGCCCTGATTTATCGCAAGAACACCGGCGAGGGGCAGTATATTGACCTGTCGCAGAACGAAGCGGGGATGCATTTTGTGGGCGACGACCTTTCTTGAGTACAGCGCTAATGGCCGTCTTCCCACCCGTCAGGGCAATCGCCGCCCCGGTTTTGCCCCCCACGGCGTCTATCCCTGCCAGGGGCAGGATGCCTGGTGCACCATGGCAGTGCACAGCGAGGCGGAATGGCAGGCATTGTGCCGCGCCATGGACCATCCCGCCTGGACGCAGGAGGCGCGCTTTGCCACGTGCGCTGCCCGCGAGCAACACCTTGAGGCACTTGATGCCCAGGTGGCGGCCTGGACCACCCAGCATACCCCGCAGGAGGTGCTGGCACCGACTGCAAGCCGCCGGAGTGCCAGGCGGCATCGTGCAAAATGCGCGTGACCTGGCCAGCGATCCGCAATTGCAACACCGCCAGCACTACGTCACCTTGCAGCATCCGGAGATTGGCGCCAACGTGGTGGATCAGCTTGGCTTCAAGCTCTCCCACACCCCCGGTGGCCCGACGCGCCCGGCACCCCTGCTGGGCCAGCACAATGCCTATGTATACGGTGCACTGCTGGGCCTGAGCGCAGCGGAGATAGCCCATCTCGAAGCAGAGGGCATTATTGCTTAGACCGGCACGGGGAGTGAAGTTGCGGCACCGCCCCCTTACAGGAGATACGACCGAACCGTACAATGGTCACCCATTAGCCGTGCGCAGCACCTAGTACAGCGCCATAGCATAAGGTGTCCATAATGCCCGGCGGCATACAGAGATCTCGGGCGGAAAAACGGACACCTATTAGCCGTGCGCAGCACTTAGATCTTGCCGAGTTCCTGCAGGGCTTTGCGTAGCACTTCGCGGCTATCAGGCCGCATCGGCACCAGCGGCAGGCGGAGTTTGCCAGCCGGTTGGCCCATCATTGCCAGGGCGGTTTTTACCGGTACCGGGTTCGATTCGATGAACAGGGCATTGACGATGTCGAGGGTGCGGAAGTGAATATCCTGCGCTGCTTTGTAGTCACCACGCGCAAAGGCCTGCATCATGTCGTGGAGTTCGGCCCCAATGACGTGGCCGACGGCGGCAATGGCACCATCGCCACCCAGGCACAGCGAGGAAAACGTCAGGGCATCTTCCCCACAGAGCACGTAGAACTTCTTGTCCATGTGACGTGTCGCCGCCAGCAGGGCCATCGTCTGGTTGATATTGGCCGCCGCATCCTTGACGCCGATGATGTTGTCAATCCGTGCCAGCTGCAGGAGGGTCTTGACGTCAATAAGACGCCCAGTGCGGCCAGGGATGTTGTACAGAATCAAGGGCAGGGAAGTGCTTTTGGCAATGGCCTCGAAGTGGGCCAGGAGACCGTGTTGTTCTGGCTTGTTGTAGTATGGGCACACTTGCAGCGATGCCGCAGCACCGGCCTGCTCGGCCTGCTTTGTCCTCTCGATCGCCTCGCGGGTCGAGTTCGAACCCGTGCCAGCGATGACCGGAACGCGCCCGTTGGCCGCTTTGATGACGATATCGATGACGCGATCGTGCTCCTCGTGCGACAGCGTAGGTGATTCCCCGGTGGTGCCACATGGCACGAGACTATCGGCTTTTTGCTCGTCAATCAGGTAGTCCACCAGCCGCCGCAGACCCTCGGCGTCGATGCTATCGTCGTCCTTGAAGGGCGTAATGATAGGAATGTGAATGCCTGACCAGTTGTGTTGGGCCATTGTCTGCCTCCTCTGGCAGCGGATTGCCGACAGCATCGTAGCCCTGCCGGCTGTAGTATGTTACGGAGAGATTGCTTCTGCCTGAGCCACGGGGAACCCCTCGGCATCGACCATGGCGCGCAGGCGAGGTTCCAGGGTGGTATCTATGAAGCCTTGCTTGTGCACAATGTATTCGGGATAGAGTGCCAGTCGCTGGCGCAGTCGCAGGCCCATCTCGGCCGACACCCGCTCGAGCGTGTGGATCTGCGGCCAGGGCGCTTCGGGATTAATGAAGTCTATGGTCAGAGGAGAAATGCCCCCCCAGTCATTGATGCCAGCCATGAGCAACAGCTGATACTGTTCGGGGGTCAAATTCGGTGGCGCCTGAATGTTCATCTCGCCACCAAGAATGAGGCGCGCCACAGCGATCGTGCGCAAGAAATCCAGCAGCGTGGGCTCTGGCGACGCCTGCATAGGAATACCGGGCTTGGCGCGGAAATTTTGAATGATCACTTCCTGGATGTGGCCGTAGCGTTCATGCAGGTCGCGAATAGCGCACAGCGCCTCGACACGTTCGGCAAAGGTTTCGCCAATGCCAATGAGAATGCCCGTGGTAAATGGAATGCGCAATTTGCCAGCATTTTCCAGGGTTTTCAAACGCACTGCAGGGTCTTTGTCCGGAGCGTTGTCGTGCGCCATGCCCTGGCCTAGCAGGCGGCGACTGGTCGTTTCCAGCATCAAGCCCATGCTCGCATTGACCTCGCGCAAGCGCTCGAGATCCTTTGGCCCCATCACCCCGGGATTGGCGTGCGGCAGCAGGGGTGTATGATCCAGCACGAGTCGACACATGTCGACCAGATACTCCAGGGTGCGGCGATGCCCGTACTGTTGGAGGGTCTGGCGCATCTCGGGAAACAAGGCTTCGGGCTTGTCTCCGAGACTGAATAAGGCTTCCTTACAGCCCAGCTTCGCCCCGTTGGTGGCCACTTCCAGGACCTCGTCCGGGGTCATGGTTTTCGCCCCCGCATCGCCCGGATCCTTGCGGAAGGTGCAATAGCCACAGTAATCCCGACAGAGATTGGTGAGAGGAAGAAACACTTTGCGGGAATAGGTAATGATATCGCCGTGGTACTGCGCCCGTAACGCATCGGCGACGTGCAGCAGCGCCAACAATTCGCTGCTTGTCGTGTGGGCGAAGGCCAACATCTCCCGTGCTGACACACGTATGCCTGCACGAGCCCGCTCGAGCGTGGCGTCGATTTCCGGTCTGCAGATGGGGGTCAACAGGGGCTCCCTTGCACGTGGTCCCGTGACAGAAACATATTCCCAGCCTGTGAGATAGGTACCACACCATTTTACATATTGTCAATGATATTTCTGTCTCGTATGTCGCGGACGTTGTGCTCTCAGCGCAGCGGATCGCCAGAGGCCTAGCGGACGATGCCCACGATTTTGTACTGGCGAAGCGCTGTGCATGCGTGTACTATACGGCCACCGACACAGAGGGGCAATGACGGCTCGACGACGCTGATCAGGAGGCAACAATGGGGAGTGGGCTCATTAAGTGCGATTTGACCCTGGAGCGATATTTTACGTATGGCGCTTCAGCCTCTGTCATCACGCGCACGGTGCTGCCGCGCCGGGAAGGACAACCGATCCTCATGCGTGGTGAAGTTGGGGTCAGAGAAGATGGAAATTTTCGGCCGCTGGTGGCGCACAATACGACGCACATTGACATGCCGTTGCATTTCGTCGAAGGCGGTGCCGACTTGCACGCCGTGCTCAATAATCCGACCTATCGCATCAACCTGCCTATGCTCGCCCGCGTCCTTGACCTGTCGACCTGGCCTGAGTCCGAGTGTATGTACGAAAACGACCATGTGCGGTATTGCGAATACATCACCGCCGACATGCTGCCGTCCGTTGAGGAATTACGGCAGTATGACGCCCTCGTGCTACTCACTGGCTTTGGCGCGGTGATGCGGCGAGGTGCTGAGGCATTCCACACCGATGCGGCAGGGTTCTACCATCTGCCGTCGATCACCGTCGAAGTGGCGCAGCGCGTCGTTGAGGCTGGCCTGTCATTGCTGGCGATTGACTGCACAACCGTAGAGCGCCAGACCCAGGGCAATCCCTTGCGCATGACCGGTGACGTCCATCCGGTGCTCCTGGCGCACCAGCCCCCCGTGTTTATTCTCGAGGGCCTGGCTGGGGATCGCATCGCGCCGCAAGCCGGTTTCCTGCCCACGGAAGGCATCCTGGAGGTGATTCCACGCCGCACCAATCCTGAAGGCGCTGAGGCGGCGCACGTGCGCGTCTTTCTGAGTTTTTATGCCGGGCCAGACAACCGTCAAAAATTGCATCAGCTCCTGGAGGTGATCACCCCTGAGCATCTCTATGGCTAGCTCCAGGACTCGCAGACTCAGGCTCACGTCAGCAGATGCAGCGCTGCCAGCGTATAGATACGCGCGGCCGTTATGAGCTTGTCAATTTCTACATACTCATTGGGTTGATGGGCTTTTTCAGGCAATCCCGGGCCACAGATAACCATCGGCGCCTCATAGGCGGGCACAAAGACCGAACCATCGGTGGCAAAGGAGGCGGCCGCGGGTTGCGACGTCTGTCCGGTGACCTGGTCCCGCACCTGGACGAAGGTCTGCACCAGCGCATTGTCAAAGGGAATATCGAGCGGGATACGCTCGGTGAGGACGTGTACCTCGGCGTGGAACGTCTTGTCCTCTGCACACAGCCGGTCGATGAGTTGTCGGACGGTGTCGACGATCTGCTGGTGCTCCTGGCCAATGACCGTACGCAGATCAATGCTGACTCGACAGGCATCGGGCACCACGTTTGTTTTCACCCCGCCAGCGATCGTGGCCACATTCATCGTAAAACCCCCCAGCAGCGGATGGGTCTGATACGGAATACGTTCTGCTTCCAGGGCGTGCAGCAATTTGGTCATGTGCATGATGGCGTTGACCCCGAGATGGGGCATAGAGCCGTGCGCCGTCTGGCCCTTGGTCCTGACTTCCAGCCACAGCACGCCTTTTTCTGCCGTAAACACTCGATTGGCCGTGGGTTCACCGATGATCATAAAGCCGACGTCACCGAGTTTTTGCTGCTCGACCAGCCGCTTGGCTCCCATCGAATCGACTTCTTCGCCAGCGGTGCCGGCAAAGAACAAATCCCCTTGCAGGGATACGCCAGTGTGTTGCACGGCTTCCATAGCCACGAGCAGCGCCGCGACACCCGGCCTTCATATCCGTGCTGCCCAGCCCCCAGATCTTGCCGTCGGCCACGTCTGCTGACAGCACCTCCCGTTCCCAGTTGTCACCGGCTGGGACAGTATCCAGATGGCCGCTGAACAGCAGCGCTGGTCGCGCGCCGCTGCCGCGCAGTCCTCCCACTACGCTGCCGCGGCCGGCTTCCTCATGCGGCACAACTTCGGCGAACATACCGGCCTGCTGCAAACGCCGGGCAATGAACTCAGCGGCTCTGGTCTCATCTCCCGGTGGATTAATCGTGCGCAGGCGAATGAGCTCTTGCGTGAGCCGTATGAGCGCCTGTTCGTCTATATAGGCCAGAGCGCGTTCTTGCAGATCCATAGTGTCCTTCCCTTGGGCGCCATCCCTGTCCTTGTCTACGGCTTGGGCGCCATGTAGACGAGCAGTACGAGACGCGCCTTACTCGTGTTGACTACCCCGTGTTCGACTTGCGCCGGGGCCATGACGATCATGTGTTCCTGCAATTCCTGGCTCTCGCCGCCAATATGGAAAGTCCCCTGGCCTTCGAGGACATAATAAATCTTGTCAGCGCCAGCATGCGTGTGCGTCTTCTGCTCCTGGCCAGGCTCAAAACAATAGATATCGCAGAACATGCGCTCAGTCTCGAACAGATTGACTTTGTGCATCTTCTGCTCGCTGAACACCTTCAGGCTTAGGACGTGTTTGGTCTCCATCGCGACGCTGCTCCTTTCCGGCTGCGAATTCGTAGATGCGGCTATTGTGGCAGATTGCCTGCTGCCTGTCTATGGCTGAGAGTCGTAGTGCCCCCCATCCCACCCTTTCGTACAAGAAGAGAAGCGAGAACTGCATAGCCCTGCGTTTTGCAGGTGTATGCATTATGCTATGCTTACTCATGAGAGCAGAAGGGAGGTTATCGTCATGTCAGAACCGTTACCGCTCGATCAGTTTGTGGCGCGGCAGCTTGCTAGCGGCAGATACCAGAGCTACGACGAACTCGTAGAGGAGGCACTCCGCCTGCTTCAGGAACGCGAGGCAGAGAAAGACCGCACCCCCGCCAACGGCGAAACGGCAGGCAGCACAGAGGAAGAAATGGCCGTGTCGCAACGCTCGACATCCGTGCTGGACATTTTCCGGGAAGCAC
This sequence comes from uncultured Gammaproteobacteria bacterium, assembly GCA_963773125.1. Classification (GTDB taxonomy): domain Bacteria; phylum Tectomicrobia; class Entotheonellia; order Entotheonellales; family Entotheonellaceae; genus CAVZBC01. The sequence continues at coordinate 3,742 of CAVZBC010000031.1, read as the reverse complement.
GGGAAGCTATTCCTGATGAAACGTGGGACACACTGCCTCCCGACTTGGCGGCACAGCACGATCATTACATCTACGGCACGCCGAAGCGCCCGGCATGAGACGCTTGTTTGCCGATGCATTCTACTGGATTGCGCTGTTGCACGAGGGCGACCAGTGGCATCAGCGTGTCATCCAGTTCACCGAGACGCTTGAAACCCATCACATTTACACTACTGATGCGGCCTTAGATGAGTATCTCGCCACCTACAGCGCCAGAGGCGCGTATCTCCGGCAAGAAGCGGCCGCGACGGTTCGGCGGCTTCTTACTGTTTCAGCGGTGACGGTTATCCCGCAGACGCGCGCGCTATTCCTGGAGGGACTCGCACTCTATGAATCGCGCCTCGACAAAGAATACAGCCTGACGGATTGCATTTCCATGCAGGTGTTGCGCCGCGAGGGCCTGACAGAAGTGCTCACCAACGACCGCCATTTCACCCAGGAAGGCTTTCATATCCTCTTCCGGTGACATGCAGAGGCCATCCACCGACGCAGGGAAGGCATGGCAGCGCACGCATAGCGTAATCCCCCTTTACTCTGGATAATCCCGTTTATTCACCTCCCTGTGGAGACCCTATCTCCGGTACCGCTGGCTGTTCCTTAAAATATATCTGGGCCGTTGCTAACGCCAAGTCCTCAGGCGTGCCGCCGTACCCTTTTATGTCGAACTCAGACTTGGTACGTTCATAGATGTGGTACGGCTCTAATTCTCTCGCTGTCAGAAGGATTGCTCGTAAACGATACTTGTCGTTCAGCGTCTTTGCGAGTTCTATTTCCTCTGGCGAGAACGGACTGAGCTTAGTTAGCAGCACGAAAGTCTTAAAACGCCTGCGCGGCAACGCATCGGCGACTCGCCGCAAGTTGTTAATGTCGTTCTCAAAGTCTTTCAGTTTGATTGGGCCTTCGTCCTTGCATTCACTGAGGATTACTACGGTTTTTTGCGGATACCGACGCGGAATAATCCATAGGAAGTCGATTTCGCAAGTCGGAAGGTTTTTGCCGTCCTTGGGTTCGAGTTCAAGCGACGGTAAATAGATGCCTTCGTACAACGCGCCGCGGAGATTGGTTTCCAATTGTTGCAACGTCAGTGCTACCGGCACGGCACCTTGCGCATTTTTCTCCGCACCGAGCAGGCCGGAACGACGGTAGTGCCACTGGCTATTGACTAACTGGCGCGTGGCATCGTACTCGTGACCGCACATGTCGCACACAACGCGTTGTTTCAAAGCATCGAGCGCCGTCCAACTCGACATACGACACGTTGAGCAGGTCAACTCCACACCGATCCGGAATAAGCCCATTTCGACCAGATAGGCAAATACCGCGTCTGGCTGCAATTTGGCGTCGTGTGGACGTGGCTCAATATACAGATACTCGTGGTCGCTAAACTTCGCGCCAGGGTTTGCGGGGTCATTCGATGCAATCAACTGGAGTGCACTGCGCTTAGTGAACGCCGCCGTTGGCCCATGCGTCTTCAACAATCGCCGCACGCCCGGAATCTTGAACACTCGGGCACCTTGTAAGCCACCCAGCTGTCGAATGAGTTGCCGGACAATGAGACCAGCCGAACTCGGTCTGGTAGAGAAGCCGGCCATGCCGAATATTCTTTCAACCAGATCAGCCACGGGCAAGGCGTAAAGGAACGAGTCCGTGTCGGTTGCATCGATAACCAGCCCAATGCGTTCGGATTCGATACGCAACCTGGCATAGTGGAAGTGCAGCGTCCGTGCATAGAATTCGTTGAGTTCGGGGATAAACGGCGGATGCAGCGTGTGCTGTTCATCGCCGTAGAGCCTACCCATGAGCGACACGGACGCCACAAGATGTTGCGTATGGAACCGTGCGTCACCGCAAAATGGCTTGTCGTTCAGTGGAAATGAGACTTTCGGCTTGCCGCTTTCATGCCCAATCACCCCAAGCGCCGATACTTCACCGAAGTGCATCATCGCAGGACGTACGTTGCGTCCGTTCCAGGAATCTATCGAGACTGGGTACCCCATCAGTTGGAGGTCTCCAAACAATTTTTGTGCCGCGTCGAGGATCTCGTGGGTCTTGTCAATGGGATCGCAGCGTGCCCACACCGCCACGTGCCGGTCGAACTCGTGCCGCCGATAGGACACCATCTCACGCATACGCTTTTCCCATGCTGGGATGAGGCTGGTGTAGCGCTGGAGGTAGTTTGGATCGACGAACCAGAGGGGGATATTTGTCGCTCGAAGGTTCCAATGGCAGACCAAGTCATCGACATTCGTCGCGTCGCCAACGAAGAAGCCCGGACTATCCCATCCCACGTCTACGCTGTAGTGGCGTTCGAGACCATACCTCGACAGGGAAGCGATGGTCAGATAGTCCAAGGCGTCTACCGATATGGGGAGTGCCGTGTCGACAGTGCATTCCGTGGCCTCAGCCGCTTGCATCAGCATACCCTGGTAGTCAATTCCGATTTCATTGGCACTCGGGTACATGCCGAACTGCACCAGGAACACATCAGCCAAGGGATCATCAGCCTGCCAGGTGTAAATCCGAACGCCTTTTTCCTTCATAGCCCTCCATTCGGGAGTGTCGCGAAGATAGACTAGCGCGTTGTGGACATCGAGAACCTGGGCACGTTGACGTTCATTGCCCCCGCCAATGAAGAGCTCTTCAGGGAAGAGTGGGTTGATGAGGTGCGGAAAGCGTTTTGGAAACGCCTTTACTACGTCGGAATCGCCGATTGGAAGAATCAGATCAACATGGAACAGATCGATCAGCTGTCCTGCTTCCTCTTCACGATCCACTACCACGATGGGATTAAACCGCCCACCCCATAGAGTGTAAGACAAGCGCACTGCTCGGCGGAACGCGTCCATATCATCTGAGCGGATTGCCCAAGCGATGCGCAAGGGGCGATAGCAGATATCGACGCGAATGGTGTTCACAGATGTCTCCCGAGCTTCTCTGTGAATGCTAAGGACTATGAGACAAAACCCGAGCGGAGCAAGATGACACAGGCGGCCATTTCGATCCATGCCAAGTAACGGCGGGCCGACCGGTCGAAACGCCGAAATACCCGCCCAAATTGGGCAAAAAAGTTATGGCAGCGCTCGACCGCGTTGCGAATCTTGCCCACCCCCGGCTGGCGCTGGCCACGTTTGGGGGCCTGCATGCGGAACCCGGCCCGCTGCGCCCGCGCCTGGGTCGGCTGATTCCCGTAGGCCCCATCCGCTTGCGCCCGTGGCAAGTTGCGCTCGTCGACAGTGGCCACCGCCCTCTCCGCCACGGGTGGTGACACCACCAGGCGCTGTAAGAGCGCCTCGGTTTGACACCCCTCATTGGCGTTGGCCCCGGTGACCACGGCCCCCAGCGGCATGGCGCGGGCGTCACACGCTAAGTGCAAGGCCGTGCCGCACTTGCCGCGATCGACCGGGCTTGGCCCCGTCTGTTCGCCCCCTTTTTTGCCGGCTTTTTCGAGCCGTCGAGGAGGAGCTGATCCCAGTTGATGCCCTGCAACGCTTCGTAGCGGTAGGCGAGCTGTTGCCACGCCGTCCGGAAGGTGTCGAGCTGGAGCCAGACCTTCAGGCGGCGTTGGACCGTTTTGTAAGACGGGAAGCCTTTGGGCAGCATCCGCCACGCGATGCCGCTGACCAGCACGTAGAAGACGGCATGCAAGCAGTCATAGTTGCTGGCCGGGGGACGGCCATTGCCACACCATACAACGGGGGGCAGC
>CAVZBC010000030.1:0-68202 GCA_963773125.1 uncultured Gammaproteobacteria bacterium | reverse complement strand
ATTTCCGCCTCCGCCCGTCGACACGTCGTTCTACGACTTCTTCTCCTGGGCCGCCGAGCAACCTCGTCGTCGGCGCCGGCCTGCTCGCGGAGATGCTCGCGCGCGACGCCGACCGCGCCGGCATCGCGACAACGGATGCGGGAGGTCGAGCACGCGGGCGACGAGGCCACCCACGCGATCATGCGCGCAGCTGAACTCCACGTTCGTCACGCCGTTCGACCGCGAGGACATCTACCGCCTCGCGTCCGGCCTCGACGACGTCATGGACTACATGGAGGAGGCCGTCGACCTGGTCGTCCTCTACGAGGTCGAGGAGCTGCCGCCCGAGCTGTCCGAGCAGGTCGAGGTGCTCGTCCAGCGGGGCGCCGACCTCACCGCCGACGCGATGCCCCGGCTGCAGGCGATGCAGAACCTCGCGGAGTACTGGATCGAGATCAACCGGCTCGAGAACGCCGGCGACCAGCTACCACCGCCGGATCCTCGCCCAGCTCTTCACCGGCGAGTACGAGACGATCGAGGTGCTGAAGCTCAAGGAGATCGTCGAGGAGCTCGAGGCGCGCCATCGACGCGTTCGAGCACGTCGCCAACACGGTCGAGACGATCGCGGTCAAGGAGTCCTAGGGACTGTCCCAGTGGACCTCGCGATCTCATCGCGGTCGTCGTCGTCGCCCTCGTCTTCGACTACACCAACGGCTTCCACGACGCGGCCAACGCGATCGCCACGTCGGTGTCGACGCGCGCGCTGACGCCGCGGGTCGCGCTGGCGATGGCCGCGGTCATGAACCTCGTCGGCGCCTTCCTCGGACCAGGCGGTCGCCAGACCACGGTCTCGGACACGATCACGCCGCCGACCGGCACGTCACGGGCTGGTCGTGGTGTTCGCGGGGCTGCTCGGCGCGATCACCTGGAACCTCATCACCTGGTACTTCGGCCTGCCCTCGTCGTCCTCGCACGCCCTGATCGGCGGCCTGGTCGGCGCGGCGCTGGCCGCCGGCGTCGGCGGTCTCCTGGGACGCGGTGCGTCGAGAAGGTCGTCATCCCGATGGTCGTCTCCCCGCTCGTCGGCGTTCGGGCTGGGCTTCGCGGTGATGATGGCGATCATGTGGCTGTTCCGGCGCGCCAACCCGCACCGCGTCGACCGCGGCTTCCGCCTGGCGCAGACCGTGTCGGCGGCCGCGATGGCGCTCGGCCACGGGCTGCAGGACGCGCAGAAGACGATGGGCGTGATCTTCCTCGCGCTGGTCGACCGGCGGCTACGTCGGACGCCGGCGACCGTCCCGATCTGGGTCGATCGTCGCTGTCGGCCGCGGCGATCTCCGCTCGGCACCTACGCCGGCGGCTGGCGGATCATGCGGACCCTCGGCCGCACGCATCATCCACCTCGACCCGCCCGCGGGCTTCGCCGCCGAGACGATGGCGGCGTCGGTCCTCTACACGACCGCGTTACGTCTTCCAGGCCCCGATCTCGACCACGCACACGATCACCTCGGCGATCGTCGGCGTCGGTGCGACCAAGCGGCTCTCCGCCGTGCGCTGGGGCGTGGCCCGCAGCATCGTCGTCGCCTGGGTGCTCACGATCCCCGCGGCCGGGTCCGCCGCCGCGCTGATCTACCTGCTCCTGCGGTTCGTCTTCCAGCTGCCGTAGGGCCGGACCAGGCGGCGGTGACCCTTCAACCTGTCACGGGCCCGGCGAGGTTGATCTCCCACCGCCACCTGAGCGGCCGTCCCGGGAAGCTCAGCCGAAGCGGCCGGAGATGTAGTCCTCGGTGCGCTGGTCGGACGGGTTGCTGAAGATCCTGGGCGTCTGGTCGAACTCGACCAGGAGCCCGGTGCGGTTGCCGGTGGTCTCGTCCGGGCGAGCGGTGAAGAACGCCGTGCGGTCGGAGACCCGGGCCGCCTGCTGCATGTTGTGCGTCACGATGATGATCGTGTAGTCCTGCCGCAGCTCGAGCATCAGGTCCTCGATGCGCGCCGTGGCGATCGGGTCCAGCGCCGAGCACGGCTCGTCCATCAGGATGACGTCGGGCTTCGTGGCGATGGTGCGGGCGATGCACAGCCGCTGCTGCTGACCGCCGGACAGCCCGTACGCCGACTGCTTGAGCTTGTCCTTGACCTCGTCCCACAGGGCGGCACCGTTGAGCGCCTCCTCGACGAGGTCGTCCATGTTGGACACCTTCATGCCGGTCACCCGCGGCCCGTAGGCGATGTTGTCGTAGATCGACTTCGGGAACGGGTTCGGCTTCTGGAAGACCATCCCGATCTGCGTGCGCACCGCGATCGGGTCGACGTCCTTGGCGTAGATGTTCTGACCGTGGTACGTCACCTGACCTTCGACCCGCGCGCCGAGGCGACGAGGTCGTTCATCCGGTTGAGGCAGCGCAGGACGGTGGACTTGCCGCAGCCCGGAGGGGCCGATCAAGGCCGTGATCTCGTGCTTCCCGAACTGGAGGTCCACGTCGTGGACGGCGTGGAAGTCGCCGTAGAAGACGTTGAGCTTGACGGCCTCCATCACCGGGTCCGGAGGAAGCTCCGGCAGATCGCGCGCCGCCTCCTCGTGGACGTCGCCGAACGTGCTGATGTCCGCGCCATCGTCGGATTGACGGGTGGTCGCGGTGGCGGGGTGGACGGCCACGTGGGTACTCCTACCAGGTTCGCTGGAACTTGTTGCGGATGATGATGGCGAGCGCGTTGAGGCCGAGCACCATGAGGAGCAGGAGGATGATGGCCGCCGACGCGGCGACGCGGAACTCCTCCTGCGACTGTGATGAGAGGCTGTAGATCTGGATCGGCAGAGCCGTGAACTGGCTGGTCAGTCCGGTCGGGGAGAAGCCGACGGAGCCCGCGACTCCGAGGACCACGAGCGGTGCCGCCTCGCCGATCGCCCGCGACAGGCCCAGGATCGTGCCGGTCGCGATGCCCGGGATGGCGGACGGCAGGGTCTGGCGCGAGGTGGTCTGCCAGACGGTCGCGCCGAGGGCCAGAGACCCTGCCGGATCTCCTGGGGAACTGCCCGCACTGCCTCTCGGGTGGTGATGATGATGACCGGCAGGATCAGCAGCGCCAGCGCGACGGCGCCGCCGATGACGATGTCGCTCCGGTCGAACCCGATGAGCGCCACGGCGGCCACAGCGAGCAGACCGTAGATGATCGAAGGGACCGCCGCGAGGTTCTGCAGGTTGACCTCGATCAGCCGGTTGTACCACTTCCGCTTGTCCGCGAACTCCTCGAGGTAGAGCGCCGCGGCGATGCCGAGGGGCACGGCGAGGGCCGCGGTGCAGATCATCAGCCAAAGAGTGCCCAGGATGCCCGCCCGGAAACCGTACTCCTCGGGGAAGAGGATCGAGTCGTAGTTGGTGATCAGCTCCGAGTCGAAGCGGGGCGAGCCTGTGATCGCGGTGTCGACGATCAGGACCACGAGGACCATCACGCCGAAGAACAGCGAGAACCACAGGGCACCGAGGAAGACCATCGAGGCGACATTGCGGTCGCGGCTCTTTCCCGTGGCCACGGCTGTGGTGACCTCGCGCGCTGTCTCGGTCGCGACGCTCATCAGTACTCCTGCCGGAATCTACGCACCAGGGCGATGCTGATGATGTTGATGACCAGGGTGATGGCGAACAACGTCAGACCGACCGCGAAGAGAGTGTTGTACGACGTCGAGCCGACCGGGTTCTCGCCGCCGGCCTTCTGCGCGATGAAGGCGGTCATCGTCTGCATGCCTTCTCGCGGGTCGAGGCTCATGTTCTTCTGGGCGCCGGCGGCCAGGGCCACGATCATCGTCTCGCCCACCGCTCGGGACATGCGCCAGGACGACGGCGGAGGCGACCCCTGACAGGGCTGCTGGGAGAACCACCCTGAGCGTGGTCTGCATCCGGTTGGCTCCCATCGCCAACGAGCCCTGTCGGAGTGCCTGCGGCACGGCCGTGAAGGCGTCCTCGGACAGCGACGCGACGGTGGGCAGGATCATCACACCCAGCACCAGACCGGCGGCCAGGGCGTTGGTGAAGTTGACCTCTAGGTTGAGGATGTCCTGGAGCAGGGTCGGCGTCACGAAGTAGACCGCGAAGAAGCCGTACACCACCGATGGGACCCCCGCGAGCAGCTCAACCGTGGGCTTGAGCACCTTCCGAACCCTGGGAGAGGCGTACTCGGAGAGGTACATGGCCGCACCCAGACCGAGTGGGACCGCCACGACGAGGGCGATCACGGTGACGACGAGGGTCCCGGAGATGAGCGGGATGACGGCGTACGGCCCCTCGGTGGCGAAGAAGTCCCCGAACGGTATCTCTTGGAAGAAGTCGATGACCGGCCGGACCAGCGCCAGGACGATGCCGATCGTGACGGCGACCGAGAGCAGCGCCGAGGCCTGCAGGAGGAGCACGATGACCCGCTCTCCGGGCCGAGACTTCTTGGCGAGACCAGGGACGCCCGACGGCAGGCCCGCCCCGGGAGGCGGGCCTGCGTCGACGATGCTGCTCATGCGGGTCCTTGGTCAGACGCGTGAGGCGCGTCAGCCACCGATGCCCGCAAGGGCATCCTGGGTCTCGCCGTACGTCGCGTCGTCCAGCGGGATGAACAGTGCGGCCTCCGCGATCTGAGCCAGATTCTCGATGTAGAAGTCGGTGAACGACTTCGTCGCCTCGTTGTCGGTGTAGTTGGCGTTGGCGACGTAGATGAACAGCGGTCGCGACAGCGGGGTGTACTCGCCGGCCTGAGCGGTCTCGGCCGACGGCTCCACGCAGCCGTTGCCGTCGTCGATGGCCAGGGCCTTGAGGGAGTCGGCGTTCTGCTCGAAGTAGCTGTAGCCGAAGTACGCGGTGGCACCCTCGGTGCCGGCGACACCCTGGACGAGCACGTTGTCGTCCTCGGACGCCTCGTAGTCGTCACGGGTGGCAGGCTCTTCGGCGTCGGGGTCGACGACCTCGCCAGCCATGTAGTCGTAGGTGCCGGAGTCGGTGCCCGGTCCGAAGAGCGCGATCTCCTGGTCGGGGAAGCTGGGGTCCGAGCTCGTTCCAGTTCGCGATGGTCGAGCCTGGCTTCCAGAGCTCGACGAGCTGGTCGACGGTGAGGCAGTCGACGTCCAGGGAGGGGTTGACCACCACGGTGAGCGCGTCGGTGGCGACCTGCAGTTCCGTGTAGGCGATGCCGGCCTCTTCGCACGCTGCGATCTCGTCGTCGTCGATGGTTCTCGAGGCGTTGGAGATGTCTGTCTCGCCGGCGCAGAAGCGCTCGAACCCACCACCCGTGCCGGACTCGGCCACTGCGATGTTGACCTCGGGTGCCTCGCTGCGGAACAGCTCCGCGGCGGCCTGGGTCATGGGAAAGACGGTCGAGGAGCCGTCAATGCTGACCTCACCAGTGAGGTCGCTGCCACCGTCGCCGCTTTCACCGCCCTCGCCGTCGTCGCCACCGCAGGCGGAGAGGGTCAGGGCAAGGATGGCGATGCCGGGCACCACGGCCCGGCGCACAATCGTTCTCGTCATGCCTCGGAAGGTAGGGAGCGCAGGTGTCCGGATCCGGGGCCGCCGGTGAACGCAGGGTGAACGGGGACGGCCAACTCCGCGACGGCTCCGTGACCGGGGTCACCCGCCCTGGTGACGCTCCACGGCGACCACCAGGCCACGGCGCAGGTGGACGACGAGCATCTCGCCCTTCTCCAGCCGGGCGTCCTCGAGCCCGAGCGCGTCGAAGACCAGCGGGAGCACGGTCCGGTGCGTGCACAGCACGACGGCCCCCGCGCGCTTCGGCGCCTCGTCGAGCTGGGCGAGGAGCCTGCCCACCTCCCGGCGCACCGCCTTGGGGGTGGCGTCCTCCTCGCTGAACAGGTCGTCGACCTCCATGGACGGCCCACTGCGGCGGCGTACGGCTCGATCGTCTGCGTGCAGCGGGTGCTGCCCGAGGTGACCAGTCGTGTGACGCCGTACGCCGCGAGCACCGGCACCAGCCGCTCGGCCTGCCGCCTGCCGCTGACCAGGAGCGGGCGCAGCTGGTCGTCCTTCGACCAGTTGCCCCTGGACCTGGCCACGGCGTGCCGGAGCACGACGAGGGTCCGGGTCCGCTTCCGCAGGGCCACCGCCTCGTCGAGCGTGTCGGCGTCGTGCGGGTAGGTGAGCGCCGAGCGCGCCTCGTCGATCGGGACCCAGCGGACGTCGTCGATCTCGGCGTTGGGCACGTAGGTGCTGACGTCGGTGGCGTCGACGGGCCGACCGGTCCAGTAGACGACGGTCTTCATGCCGCCGCGGACCGGGTAGCGCTGGCTGCCCAGCGGCGGCCCGAGCCGGACCCGGAGCCCGGTCTCCTCCTCGACCTCGCGCACGGCGGCGGCCGCCGCGCGCTCACCGGGGTCGAGCTTGCCCTTGGGGAACGACCAGTCGTCGTACTTCGGACGGTGCACGAGCAGCACGGTCCGGCCCGGTCCGAAGACCACCACACCGGCCGACACGACGTCACGCGGGCCACGGCGGACCGAGGTCGACGCGCGCGCCATGCCCGTACTCTCACACACGTGACCGGGGAGCGCAGGCGACGGCTCACCGCAGTGGCCGCCGTCGGTCTCGCGCTCGTCCTGGTCGCCCTCGGTGCCGTGGTCGGCGTCCGCTGGTGGCAGGACCGGAACCGGACCGATCTCGAGCGTGCCCTCGCCTACGCCCCCTCGGAGTCGGCGCGCTTCTCCTGGACCGACTGGGCGGCCGTCCGGGCCGAGCTCGGCTCCGACGTCGGGTCGGACTCGACGCCGCTCGAGGTCACCGAGCTCCTCAACGAGGGGTACGACGCCGACCTCACGTCGACCACCGCGATGGGCGAGTCCGCGGAGGTGCTGGTCGAGAGGTTCGGCTTCTCGCCGGCCAACGTCTCGTGGGAGCTGCTCAGCCAGTCGACCACGGGATCGGTGCTGACGTTGGGGGTGCCGGAGTCGTTCGACCTCGACGGACTGGCCGACACCCTGACCTCCCTCGGCTACGAGGAGCCGGACTCGGACACCGGCGTGTGGGTGGGCGGCGACGAGCTCGTCGCGACCATCGCCCAGGGCGCGTCGATCTCGCCGCAGCTCTCGCACGTCGCCCTGGTCCGGGACCAGGACCTCGTCATGACCAGCGACGACGAGGGCTACCTGGCCGAGGCCGTCGAGGCCGTCGAGCGTGAGGAGGGCGGGACGGACGTCGCGGACGTGGCGGCAGCGGCCGGCGACGCGCTGTCGGCGGTGCTGCTCGACTCCGAGCAGGTCTGCGGGGGCCTGGCCATGTCCCAGGCCGACGAGGTCGACCAGGCGACCGCTGCGGAGCTGGTGGACGCCGCCGGGAAGGTCAACCCGCTCACCGCGTTCGCCCTCGCGACCCAGCCCGACGGCCACGTGCTCGCCGCGATGTCCTTCGAGACCGAGGAGCAGGCCCGCACCAACGCCGACACCCGCGCCGAGCTCGCCTCCGGCCCGGCGCCCGGCCAGGGTGGCGAGTTCGCCGACCGGTTCACCCTCGGCGAGGTCTCCGCCGACGGCACCGTGGTCACCATGGACCTCGAACCGGTCGCCGGCGCCTTCGTGCTGTCCGACCTGTCCTCGGGACCCGTGCTCTTCGCGACCTGCTGAGCCACCTCCACTCGTCGCCAGGGGGCAGGAAACCCTGCTAGTGCCCGACGCTGAGGAGCTCCGTCGGCTCCGGCACGCAGCAACCGCCGCCGTCGGCCTCCGTGGGTACGCCGTCGAACACCCCGGCGCCGCCGCAGACGCCTGACTCAGGGAGGACCAGCTCCACGTGCGCCGCGGACTCATGGTCGCCGGCGATCGCGGCGACGATGCTCCGTGTCTGCTCGAAGCCTGTCAGCGCGAGGAACGAGGGAGCGCGGCCATAAGACTTCATGCCGGCGAGGTAGAGGTCGTTCTCCGGCTGCGCGAGCTCCGCTACCCCGTGGGGGTAGACCGTGCCGCACGAGTGCACGTTCGGATCGATCAGCGGCGCCAGCTCGGTCGGCGCGGACAGCACCGGGTCGAGGTCGAGACGCACCTCGGACAGCCAGGTCAGGTCGGGCCGGAAGCCGGTGACGACGATGACCTCGTCGACCGCCTCGACGGTGCGTCCCTCGGCGCTGGTCAGGGACAGGCGACCGTCGGCGCCTCGGGCGACCGATGTCGTGCGGAAGGCGCTGACGACCCCACCGTACCCGAGGCGACCGCGGCCTCCGCGCGCTTGCCGAGGGCGCCGCGCGCCTCGAGCTGGTCGTTGTCACCGCCGCCGAACGCATCACCGGTGTCCGGGCGACGGAGCAGCCAGACGACCTCGGTGCCCGCCCCCCCCCCCTCCGACCAGAGCGTTCTGCGCCGAGGCGCCCCGGCCCGCGACGGCCACCCGCTTGCCGGCATAGCGGGTCCGCACCGCCGGGTCGGCGAAGTCCGGGATGCCGTATATTTCCTTATCGTGCTTCAGCGACGTGGCGACCATCCAGTAGAAGGGAATCGCCGTCCACAGCAGCATCACACCCAAAACGGCATTACCAATCCCTTTCACCACCCGGCGCTGGGTCGTCATGGTCAGCGTCATGGCCTACTCCCCCTTCTCGCGCAGCATACGGCGCGTCAAGAAGATAATAAAGATGACCAGAATGGGGAAAAAGAACAGCGACACGGTGGCCCCCATCCCCAACCGCTGGGCGCCTCCCAGAGCCAGGTTATAGGCCAGGGTGGGGAAGATCTGGGTGCGGTCGGCTGGCCCTCCGTTCGTCAAGATGTAGACAAACTGGATACTCGCCGAGGTCAAGATCGCCGACAGCATGATGGCGGTGATGAAGATGGGCTGCAAACGGGGCAGCGTGATGTAGGAGAACTGCTGGAGTACTGACGCCCCGTCGATCTCCGCGGCTTCGTAGAGTTCCCTGGGAATGGCCTGCAGGCCGGCAAGAAAGCTCATGGTAAAAAACGGCGTGCCCTGCCAGACAACCACCACGATGACCGAGAACATGGCGAGGTGCGGGTTGGACAGCCACGAGATACTCTCGTCCACGAGTTCAGACGCACCAGCACATTGTTGATGAGCCCGCTGGCATCGTCGTAGATCCAGCGCCAGTTCAGCGCCGAAATGACGGTCGGGATGGCCCAGGGAATGAGCAAGAAGGAGCGAAACAGGTTGTTCCAGCGGCGCTCCTGGTTGAGCACCAGCGCCATACCGAGCCCGAGGAAAAATTTGAACCCGACGCCAAACGCCGTATAGATGACGGTGTTGAACACCGTGCGCAGAAAGACTTCGTTGGCCAACAACTCACGGTAATTGCCCAGGCCAATGAAGCGGCCGGGAGCTCCAGCGGTTTTCTGCTGGAAGGTCATGACAATAGCGTTGGCAAAGGGATAGGCGACCAGACCCAGGATGACCAGGAGCGCCGGGAGCAAAAACAGATACCCGAGAGTCCGGTCGAGGAGCAGAAAGCGCCGAATCTTGTCGCTTCCATACCCCGGAGGTGCGACGAGATGACGGTAGGGTAAGATCCACACCGGCAGAGGTAGCCATCTCCAAAATCCTCCATCAAAGAGTTCCCACAAACACCGACAACGCAGGAAAATCATGATGACAGGCGTCACGACAGACAGCACACCAGCACGAGCCACGCACAAGAGCATCCAGCAATCAGCAGTCGCATAAGCCGCATATCGCCTCACATCTCACCCCCAACAGGCATCCCGCCGGGGAGGCGTCAGCATAGCATGCGGCATGTTGAATTGCAAAGGTCGGCGGACAAATCTTACGTGTAGTCCTGCTCGCGACAGAACAATGTGCAAGGTCCGAATATGTCAGAGTCTTGTGCTGTGCGGGGTTCTTCTGGCAGCAAAATAATGATTACTGCGAGTGCGCAGCCAATAGGTGTTCTACCCAGGCTTGCTGCTCGGGTTCAAGAGGTGGTGGGGGCACAGGCTGACCATAGTCGATGCGTGTGGCATAGCCACCGCGCGCATACACCGCCGGCACAATCGCCCCCAGATCGAGCGCCACATCTGCATCGGGCGCGGTCAACGGCACAGGTAACACCGGCAACCGCGCTGCCAACTGGATGGGCCAGACATCCACAGACGGGCGGTGCTCGACGCGGGCCAGGGTTACGTAGTACGACGCTGGCGGCAATGGTGTTTCCAACGGTGAGCGTTCCCCCCCGCGCAAGAGATCGAGTTCCATCACATGCACCTCGGAACGGAGCAGTTCGCGCCGTTTGCGGAGATATTTTTGGCGTTCTCGTCCAGAGCGTTTATTAATAGGAGAAAGGATTTCGATGGCCGTCACTAGCGTATCGGTGCCCGCCTCACGTACTTCCACATTGGCAAGACGCATCGGCACTTCCAACGGCACTGTGCTCTGGGCCAGGGGCGGATCGATCACCGCCATGGCGCCTGGCGTCGGGACACGCAGCTCAGTGCGCCACCCACTGACATCGGGAGAAACTGCCCGTGGCCTTGACTGGGCGACTTCAATCACCTCATACGTGACATACGTGACTGCGGTGGCATAGTAACCCGGCTGAATGCGTGCATTCAGATGGGCACGGATTTCCGCCGCCAAGTCGAGATGAAAGTCAGACCAGACACGCCTGGATTCAATAAAAGGATCCATGCCGGGAAACGGTGATGGCATCTCTTACTATCCGTTGTCACCTGGGGAACGTTCGTATCGACTACGATATGTCTGTTACACCGACATTATAGCTCCTCCTGTATCCCCCGGCGCGTGCGCTAACGCCGTCGCTTGCGATCTGGTCACGATGCAGTCTGTCCATAGTGATAGCGCCGCTGGCGCCATTGGGCCAACTGCTCGTCCGGCGCTTTCGGCTCAGCCAGACACGCAGGGGATCGTGCGCAGCGACGATGGCTCGTCTGGTATGCATGGCATGGAGATGGACCCCGCCGTACGGCACCGCATTCTCCTCCTGGTGAGCAATAACGGCGGCTAGGGTCAGGTCTACACGCGCCTGGGCCGTAACGTATGGGGTAGTACCAGGAAGAACGCGGGACATACTGGGCTCTCTCCTTGCATATCAGGAAATACGTGTGCACAGTAGAATATAGGCGATGCAGCCTCCGCGCCGCAAGCTGCAAGCAGATTTATGCCGCTGCTTCCCTCATGCCCTGATCTCCTATGCCTCGTACCACTGCCGCTTGTGCGACACCGTGGGGGCTATTGGGCCCGTGCTTGGCCTCGACGTACACCACCTGGCCGGGATGCCGCAGCGGCTTGCCAGCGAAGCGGTCGCGTAGCCAGTCACACATCACGCCATGCAGGGGGGCGGCCCAGTTAGCGGCGCTGTCGCCACCACCGATGGACGGCATGTGATGCTGATCGGCGAAGACCCACAGCTCGGCGGGCGCGGTCAACTGGTCGAACATCCGGTACACCTCATCGAGCGGGCTGCGCGGGTCGTATTCGCCGGCCGCCAGCAGCACTGGACAGGCGATCTTGTCCAGGTAGCCGTCGAGCGTCATGTCGCCGAGCACTGCGTCTAGCTCCGCTTCGGTTTTGGACTGGGTAAGGTAGGCGAACAACTGCTTCCAGCGGGGCGACTCCAGATCCATGAGGAAGTACTTTTCGCAGTACGTAGCGGCGGGAGCGGCGATGGCGCGAAGACGCCGGTCACGGGCGGCGAAACGCAGGCCCCAGAACGATCCGAGACTGATGCCGTAGACGCCAATCTGCGCCGCGTCCACCTCTGGGCGTTGCACCAGGTAATCCAGTGCTGTGCTGGCGGCCTCTTCATAGTTGTCTGCGGTGAGGCGGATGCCCCGCAGGTTACTCTCGGCCTGTCCTGGCCCATCGAACGAGAACACGTGCATGCCACGCTGATGGGCAGCGTTAAAGAACGGATGCGGCCAGGCTTCCTTAAGGGTATCACAGCCGGGGATATAAAAGATCAACGGCGCCGAAGTCTTGTTGGGGCACAGATGCAAATTGCCCGAGACGAGCGTGCCGTTCCAGGGGATGTCGAGGTGCTCGAGGCGGTAGGGTGCCAGGGCGATCACCTGGTCGTAGCAGCGGCGCACACCGGCATACAGATAGCGCTTCTCGTCGTTGTTCTGGAAGATGACGTGCTGGGCGCCAGCGTACAGGACAGTGGCCTGATAGTAGAAGTCAAGCGCCGTCTCGGCATGGCCGGCAGCTGCCTCGGCCTGCGCCAGTGCTTCCATGCGGCGCGCCTGCAAGCCTACGTGCTTGCTGATCATGTCGTGGCTGTGCACGCTGCGCGGCAGGCGCCCCCGCCCCTCGCCCTGAAAATGGAAGACGCGGCCGGTCTCCTGGATCAGATAGTCCAGCATCCACTGCTGACTATCTCGCGCCAGAGGCGCTCTGCCGCGCACGGTGGTCTTTGCACGTGCCATGTGTGTGCTCCTCCCTCAAGCAGTATGGTTGGTGGTTATGTGGCTGTGGCGCGCAGCCCGAGTCGCTGCAGCCGAGGCAGGACAGCCTCGACAAAATACGGCAGCTCGGCGAGATAGTCGACGAAGTTGAGCGCCAGGCCGTCGAAACCCGCAGCATGCAGCCGACAGATCTCCCGCGTCACGGTGTCCGCATCCCCAATCGCACAGTACGCCCCGCGCGCCAGCACCCGTCGCTCAATCTGGCCGGCGCCGCTCCGCCGCAGCAGACCTTCAGGGTCGGTCCGCTCCTGGGCATCGCGTGCGTGCATGTCGGCGAGATAGCCCAGCGCGCCCCAGTCGGCGTGGTCAACGACGTACTGCACGTAGTCCTCGGCTGCCTGCCGGGTGGGCCGGCAGACGATGCCCACGGGCGTCCAGACCTGGATGTCGCGCCCGTGCTCACGCGCCAGACGCTTCGTCTCCGCGATGCGTTCGGCACTGGCCTCGGGCGTGTGCACACCATCAAAGTGCATGTCCGAGTGGCGGATGGCGAAGCGGCGGCCAGCCGGTGAACTACCAGCGTTCATCATCAGCGGATCAACGACGCCGTAGGGCCGTGGTGCTCCTTCCACACCACGCAGCTGGTAATACGTGCCCTCATAGTCGAACGGCTCACCGCCAGCCCAGAGGCGCTTGACAATGTGCCACCACTCTTCGCCCTGCGCGTAGCGCGCCTCGTGTTCGTGTTTCGTCACCCCGAACATCTGGAACTCATCCTCGTTCCAGCCACACACGATGTTGACGCCGAGGCGGCCCTGACCAATGTGGTCCGCCGTGGCCATCTGCTTGGCGGCGACGAGGGGATGATGTAGCGGCACGTGGATGGTGCAGAAGACGCTGAGGCGCCGCGTTGCGGCCAGCAAGCCACAGGCCCAGGCGATCGATTCAAAGCTCGAGCCGTTGGGATTTGAGGCGCCCCCATAGCCCTTCCAGCGCGCAATCGGGATCATGCACTCGATGCCAACCTCCTCCGCCAGCTGTGCCAGTCTGACATTGTTTTCCCAACTCGCCTCCCAGCGCTCGGCGAGCGTCGCATAAGTCCTGCCGCTCATACAGTTGGCACCAAACAGCCCCAGGCGGAGGGCATTACCGTGCACGAGACTCGTATGACGCTGTTGCATCATCGCTTCCTCAAAGTCATGAGGTTAACGCTGCTGATGAAACGACCACCATGGTAGCACAGCCGCACGTGTTGATCGAGAGCTGCGCCGCGAGGGGCCGTGCTACCTGGCCCGAGTTGTCGCTAAAGACTGCCAGAAAATTTAACAGTCTTTCTTGCTGGCGCCACATTTTTTCATAACCACTTTACTTTTTGTGAGTTGCTCAATTTCCCGGCCATTGTATAGTCCAGACATCCCTGTCTGTAGTGTCAGGCCTTTTTACAATGCATATCTGTGTCCAGGCTCGGACCAAACACACTCTTGAGACCTTTATTCTCTCCTGACAGAAGCAGTTTACGGCGTAAAAGCAAATCCTTATAGAAATATAGCAACAAAACAATCACTTCTCTTGCTTCATAGGTACGGTTCTTGCCCTACAGTCATGGAACGAAAAATCTCTTGGTTTTCTAGGATATGAGAAACTTACCAGCTCCTGGCCTGGTCGATCCAAGAAAGCCAATGTATTCTCCGAATTAAAGTTTACATGGAAAGTCAATCTAGCATATGAACGTCACGAGATGGGTCAAGCGCTGGGGGTTTGCTGGACTGTACGCGCTACTGCTGAGCCTTGGGTGTGAATTCATAGAGGCTGCAGTACCTCTGAATGTCGTTATCATCAAGACAGATGACCAGCGGTGGGATACGCTCTGGGCCATGCCGATTGTCCAGGAGGAACTGGTCCGGCATGGAGTGACATTTGCCAATGCCTTTGTTTCAACTCCTCTCTGTTGCCCAGAGCGTGCGAGCTTTTTGGCCGGCGGTTTTTACGCCCACAATACAGGCGTACTAAACAACACGCCTCCCAATGGTGGCGTCACGAGATTTTTGGACCGCGATACACTGCCGGTCCGTTTACAGCGCGCGGGGTATAGGACAGCCCTGATTGGCAAGTACCTCAACAATTATCCCTCTATCCGACCCTATATTCCACCGGGATGGACAAAATTCCTCTTCGCCGCTGGAGGGCATGATTGGATGAACTACCAGATCACCATTGGGAGTAGCAGTCCTGATGCCCCCTCCAGCGGCAGGTCTGCGCGGGTGTCGCAATATGTGACCGATTTCCTCCGCGATGAGGCCATCCAATTTCTGCGCCAGGCGGGCTCGTCACCCTTCTTCCTCTACCTCACCCCCATTGCGCCGCATACGCCAGCGATTCCCGCCCCCGGAGATGAGGGCTTGTTTGCAGACTATGTCTATCGAGGACGCGGCTATAAGGCCGGCGATTTAAGTACGACACCGTATCCGCAAGACGCTGCAGCGACCTATGATACTGCGGCCCAGGACGAGTTTCATCGCCTGCAGCTCCAGTCGCTGCAAGCGGTGGACCGGATGGTAGGTGCCATTGTACAGGAACTGAAAACGCTGGGGCAGTTCGATAATACGCTCCTCGTCTTTATGAGTGACAACGGGTATCTGTGGGGAGAGCACTGGCTCTCATCAAAACTCCATCCCTATGAGGAATCTATACGCGTGCCCCTGGTGATGGTGATGCCTGGCGTGCACCCGCGCGTGGATAATCATCTTGTGGTGGCAAATCTCGATGTGCCCACGACGATCTTTGCGGTGGCCGGCATGCCGAGAACCGATACGGATGGACACGATCTTGTGCCGTTGTTACGCAATCCCCGCCTACCAGGGCGGGAGGCCGTCCTCATCGAAAACTATGGATTGGTGCAGCAGACATGGGCCGGCCTGCGCACAAGTCGTTACAAATACGTGGAATGGGCCTCAGGCCACAAAGCGCCTGTTTGACCTGCTTTGAGGACACCTATGAATTGCAAAATCAGATTGACCAACCAGCCTATCAGCCCATTCTGCAGGGGCTCGTCGAAAGGTTGCAGCCACTAAAGGGGTTAGCCATAATTGGTTCGACCCGGTTCCAAGGCAAGGTGAACAACAACTTTGTGCAGCCATTAGCGGCTTGGGGCGGGATCGAACCCTACCTGTGGACCGTTGTACAGGGAAATCTGCCACCGGGGGTAACGTTGGATGGGGTCGCGGGGCTCCTCACTGGCACGCCCACTCAAGCAGGGACGTTTCAGGTGCAGATGCAAGTGAACGATGCGTCTGTTACACCCTACTCGCTGCAGCCGCAGACCCATATCCGGTATCTTACATTCGTCATCAGGCCATGACAAGCTTGAGCCATGGCTCGTGCACCTGTCACCTGAGCCCTATGCGTCTGTCACTGCCCTAGACGCTGCCATAGCGGGCGTAAAACCTACCGCATTGTCCCAGAACAGCTTGCGCTTGGCGGTCTCCGGCAGGTCCCAGCCTAAGCACGGTCTCGACAGACTTGGGAAACCAGCTCTCGCCATGCGGGTAGTCGGAGGCGTACATCAGCACGTCCTCGCCAACGAGGTCGATGACGGTCTTGGTGAGTTGGGGCCCCTCCGGGATTTCGATGCTCTGAAAATAGCGCCCGCTCAACACGTAGTCGCTCGGTTTGTGCTGGAGCGGCGGCAGAGCCGCCGCGATCGACTGGGCGTGCTCATCGAGCCGGGCCATCCAGAAGGGCAGCCAGCCATGGCCCGCCTCCAGCGTCCCGATCCGGAGCTGGGGATAGCGGTCCATGACGCCACTGCCGATGAGCGCCGCCATGTTGCGCATGCCGCACCAGGGATGCGCGGCCGAGCGCTGCAACCACAGGTTGTCCCACGTATCGAGGCCGCCTGGGGCATACGGCGGCATCACCGTAAACGTATGCAGCACGACCGCCAGATCGTGCTCGGCGCGCGGCTCCAGTACGGCTCCAGGGCGGGATGATCGAGCGGCATGCCATAGGGGGCATACACAAAGAGCCCCAAGGGCCAGCGCTTGCGTGGCCCAGGCGGCTATCTCCTGCGAGACCGCCAGCGACGTCGCGGGCGGACACCAGGATGACGCCCGTGATGCGCGCGGGAAAGGCGCCGCAGTAGTCGTCCATCCAGCGGTGGTAGGCGCGATACATCATCGTTTCCACCGCGGGGTCCTCGCTGAGCGTCCAGGTCCCGAACCAGCCAGAGGGCAGGGTGAGATTGACGTCCACGCCTTCGTGGTCCATGTCCTGGATGCGTGCCGCCGGATCCGCATCGACCAGCGGCGACGGATCTTTGCCCTTGTGCGCCCCAGTAAAGCCGGCCATATATCCGGTACTGGCCGCCGAGGTGTCCGTGTCGGCGCAGCCCCAGGCGGCGGCGATAGGCGCGGGCCCCACGGGTGTAGGTGACATGGCCAGTGCGGCGTTGCACCGCCTTGTAAGGCTCCCAGGAGGTTAAGCGTGGCCTGTTCCTGGGCCGTTAAATAGCGCGTCAGGATCTCGGCGGCAGGACCGACATGCGTGTCGGCGTCGAAAATCTGATACCCGTTGCGTGCCATAGTCTCTCCTCCCTGTTTATGACTGCTGGCGCGACGGCCCCCGGGGCGCGCTGGTATTTCTCCAGCATGGCCGGAGGACATATAGCGTTCCTCCAGCTCCCGCTGCTTGGCGACGGTTTCGCCGACGTCCAGGCGCAGCGGGTGGGGATAGGGACGCCCCTGCCGACTGGCCTGAAAGGCCTCCCAGGCGGCCAGGCCGCGCGCCTGAAAGTCCTGCATGAAGTCCCACAGCGCCGCATACATGACCTCATGCGTGAACGCGGGATACCACGCGATGTACACCCCGAGGGCCTGGTGCTCCTCGAGGCTCAAATACCGCGGCAGCTTGCCCCGCATGAACGAGAACGGGCCGGAGACCACGGGCGCGCGCCTGCTGAATTTCGTCCACGGAGTGCGGCGATTCGAACTGCACCCAATCGACGCCTGCGACCTCTTCATAGGCCTGCAACCGCTGCAGGCAGTCCTCCAGGCCGCCGTTGGCCGCATCGCGCGCATAGCACTGGGCCATGATGACGAAATCGGGATCGAGCTCGTTCTTCATGTCCACGGCGGCGCGATACCGCACCAGGGCCTGCTCCAGCGGCACCACTTCCACCCCGGCGTCCTGCGTGCTCCGCTTGCCCTCAATGGGCTGGTCGTCAATGCGGATGCCGGCCAGGCCGGCACGAATAGCATTCGGCAACCAGCCGACGCACGGCCATAATGCCGCCATGGCCCGTATCGCCATCCACGATGACCGGGAAGCGCACGCTCTGGGCAATCCAGCCGGCGATGGTCAGACACTCGGTCATGGTCGCCACGCCTACGTCCGCCAGTCCGGTATAGGTGCCGACCACCCCGCTGGTCCCCACGAAGGCCACCTCGGCCCCGGCCACTTCCATCAGCCGCGCATGTGCGGCCCTCGGGGCATGCATGACCGCCAGGACGCGGTCGGTACGATGGATGAGCTGTTGCAGGCGCGTAGTGGGTTTACTGTCTGTCATTGGTCGACCTCCTTCCCCAGGCATAGCCTCCGTCGCATGCCGTGACCAGCGTATTTTTACGAGGGTGATGACCGATGCACGCCGGCAGGCGAGGCGTTCCGAGCAGGTTTGTCGCGGCTGCTCGTGGCACGGTTCTTATGGACAATCGCCACAATGATCAGTCCAAACGCCAACAATCGCAAGGTATAAAAGAATGGTTCGTATTCTTGAGACGTGGTGGTCAGGCCGAGGGCGGCTCGGCTTAACGCCTCGATGAAAAACGCCATGGCGAATATCAAAAAAAAGTGGTCACGGGTCTCTCGCCAGAAGCGCAAAAAAAACAGCGCGGCTACCAGGGAGGCCATGGCAATTGCGCCCAGCATCATAGCATTCACGTGCGCACCTCATTCGGTATGCCAGATCAACCCGTATAATAACACCAGCATGCCCAGAAGCGCGGGCACAAGGCGCCATGTGGACAGGTCGACCCATAGCACGAGCAGTTTATCGACGACCAGTAGCAGATTGTTTACCGTCAACCCTACAAAACACAGACCGCTCCAGAGGAGCAACTGATAGCGACTGCGGCGATACGTGCGCAGCAAGAGGGTGGCGCACAGCAGTGCGGTCAAAGCACATAACGCATACACGACACCGGCCATATCACTCGTCCTTTTTGAGCTTGAAGGCATCAGCAAATTCTTGCACCCTCGTGAGGGGCTTGGCATGGATAAGCTGCGTAATCGGAATGAGATACCTGGCATAGAGTTCGGCGACCCGGTCCACCATATAGGCCAGGTCGGGCGAGGCCGGCTGATACTGATACACACCAGACGAGTCCTCTGCAGCGACCAAAAAGCCGTTGGCTTGCAGATGGTGTAAGATGGCGGTGGTCTCCTGGCCAGTAATGTAGAGCCGTTTGGCGAGCGCCTCAGCATCCCAGGTAAGCGCAGGATTGGTACGGAGAAGCAGTAAGGCTTCTAACTGCGCGATGGCATCAATGCGCTGCTAGCAGAAAGGCTTTGACATCGTCAGGAATGAGCTCATACACCATGCATCACCCCCTGGGGGGTCGCAACGCTGTCATGCGGCGGTGTGAGACCTGCAGGGCACTCTCCTGTGCGAGGCCCGTGCGTTTCGTTTCAATACGCTCCTGTGCCCGCAGGGGGAGCAGGGTTTCCCGCAGCGCTGCGGGGCAGGAGGCACACACGCAGCCAGTACTGCACGAGCAGCCGCATGTCGTCTCGAAATTGCGTGTAGTCAACGGCTTTGACCTGATACGCGTTCGCCCCATGCCGGTAACACCACTCGACATCGTTGGGGTTATGCGACGTCGTCACAATCACGATGGGAATGGATTGTAAGCGCGTATCGATCTTGATCGTAGCCAGCAGGTCGCGCCCGTCCGTGCCGGGGAGGTTCAGATCGAGCAGAACAAGCGCCGGGCGCGGCGCGTGCTCGGGAGCGGCAAAGCGGCCCTGCCTGCGCAAGTAGTCAAGCGCCGCGTCGCCCCGTGTACAACGATGTAACGATACCATGGTCGCCGCACCGCGCAAGGCGCGCTCGAACGCCGCGTAGTCTTCGTCGCTGTCTTCAATCAGCAGAATGACAGGCGTCGTGTGCGTCCGTTCGTCCATCGTATGGCTCCAGGGTAAAATAGAACGTTGAACCCGCACCGGGCTCCGAGACAAGCCAGATGCGCCCGCCGTGGCGCTCGACGATTTTACGCACAATCGTCAGCCCCGCGCCTGTCCCGCCACCGTACTCATCGCGTCCGTGTAGCCGCCGGAAGATGCCGAAGATGGCCTCGTGATGCTGCACAGCAATGCCGATGCCGTTGTCTCTGACGTAGAAGACGTGTCGCATCGCCCCGTTCTCGTCCGGCGGCGAGGTACAGCCAATCTCAACCCACTTCTCGGCTTTATCATTGTACTTGATGGCATTGGCAAGCAGGTTGTTCAAGAGTTCCCCCACCCACACGCGGTCGGCACGCACCGTGGGCAGCCGACATGGGAGGCGCACGTCAACCTGGACTTCCTGCAGTTGCACAGCGAACAGCTCGAGCGTTTCCCTGACGACCTCCTCGAGATCAACCTCCCGCATGGCTCAGGTCGGCGCGACCGACACGCGAGTAGTGCAACAGGGATTCGATCAGCGCCTGCATGCGCCGCGCCAGCCGCTGCAGCGTGTGTAAGCGGTCCACGCCATCGGCATCGAGCTTGTCCGCGTAATCCTCCAGCAGAAATTGGGAAAAGTGGTGAATCCCACGCAGCGGCTCTTTCAGATCGTGCGAAGCGATGTAGGCAAAGGCGTCCAGCTCCCGGTTGCTGCGTTCGAGTTCGGTGTTGAGCCGCTCCAGCTCTTCTGCCCGCTTCTGTAACTCCTCTGTCCGTTCCAGCACGCGCTGCTCCAGCTCGCGATTCAGCCGTTCCAGCTGCTGCGTCTTGCGGTACAGCTCGGCGAACACGCTGACTTTGGCCCGCAAGAGCTCCGGAATGACCGGCACCGCAATGTAGTCCACTGCCCCGTGTGCGTACCCCTTGAGCCGGTCGAGGTCGGTCAGGTGCACGGCAGAGATGAAGATGATGGCCGTCTTCTGGTAGCGGGGATGCTGGTGGATGATCTCCGCCAGCTCAAACCCATCGATCTCCGGCATGCTCACGTCCATCAGGACGACAGCAATGTCGGTTTTCAGCAGATGCTCCAGGGCTTCACGACCCGACCCGGCCTTAATCAAGTTCTCGCCCAGCTCACTGAGGATAGCCTCATAGCTGAGCAGCTTGGCCGGCTGATCATCCACCATGAGAATGTTGACCTTCTCGTGCTCGCTCATGGCATGCCTCTCATGGCATCACGTGGGCGTTCCCCCGCAGTTCGGAGGCGGCACTCGACAGCTCGCCTACCGGTGCAGCCACATGCGCAGGGCCGACAGCAGTTGCTCGGTGTTCACTGGTTTGGCGAGGTAGTCGGACGCACCGGCTTCCAGGCACTTCTCGCGATCGCCTTTCATCGCTTTGGCCGTCAGGGCAATGATCGGCAGCCGCCGGAAGGCGGGGTTCTGCCGGATCACCTGCATGGTCTCGTAGCCATCCATTTCTGGCATCATAATGTCCATGAGCACAAGCGTCAGGTCGGGGGTCGCTTCGAGTATGGCAATCGCCTCCCGGCCTGTACCGGCGGTCAGCACGGTCATACCACGCCGCTCCAGCACGCTGCTGAGCGCGAAAATGTTGCGCACGTCGTCGTCCACCACCAGCACCTTGCGGTCCACCAGGGCATCGTCGGAGCGATGCAGCCGTTCGAGCAACTGCTGCTTCTCCAGCGGCAGGTCAGCGACCACGCGGTGCAGGAATAAGGCCGTTTCGTCCAACAGCCGTTCCGGCGACTCGACCCCTTTGACCACCACGCTGCGGGCCAGCGTATGCAGCCGGGCATCTTCCTCCGGCGACAGTTCCTTGCCGGTGAACACCACCACCGGCACATCGCCCAGCGCCACATCGTCGCGGATGCGCTCCAGAACCTCGAACCCTGATATGTCCGGCAGACGCAGGTCGAGCACCACGCAGTCGAACGGCTGCTCGCGGAGCGCCGCGAGCGCTTCCTCGCCCGTTGCCACGGTGGCGATGTCAATATCGTCGTGCTCCAGCAACGCCGTGATGCTCAACTGCTCGGCGGCGTTGTCCTCTACCACCAGGAGCCGCTTGCGCCGCGGCGCCGCGTATTCCCAGATGCGGGACATGGCGGCATCCAGGCCCTCGGTCGTGGTCGGCTTGGTCACAAAGGCGAATGCCCCGCGCGCCAGGCCGTGTTGCCGGTCTTCGTCCAGCGTCACCATCTGCACCGGGATGTGCCGCGTGGTCGGGTCCTGCTTCAGATGGCTGAGCACGGTCCAGCCCAGCATGTCGGGCAGGAACACGTCGAGCGACACGGCCGTCGGGTGATACTGGCGGGCCAGGTCGAGGGCCTCCTCGCCACGCATGGCCAGGATGACTTTGAACCCCTTGTCGCGGGCCATATCGCACAGGATGCGGGCGTAATGCGGGTCGTCCTCGACGATCAGCAAGACGGCGTCGTCGGGCTGCAGGTTGTCACGGTCATCCGGGATCGGCTCGACCGGATGCTCCGACACCCGCACCGTGGGGAACACGCTGGGCTGCGGGGATACCCCGCCCGGCCGTCCGTCAGCATGCACACTGGCCACGGACGGGCCGACATAGGTCTGCGGCAGGTAGAGCGTGAACGTGCTGCCCGAGCCGGGCGTACTGCGCAACTGGATTTCGCCGCCCAGCAGGCTGGCCAGTTCGCGGCTGATGGCCAGCCCCAGTCCGGTGCCGCCATACTTGCGGCTGGTACCGGCGTCGGCCTGCTGAAAGGCTTCGAAAATGATGCGCTGCTTCTCGATCGGAATGCCGATACCGGTGTCGGCGACCTCGAACGCCACCACGGACGCCGCCCCTTTGAGGAGCGGGTGGTCACTGCTCCAGCCGCCGACGGCGGGGAAGACGTGCAGTCGCACGCCACCCTGCTCGGTGAATTTGA
Organism: uncultured Gammaproteobacteria bacterium; assembly: GCA_963773125.1. Taxonomy (GTDB): domain Bacteria; phylum Tectomicrobia; class Entotheonellia; order Entotheonellales; family Entotheonellaceae; genus CAVZBC01. The sequence goes on along the minus strand of CAVZBC010000030.1, from coordinate 45,799 downwards.
AGGCGTTGGAGAGCAGATTCTTGAGCACCTGCTGCAGCCGCTTGGAATCGGTGACCAGGCTGCGGCCGAGGTGCGGATCGATGTGCACGTCGAAGCTCAGCTGCCGATTCTCGGCCTCGTGCCGGAACGGGCGGGCCACCATGTCCAGCAGATTGGTGAAGATGATCTCCTCGGCGTCCACCGTGACCGTACCGGACTCGATCTTGGACAGGTCGAGGATGTCGCTGATCAGGTTCAGCAGGTCCGTCCCGGCGCCGTGAATGGTGCGGGCGAACTCGACCTGCCTGGGCGTCAGATTGCCGTCGGGGTTGTCGGTGAGCTGCTGGCCCAGGACCAGAATGCTGTTGAGCGGCGTACGCAGCTCGTGCGACATGTTGGCCAGGAACTCGGACTTGTACTTGGAGGTCAGGGCCAGCTCCGCGGCCTTCTCCTCCAGGGCCCGGCGGGCCTGTTCGATCTCCTGGTTCTTGCGTTCCACCTCGACGTTCTGCTCGGCGAGCTGCTGCGCTTTCTGCCCCAGCTGGTCATTGGTCTGCTGCAATTCCTTCTGCTGCGTCTGCAGCTCAGTGGCCAGTTGTTGCGACTGCTTGAGCAGCCCCTCGGTCTGCATGGTGGCTTCGATGCTGTTGAGCACAATGCCGATGCTGGCCGTCAGTTGTTCGAGGAATGCCAGGTGCGAGGCGGTGAACGGGCTCAGCGAGGCGAGCTCAATCACCGCCTTGACCTGATCCTCGAAGAGCACCGGCAGCACAATGACGTTCTTCGGCACCGCCTTGAACAGGCCCGAGCTGACCGGGGTGGTGTACGACGGCAGGTCGGTAATCAGCATGCGGCGCTTCTCGACGGCGCATTGTCCAATCAATCCCTCGCCGACCTGGAGGTGCGGCATGATGTCCGTTCTCCCCGTTGTCGGCGAATGCCGACAGCAGCTTCATGCCTGGCGACGTCCCTTCCGTCTCCATCTGGTACAGCACGCCCTGCTGGGCGTTGACCAGCGGCGTCAGCTCGGAGAGCAGCATGCGGCCGACCGTGGTCAGATCGCGCTGGCCCTGGAGCATGCCGGTGAACCGGGCGAGGTTGGTCTTGAGCCAGTCCTGCTCGGTGTTGCGGTCGGTGGTGAGCCGCAGGTTGTTGATCATCGTATTGATGTTGTCTTTGAGCTCAGCCACCTCGCCGCGGGCCTCGACCTGGATGGAGCGGGTCAGGTCGCCCTGGGTGACAGCGGTGGCGACCTCGGCAATGGCCCGTACCTGCGTGGTGAGGTTGGCCGCCAGCAGGTTGACGTTACCGGTCAGATCCTTCCACGTGCCGGCGGCACCGGGGACGTTGGCCTGACCGCCCAGACGGCCTTCCACTCCCACCTCGCGCGCCACGGTGGTGACCTGGTCGGCGAAGGTGGCCAGCGTGTCGGTCATGTTGTTGATCGTTTCGGCCAGGGCCGCCACCTCGCCCTTGGCGTTGACCGTCAGCTTCTGCGTGAGGTCGCCAGTGGCGACCGCAGTGACGACTTTGACAATGTTGCGCACCTGCTCGGTGAGGTTGGCCGCCATGACGTTGACGTTGTCGGTGAGGTCCTTCCACGTGCCGGCCACGCCGGGGACGTTGGCCTGGCCGCCGAGCTTGCCCTCGGTGCCCACCTCGCGCGCCACGCGCGTCACTTCTCCCGCAAAGGCGTTGAGCTGGTCCACCATGGTGTTGATGGTGTTTTTGAGCTCCAGGATCTCGCCTTTGACGTCCACGGTAATTTTGCGCGACAAATCGCCGCGCGCCACCGCCGTGGTCACCTCGGCAATGTTGCGCACCTGCGCCGTCAGGTTGCCGGCGAGCAGGTTGACGTTGTCGGTGAGATCCTTCCAGGTGCCACCCACACCCGGCACGATGGCCTGGCCGCCGAGCTTGCCTTCCGTGCCCACCTCGCGCGCCACGCGCGTCACTTCAGCGGCGAACGAGCGGAGCTGTTCGACCATAGTGTTCAGCGTCTCCTTGAGGAGCAGAATTTCACCGCGCACGTCCACGGTAATTTTCTTGGAGAGGTCGCCGCTGGCAATGGCCGTGGCCACTTCGGCGATGTTGCGCACCTGCCCGGTCAGGTTGCTGGCCATGGAGTTGACGTTGTCGGTGAGGTCTTTCCACGTGCCACCCACGCCCGGCACCTGCGCCTGGCCGCCGAGCTTGCCCTCGGTGCCCACCTCGCGCGCCACGCGCGTCACTTCCCAGGCAAAGGCGTTGAGCTGGTCCACCATGGTGTTGATGGTGTTTTTGAGCTCCAGGATCTCGCCTTTGACGTCCACCGCAATTTTGCGCGACAAATCGCCGCGCGCCACCGCCGTGGTCACTTCGGCAATGTTGCGCACCTGCGCCGTCAGGTTGCCGGCCATGGAGTTGACGTTGTCGGTGAGGTCTTTCCACGTGCCAGCCACGCCCGGCACGTTGGCCTGGCCGCCGAGCTTGCCCTCGGTGCCGACTTCGCGCGCCACACGCGTCACCTCCGAGGCAAAGGCGTTGAGCTGGTCCACCATGGTGTTGAGCGTTTCCTTGAGCTGCAGAATTTCGCCGCGCACGTCCACGGTGATCTTGCGCGACAAATCGCCGCTGGCAATAGCCGTGGCCACTTCGGCAATGTTACGCACCTGCGCCGTCAGGTTGCCGGCCATGGAGTTGACGTTGTCGGTGAGGTCCTTCCACGTGCCAGCCACGCCGGGCACCTGCGCCTGGCCGCCGAGCTTGCCCTCGGTGCCCACCTCGCGCGCCACCCGCGTCACTTCGCCCGCAAAGGCGTTGAGCTGGTCCACCATGGTGTTGATGGTGTCTTTGAGTTCGAGGATTTCGCCCTTCACGTCGACCGTAATCTTGCGCGACAAATCGCCGCGCGCCACCGCCGTGGCCACTTCGGCAATGTTACGCACCTGCCCGGTCAGGTTGCCGGCCATGAAGTTGACGCTGTCGGTGAGGTCTTTCCACGTGCCAGCCACGCCGGACACCTGCGCCTGGCCGCCGAGCTTGCCTTCGCTGCCGACCTCGCGGGCCACGCGCGTCACTTCCGAGGCGAACGACCGCAACTGGTCCACCATGGTGTTGATGGCTTCTTTGAGCTGCAGAATTTCGCCGCGCACGTCCACGGTAATCTTGCGCGACAAATCGCCGTTGGCCACGGCAATGGTCACCTCGGCAATGTTACGCACCTGCCCGGTCAGGTTGCCGGCCATGAAGTTGACGCTGTCGGTGAGGTCTTTCCACGTGCCAGCCACGCCGGACACCTGCGCCTGGCCGCCGAGCTTGCCGTCGGTACCGACCTCGCGCGCCACGCGTGTCACTTCTCCCGCAAAGGCGTTGAGCTGGTCCACCATGGTGTTGATGGTCTCTTTGAGCAGGAGGATCTCGCCGCTCACGTTGACGGTAATTTTCTTGGAAAGGTCGCCGCTGGCAATGGCCGTGGCCACTTCGGCAATGTTGCGCACCTGCCCGGTCAGGTTGCCGGCCATGGAGTTGACGTTGTCGGTGAGGTCCTTCCACGTGCCACCCACGCCCGGCACCTGCGCCTGGCCGCCAAGCTTGCCTTCGGTGCCCACCTCGCGCGCCACGCGCGTCACTTCCGCGGCAAAGGCGTTGAGCTGGTCCACCATGGTGTTGATGGTGTCCTTGAGTTCGAGGATTTCGCCCTTCACGTCCACCGTAATCTTGCGCGACAAATCGCCGCGCGCCACCGCCGTGGTCACTTCGGCAATGTTGCGCACCTGCGCCGTCAGGTTGCCGGCGAGCAGGTTGACGTTGTCAGTGAGGTCTTTCCAGGTGCCGGCCACGCCCGGCACAACCGCCTGGCCGCCGAGCTTGCCTTCGGTACCGACCTCGCGGGCCACGCGCGTCACTTCCGAGGCGAACGACCGCAACTGGTCCACCATGGTGTTGATGGCTTCTTTGAGCTGCAGAATTTCGCCGCGCACGTCCACGGTAATCTTGCGCGACAAATCGCCGTTGGCCACGGCAATGGTCACCTCGGCAATGTTACGCACTTGCGCCGTCAGGTTGCTGGCCATGGAGTTGACGCTCTCCGTCAGGTCCTTCCACACACCGCTGACCCCGCCGACCTGTGCCTGGCCGCCGAGCTTGCCGTCGGAGCCAACCTCGCGCGCCACACGCGTCACTTCCGCCGTGAATACGCCGAGCTGTTGGATCATGGTGTTGACAATCGTGGCCGAGCGCAGGAACTCGCCCTCCAGCGGACGCCCGTCCACATCCAGCCGCACGGTTTGCGTCAGGTTTCCCTGTGCCACGGCCGCAATGGCGCGGGTGACTTCGGTCGTCGGCCGCAGCAAGTCGTCGATGAGCGTGTTGACCGAGACTTCCACCTCGCCCCAGGCCCCTTGCGACTGGTGAAAGCGCGTGCGCTCACGCGTTTTCCCCTCCTTGCCCACCACCTGCCCAACGCGCTTCAGCTCCTGCGCCATGGTCTGGTTGGCGGCGACAATCTCATTGAAAGTGTCGGCGATCTTTCCTTCCAGCCCTGTCCAGTCGCCCGGCAGCCGTATGGAAAAGTCGCCGTCACGCATGGCCTGCAGGCCAGCAAGGAGGACCCGGAGATCGCTCGTCCCTACGGCAACACCATTGCCGTGCACCGTCGCACTGGTAGGACGTGGTTTTTTCATTGTCGTACTGGCGGGAGCGCTTTTCCTCATGTCAGATTCCTCTCTCTATTGTCCATGCCGCTATCGTCTATGCCACTATTCACTCCTCACCATAGATTTTGTGCCGTTGCGGCTAACCTGTGCGCGCTGCACCGCAGGGAACCCAGGAGCGCCGTCAGCCGGCGCCCAGCAGCTGCCGGATGGCGCGCCGGACCGCGGCGGCGTCAAACGGCTTGATCAGCCGGGGCACCTCGGTCTGTTCAAAGAAGGCCAGGGTCTCCGGACTCAGAGTATCGCCGGTCAGAAACAGAAACCGCCGGCACAACGCCGGATACTGCTGCTCAAGCGCCCGGTAAAGACCAGGTCCATCCAGTTCTGGCATGCGCAGGTCGCTCAGGATCAGGTCATAGACGCGTCCCTGGAGGCGGGCGAGCGCCTGTCGGCCGTTGGCCGCGGTGTCCACGCTGTGGCCGTCGCGGCGCAGCACTCTGGTCAGCGCGGTGGCAATAGCGGGTTCGTCATCCACCAGCAGAATGGTCTGGCCCTGCACGGGCGACAGCTCGTGCAGGGCGGGCATGGTGAGCGGAGTCTCCAGCACTTCCGCCACGGGCAACACGACCTGAAAGGTAGTACCACGGCCCGGCTCACTCCTGACCTGTATGGTGCCGCCGTGTCCCTCAATGATCCCCAGGCACAGCGGCAGACCCAGGCCGGTTCCCACGCCGGGCGGTTTGGTGGTAAAAAAGGGCTCAAAGATACGCGCCTGTACCTGGGGGAGCATGCCCGGCCCGTTATCCTCCACCTCTAGCGTGATCTGCGTGCGCGCCGAGTCACAGAGTGTAGTGAGCGTGAGCCGTCGGGGCACCGCCACATCGCGCAGCGCCTGCTGGGCATTGGTCAGGAGATTGACGAGAACTTGCTGAAGTTGGTGTGGATCGGCCCACAAACACGGCAAATCAGGTGCCAGGCGCAGCTCCACGGCAATCATGTCGACCCGGAACGCTGGCGCCAGCAACTCCAGGATGTCAGTCAAGAGGGTGTTCAGATCCACCGCTGCCAGCTCAGGCGTATGCTGGCGTGCCAGGGTAAGAAACTGGCGCACGATGCGCTCGCAGCGCATGGCTGCCTGGGTAATCTCGGCCACAGACCCGGCCAGTGGCTCCCGAGCAGTCTCTTCCTGCAGCAGATCTGCCTGCAGCAGAATGACCGCCAATGGATTGTTGAGCTCATGCGCCACACTGGCCAGGAGAGAGCCCATGGCAGCCAGCTTCTCGCGCTGGAAAAGCGCTGCCTGCTGGTCCTGCGCCTGGGCTATGGCGCGCTCGCGTTCCACGGCCCGGCCGAGCTGCGTGCCCATCTGCGCCAGAGCCTCCAGCAGGGTGGCATCCGGTGCCCGCCGCTCGGTGTCATAAAACTCGAGCACCCCCACGACCTCGGGTCCCACCAGGAGCGGGATGGCAAAGCCGGTGGTGAGCCCGGCGGCCAGGGCGGCCGGCCGGCGGGAAAAGGCGGGGTCGGTGGTGATATCCATACTCCACACGGGTTTGCCAAGGGCGCCCACCTGCCCGATCAGATCTTCGCCAGCGACAAACTCGACGCTTTGCGTGGCCTGCTGGAAGGTGGTCAGCCGCTCGGGGGCGTCCAGATGCCAGATCGACGTCGGCGCCCAACGGCTGCCGTCCGACACCACCGGCAGCCAGGCATGGCCCACAGGCCAGCGTATATAGGCACAGATCCGCTGCACGGCATACTGCAGGGCCTCGGCACTGCTGGAGCCCTCGTTGGCGGCCCTGGTGATGTCTTGCATGAGTTCCAGGAGGGCAGTGCGTTCCGCCACGCGCTGTTCCAGCGTCGCGTTCAGGATGCGCAGAGACTGTTGATGCGCGGCCAGTTCCTGGCGCAGACGCACGGTGTTGCAGGCGGTCGTAATGGCGTGCTGCAGCGTGTCGGCAGTGAGCTGTCCCTTCACCAGGTAATCCTGGGCTCCCTGCTGCAGGACCTGCACGGCCAGTTGCTCACTACCCTGCCCGGTCAACATCACTACCGGCATGGCCAGCGACGCCATGTGCGGCCTGCACCGCGTGCAGAAACTCGATGCCGGTCATATCGGGGAGCGAAAAATCCAGCACAATGCAATCAGGCTGCGCCGTCTGACACAAACGGAGGCCCTCGGCACCCGTTGCCGCCTCAATGCAGGTATAGGCCACAGCCGTTTGCCGGCTGAGATAGCGGCGGTAGATGGCACGATCCTCAGGGCTATCCTCGACGAGTAGAATCGTCAGAGGCGTCTGCAAGGCCATTGGAGCCTTTCCTTGTCAGCAGGCCAGGTCTAAAGACAGTGCTTATGCCAACATAATCTTCTCTTTACGTTGCCATCATAATACCATATTGTTAGGCTTTTCCACACGTGCTATGAACCTTATGACAGATTTTTCCATACGTGCTATGAACCTTGAGAGGCCCCTCACCCTTCCCCTCACAAGCGCCAGGTCACGGATGGGTTTGGCCCCAGCGAAAACGCCGTGGTCAGGGATGCGGGGCACCGCCGGCGGGCAGAGGCAGAGTGTATGGCCCGGTGCCAGGCCACGTGCTGCAACCGAGAGGAGAAACAGCATGCAGGTGCAAATCATGTCCCCCGCCGCCGACCGAGTGGATTTCACGGTGCCTCCCGCCCCGCGCCTGGCCAGCCTGGAGGGCAAGACCATCGGCCTGTACAACAACATGACAGGTGGAGCTGATATCGCCGTGGACCGAGTGGCGGAGCACCTCAGCCAGCGATACCACACCATCAAGTTCGAGCGCTACGGGGGCGACCGCCGGCCTGGTCGCCCGGCGCTCAGCCGCGGCACGCATATCGATACAGAAGAGGCGGCCCGGATCGCCGCCGAGGTGGACGCCGTTATCGGTGCCACGGCCCATTGAGGCGGGTGCACGTCGTGGCTTGCCCATGACATGGTCGCCGTTGAGAAGGCTGGTATTCCGGCCCTTGGCATCGTTGCCCGCAGCTTTGTGAAGGCATGGCAGTCCTGCGTGGATGGATGGGGCCAGCCCAGCACAGCCTTTGTCACCATTCCCCACGCCACCACAGGCCAGCAGGCAGACTTTATCCGCACCATGGTGGACACGCAGATCGACGCCATCATCCGGGGCCTCACCACCCTGCCCGCGTCCGTCGGGACAACCAGAGGAGCCCAGAGCAGCAGCAAGACCACCGAGATCTTCACGGTGGAAATGGATGCAACACCCGCCGGGCTGGACGCGGTGAACCGCTTCCTCGCAGAACGAGACTGGAGCGATGGCCTGCCGGTCATGCCGCCTACTCCGGCCGCGGTCGAGCAGATGCTACGAGGCACCAGGCGCCCGCCCCAGGATGTGCTCATGGTGATGGAGCCCGGCTTTGGCCTGGCGACGGTCGAAAAGATCGCCATCAACGCCGTCATGGCTGGCTGTCGCCCGGAGCACTTCCCCGTGCTCCTCGCCGCCATCGACTGCCTGGCCCAACCCGAGATGAACCACCGCGACATGCAGGTCTCCGGCCATACGGAAGCGCCCCTGATGCTGGTAAACGGTCCCATTGTCAGGCGGGCCGGGATCAACAGCGGCACCACGGCCATGGGCCCGGGCGTCGTCAATAGCGCCAACACGGCTATTGGCCGGGCGCTGCGCCTGTGCCTGATCAATATCGGCTATTGCAAGGCCGGCGCCGGAGATCCCAACTTCGTTGGCCTGCCGACCAAGTTCGGCATGTGCCTCGCCGAAAACGAGGAGACGAGTCCCTGGCAGCCCTACCATGTGGACCGGGGGTTCAAGCGGGACGACAGTGCTGTTAGCGTGGTCGTTGTGACTGGCCCTACGACCATTATCGATTCCGGCTCAAGGTCTCCCGAGGATACCTTGCACAATATCGCCTCGATGATGTTCTACCGCAACGCTGGCGCTGGCAGCTGGATCAGGGGGTGGCAATCCGCCCAGGTCGGCCACACCAGCAAGCGGGTCTCCTACCCGGGCCCCTACCACCCCATCATTCTCAGCCCGTCCCGCGCCGTCATCCTGGCTGAGGCCGGTATGAGCAAACAGGACGCCCAGGCCTGGCTGCACCGCCACTGCCGCGTCTCGCTGCAGTCCGCCCTGGGTCCGCGCGGCATGCCCAGGGATGCCAGCGGCACATGGCTCAGCCACCCGGAACTGCAACATCTGGAGCACGATCCCCAGGCAACCATTCCGGCCCTGGAAAGCCCAGAGCAATACCTCCTGTTCGTCTCCGGCGGGTCGACGCATTATGCGCACTTCTTCTACGGGACCTACGGTATTGCCACCAGGCCTGTGGAAGATGTCTAGAACACCGGAAAAGGAAGACCGGGTGCCTCGGCGAGGCACCCGCTGGTCTGAGGCAGAGAGGTGACACGCCAGCGCTTAGGCATGTTCAGCCTGGCCGAGAATGCGGTAGATCATCACCTTCTCCGAGACGTTATGTAATTGCTGTTGACCAAGCGCCTGCATGGGAAAGACACCATCGAGGCGCCGGGCGGTTTCTGGCCCAATGAAGACCGCGCCCTCTTCACTCAGCGCGGCAATCCTCGCCGCCAGATTCGTCACAGACCCGGTAGCGGTGTACGTCCAGCGTGTACCACTGGCGCCTTCCAGTTTCGTTGGCCCCACCAGGGCCAGACCGGAATTGATGCCAATGTGTAGGTATATCGGTGCGAAGGTGCCTTGGAATTGGGCATTGAGTTGTATGGCGCGGTGGACAATCTCCAGGGCCGTCTGTACCGCCTTCCTGGCGTGGCGCTGGGGATCGGCATCGGCAAAGATGACCATCACCCCATCCCCGGCGGTCTCATTAATATCCCCCTCATTGGCATAGATAGAGTCCAGAAAACTGGAGAAGTAGCGCTCGACAATGAAGTTCACCTGGGCTTGCGGCAGGGTTTCACTCAAGCGTGTATACCCCCGGATGTCCACAAAGAGCACCGAGACGTCCTGTTCGCGTTTCTCCAACTCCGGGGCCTCCGGATTGGCCGCCACCAGGCGTTGCACCGATTGCGGCACAAACTTGGCCAGGTAGTCCTGGATCCCCTGGAGCACGCTCACCTGGTGATCAATCGTCTGTTTAAGACGTAACGACGTACGGATGCGCGCCAGGAGTTCGTCACGATGGACCGGTTTGGTAAGAAAATCGTCGGCCCCGGCTTCGATGCCCTTGACGCGATCCTCCACCTGGCCGAGGGCGGTCATAATCACCACCGGGATGAGACGGGTCTCCGGATCGTCCTTGAGTCGTTTGCAGGTTTCGAATCCGTCCATGATAGGCATCATCACATCCAACAAGATAAGATCGGGCCGTTCCTGGGACACCTGTTGCAACGCCTCTTCTCCATGCGTAGCCGTGATGACCCTGTAGCCGCGGGGCAGTAACAGCGCCTCCATGAGTTTGACATTTTTCACTTCGTCATCGACCACGAGGATAGTTGCCTGGATCTCACTCATCGGTCTCGTCCTTGAGAACGCGTGTGCGAGTAGGAAAAGCGTCGGTGCCTAGCACGCGGTGTCGTGCTGCCCGCTGAGATACTGTTCGACCACCTGAGGAATTTCTTTAATATTGATGGGCTTCGAGACATAGCCGTCAAAGCCCTCGGCGAGCAAGCGTTCGCGATCGCCTTTCATGGCAAACGCCGTCAAGGCAATGATCGGAATGTGTCGCGTGTTAGCATCCGCCTTCAACACCTGCGTGGCCTCGCGCCCGTCCATCCCAGGGAGCTGGATATCCATGAGAATTAAGGCGGGTTGCTCGGCTCGCGCCAGGGCCACCCCGGCCTCGCCCGTTTCGGCCGCGGAGATGACGTAGCCTCTGAATTGCAACACATCACGGAGCAATTTGAGGTTTTTCGGGTTGTCTTCGACGATGAGAATATGTTCGCCAGCCATGGTTACTTACGACTCCCTAAAGTGTGGTGGAGAGCTGCCTTGACCATGTCTACGAACCCCTGCCGCTGAAACCCTTCCTTCTGGGCTAACCAGGTAATGCGGCCTTTGACGCGACGTTTTTCCTCAGCCGTGAGCTGCTTGACCGTGAACAGGATGATCGGCATCCGTTTGGTCACCGGCGACTTCCCAAGATAGTCAAGGACTTCAAAGCCGTTCATGCCTGGCATGAGGAGGTCGAGAATGATCAAATCAGGCCGTTCTACCTCGGCCAGCGCAATGCCCTCTGCACCCCCAGAGGCCCTGAGGACATGGAATCCTTCTGGTTCTAAAACCGCCGCAAGCATTTCGATGGCCTTGGGGTCGTCATCAATCGTCAGAATCTTCACCGGGGTAGTGCGCACTTTCGAGACCAGGCTGAAAGCCGCCAGCTTTCTGAGGAGTTCCTCCTTGTTGATCGGCTTAATCAAATAATCGGCTGCCCCCAACGCAAAGCCTTTGCCTTTCTGGTCGACAATCGACACGATGATGACCGGGATGTCCTTTGTGGCAGGATCGCTTTTTACCTGAGAGAGGAACGCCCAGCCGTCTACCTTGGGTAACAAGACGTCCAGAATGACGACGTCCGGGGCAAGGCGCTTGACCTTTTCCAGACCTTCTGCCCCGTCCTGGGCTACCTCGACGGCATAGCCAGCCTCCGTCAAATAAATACGCAACAGGTCTACTGACTTAGGGTCGTCTTCGATGACGAGCACCATGGCGCCGGTGCAAGAGGCAGCCGCAGGCTGCTGTTGGGTCGCCTCTGCGAGGACAGTCGCCAGCGACGTCGGCTTGCTCGTCGCATCGATCGGCAGCGTGAATGTAAAGGTACTGCCGTGGCCGAGAGTACTCTCGACCCACACTGTGCCGCCGTGCAACTCGACAAATTTTTTCGTCAGTGTCAGCCCTAAGCCGGTGCCCTCGGTCTTGCCCGTCAATCCCTGTCCGACTTGCTGGAACTCCTCGAAGATGCGCTGTTGATCCTGCGGCGCAATACCGACGCCGGTATCCCATACAGCGATCTGTACCACATCGCCAGTCCTCGTCGGCCTTGATGCCTACTTGCCCCTTGTCCGGAGTAAACTTCACCGCATTCGAGAGCAGATTGAAGAGGATCTGCTTGATTTTGCGCTCGTCCCCCATGATCGTGTCCAGGTCGTCGCTCATATCGAGGGATAAGGCAATGCCATGCGCCAGGGCGCGCTCCTTGACCATGACCAGGCTGCCTTCGAGAAGCGGCCGGAGGGCGACCACGCCGAGTTCGAGATCCAGCTTCCCGGCCTCAATTTTGGACAGATCCAGGATGTCGTTGATCAGGCTGAGCAGATACTTGCCACTGCTCAGGATATCGTCGAGATACTCGGCCTGTTTGGCATTCAGTGCACCGAACATCTGTTCCAGGAGTACCTCGGAAAAGCCAATGACCGCGTTGAGCGGCGTGCGGAGTTCGTGGGACATATTGGCCAGGAACTCAGACTTGTGGCGGTTGGCGATCTCGAGCTGGAGATTCATCTCCTGGAGCGTTTCCTGCTGCCGTTGCAGGGCTTCGGTACGTTCCTGGACCTTTTCTTCCAACCCGACATTCAGTTGTTCAATCTGCTGGTAGGCCAGCGCATTGGCGATCGCCGTCGCCACCTGATTGGCGACGGTGGTGAGTAGGCGCTGATCGGCCGCGGTTAAGGTGCGCTCCGTCCTGAAGTTATCCACGGACAACACACCCAGAATACGGTCCTCCACCTTCAGTGGCACGGCCACGAGGGCGCGGGTACCCAGCAAAGCGACGAGGGGACCATGGGCGTGATCGCTGCACGTGCGCCATATCCTCTACGAGCACGGGCTCACCTGTCAGGGCAACTCTGGCCAGAAAGCCCCCCTCCTCCCGGAGCGGAATGTGTATGGTGCGCAACTGCGCCCGTATGTCCTCGGTAGCCCCAGCAATGCGGCCGTCGACCAGCGCCTGCGTGCTAGCATCCACCAGGAAGAGTTTGGCCCGGTCATACCCGAGATGTTGCACGACAGCCTCTAATACCGAGTCAATGAGCTGCTCCATGTCAAGCGTCGAACTCGTCACCAGACCGATAGCATGCAGGGCAGAAAGCTCTGCCAGCCGCTGTTGTTGCGCTTGTGTCATGTGGTCAAGAGAGGCGGTCATGTGGTTGAATGTCATGGCCAGCACGCCGATTTCATCACGCGATTTCGCCTCAACCCGCTGCGATAAGTCGCCAGCCGCGATCCGGGAGGCAGCACTCGCCATGGCCTGGACTGGCGTCAGCATATAGTTACAAAAGGCAAACGAGAGAAGGAGGGCCACCAGAATGATGCCTAAGGTCAGGCCAATACCGGTGACAAACGTTTGTCGAACATTCGCCTGCGTGCTCTCCGGAGAGAGAATGATTTGCACGCTACCACGCCTGACCGTCTTTGGAGCGTCACTCGACTCCGGATTGGTGCCGGTGCCAAGGAGCACCATGGCCGTGGCGAGTTTACCTGGCGTGGCCTCGGTCGTCTCTACCGGCGCGGCGGCATGATAGAGTCCCTGCTCACCGACGACGTGATAGTGGATCGACAGGTCTGTGACATGCGGCGCTAACATCTCAACGTGCTCCTGGGCGAGAATAAAGGAGGAGTCCGGAGAAGCCGCCTGGTGCTTCTCTTTGAACCGTTGGGCGAGCACCCTGCCCTGGGCATCGGCAATGGAGACAAGGAGCACATCTGCCTCTTGCAGGAGGCCGGCAATGAGTTCATGTAAAATCACCCCGTCCTCGGTCAACACGCCGTACCTACTGTTATGCGCCAGATTCATGGTGAGCGACACCGCCCTTTTTTGGAGCTCTGCCGTGAGGACGTCTTGTGTCTGTCTGAGAAAATACCAGCTCAAGACGGCCCCCACGATCAGAATCAACAGGCTAATATAGGTAATCGCTTTGATCTTCAATGACGCCCTGACGGGCTGTGCGTTACCTTGCGACACCATGGTGACTTCCCTCTCAGGAGAAGCGGGCTCGGTCATCTCCCCTCCCATCCTACCATGCCTCTACCGGTACACCTTGCTGGCCGCCTGCACGATCTCGGAGGGGAGCGACAGGCCAATTTTGCTGGCGGTGTTCAGGTTAATGGCCAAATTGACCTTCGCCGGGGGGATAATATTGATCTCCGTAAGCCGCACCTGACCACTCTCGATCTCTTTGACTAACTGGCAACCCTGACGTCCCATGTCCGCATAATCGGGAGAAAGAGAGGCTAAAGCCCCCACTTGCACAAAGATGTCGGACACCACCAGGAAGGGGAGATTATTTTCAAACGCCGTGAGCAATAAAAATTGGAACGACTCTGAGGTCACCACGGTATCGTCCGGGACCATCCAGAGCGCATCGATCTGCCCCAGCATACTGCGCAGTGCCGCGGGGACGTCTTTTTGCGACCGCACGGCGGTCGCCAGAAGTTGGAGTCCGAGTGATTGCGCGACGCCTCTGGCTTCCGTAATTAGGGGGCCAGTTTTCTCGGGATCATAGAGGACGCCAATCGTCCTGAGCCTGGGCACCAGAGACTTGTACATGGTAAACTGCGTCTCGATAGGAATGTCCAGCGAGATCCCGGCAATATTTTTCCCCTCCAGGCCATATTTGTGCGGGTTGGGGACCATGAAAAAGACCACCGGGATATCCCGCACCATCTCATTGGCGACCTGGGCTGCCATAGCACCAATGGCCAGAATGAGCTTGGGGCGGGCCGCGACAATGCGTTCGATGATGCTGCGTTGCTTGCCTTTGCTGCCCGGTAAGTCATACTCGGTGATCTGACCGTTACAGGCGGTGACAAACCCAGCGATAGCCTGCTTAAACGGTTCGATATCGTGGCTTTTCAGCACCGCGATGCCCTGTGCCTGCGTTTGGGCGTGGGCGAAGAGGCATAGCACAGCCCAGCGTGCAACCGAGGGAAAAAAGGAACGTCTGCCTGCCCCACATCTATGCACCCTATACGGCAAGGTCACGATGAAGTATCGCCCTCGTCGGCATAGCTTTCTACGCGACGGATGGCATTACTCAGTCTACACCAACACATTAGGGAACCTGACAGGGTCCGTCAACAAAAAAGCACTGCCTGTTGCCTTCCCGAAGGCAGCGGGTAATTTCCGTCCACCCCTCCCAACCGTACCCCCATACCTCCCATATGCACTCGGAGCCAGCCACGCAACAGTGTAGCACGCTTTACATCTACTTTTCTCTCCAAGCGGTGTGACACCACTGAGGCCAAGGCAGCGCTGCAAGAGCGCGTATGCCGCGGCGGGCGCAGCGTGCAGTTGTGACTTTTCTTTGCCTGAGATTGTGTCTACAATGCATGCTCTGTAGCGCGTCCTGCGTGATCTCGCCACATGTGAGGCCGTCAATGCCATAGGGAGAACCAATCCACCCGGGGCGTCAGCATGCCTCTGTGACTCACTGCCGCCCTGTTGTTCGCGAGGAGTGCCGCATGCAATGGTGTAAGCGTTCCTGGTATATGGCGCTCGTGGGGTTCTGTTGCCTCCTGTTGCTAGGGTGTATCGAGGATGAGCGTGAGGCCGAGCCAATAGACCAGCCGCAGGCCGAGCCGACCATCACAGAGTTGGGGTTACGTCTGGTGCCCGTAGCATTAGATCTGACCGGATTATCACCTGCAGAGGTTGACCAGGTGGCACTCGGCAGCTATCTCGTGAATGGGGCTGGCGACTGTGTGGGCTGTCATACCCGTAACGATCCACCGGGGGGCTACCTGGCGGGCGGGGCAGAATTCCCTCTGTTCCCGGATGTGCAGGGGTTCACCTCAGTGTTCGCACGCAATCTCACCCCCGATCCAGAGACCGGTATGCGTCTGACAAAAGACGAATTTATCGAGAGCATGCGTACCGGCAAGGACTTCACCGATAGCACTGCAACGACCCCGCAGCGGTTGATCATTATGCCCTGGCACATCCTGCGCTTTTTATCACGTGATGATCTCGAGGCGATGTTTGCGTTTTTACAACGCATCCCACCAGTACGCAACGTCATTCGCCAGACCTTTACGCCGCCCTTCCCTTTTCCTCCAGTGCCTTTTCCCCCCCTCGGCGACGGTGACCCTATCAACGACCCCACCAATGCCGAGCGCGGCTTACGTATCCCGCAGTTTTTTTCTTCTGGACCCGCGGCCGAGGCTTTTGTCGCACACGTCAATGCGGCAGTAGTTGGTCTGACTCCGGACGAGCGGGCCAGGGTTGGGCGTGGCAGTTATCTGGTGAACGCCATCATGAGTTGCAATGACTGCCATACGGATGGAAATGGGGATGGGGCGTTTGACGTCGGCCTCATCCCGAACACGGTCGACGTGAATACGGCGGCGTATCTCGCAGGTGGCGTGGATGTTGGGACAGCTTTTAACTTTCCCGTAGCCCCCCTTTTTAGCCGCAATCTGACCCCGGAAACCGGGGACGGCAGTGGAGGCCTCTTCCTGACAGAGACAGAGTTTATTCAGGTGATGCGTTTCGGCGCTGATTTCCGCAGACCAGGGGGCTCCTTGCGTGTTCCACCGCATTTTCCGGTGGGGTATCGTCTGACCCTCGATGACTGGCAGGCCGTGTTTGCCTATCTACAGATTATTCCTGCGGTGCGGAATCTTGTCGACATTGTGCCCTAATTGGTGGAGGCGCATTGCCACTACTGCTCCAGCGCTCACCCGCACCAGGCTCCGAAAGGAGGACACGCCCATGAAAAGCTCCCGTGTGGTACTTGCCATTGTGCTGACCCTGTGCCTCTCCAGGAGTGAGAGCGCGGCGAAGAAATTGATCGACCTCATTCCCGGACTCTATGGTGGCGACGGCATTATTCTCGGCACCAATCCCGCTGCCAGTCATCATGCCCACTTTGTGTTCGATACTGCCGCCAGGATTAATCAACTGAATGAGCAGATCGTCGCCGAAATTGGCGTCTTTCCTTTTAGCTCATCCGTAGGCGGCTTTACCTTTGCGTTGGATGCGAGCCTTGGCACCTTCGTCCGCACCACAGAAACGCTGGGTCCCCTGTTCGCCGAAAGGGCCCAGACCCTGGGGCGTGGCAAGCTGAATGTGCATGGATCATACACCTTCTTCAAGTATGACGAGTTCAGCGGTGACGACTTAGGGAATTTGCAGGTGACCGCCAGGCATCAGCCTGACGTGATCGGTTTGCCTGATGTGCGTGAACAGTTTGAACAGGACACCATCCGCATTAACGTTGACCTCGATCTTCGTGTGCAGATCTTCGCCATGGCCGCTACCTATGGGCTCACGGATCGCCTCGATATCGGTATTTTCGTGCCCATCGTGCACGTCGATATGGAGGTCAAGAGCGTGGCCCGGATTGTCGTATCACCGCAAAATACGCTCTTCCCAGATGTGCATTTCTTTGATCCCAACGGGGAGAGCCCAAATGACTCGGCCAGTGGGCAGGCCACCGGGTTCGGCGACATCGTCCTGCGGGCGAAATACCTCTTACTCAAGAGCGAGGCGGTAGATATCGCTGGCGCCATGTTAGTGAAATTGGCCACGGGCGATGAAAAAGATTTTCTTGGCACCGGCGATACCACCGTGAGACCGTTCCTGGTCTTGTCACGCACGTTCTCCGACTTCCTGGTACGGCAGCTCACGATTACGCCGCACCTCAACATCGGCTACGAATTCAATGTGGACCGTCATGAACAGAATGCAGTGGAATACGTCGTTGGTTTTGACGCTGGCACAGGGCGGTTCGTCGTGGCGGGTGAGTTCATTGGGAGTCATGAACTGAACGGCGATGGCATTGGCGACCATATTCTTGCTGCGTCAATAGGCGTAAAATGGAATCCCTGGAAGCAATTGTTACTCGCTGCGAATGCCCAGTTTCCTCTGAATGATGCTGGTTTACGCTCGAAGCTGATTCTCACCTTTGGAGCAGAATACAGCTTTTAACCCGTGCCAGCGATGTATAGCGCATTGGCGCAACATTCCGTGTGTCACTGCTCCCAGGCGTGCCTCACCGGCAACTGCACCAGCCGCTCAAAGCCAGCCCGATGCCCAAGTACGGCGAGTTTTTCTCGGCTTGAGAGCAGCGCGGTCGCCTCCTCGACGCTCTCGGCGTCGTCGAGTTTGGCCAGGCCCACTAGCAAGTCCACGTCATACTCGCCCTTCGGACGCTGCCGCTGCGCTGGCAGCAACGCGGCGTGTATGGTGCGCAGCTCGGCATCGATGTGCCAGCCGTGTAAAGGCATCGGCCACCTGCGGAGACTGGGCGGTGAGCTCCTGGGTCAGCGCATTGGCGCGCCGCAGCACCTCTGGCGGGGCCGTTTCTTCAGGGGTGACCAGGAGTCCAAGCCGCCGCATCGCTCTGCCTGATCGTTGTAACCCGGTCAACGCAGAAATGGGTATGGCGAGTCCGAGACCAAGCACGACCGGTGACAACCAGGCGAGAAACGGCGGGGAGACCGCATAGGCAGCGAGGGCGAGCACCGCCCCAAACAGGGTCTGGGCCAGATGACGCCGCACGATGGCCCGCAGCGGAATGCTGCCATCATCGCGGCGCTGCGTCTTCCAGCCCACATCGCGGCCGGTCATGATACCCACCACCACGGCCGATTGCATGATCATCATCACCGGGGCGATCAGGGCTGATAATACCGTCTCGAAGAGCACACTGAGGCCAGCGCGGAGCCATCCCCCATAGCGGCGCGCCGTCTCACGGTCTTTCCACAACAGCAGATAGCCAAACAGCTTGGGCGCCATCAGCACCGCCATGGTACACACAAAGAGCCGCACGGCGCGTTCCGGGTCGAAGACCGGCCAGGTGGGAAACAACACAAACTCCGTGGGGAAGTATTCTGGGCGGAGAAAGTGCGCCTGTAAAGCGAGCAGGATACCCAGGACGATAAAGACCAGCCAGATGGGCGACGCCAGGTAGGACATAATCCCCATGACAGAGGTGGAAACGGCTCATCCAGTACAGCCCACGCGTCAGCACCAGCCGGGCATGCTGGAGATTGCCCTGGCACCAGCGCCGATCCCGTTCGGCAAAGTCGATGAGCGACGGCGGACTTTCCTCATAACTCCCGGCGATCTCGGGCACGAGATAGACCTGCCAGCCCGCACGCCGCATGAGTGCCGCTTCGACAAAGTCATGGCTCAAGATGAGCCCGCCAAACGGCGGCCGCCCTGGCAGGTCCGGCAAGCCAGCGTGCGCGATAAAGGCCCTGGTGCGAATAATCGCATTGTGCCCCCAATAGCTACTATCACCGGCATGCCAGTAGGCCATGCCAGCCGCGATGACTGGGCCATAGAGGCGCGCCGCAAACTGCTGCAGGCGGGCAAAGAGGGTATTGCGATTGACCACCAGTGGCAATGTCTGCATAAGCCCCGCCTCTGGATGGGCCTCCATGGCGGCGACGAGTCGCACCAGCGCCTCGCCCGTCATCAGACTGTCGGCATCCAGGATCACCATATGCTCGTACCGGGCTCCCCAGCGCTGGCAGAAATCGGCGATATTGCCCGCTTTACGCCTGGTGTTATGCCGACGATGCCGATAAAAAATACGTCTCTCGCCCGCGGTCCGACGGCGCAGCTCCGCAAATTCCACCTCTTCCTGGAGCCACACGTCGACCTCCGTCGTGTCGCTGAGAATAAAGAAATCAAAATACTCCAGTGCCCCAATGGCGGCGAGGGATTCGTAGATCGCCTGGAGCCCGGCGAAGATGCGCTGCGGCGCTTCATTGTAGATCGGCATCAGGAGCGCCGTGCGCGTCGTCAGTGTAGGGGCGGGAGTACACGGCGGCACCGAGATGCCGCTCGCCGATCGCCCGCGCCAGAGGGCGACAAAGCCGGCCAGCCCACTCACAAATGGCAGCGCGATCCACACAAAGGTGCAGGTGAAAACGATCAGCAGCACGAGCTGCAGCGTGGTCATGCCGATGACGCTGAGCACACGGTACATCTCGTAGCTGGCCACGGCCGTGAGGGCCAACGTCGCGGCAAAGATCATCGTGCGTCGCCACCGTGCCGTCATACGGCCGGCGGTGCGCCCTACCCGGTTTGTCCGCTCCCAGCGCTTCAGATCCTGCACCGGCATGGGGGTAACCATCTCATCCGGGACGGGGTGCAGCAAAGCGCCATTTCTCCCGGCGTTCTGGCGGGTGTGGAACGGTCTAACGGGTCCATCGATAACTCCACACCTCAGAGAGTAGTTCGTCGCCGAGCTTCAGGGTACAGCGCAGATCGCACAGCGTCTCGTCACCAGGCACGAGGACAAAGCTGACCCGCCAGCCACCGGTGGCCGGGTTCGGTTGTGCCACCGGGTGCTCCACCGCTCCCTGCGGAGGTCGTAGATGACCGGCTCGAACGTGGCATCCTGCTGGCAGGGCAGCGAGACGTCCGCCGACGAAATCGATGACAAAGCGGCGCGTGCCCTTCTCAGGTCCCGCCCCGGTCATGGTTTCCGGCCAGCGCTGTCGGCGGCACCGCTGGCGGGGTCCAGCACCAGTGCAGGCGATAGGTGAAACGGTTCTCGGCTTGTGCCGGTAACGGTTGGTCTGGGACGCCAGAAGGCCACGACGTTGTCGTGATACTCGGACTTCGAGGGGATCTCCACGAGCTGCACCGCGCCACTGCCCCATTCGCCAATGGTCTCGACCCACAGACTCGGACGGCGTTCGTAGTGGGCCTCCAGATCCTGATAGTCGGCAAAGGCGCGATGGCGCTGGAGCAGACCGAAGCCGCGCGGATTGTCATCGACAAACGCACTGACCTGGAGCGTCTCGGGATTGATCAGCGGACGCCAGAGCCATTCTCCCCTGCCGTTCCAGATCGCCAGGCCATCCGAGTCGTGCACCGCCGGGCGAAAGTCATCGATGCCCACGCGATCATTGGGGCCAAAGAAAAACATACTGGTCAACGGCGCCAGGCCAACATGCGTCAACTCGACCCGCGGATAGAGCGTCATTTCGACATCCATGACGGTCGGATCGCCTGGACGAATGGTAAAGCGATACGCGCCAGTGGTGCTGTCGCTGTCCAGGAGGGCATGCACCACGACCGTGTTCGCCTCTGGTCGTGGCCGCTCGATCCAGAAGGTGCGAAAGAACGGAAACTCCTCACCACGGGCATCACCGGTCTTGAGGGCAAGCCCCCGGGCGGACAGACCGTACTCTTGCCCTTTGGCAACGGCGCGGAAGTAGCTCGCCCCCTGAAAGACGACAAATTCGTCGAAGTGCTCCGCACGGTTGAGCGGTGCCCGCAGGCGAAAGCCAGAAAAGTCGGTAACGGCCTTCTCTGACGAGTGGGCGGCGGACGCTAGTGCAACCAAAGGTAAAGAGATCGGGAGTGTACGTCAGACGTTGGGCGCGTCCGTCAGCCACCGTATAGATCTCCACCGGGTCTTTGAAAAAAGACCCGCGATGAAAGAGCTCCACCTGGAATGGTAGCCCCTCGGTGCGCCCAGATCGCCCGTTCGCGCTTGAAACGAATGTCGCGATACTGGTCGTAATTCAAGTCCTGCAACACCTTCGGCAGGTCGTTCCTGGGATGCACAAACTTCTTTGTGGCGAGCTCACGAGCCAGTTCTTGTACAGTCGCGGCTGAAAATGGTGTCATCTCTTTGGCAAGGGCCGCTGGCCAGAAAGACTCCAGACGCCCGATAAATGGCAACAGCGTGGGCGCTGAGACGAGACTCGAAGCCTTTATGAAATCTCGACGTCGCACAAATGATCTCCCTTAGCATACGACAAGGCGTGTATCACTGTGAAGTCTACCTAATGCAGACGCAACGAGCCAGTCAGTACGCTCTGACACCCACCCGCACGGCGACGCCTGGGCCCTACACTCTTCACACGCCTAGGGCCGTCTCCTACAGCGACGGCCCTAGGCGTGTGCAGGAAGGTGGGGGGCTATTACCTGGACACCAAGGAGTCGTTTCAGCTCGATGGGGCACAAACCGGCTGGATGTATCGCATGATCAACACCAACAGAAGTGACGCAGGAGTGGAGAACCGCCAAAAGAACGGCATAGCATCTTGCTTGGGAGGTGAGACACCTGGAGGTGCTCTGATCCGCAAGGATACGGGCGGAGCAAAGCCCTCCGCACGGCGCCTGGGCGAGGCCGTCCCTGCGCCCGCCTACCCCTACGAAGCCTGGTCGACCCCGCGAGCGGCCGGCCCAGTGATACCCGCCAGCTCCCTGGTCAGAGCGACGTAGGAACGCGTATCGTAGGTGCTCGCAAGCCGCTGCTTGTTGGTGGCCAGACTGCTCACGTTGTACATCTCAAAGAGGAGCTGGCGCGCCCCAAAAGAGTCGCAGGCATATTCCCAGGCCAGCTTCAGCAGGCGCAAGCGCTCGGGTCCTGCCTCGTCCTGTCCCACCACATAGCGACGCAGCTGGGAGCCGATCTCCGGGTGATGCAGATCGGCGTGCCCAGGGGCCATGAGCAGGCCTGAGCCACAAAGCTCCCGGATGATTTGCAGTATGTGCGGATAGCGCTCGATGGCCACGATGCGCGCCGCCAGCGCCGTCGTCGGATTGGGCAGGGTCAGGCCCGACGGGGAGCGCACGGGGTTCGCCTCGGCGGCCTGGATGAAGGCCCGCAGGGTCTCGAGGTAGACCATGGCATCGGCCAGGGCTATCTGCACCAGGGGTTGGGTAGCGGTCGCCAGGGAATCGGTGATCGCAGCGCAGAGTCCCAGGAGCACCTCGGCCTTGACGGCCATACGCACCATCACATACCAGGGCCCGAGGCCGACGGCGCCCTGAAACAGCTGCCCCTCAAATGCGGCATCGGCGTCAGGAGAACGCCGCAGGTAGAAGACCCGCTCCCACGGAATGCACACGTCGTCGAACACCACGATGGCGTCCATCTCATCCCAGGAGGAGCTGATAGGGTGGTCTAGGGGGTTGGGGGAGGCGAGCGACTCGCGGCAAATGACGTGGATGCCCTTGGCGTTCACAGGCGTCGCGAAGTACACGACCTCCTCCGGCGTGCGGTTGGGCCGCGGTGCCGTCAGGCAGAGCAGCTCGTTGGCGTAGGGTGCCTGTGTCCCCACGCCCCTGGCCCCCCGCACGATGATGCCGTCCGGACGCTGCGCCACGACGCGTAAAGGCTCCTGATGGGATTCCGGGTGGCTGCGATGATGCAAGGGATCGCTGAAAATAGTCGCAATACTACAGTCGTTCTCGCGGCAGTACTCGAAGTAGCGGGCGACCCGTGCGGCAAAGGCCGGGTCCACCTCGCCCAGAAGGTCACGGACATCATAGAGTCCGGTCACAACCGTCGCCAGATGCTGTGGTAAGCGGGCAGCAACCCCTCCCGCCCGGCGCACCAGGAACTCGTACATGCGCCGCTGGCGTGCCAGATCGTCCACCGACCTGGACAGGAGATAGGCCAGGCTCACCCGCTGACCCGTGCTGGGGGATGGCATGGTCAGCAGTTCCTGGTGCACCGGATCGTGCTGGAGGTCATAGACTGTGGCCACGCTGCGGGCGCAACCGGCCAGCATCGGGTGGGTGGTGACGTCCTCCACGCGCTGGCCCATCAGCCACAGGCAGCGCCCGTCCCTGAGGCTCTCCAAATACTCCTTTCCCCGACGTATAGACATGTCCGCACCTCCCGTGGCATGTTGGCGTTATGAGGGGACCCTGCCACGCTCACGTGCGTCAGGCCCCTGTGTAGCACAGGGGACAGGGTATGCACCACCTCAGGCGTCTGTGCGTCTCGTTGGCACCTGGCACTGTCACGAGGACAGCACTTCCTTGTTGATCACATTGTCTGGGTTCAGCTTGCCATCAAAACAGTCGACCACATTCCTGGCGGCCCAGTATCCCATGCGATGGATGGATTCCTCGGTGACGCCAGCGGAATGCGGCGTGACAATGATGTTGTCCAGCTCAAACAGCGGCGTGTCAGCAGGGGCCGGTTCCACCACAAATGGATCGATGCCTGCCCCGGCGATGATGCCTTCCTTCAGCGCGTGATAGAGAGCGGTCTCGTCCACAATGCCGCCACGCGCCGTATTGACGACAAAGGCAGTGGGTTTCATGGTGGCGAGTTCGGGGCCACCGACCATGCCGGTGGTTTCTTCGTTTTTGGGGCAGTTCACGGACAGAAAATCGATATCCGGCAACACCGCGTGCCAGTCGTCCACGGGCGTTGCTCCGGCGCAGGTAATGGCATCCTGGGTAACATAGGGATCGTACACGAGCACCTGCATCTCCATAGCAACAAGCCGTGGCACCAGGCGCCGCCCAATACGTCCAAAGCCCAGCACCAGCACCTTACGGCCGGCGATATCATAGGCCGGCGTGTCAAAGCGGACCTGCCAATTGCCTTTACGCACCTCGCGGTCGTAGAGCAGGCAGCGTTTGGCCAGCGCCAGAATGAGAAACAGGGAATGCTCGGCCACCGTGACGGAATTGGCCGTGCCCACGACAGTGAGCGGGATGCCCGCCCTGGTCAAGGCCGGAACGTCTACCGCATCATAACCCACACCGAAGCGGGAGACGACCTGTAACTGCTTGGCCTGCGCGATGATGCGAGCGGTGAAGGGTGCCACTCCGAGAATCGCCGCATGATAGTCGGCAATATGTCGGACCAGGTTGTCTTCGGACACATCAGTAAATCGCTCACAGTCGATATCGGACCGGGCCTCAAAGACTTCTCGCATCCCAGCGCTGATCGGCATCTGAATCATCACACGTTTTTTCATGACTGAGTTTGTTCCTCCCTGTACAGGTCTGACATGGATGTACACTCCAAGGCTGGATCATCTCATACTTTTGGTATGATATCAGAAATAAAGCGGTGGAGTTGCTGGCGCTGCTCCGCCGCATCGCTGCCGCGATAGCGCACGATACAGCTGCTATATCCCAGGTCGACCAGGCGCCGCAGGTCGTCGACAATAGCCGCCGCCGAACCGGTACCGGCATCACGGCTGCCGTCGGCGCTTGTTCTGGCCTCTCCGATGTTGATAAAGAGCTTGTGACACAGACGCAGATCGGCAAATCGGCGCTCGTGTGCTTCACACAGGGTTTGCAGCACGCCTAAACGCTCCCCGAGGCGTTCGGGGCGCAGTCCCGTCGACAACCACCCATCACCCAACCTGGCCACGCGTCGCAGCGCCGCATATGAGGTGCCACCAATCAGGATAGGGGGATGTGGACGTTGCACCGACCCCGGGTTGGAGACCACGGGATCAAGGTGATAGTGGTCGCCATGATACGCCACCTCGCCTCCCTGGCACAGGCATTTGACGATCTCGATACACTCATCGGTCACCCGACCGCGGGCGGCAAATGGCCGCGCCTCCAGGGCGGTAAACTCCTCTGCCAGCCAGCCCACGCCAGCCCCCAGCAGCGTGCGGCCTGCCGACAGGACATCCAGGGTAATCAGCATGCGTGCCAGTAAGACCGGGTGACGATACGGCATCACCAGCACGGCAGTGCCGATCTTGACGCGCTGTGTCGCACCGACGAGCACACCCATGGTAGCAATGGGCTCCAACAGTGGTTCTTTTGTCATATCAACGGGAAACGCTCCAGAGGCGCTGTAGGGGTATTTCGAGGTCAAGGTGACCGGAAAAATCACATGATCGGCGACCCAGATCGATTCCAACTCCGCGGCTTCGGCCAGCGCGGCAAGCTCCAAAATGTGCTCGCGTGTGGCCAGACGTCCGTATACGCCAACATCCAAACCAAACGTCAGGGCGTGCGCCATCGTGTTTCCTTTCTGCTCGTCCTTGCTCCTCAGACCCCTCTGCTGACAGGGCAAGAATATACCACAGATGCATACACTGAGCGCGCTCGCCCCTCGACCGCTCAGCGCTTCTTCAAGGCGCTGCGTCAGACTGACTACGCCCTGTATCTCATGTGGGTCTCAGCGCTGCTGTGAGCTGACCCGCCAGTCCCGCAGCACCGGTAAGAAGATTGACAGGTGGTTTCCTGAATGCTTACACTGGCCTTTGATTACCGTATAGCCGCAGGCAGTGATTTAGGGAAGGAAGCACGCATATGAGGAAAACAGGCGCGAGCAAACTCCCAGATATTCTCAAGAAACATGAACGAGAGCTGCTGGCGGAGTGGATCGAACAGCAACTCAATACCACGGGTTTACGACCTGATTTGCTTTCAGAGCGTGAGCTGCATCAACAGTCACGCCAGTTCTTGACCGCCTTCAGCACAGCGCTGCAGCACGGCGACACCGAGGACATCACGACTCCGGTATGGGCCGAGGTCCGTGAGTTGCTAGACGGGATATCTCAGCAGCGGGTGGCGCAAGGCTTTTCGCCGTCCGAAACAGCGACCTTTGTGTTCTCACTCAAGCAACCCTTGTTCGACCGTCTGTCTCAAGAGCGTGGCTCAGAACCCGACGAGCTCGCAGGCGACTTCTGGACCTGCACGCTATTACTCGATAAGCTTGGTCTGTACACCACGGAAGTCTACCAACGGAGTCGAGAGGGCATCATTCAGCGCCAGCAGCAGGAGCTCATGGAACTCTCCACGCCGGTGGTAAAACTGTGGGATGGCGTCCTGGCATTACCTTTAATAGGCACCCTCGATAGTGCGCGCACGCAAGTAGTCATGGAAAACCTGTTAGAGAGCATTGTTGACACCGGCGCAGCCATCGCCATTATCGATATTACCGGCGTGCCTACCGTGGACACTCTGGTGGCGCAGCACTTGCTCAAAACTGTAGCAGCGGCGCGGTTGATGGGTGCAGAGTGCATCGTCAGCGGCATTCGACCCCAGATTGCGCAGACGATCGTACACCTGGGGGTGGAGCTGATGGATATCATCACCAAGGCAACACTGGCCGACGCCTTCGCTCTGGCGCTCCAGCGTACCCATCGGCGCATTGTGCCGACGGACTAGAGGGCTATCATCTGCCATGCGGCATGACCTGCGCAGAGAAATCCAGAAGGTGGACTGTGGAGCATATTCCCATTCTCAAGATGCAAGAATTTCTCCTGGTGACCATTCAGGTCGATATGCACGACCACTTAGCCCTCAGATTACAGGACGATTTGACTGAGCGCATTGTCAAGACGCGCGCTCGTGGCGTGCTCATTGATATTTCGGCGCTCGACATCGTCGACTCCTTCATTGGCCGGATGCTTGGCAATATCGCCGCCATGTCCCGTATCCTCGACGCTGCAACCGTGGTCGTTGGTATGCAGCCGGCGGTGGCCATTACCCTGGTAGAACTCGGTTTACCGCTCAAAGGCATCCACACGGCGCTCAATATCGAGCAAGGCATGGCTTTCCTGCGATCTGCGGTAGGAAAGCAGGAGAGTCGGCATGGCCGGGCTCAAAGATGAAACGGTCGAGGTCCGTTCCGATGCAGATATTGTGCGCACCCGCCAGATCGTACGCGAATGGGCGCGCCAGCACGGTTTTAGTCTGGTCAATCAGACGAAGATTGTCACTGCCGCCAGTGAGTTGGCCCGCAATACCGTGCATTACGGTGGTGGCGGTACCCTGCGGCTTGAAGTGCTCAACAATGGAGCACGCGTGGGGCTGCAGCTAACGTTTGAAGATGGTGGGCCTGGCATTCCAGACATTGCGCGGGCCATGCAAGACGGTTACACCACGGGCCGTGGCCTGGGTTTAGGGCTTGGAGGGGCAAAACGCCTGACAAACGAATTTGACATTGTGTCGCATCCTGGCAAGGGAACGCGCGTGCGGATTGTGCAGTGGCAATGACAGGGACTCTGATACTGGAGACATCGTGACATATGACGGCACCCCATTCTATCGACAAGGCTCTACCGATCGCTTTGCCCTGACCATTTCCGAGTCGAGTCGAGTGGCAGAAGCACGGCGCCTGACCACGCAGCTGGCGACTGAACTTGGCTTTCAGGAGACGGAGAGTGCCAGGGTAGCGCTCGTGGTCACCGAAACGGCGACCAATCTGGTAAAACATGCTGTTGGCGGGCAACTCCTCATTCGGCAACTGCATAGCGCCACAGAGCGCGGCATTGAACTACTGGCTCTCGATAAGGGGCCCGGTATGCGCAACGTCAGTGAGTGTCTGCGTGACGGCTATTCGACGGCTGGCAGTGCCGGGACTGGCCTTGGTGCCATCACACGGCTGGCCAGTGGCTGGGATATATACTCCATCGCGGGACAGGGAACTGTCCTGCGCATCTGGATGACCAGCGCCGCTCCGTCGCAGACGGCACGGCCGTCCACGGTGGCCTCTGGCGCCCTCAGAATGGAGGTTGGCGGGATCTGTTTGGCGAAATCCGGCGAGTCGGTCAGTGGTGATGGCTGGGCCGTAGAGCAACACGCCAATCGCTGTCTGATTATGGTGAGCGATGGCCTGGGGCATGGCCAATTGGCGGCTGAGGCGTCCTGGGAAGCCGGACGTATCCTGCATGCATACCGCTCCTACGCCCTGGCGGAGATCCTGCACGTTATGCATGCCGCGTTGCGGAAAACCCGTGGCGCGGCAGTGGCCATTGCCGACATCGATATGCACCAGCCACACGTGGTCTTCGCGGGCGTCGGCAACATTGCCGGGCAGATTATTATGGCAGAGAAGACCCGCCATCTGATAGCCTCTAATGGCATCGTGGGACATCATCTAGGCAGAATACAGGCAATGACCTATCCCTGGACGGTTGATGCGCTGTTAGTTCTCTGTTCCGATGGGGTATTCAGCCGCTGGGACCTCCACGCCTATCCTGGACTGCAAGACCGCCATCCGAGCGTGGTTGCTGGCGTACTCTGTCGTGATTTTACCCGTGGCAGTGACGATGTGACGATCGTGGTGGCAAAAATTGCCCACATGACCTAGTCCTGTCGCTGTTGCGTGCGACAGGCCCTTTACCTGCTCTGGTATGAACGTTGGATAAGGCTGGCATGCATATTTTTGCCGTGCGTCTCCAGGATGAACACGATGTGGTGCTGGCGCGCCAATGCACCCGCCAGCTGGCTGAGTTTCTGACCTTTGATATCCAAGCCCAGACGCGCATTGCCACGGCGGTGTCAGAGATTGCCCGCAATGCCCTCAACTACGCTGGAGGGGGCAACATAGAATTTTTTCTCGAAGGGCAGCTATCGCCGCAGATACTGCTCATTCGCATTAGCGATCGCGGACCGGGCATTGCCATGCTGCAGCAGATTCTGGATGGGCAATATACCTCCCCAACCGGCATGGGGTTGGGCCTTTTGGCGGCCTATCGCTTGATGGATCAGTGCGATATTGAGACGTCTTCGCATGGCACAATCGTCACGCTGAAAAAGCTCCTGCCCCGCGGCACCCCAGCGGTGACGACACGCCATCTGATGCAGTTCGCCGACAGCCTGTCACACCGCTCCTCGCAGAATTTGCTTGAGGAACTGCGCCAGCGTAATCAGGAGCTGTTGCATACCCTGGAAGCCTTACGCACCAAGCAAGAGGAATTGGAACATCTCAACCGCGAGCTGGAAGATACCAACCGCGGTGTCGTGGCACTCTATGCCGAGCTCGACGAACGTGCCAGTCACCTGCGGCGTGCGGACGAGATGAAATCCCGCTTCCTGGCCAATATGAGCCACGAATTCCGTGTCCCGATCAACACGATTTTGTCCCTGGCCTCTCTCCTCCTTGAGCGTACCGATGGGGAGCTCACTCCCGAGCAAGACACACAAGTATCTTTTATCCGCAAAGCGGCTGAAGAGCTGGCCGGACTGGTCAATGATCTGCTTGATTTAGCCAAAATCGAAGCGGGCAAAATCACCGTGCGACCGAGTGAGTTTCACGTGACGACGCTGTTCGGAACGTTGCGTGGCATGCTGCGCCCATTGCTGTTGAACGAATCGATCGATCTGGTGTTTGACGCACCTGCGGACTTGCCTGTGCTGTATACGGATGAAAGCAAAGTGTCGCAGATTTTGCGCAATTTTATTTCCAATGCGCTCAAATTCACCGAACGCGGCGATGTCCGTGTCTCCGCCAGGTTGGCCCCCGGAGGCGAGGCCATCGTCTTCGCCGTAGCCGACACCGGTATTGGCATTGCCCGAGAAAATCAGGCAGCGATTTTTGAGGAATTCACGCAGTTGGAAAACCCCCTGCAAGGGCGTGTGAAGGGAACAGGCTTAGGGTTACCGCTGTGTAAAAAACTGGCCACCTTGCTCGGTGGCAGCATCGCTATTGATAGTGAGGTAGGCGTTGGCTCAACGTTTTCCGTAGTGATTCCCAGGCGCTATCAGCTTCCTGAGGCACATGATGAGATGCCTCTAGAGGGCCGGGAGCTACAGGGGCAACAGCCGGTGATCCTGGTGGTGGAAGATGACGAGGCCTCCTGCCTCCTGTATGAAAAGTATCTGCACGGTTCTGGATTTCAGTGCATTGTCGCGCATACGGTGCGGCAAGCCCGTGACATCTTGCACCAAGTGCAACCGCGCCTGATCTTCCTGGATATCATGCTCCCGGGTGAAGACGCCTGGGCATGGTTAGCCGAACTCAAAAACCATGCGGAGACGCAGCACATTCCTGTGGTTGTGGTCACTGCGCAAGAGGAGCCGCGCAAAGCCCTGGCTTTGGGAGCCGATGTCTACTGCCGCAAACCCTTCGACCGGCACTGGCTCCTGGAAACCGTCCAGCAGTTCACCCGTCGGGAGCCCGCAGAGACCATTCTGATCATTGATGATGACACGAGCTCACGGTACGTCCTGGGGCGCTGTCTGGTGTCAACACCCTATCGCCTCAGGGAAGCGGCCAGTGGCCTGGAAGGGCTGGCTATGGTGCACGAGGAACATCCCAGAGTAGTGTTTCTCGATGTGCACTTACCGGATATGCACGGTTTTGAGGTGTTAGAGCGTTTGCAGGCTGATCCGCACACGCATGATATTCCAGTCATTCTCTATACCGCGCAGGATCTCGATCCGCAGGTGTGTCACCAGCTCACTGCCAGAGGTGTAATGATCCTCCAGAAAGGCACGCTCACAAGAGACGAGGTGCTGGCCTACCTCACGTCAGTGCAGCGTGCGTAGCTCCTCCCCGCTCTGCAGCGGCGAGAAAGGGACACCGAATGGATATTCTTCTCGTCGACGACCACGAGGGGAACCGCTACGCCAAACGGCGCATGCTACAACGGGCCGGCTATAGCGTGATCGAGGCGGCCAGCGGGGAGGAAGCGCTACGACTCGTGGCCACCCGGCATCCGCCCATCGTGCTCCTCGATATCAAACTTCCGGATATCAGTGGCTTTGATGTCTGTCAAAAAATTAAATGTGATCCTGCCACCGCCTCCACCATGGTCGTGCAACTCTCGGCGGCGTTTGTTGAAGGTCGTGACAAAGTGCGTGGTTTGGAACAGGGAGCAGACGTCTATCTGGTCGAGCCGATTCAGCCAGATGAACTGGTCGCCACGGTCAGAGCGATGCAACGCCTGGTGGAAGCAGAACATTCCCTGCGGCAGGCGCGTGACACATTGGAAAGCCGCGTCCAGGAACGCACTGCCGACCTGGTACAGGCCAACGCCGCCCTGCAGCAGGAGATCGCCGAACACAAACGCACCACAGAGGCGTTACGTCAGTCACACCAATTTCTCCAATCCACTCTTGACGCCCTTGCCACCCCTGTGGCCATTCTCGACGCCAGCGGGACGATTCACGCGGTCAACACGGCCTGGCAGCGCGCTGCCGCTACCAGGGGGTTTGCCGCACCAGCCTATGGTCGCGGCATGACCTATGCGGCGTTTCTGTCCACCGTGGACGGCAATACACCCGGCGTACAGGCAGTCCTGGCCGGCCTTGATGACGTGCTCACCCAGCAACGCCACGCCTTTTATATAGAGCATTCGAGTCATGCCTCGGTAGATGCAGAGCTCCGTTGTTTGCTCATCCGCATGACGCGCTTCGCAGCCCCGCAAGAGTTGCAAGTAGTGGTGGTGCACGAAGATATTACCGATATCAAACAGGCCGAGGCCGCCATCCGACATCAGCAAGAGATCCTGTTCCAACATGAGAAACTCGCCTCCATGGGCTCTCTGTTGGCCAGTGTGGCGCACGAGCTCAACAATCCGTTGGCAGTAGTCAGGATGCAGGTCGATTTGCTCAACGAAGAGGCCGCCAATACGCCCTTGTATGAACGTACAAGAGAACTCCATCAGGCCACAGAGCACTGTATGCGTATTGTGCGCAACTTTCTCACCCTGGCGCGCCAGAATCCACCCCAGCGCTCAGCCGTGCAGTTAAATACGCTCGTTGAGGATGCGCTGGAATTACTCGCCCATGCGCTGCGACTCGATAACATTACCGTGCATACCCGCCTCACCCATGAATTGCCACTGTTTGAGGCTGACCCTGTGCAGATGCACCAGGTCGTCATAAATCTGCTGGTCAACGCCCAGCAGGCGCTGCGTGACAGTGCCCCACCACGCCAGATCACCATCACGACGGGTTTTGACCAGGCACAGAACCGTCTGGTGTTCGAACTCGCCGATACAGGACCCGGCATTCCTGCGGTCATCCAGAGGCGCATCTTCGAGCCGTTCTTCACTACCAAGCCATTGGGAGTGGGAACAGGCATCGGGCTCTCCCTGTGTCGCAATATTATTGAGAGCCACGGGGGCACCATTGACGTGACCAGTCAAATGGGACAAGGAGCCGTGTTTCGGATCGAATTGCCCGTGGGAGCGCCGGTACTGGTGGTCGCGGCCCCCAGTCCGACCCCTGCTCTCCCCCCGTCACCCTCTGCCAGGACAATTTTTGTCGTCGATGACGAGCCAGGGATCAGGCGAGCCCTGGCCCATCTCTTGCGCCGTGAGGAGCACACAGTTGATACTGCCATGGATGGACGACAGGCCTTACAAATGCTGCAAGAACAGCAGTATGATCTGGTGCTGTGTGATCTGCGTATGCCAGAGTTGGATGGTCCTGGTTTGTATCGAGCGATCACCACCAGTCAACCCCACTACCTGCGGCGTTTTGTTTTTCTCACCGGTGATACACTCAGCTCAGAGACCGAGACCTTTCTGAACCAAAGTGGGGCTCCACGACTGGTGAAACCCTTCAGCGCTGCCCAGGTACGGCAGGTCGTGCGGCAAGCCCTGCAGGCGCAGGGCTAAGTGCTGCGCACGGCTCATTGGTGGCGGTGTTTCCGCCCTGGCTCTCTGATATGCCACCGGGTATTATGGATACCTTATTCTATGGCGCTGTACTAAGGGAGGAAGGATGCTCCAGATCCTGCAGGCTGCCACACTCATGCGACTCCTGCACGCCACGCCGGAGGCCGTGCGCCACACCATTGAAACTGGCGAGTGGACTGGCTGTATCTGGCCCGGGCATGCGGAATGGGAGATGCACGAAGCCTGTGTGCAGGTACGCTCCCTGGCACTGCATTATTTTACGGTGCATTATCCGGCAGCGGCGGCCCATCGTCGCGACACCGCGGCCCAGCTCCTGGCAAGCCAGGTCTGTCCGCAGGGTGGTGAGACGCACCTCGCTGTCGAACCACTCGTCGACCATGCCCTGCTGTGGCTGTGGGCGCTGGCCGGTGGGCCGTCGGCCCCCAATGCCGGTGGCGATGACGTGCCGCCGCTCCACGCCACCACGGTCCAGATACGACTTCCTGGCAGTGATCCTGTGGCCTTTACGACAGCAGCGCTGGAGATGCTGGAGACGCTGCTCTTTGCCGGGGATACAGCGGCCCTGCAGGTCGCGTCAGCCTTCTTGCAGGCACACGCCGATCCCCTCGCCTCCCATGCGCTCAGGCTCGTGGACGCGCTCGCCCAGTCAGACACCCAGAGAGTCATGGACATGGGGATTATTTGTGTGGACTGCGGGGCACAGGATCTGGAGCTCTGGTACACCGGGCAGACGTGGGGTGAGACGCTCTGCGGACCGTGTTATGAGGCGCGCGTGGCGCGCGGACAGGCCCGTCCGCATGAGCTGTGACCAGGAGGGATGGTTGGCGGCAGCCGTCACCTGGATACTGGGGCGGGCACTATCAGACAATCCACGGCCTTGGCGCCCTGTCCCTCATCCAGCACCAGAACAGGGTTGAGGTCAATCTCCTGCACCGCGCCACGCAGGTCGAGGCAGAGCTGCGAAAATTTGCACAGTATATCCACCAGAGCGTTGAGGTCGGCTGGCTTCTGTCCGCGCACCCCCTTGAGCAGCGCGATGCCTTTGAGGGCGTTGAGCATCTCACGCGCGGCCTCGACATCGAGCGGCGGCACGCGCAATACCGTATCGTGCAGCACCTCGACATAAATGCCACCCAGGCCAAAGACAATGCCAGGACCAAACTGTGCGTCATGCGTCATACCAACCAGTGTCTCACGTCCGTCCTGCACCATCTCTTGCACCGAGACGCCTTGCAAGGCTGCGTGTGCATTGTAGCGACGCGCGTTCTGCAGAATACGCTCAAACGCTGCACGCGCCTCGTCGGCCTGGGCCACATGCAAGACGACGCCTCCCGCCTCGGTCTTATGAGTAATCTGTGGCGAGACAATTTTCATGGCCACAGGGAAGCCGATCTCCTGGGCGGCTTGCGCCGCCTCAGCTGCGCTTGTGACCAGGCGCTCGCGCGTCACAGGAATGCCATACAACGCCAGTAACTGCTTGCCAGCACTCTCGGTGAAGGCGTGTCCCTGCGCCGCCCGTACCATCTCCAGAGCCTGGGCGCGACGCGACACATCTGCGTGTCCTGTCTCACCACGTGTGCCTCTGTCGCGCTGGTGCTGAAACGCCGCATACCACACCAGGGCACGTGCGGCGCGCAGGGTGTTGTCGATGCCCTGCAGAAACGGCACGCCGTTCAGGTCGCTGACCGGGTCGACCGGGTCGGGAGCGCCAAAGGCTTTGTCGCGCAACACACCATACATTTGTGAGGTGCGGACGAACAGTTTGTCGGGAAACTTCTGCACCATCTCCATAATGACCTGGCCCATGGGCGATTGCGTGTCCAGGAGCGTCGTGCCGCCAGAGGCAATGATGATAGTATGAATGTTCGGGTCGGTGCCCATGGCCTCAAAAGCAGCCCGTTGCACAGGCGGGTCATACACCGCCTGTCCGGTCAGATCAATCGGGTTATTGACCGTGCCATACTCGTAGAGCACATGGCGAATCTGTTGCACGCCAGCCTCGTGGATGGGAGGAAAATGCAGGCCATAATCCGCTGCCAGATCGGCGATGACCCCGACCGCGCCACCCGAATAGGTAATCGCCCCAAAGCCGTTGCCGGCGGGTAAGTGACGCGCATGCAGGATACACAACGTCTCGGTCATCTCGTCCAGTGAGTGCACGCGCAACACCCCATGCTTGCTCAACACGGCATCAATGATGGCGTCCGAGCCAACGAGAGCCCCAGTGTGCGCTTGTGCCGCCCGCTGGCCAGCTGCGGAGCGGCCCACCTTGAGCATAACGAGGGGCTTACGCGCCGCAGCACATTTATCCACCGCCGCCAGAAACTTGTCGGGATGGCGGAACTGCTCGACAAAACAGCCAATGACTTGCGTGTGCGGATCGTCGGCGAAAAATCCCAGGCAATCGGCAAATTCCAGGTCTGTCTCGTTGCCCGAACTGATAACGTGCGCCAGGCCAATACGCCGATCGAGGCACATCTGCACCATATTGATCGCCAGGCCACCGCTCTGAAAGGCCAGCGACAACTTCCCTGTGGGCATGGTCGGATACGACCCCGCCATGCCAGGGTAGTTGTGCGGCACGCTCAAGACGCCAAAACAGTTCGGCCCCACGATGCGCAGACCGGTGCGTTGTACGAAGTCTGTGAGCAGGCGCCGCCGCTGCGCGCCTTCGGCGCCGCTGATTTCTTCGAAACCACTGGTCAAGATATTGATGGCCTGGACACCTTTGGCCTCGCACTGCTGCAAGATGTCGGGAATCATGCGGCTCGGCACCGACACCACCGCCAGATCCACCGCCTGGGGCACCTCGTCAATCCGTGCATAGCTTGGCAAGCCAGCGATGTCGTGATAATTCGGGTTGATAGGGTAAATGGGCCTGTCATACCGCCAGCGCAGTAGATTGTTCAGGATAGCGTTGATGAAGCTCGGATTGGGTGAGACGCCAATCAGCGCCACCGATTGCGGATTGAGGAAATGCGTCAAGGCATGCGTCATCATGGGGTCTCCATACCTCAGCCAGCTACTACGCCATCGACACGCAACACACCCGCCTCAATGAGCGCCTCAAGGCGATCGCCGAGGCCCATTTCGGCCAGGATAGCTGGCCCATCAGCACCAGGTTTGGGAGCCGGTTGGCCAAGGCGAATTGGCGTTCTCGACAGCCGAGGTGCTGGCCCACAGGTGGTCACCAGACCCATGACATCGTGCTGCCGCGTCAGGCTCAAGCCGTGTGCCGTCACCCAGGGGTCCTGCATCAAGGCCTGCAGATCGGCGATGTGTCGATGCGCCCCGAGGCCTGCGGCGGTCAAGCGCTCGACCCAGTGGGACACGGTGTCGGTGCGAAAATGTGTCTCCAGGGCCTGCTCCAGGGCCTCGCCGCGCAGGGACACGAGGTCAGCCAGACCGTTCACTGCCGCCAGACGCGGTGCATCCTCCTGGCGGGCGCCGAGGAAGAACCACCCGTCACGCGCCTGGTAGGCACGATGCAGTGGCCCGGAGCCGAGCCTGTCCTGGCCCCGTGGTTCGTCCCAGCGCTTGCCGGCATAGGCTTGCATGAAGGGCGCTTGATGCAGCATAGCGGTGTAGGCCAGGGCAGTGTCGACGTGTTGGCCCTCGCCGGTGCGCTGGCGATGCAGTAGGGCAAGCACCACGGCATAGGCACCCATGAAACCGGTGCCATAGTCATTAATGGGATTGGGCTGAATGGTTGGGGGACCATCCCCGCCAAAACGCTCTTGCATGCCAGTGGTGGCCTGCGCGAACTGCTCATGCCCGGGGCGCTCGGCCCAGGGGCCGATATGCCCGAAGGCGTTGAGCGAGGCATAAATGATATCTGGCTTGCGCTGGCGTACGTCCTCATAGCTTAAGCCCAACCTGGCGAGCCTGCCGGCCCGATAGTTTTGCACCACCACATCGGCCGTAGCGAGCATCTGCCAGAAAATGTCACGGCCCGCATCAGACTTCAGATCGAGCAGGATGCTACGTTTGCCCCGATTGACGTCATTGTGGGAGGCAACGTAGCCGCCACGTGTGGGATTATCGATTTTGATGACGTCGGCGCCAAATTCGGCCAGCGTGCGACCACACGTCGGACCGGCCAGAATGATACACAGGTCCAGCACTCGCACGCCGGCCAGCGCTGCCTGCATGGTTGATACGACCTGCGGGGGCGCCACGGGGGGTGTTGCTGCCGCCAGCTCCGCCAGGATCTCGGCACGGTGCTGGTCGGGCTGTGGCGCCGGCCGGCGCACCGCACCCGGAGTGCGCGACAGGCGGGCGTTGATGCCTGGCTGCAGCATGGCGCCGTATTTAGGATCGTTGACCTCAAGCACCATCTGCGAGGCACGCGCATGCGGATGCTCGAACCACTCCGCGCTCGTACGACACACGGCACATTCACTGCCGGCCTCGGCCACCAGGTCTTCCCAGGCCTGTGCGGTGCGCGTCTTGAACAGGGCCCGCGCCCGCTCCAGGTGGGCCGCCCGTAACTGTGCGTCACGCATGAGGCGCTCAATGTCCGTCAACCCCTCCTGATCCCAGGCGGTAATGCCAGCGGCCTGCACAAAGTGGCGAAAATTCTGGTTCCCAGACCCACCAAACTGCACCCAACGACCATCAGCGCACTCGAAAACCCCGCTCCAGATGCCACGCGGTGTTGGCACGATATGGGCCGGATCGTGGACGTGCATGGCGCGGGCCCCAATAGACGGAAAAGTGCTGTCAAACAACGGCACTTCGAGCCGCTGCCCACAACCGTCGCGCTGACGCGCCAGTAGGGCCATGACGATGCTGACCGCGGCTTGTAAGGCGGCATAGTTCGAGGCGATGGGGATGGCCGTGTAGACGGGTCGGTCGGCGTGGGCGTTCTCGGAGCGATAGGTTGCGGTGGCGGCGCCGATCACCCCCTCGAAGGCACGTACCTGGGCGCGCGGATCGTCTGAGGCAAAGCCTGGCAAGGAGCAATAAATCAGCCGTGGGTTCAGGCTGCCGGCCCGCTCCCAGCCAAGTCCCAGACGCTCCATGACACCAGGGCGGAAATTCTCGATCACCACGTCGGCCGCGGTGAGCAAGCGCGTCGCCAGCGCCAGATCATCAGGCTGCTTGAGATCGAGCGTGATGCTGCGTTTGCCACGGTTCCAGGTGGCGTTGGCCGGCGTCTCCCAGCGCGGTCCGCCGGGTGGATCAACGCGGATGACATCGGCCCCCTGATCTGCCAGGAGCATAGCCGTCAGCGGTCCCGCGATATACTGGCCAAAATCGATGATGCGCACGCCGTCGAGTACACTGGACATACTTTCCCTCCGTCTGAGCCAGGGGAGAACTGCATGAGACGACCCGTCGACACTGTAGCGCGTATCAAGCCGGAATGCCAGCGGTTTCACCGTCCTGCAGTAAGGTCAACATGCCCTGGGCCGCGTGGGCGCTTGCCCGGCTCAGTTGGCATACATGGGCAGCCGATCGCGCAGGCGCAGCCAACCGCGCCCGATGCGATAGATTAACCAGAGCGTCAGCGCGATCAGGATCGGCACGCCCAGCACTATACCGATAAGCGTGAAGACGAGCACCCAACCAATGATCGCCCACAGCAAGGCGAACCAGAAGGTGCGGATCTGCCAGCGGTAGTGCGAATCGCTCCACGTGCCGCGCGCGTCGCCACGCTTGACGTAGTTCAGGAGCACGGCGACGATTGAGGGTAGGCTGCCCACGAAGCTGCCGATCACGGTCGCCGCGCCAACAATGCCAAGGATGATGGCAAAGGCATGCAGCGCGTAGACGATATGCGCCACGGTGAGCACAGAAGGCATCGGCTCGACATTGCCCGACGGATCGATCGTAGCCATGCAAGATTCTCCTCGAGGTGCACTCAAACGAGCGCGGAGTGCATCCGTGACGCTGCATCGCGGCACATCACTCTGAGCGCCTAAGCATAGGAAAGATAGCATAGTTTCTTGAATCGTACTGTATGCAGACGCAACATGCTAAGTACAGCCCCACAGAGACAGGTGTCCATCATCCAACGCTTCATACTTGATGACGCCAGGATAGTCAAATGGACACCTATGAGCGATCAGGGCTATGCAGTTTTCCATTTTTCCCCTCTCCCTGGCCAGGGTGAGGGAACTCTATGAAGTCTGAGAACTGCATGGCCCTGCTATGAGCGGTGCGCAGCACTACGCCTCGCCTTTGTGTATAATAGCGCTTCCACGCACCGGACCGAGAGACGGAAGGAGACACCATGACAGCAACAGTCATACTTTTCGATCCGACGGCACCACGGCAAGAGCCAGAAGGGGAGCGCGTGCAGGCACAGCAGACGCTGGTCAGACTCTCTGGCGCCATCGTCGGCTTTATTGACAACGCCAAGCCAAATTTTCATCACCTGGTGGACGATCTGGCCGCACTGTTGACGAGCCAGTATGGCGTGCGGCGCGTCATCAAGCGCCGCAAACCCTCCGCCTCCATCCCCGCCACGTCGGCAGTAGTGGAGGAGCTGGCCAGGGAGTGTGATGTAGTCATCACGGGCTCGGGCGACTGAGGCTCCTGTACGTCGTGGAGTATCCACGACAGTGTTGAAGTCGCCAAACGTGGCACGGCAGCGGTGACGATTTGCTCGACCGCGTTTGTCACGCTGGGCCATGCCCAGGCCCGTGCCCTGGGGCATGCCAGTTTGCCGATCGCGGTTATCCCCCACCCCTTCGGGCTGCAGACGCGGCAGGAAGTGCGCCAGAGCGCCACCCTATGTATGGACGACATCGCCCGCCTGGTGCGTGAGGTGGCCCCATGAATGCCCCGGCAACCGAGCCTGCGGCCACGTTTGAAGCGCTCGACGACCTGGAGGCGATCAACAAACTGTATCGCCAGCGCCGCTGGAGCGATGGGCTCCCCATCGTGCCCCCCACCGTCGAGCGGGTCGAACGCATGCTGCACCAGACACCTCGTGGGCGTTATGAGCTCATCGCCCGCCTAGCCCCGGGTTACGGTGCCGCCACGGTGGAGCGCATTGCCATCAATGCCGTGCTGGCCGGCTGTGACCCCGAGTACATGCCGGTGCTAATCGCGGCGACCGAGGCGGTTGCCGATCCCCAGTTCAATCTGCAAGGCATTCAGACGACCACCAATCCTGTGGCGGTGTGGCTCGTCCTCAATGGGCCGATAGTCGAGCGCCTCGGCGTCAATGCCACGTTGAACTGTCTTGGGCAGGGCACATGGGCCAATGCCACTATTGGCCGGGCGCTGCGGCTCATCCTGCAGAATGTGGGTGGCGCGCTGCCAGGGGAGATGGACCGTGCCACCCATGGACAGCCAGCCAAATACACCTTTTGCTGCGCCGAAAACGAGGCAGAGAACCCCTGGGAGCCGCTGCACGTAGAGCGCGGTTTCGCCCCCAACCAGAGCACCGTAACAGTGGTGGGCACGGAAGGCACGATGAATATGAACACCCACGCTAAAGAAGCGGCAGAACTGGCGCGTGTCATAGCCGAGACCATGATGCACCCCCCCAGTAATGAATATGTCCACGGTGGTGAACCGTGGCTGCTGCTGAGCCCTGAGCACGCGGAGGTGTTTCAGCGCGGCGGACTCTCGAAAGCAGACGTCAAGCGCGCCCTCTGGGAGCGCTCCAGAATGCCGGCGAGTCGGTTAAGCGACAAGGAACTGGAGCGGGCGCGTGCCTCCCGAACGGCAGAACTTGGGGACCTGACGCCCACCACCCTGCTGCCCATCGCGCCGCGACCCGAGGACATCCAGATCATCGTCGCTGGCGGGCCAGGCACCCACTCCGTCTACATTCCCTGTTTCGGTAACACCCGGGCGGTGACGCAGGAAATTAGGCGCCCATAAATGAGAGGCAGGGCGCTAAAGCCTTTGCTCTGCCGCTTCGCCCTGCATGCGTTCTCCCATACTCTGGCAATGCGTGTCCAGCCCCAGCCGCGCCGCCCCCCCAGCCGCGCGTCCCCCAGCGCGCCGCGGCAGGCCGCCGGAGCGGCACGCAGCACGGCGGAGATCGGCGCGAGGCGGGTGGCGCTGGGGTGCCCCAGAGGGGTGCCCTGGGGTCAAGGCCTCGGGCAGGGCGATTTTGGAAGGCTAAGGGGGGCTCTCCCAGCGTTCTAGCCACCGCCAGCGTGAAGATCTAAGCCCTTATAATGCCGCATGAGCTGCTAGCCATCGTCCTGCCCGCGCATGTGGGCCACTGGAGGAGTAGGAGTTCCGCCAGCCCCATGCATGGCTCAAGTCTTCCTCCTCCCCAGTCGATAAAGAGGGGGAAGGCAGCTACTCCACCGGTCTTAACTTAAGGAGTTCCCCTTTACATTTCAATGTATTCTCCAGGCGTATGGCAGGCATTTTCCTTGCCATGGCCTGGGCAAATCCCCCTGTGTCCCCTTTCGCAAAGGGAGGCACGTGGGATTAAGCCGCGCGAGGCTATGAGGAAACACCCCGGGCTTCCGTACAAAGCCTAGAAATACCAGGGAAAAGCGCTTAAGTTGTGACGCATGGGCAGCTACTCTGCCAGGGACCTGGCTGGGGTGGACACTGCTAGGCGACGAGTCATGAGGAGAACGACGATGAGGCGACGCTATTTTCGTTGGGTGGAGTTGCTCCAAGGGCTCCCCGTGCGGCTCTGCGTGGCCCAAGCGGAGGCAGCCGAAAGTGCTGCCGCTAAGACGACGTTGCGGGGATTGCCGGGGGGTAAGGTGGCAGCAACGGAGAGCACGATGGAGGTACGGCAGCGGAGGATTGTACTCGGGGCGTTCCTGATTCTCCTCGTGTCGAGTGTGTTTCTTCCATCGGCGCGAGCCGCCGAGGAGATCCCCTTGGTCAAAGAAGGAGGAATCTATACACTCCCCCTGATGTCTGGACACATTTTATAAAGTGACGAGTAGCCAAGGCATCCGCCTCTATGCGAGTCTTGGGGTATGCGATCTCCAGACTCTGCGACTACTCGTCTCGACGATTATATCGCGCTGTATGTTGCCCTGGGCACATGGCCATCAGCGCAAAGCGCATCCGGGACTTTGTGCGGGCCCTCATTGCGCCAGCAGACCGGCTGCCAAGCGCAACTGGCGCGCAGCTTTGGCAATCAGGAAGCGGCGGTCAAACGGCTGTCGCGCCTGCTCCATAACGAGCGTCTGGAGCCGCGGCACTTGGCCGATGCGGTCCTCCTGCAAGCCCTCGTGCAACTCCCCCTGCATGGTCCAGTCCGCTTGGCCATCGACTGGACGATCGAAGGGCACCAGCATCTGCTGGTGGTCTCGCTCGTGGTCGGGCGGCGGGCGGTGCCGATCTATTGGCGGGCCTATGACGCGACGGTGCTGAAAGGCCGCATGCAGCGCTACGAACTGGCCGTCATCCGGCGAGCGCTGACGCGCGTGATCCTCGCAAGGTCGGGCCACGACGCGTGCGCGTGACGGCGGATCGGGGCTGTGCCGATGTCGCGCTGTTCGCCTTGCTGACGGAACTGCGCGTGGCCTGTGTCATACGGGTCAAAAAGAGCACCAAGGTCCTGTCATGGCAGTGGCAAGCGCAGCACACTGCGCTTTCCGGGCAATACGCGTCGCCGGGCGCTGGGGCGTCTGCTCTACTGTGCGAGGAGCCCGCAGTCGCTGTGGGTCACCATGAGTCGCCAGCGGGATGCGCAGGGCAAGTGGGGGCGCTGGTATCTGGTCACCAATCGGCCCTATACCGCAGCAAGCGGTGGCGGAGTATGCCCGCCGACCGGGTGTGAGGCCGGCTTTCGCGATGCGAAATGGTGGCGGGGCTTTGCGCACGCCCGGATCAAGCAGATCAGCGCGTGGTCGCGGCTCTTTGCCTTGGTGGCCATCGCGCTGTTGGTGAGTGGTCAGCCTGGCGAGTCGTCTGTTGTTGCGGCAAGGCGCACAGGCGCCACCTTGCTGCGTCGGGTGGCGTCGCGCCGTCGCGGCCGCTGTGAGTTGAGCCTGGTCAGTGCCATGATCAGTTTGCTCCACCAGGACCCTGGGTTGTATGACCATCTCGTCCCCCGGCTTAAGCTCAAATTAGAAGGGGATTTAGCAAATGTGTCCTGACATCAGGCATACGAGGATGCGTTGGAACAACACAAACGGGCATTCCCCGCCAAGGCCGGCTAACCCCGCGCTCAACTGGACCGCCCAACAGTATAGCTGTTCGGGCACCCTCGGTGCTACGCGCCTCGGCGGCTGGCTAGTGCGAACGTTAGGCCTGACATTGAAACGCTTCTTTCATGTCCATCCAGTCGTCGGGTAGGAGGATCTCACGCATGGACAACAGTTCCAGAGAACGTGCCATTGAGGCCTTTTGGCTCTTGAATGATTTCATAGGCGACTTGATTACCGGGACTCGAGCGTTTGAGTATTTTGATACAGCCAAATTTAAAGCAGGTGCGACAGATCAGGTTCTGCGAAGCTATAACAAGATGGCCGGTAGCTTTATTTTTCTCACTCTAGCGAAGTGGATCGAATTCTATAATCACTATCGTATGGTGATCCCATCAGAACAACAAACTACTTGCAAACAACTACGAAACGAGTTGCTCACAAGAGGCGTGAAGGACTTCAGAAATAAGGTTGTTGGACACATTTGGAGCACGAACGACAATCGCCCCCTCTTACCCAGCGAGATTGAAAATCTTGATAGGAGAATTACCGGCGGGGATGAAAGCAAATTTCTCAAGTGGATCAATGATTCAGATAATAATCACTTCGGCACGACAATCGTTGGAACGAGTGAAGCAGTTCGAGACGAGATCAAGAAAAAATGGGCGCTATCAGAACAAGAACTGTTGCCATCAACTCAGCAGTGACTGTGGAATGATCGGGTCTACCGGACATTGAAGTGCACTGACTACGATTGGAGTCAAAGAGGGTCGCATCCCCGTGCATGGCCTCCTATGAAACAGCGGATAAGGAAAGGAAGGCGACAAATAACCGCGCGTGTGGCCATAGCCCAGGCCCTCGTGCTGCAAAGAAGATAATCTCTTACGGATAGATACTCAATACTTCGGACAGTTTTGACTGAGGAGTAGCCGCACGAGTCCTCCTCCTTTAAGGTTGTGTTATCGCAAGCAACCGAAACGGGAGGAACACCATGCGACTGCTCCAAAGTGTACTGAGTCGTCTCAAGCAAACCAAGAAACCGCAGCACAAATTTGTCACCCATCTGTTGGGACTTCTGCTCATGCTCCCTGGACACGCCACCTTTCGCAATCTGAGTCGCTACAGTCCCTATCACGAAAAGACCTTTTCACGGTGGTACGGCAGAGACTTTGACTGGGTCTCGCTCAACAAGGCCGCCATCACCGAGGTCGTCCCCGCTGAGCATGAGCAGGCCTTGGTCATGGATGCCAGTTTCGTGCCCAAAAGTGGTAAGCACACCTATGGCCTCGATCGCTTCTGGAACGGCAGCCACAGCCGGGCGGAAAAAGGGCTTGAAATCTCGACCCTGGCCTGGCTCGACATCACCGACAACTGCGCCTACTGCCTCAGTGTGGAGCAGACACCGCCAAGTGCTGAGACGTCTGATCCGGAGGCCACCCGCATGGATGTCTATCTGGACCAACTCAGCCGTGTGGTCAAGGCGCATGACTTGAGCTTCCTGCGTTATGTCATCACCGATGGCGCTTACAGCAAACAGAAATTCGTTGCTGGCGTGCGGGCCTTGGAGCTGCATCAGATTGGCAAGTTGCGAGCCGATGCCCATCTGCGTTATCTCTATCAGGGTCCCAAACGCCCAGGGCCAGGTCGCCAAAAGACCTATGACGGC
This sequence comes from uncultured Gammaproteobacteria bacterium, assembly GCA_963773125.1. Taxonomy (GTDB): domain Bacteria; phylum Tectomicrobia; class Entotheonellia; order Entotheonellales; family Entotheonellaceae; genus CAVZBC01. Next base: position 1,388 of record CAVZBC010000030.1, on the reverse strand, counting down.
AAGGTCAACTGGAGCGACTTATCGCGCTTTGAGCGCCTCGAGACCGAAGACGAGCACATCGTGTTGTATCATCACGTGCTCAACCATGTGCAGTTGAAACGCAATCTCCAGGTGGTGGTCGTGGTCCATACCCAACGCAAGCGCTATGCCGTGCTCTTCAGCACCGATGTCGACCTGGAGCCCCTGAGGCTCTACCGCTATTACAAAGCGCGTTTTCAGGTCGAGTTTCTCTTTCGCGACGCCAAACAATTTACCGGCTTGAGCGATTGCCAAGCCCGCTCCAAAGCCAAACTCGATTTTCACTTCAATGCCAGTCTGAGTGCGGTGACCTTCGCCAAGCTCGAAGCGCGTCATCAAAACGGCCACGGCGACCAAGCGTTTTCCATGGCCAGTCTCAAGCGTCGGGCCTTCAATCAACACCTGGTCGATCGCATTTGTGAGCACTTAGCCAACGGGCAGAGTCTGGAAAAATCCAGCCCGGATTACGAAGCGCTTTGTAACTATGGCATCACCGATGAGGCCGCCTAAATTCTGCCCGAAGTATTGATACTATGCTTGCGGGTTGATTCCATAAACGGGCCGCTGTTGGTACGCTCTTTTCCATACCCCTCACCGTAGCACCATGGAGGAGAAAGCCCATGAGGACCACAGCAACCCGTAACGAGCATGAGAACACCCCTGCGGCGGTATTGTTTATGGCCTTCGAGCTGCGTGAAAAGACCTGGACGCTCGGCTTCAGCATTGGTCATGGGCAAAAACCACGCGAGCGCATGCTTCCGGCCCGTGACGCGAAGCGCTTGCTTGACGAGATCACCCACGCTAAAGCGCGCTTTGGACTCCCCGAAACGGCGCGGGTGGTCAGTTGCTATGAAGCGGGCCGTGAAGGCTTCTGGCTGCATCGCTTTTTACCGACTCCAGGGAGACGCAACCATGTGGTAGATTCCTCGTCGATTGACGTCAAGCGTCGAAAGCGTCGGGCCAAGAGTGATGCCCTTGACGTGCGCAAGTGATTGACTATGCTGATGCGCTATGAGCACGGGGAACGTCAAGTGTGGCAGGTAGTTACCGTGGCCTCGATGGCAGCCGAGGCTCAACGCCATCTGCACCGGGAGCTGGAAACGCTGAAGCAAGAACGGGCCAGTACGACGGCCCGCATCAAGGGCGGGCTCAGTAGCCAGGGGATACGGCTGACGCGCCTGAGCACGTTTCCCGAGCCACTTGACGCGCTGCGGCTGTGGGACGGCTCGCCCATCCCGAGGGGGTTGCGTCGACGTGTGCGTCGGGTGTATGCGCATCAGCAGTTGCTGAGCGCGCAGCTTGCGGCGTTGGAAGCCGAGCGTCGGGCCCTGCTGCCCCCCTCGCCAGAGGCCAGCATCGAGAAAGTGCGT
>CAVZBC010000029.1:0-10217 GCA_963773125.1 uncultured Gammaproteobacteria bacterium | reverse complement strand
TATCATGCCCTCACCGCCCTTGCATACCTCGCGTGGCGTGTAGATAGACCCGGAAGCCCACGATCAGCTCAGAGGTCGGGACAAGGGTGGGGCCTACCGGTGGGTGCAACAGGCGGTAGCCTGGGCACTTACGTAGGTAGCTTTCCTCAACCCGTCACACCAATCAAGCCTGAGTCTCGTTAGGCATCTTTTTTGGAAGCTATCCCATGTGGCACCCGCTCTGGCTTAGGTGTGCGCCGTTTGTAAATGGGTCCTACCCGGGTGTACCACGCCACGATTTTTCTTACCACGGGATGGGGATCATGATCCCGCGCACATTCAAGCGGTGCACAGGGCCTCGGGATGCCGATGCACACTTTGTCCAAGTAGCCCCGCCGCCATCTGCCACACCCGACGGCTTTCGTCCACCATAAGCATCTGCGCCGCAATATGAGAGAGGTCCCTCGCCCGCATGCTTGTGCCCGTCTTGGTGTTGGTTGCCACGTCCGGCAGACGACAGGAGCGGGAGTACGGCTCCCAGCGTGGGATCGACACCCATACCCGGGCGTAGTGTGCAGCCCCCACCGCCCCCGCTCTCACCGCTCCCGGTCCCACTGCTGGCACGCGCGGTCGCGGTGAGGGATGGCTGGGAGTAGAGGAACACGGCACCGTCGCGATCGTCCTGCATCAGCGTATCAACGTCGGAGAGGTAGCTGTTCATGACGGCCACCACTGTCTGCCCCGCAGCGTCGGGATGTGCCAGCCCGAGCACATGCCCCAATTCGTGGAGCATGACCCGCTGGATATCGAGTGCGCAGGGAAGTGGCCCTGAGTCACTTCACACGGGCGCAGGGGACCCCGCGCATCGGCGTTCCAACAGAGATTCGGTGGATAGGATTTTCAAACGCTATTTTGTCGCGCCGCTTCCGGTAGCAGCCCTCTGGAAGCCGGCGACTGGAGCCGCAGGAGCGGCAGCACGCGCGGCTGGGGGCGGCGTGGCGGGGACGCCTTTGCTGACGCCTGGCGAGCCAAGTATCGTCCCTTCATGGACAAAGTGCGTCACGGCGAACTCCCCTGGACCAACCTGGACGGGTTGCACCGCATGGCGTTGGAGGAGGTGCTCGCCGCATTCAACATTACTGGCCTCAGTGAAGCTGCCAAGGCGGAGTTCAATCTGGCCTGGCACAACCTGCGACCGTGGCCAGACGCTGTGCCGGGTTTGTACCGCCTGAAGCACCGGTTCATCATTGCCCCAATGTCCAATGGCAACGTGGCCTTGATGACGAATACGGCCAAAAATGGGGGGCTGCCTTGGGACTGCATCCTGGGCGCGGAACTGGCCCGGCACTACAAACCGGATCCGGAGAGCTACCTGACGGCCGTGAACCTCCTGGGCCTGCGCCCCGGACAGGTCATGATGGTAGCGGCGCATCAGGGGGACCTGTTGGCAGCGGGCAAACTCGGGCTGCAGACCGGCTTCGTCCCCCGTCCTCTGGAGCGCGGCCTTGGCCGCGTCCCGGCTCCGACTCCGGACCCGTCATTTACCGTGGTGGCCAATGATTTCATGGACTTGGCCGAGAAGCTCAACGCCTGACGGGGCGTACTCCAGGGTGACGCTGTAACCCCTCATAGGGTAGTATTGAAGAATTTGTGGCACACGAAATTTTTTTCGCCGTACGACCCGTTTTCATGGTAACCGCACGGGATGTTTCAAAGTTGTCAGGTCCCGAACGGTGTCATTGAGAGGGGAAAAAATCATGAAGCAATCTGCAACGCAGTCCTTCGACACCTGCTTTGCCCTGCGTCTACATGCCGCCAACTTTCCGTTTACCTGTGAACTAAGCCTGGCACCGCTTATTGCCTTCTGGCAGCAGGCTGTCTCCCAGGGGCACCCTCTGCAGGGCAACCTGTGGAGTATGATCCAGGAGAAGTTACGCCAGACTCCTGAGCTATGTGAGCCGATCACTGATCTGGAGGTCATTGCGCGGCACCGGGAACTCGTCGACATTCTCATGACTGTGGTCTTCCCACAGGCATCCTGGGAGCAGACATACGCAGCCGCCATGATACCTTTCCAGTTCCGCAGCTTTTACGCCACGCCATCGTTTGGCCGGCTGGGCCTGGCAACAGAGGACGGCACGCTGAGTGGACGCACGACCACGGATGCGCAGACGCTGGTCCACGTGAAAATGTTGCACGCCTATGCGTTTATTTTACACCAGGTGTATGGCATGCAAGTCGATTTTGAGTATCCCCTGATTTTCACCACTACGGATCCGGAGACCGGTCTGGATCGCCATTTCAAGCCAAATATGGACGTGCGCTTTATCCAGATCAAGACGGTGGGGGACGTCCCGCCGCTGACAGAGGACGTCAAACAGCGCCTCCTGGCCAATCTGGCCGATCCGCAAGTGCTGATGGAACTCTTGCCGCCTGAGCACTTTGTTTTCCAGGGATTTGGCGTGCTTACTGCCGACGACGTGACGGACCAGGAGGTGCTCTCCTCCCTGAAACGAGATCTGATTGAGAAAGAGTCCATCATTTCCACAGTCCGCTTTCACAGCTTGCAAGACAAACTGCGCACCCTTTTCAGGAAACCCGATCTGCTCTTCGGGCTTGCCGCCCTGCAGGGTAGACAGGTTCTGGTACTCAATGCCGGGGCACAGATCAAGTATGGCTGAATCGGCGGTGATTCGGCGCGGTACAGCGTCGACGACTTTTATGATTCGATTTATGAGCGGGCCGTCAAGCAGGGTGAGTTACTGATTGTTGAAGACCTGACCACCTATCCGCAGCGCACCCATATTGAAGAAGAAATCATCAAGTATGGGGGGCGGAATATGGTCGTTGCTCCCCTCTACTATCAGGATGAGCTGATTGGCACCCTCGATTTAGTCTCACCGCATCCTGGCGATCTGCACGCCTTGAACGCCATGAAACTCCGGGAAGTACTGCCGCTGTTCTCCATAGCCATCAAACGTAGTATGGAGGAACTGAATACTCGGATACAAGCGGTGATTAAGGAACAATGTACGGCCATCCATCCGGCAGTGGAGTGGCGCTTCCGCCAGGCCGCGATCAACTGGATGCATAGCCACAAAGACGGCATGGGCACGGAGATGGAGCCCATTGTGTTCGAGGAGATTTACCCGCTGTATGGCGTGTCGGATATCCGCGGCTCATCAACGCACCGCAACGCCGCCATTCGGGCTGACCTGGTGGAGCATTTGCACCTGGCCCAGGAGATCCTGCGTCTTGGACGTGGTGTAAGACCATTGCCAATTCTCGACCAGTTAGTGTATCGCGTGGAGAAAAAAATCGCGCACCTGGAAACGGGGCTGGCAGCGGGTGACGAGTTGACCATTCTGGATTTTCTGCGTCGCGAGATCGAACCGCTGTTTACCCACATGCAGGAGTTCGGCCCGGACGTCAATGCGCAAATCCAGGCGTACCGAGCGGCGTTGGATCCGCGTATGGGGACCCTCTATCGGCAGCGGAAAGCTTTTGATGAGAGTGTCACCTTGATCAATGAAACGCTCTCGGCGTATCTCGATGCTGAGCAGGAAAAAGCCCAGGCCATGTTTTCGCATTATTTCGAGCAACACAAAAGCGACGGAGTAGAATTTGGGATCTACGTTGGCGCCTCTCTGGTCGAGGACGGCAAGTTTGATCCGCTGTATCTCCACAACTTGCGCCTCTGGCAACTGATGGTCATGTGTGGCATGGCCCGTCAGGCGGCGTCGCTCCATGATCGTTTGTCGGTGCCCCTGGAGGTGGCCCATCTGCTGCTGGTGCAACATACCCCACTGTCCATCCGCTTCCGGTTTGATGAAAAGCGCTTTGATATTGATGGGGCCTACAATATGCGCTACGAAATCGTCAAAAAGCGCCTTGATAAAGCCCGTATCCGTGGTACCCACGAGCGTCTGACCCAACCGGGCACCATTGCCATTGTCTACTCACAGCCCAGAGAAGCATTAGAGTATCGAGAATATATTGCGTATCTACAGGCGGCAGGATATCTGGCCCATGGTATTGAGGAAGTTGAGCTGGAGGATCTGGAAGGCGCCCAGGGATTGCAGGCTCTCCGCATTGCGGTCAACCTGCAAGAGACACCGGAGCAGCCGGGGACGTTTGACGACATTGCGGAGGCAGTAGGGGTACTTATGCGGTAGGCGCACCGGCGTGGGCTTTGTGCCAGTTTTACTGCCCGACGCATAGGGTGACTTGTGTGTAGTGGCGAGGTATCTCCTGCCTGAAGAGCCTTGAAATCCCGTGTGAAATTTTTCCCCACAGCGTTCCCAAGTCGCCCTTTCCGAGCCCGTCGCCTCAGGTCCCCCCTGAGGCGCTCCCCTCACCCATGCCGAGATGCTTGTCCACACCGCACTCCACCTGGCTGCGGCCGCTCCGGTGGGGCTGCCGCAGGGCACGGGGGGCGCCGCAAGTGCCGGGGGCACGGCGTGGCCACTAGCGGGGGGCGCTGAGGAAGCGCGGCCGGGGGCCGACGCCGAAAGGGCTTTTCTTTTTCCTATCCGTAAAACATCTCTTCGACCGCTGCGCGGCTACGCGCCCCACTTATCGGTGTAGTAATGCGTCAGACCGAACGGATCGAGCAGCGCTTTCAGCTTGAGGAACACTTCATCTTTGCGGCGGCCAAAGATATACGCTAAAACCTCTCCCGTCTGATGATCAATGGCATGCCAGAGCCAACGCGGTTGGTTTTGCAGCCGACAAAGGACCACATTTCGTCCATTTCCGCTTCACCTGCTCGCTCAATGTTCACCGTCACCTCGTCTGCATTCAGCGTGTTCAACAAAGCTGTGTTGACTGACTCTAGGAGGCTGTCCGAGAATTAACGTGTGCAGCCTCTTGATAGCCAGTTGCGGAAGCTACGCGCTTCTTTGATCTGACCAAACACCGGTTCTACGATCACTTTACGCCTGGCATACAGGGTTCGCCCTTCGGGAGTCCGCACTTTCGCGGCCATGCGCTCCTTGGCCGTGGTAGGTGCTTCAGCCGCCTCAGGCTCCGGGACATGGTGTCGTTGACGGCCCGTGGCCATATACGGATCAAATCTCAACTGCTCCACGGCTTCTGCCGCTGCCTCACTATAATAGCCGCTGTCATACGTACCCGGAATCTTCTCGACCCCGCCCGCAGCGTCTTTGGGCCTCTCAATACCAGCCTGCTCCAGGTTCGCCGCCGTCAACTGGGCCATGGGCAAGGCTTGCTGGCTTTATACCAACATTTGCACCATGAAGTGCAAAGTAGCCACAAGGTATTGTTAAATTAGGTATTGCAGGGCCGACCCCACGAGCTGACCTCGCAGCGGCGGGGCTTGAAAAGCGCGTTTGTTTTGCCTATCCTCGGACGGCAACGTGATCGGCATCATGAAATCGCCGGTGATGTCATGGCGGCACGTCGGGCGATGGTGCAGGTGTCGATGGGCGGCGTCCTCTGGGCGCCGCGCAGTCTTCCCGAGGAGAAACGTGATGAAAGTATCCGGGATTGAGGTGGTCGTGCAGTTCTGCGTGGACCCGGAAAAGTCAAAGGCGTGGTACGCCGCCTTCCTGGGGGTGGAGACGACGAAGTATCCCGCGCCGCTGTTCGTGCTGGGAGGCTCGACCCTGCTTCTGGCGCCCGGGGCTCCGGGGACAGGACGCGGCGGGACCGGCGTGTACTTCACCGTTGAGAGTGTCGACGAGGCGTACAAAGCGCTGACGGCGCGCGGCTACACGTTCAACGAGGCGCCGTACGACGTCCCGGTGGGACGGCTGGTGACGCTCAACGACCCGGACGGGAACATCGTCGGGCTGGAGGACCGGTCGAAGGGTGGGCTGGCGGGCGTTGGCGTATAGGTCGGAAGGCAGAGGTCGGAGAACCCGTTCGTGGTGGACGTCGCCTTTGTCTATGCGTGCTGCACTGTTGGGCGCAGCACGCAGTGCCCCTACGTCATAGCGCCGGAGGTGTTTCGTGGCTGAAGATTGGGCGCGGCCAGTGGTGCACTGGGTGGATAGGATTTTCCAGCGCACTGCCAGGCGCCGCAGACGCTGGGCAAACTGCCGTTTAGTGACGGCCTGATAGACCTGCCAGGCCTTGTCGAGTTCTGGTGCAGTAACGGGCCGGCGCAGTGTTTCTGAATCTTCAGGATGGAATGGAGAAAGCACAGCACCACCGTGATCTTGGAAACAGCCGGCGCCACGCCTGACGCGTCGCTTCCCACCCATCGGTGCAGACCGAGCGGGCTTGATACGTGGGATCGAGCACCTTGGCTTCTTTGGCAAATTCGCCATAGCCCCGCTCCAACGTCACCGTATCGGCCACCTCGACCACACTCACGCCCAGGAAACAGCCACCGCCGACGGTGGTCGGGACATAGACCTGCTGCTTCGCTACCTGGGTCAGCTTTTCATCGGCCACCGATCGCGGGGCACCTGGTGCGGGTCTTTCACGGTGGTGCCGACCAGCGACGGGCGACCAAACGCCAGCCAGGCGCGATACCAGAACATGGCATCGCGGCCGAAGACATAGGCCAGGGCATCAAACGGCACGCCCCACTGCCGCAGGTAGAGGGCTTTTTCAACCGCCGCCGTGCGTCCGATCATGTAGGGCATCACGAACGACGGGCGCAGGGTGAAAACGGCCCCGGTCGTCTTCACTTTAATCCGGCGCACGATCACGTCTTGTTTGACCGACGCGTAGGCGTCGTGAAACGTAAAGCCCTGGTCCATAGCCTGAGGAAACAGTTCTGGATGCTGGCGCCGCATGCGCTCAGATACTGCCGATACTGTGCCGGATCGTCGACATACTCGCGATACTGCGCTTCACTCGCACACGGCAGACAGATATACTTAGTGCCCTGGAGGGTTCTCCTGTGCCTCCTGCTGTGCTGGCTTGGCTCTGCACAGTATGGAGAAAGCAGATGAACCATCCCATTGTTTTTAGGTTACTCATTCCACCAACCACAAAATCCGGTGGAATCAGGATTTCAAACGCTATTTTGTCGCGCCGCTTCCGGTCGCAGCCCTCTGGAAGCCGGCGACTGGAGCAGTAGGAGCGGCAGCACGCGCGGCTGGGGGCGGCGTGGCGGGGCCTTTGCCATCGAATTGAACGCTGTGACGGATAATCCGCTCCTGTTTATTGACGCGCACACCGAGGATATCACTGTCCTCTCAGGCGGCAACTTTCATGGCGAGCCGCTGGTGATTGCTATGGACTACCTTGGCCTGGCCGTGAGTGAACTCGGCAACATTTCAGAGCGGCGCCTGATGCGCTTAACCGATGCAGCGTCAAATACGCATGTACTGCCGGCATTTCTCACGCCCAATGGCGGCCTCAATTCCGGCTTTATGATCGTGCAGTACACAGCCGCTGCCGCTCTCGCCACCGAGAACAAGGTGTTGTCCCATCCGGCCAGCGTCGATACCATTCCCACGTCGGCCAATGTCGAGGATCACGTCAGCATGGGCTGTACCGCGGCACTCAAAGCCCGAGCCATTCTGGACAATGTGGAGCGCATTCTCGCCCTTGAACTCATGGCGGCAGCCCAAGGGATTGATTTTCGGAAGCAGGTCATTGGTGCTCATGCCCGCCTGGGTCAAGGGACCGGCGCGGCGTACCGCGTGGTGCGCGGGTTGGTGCTATTTATCGAGGCCGACACGGTACTATATCCTCTACATGGAAGCCGTGTACCATGTGGTCGCGGATGGCAGCCTCGTCGCCGCTGTCAATGGCGCCCTGTAAGAAGTCGCCAACCCATCATAACGCTCTCCCCGGCTCTCTCCAGCTGCCCAGGGGCGCTCCGGAGGGGTGCGCTGCAGGAGGGCTGGCGCAAATCAGTATGCGCAGCGCACCAGTTCCGAGGCGATGGGGATGCACAACTCGATGACCCTGGCGGTTCGCCCACCGAAGATGAGCTGATGCGCACTTCTATGCGCTCACAATGCTTGGTCTACTTCACTGGCGATATATGCGACATTCATACGCAGTATGTCTAGCGCAAGATCATAGTTGATGTGATCGATGGTGTCTCTACTTGAGTGGATATTCCCATTGGTGTTGTCAGCGCCTTCAATGGTAAGCACCGCCTGGATGCCCGCGTTGATGAAAGGGACATGATCACTGGCGAATGGATTGAGGGAGGTTTCGACAATGAGGTGTGTGTAGGTCGCCGCAGCTGTGCTGAGACCGTCGATGACCCGCTGTGACAGCGGCGCACCTTCAAGCAGCACACTGCGCGTCGAGGTATTCAACGTGCCAATCATGTCCATGTTGACAACAGCCCGGATCCGCCTTTTCTCCGACGCAGATAGACTGGCAACGTACCGCTTGCTACCAAACAGGCCCTCCTCTTCTCCACCAAAGAGGATGAAGCGTAGATCATGCTCCATGCGATGCTCCGAAAAAGCGCGTGCTATCTCCAGCAGCCCGGCGCTTCCACTGCCATTATCGTCTGCGCCGGGTGCGGGTGCAGTGGGTCCGCCCTGGAGGTTGATCGAGTCAAGGTGCGCGGTGACGAGTACAACTTCGTGCACGCCAGCGGCATGGCCCTGCTTGTCGGCAATGACATTCCGGCTGCGGCTGCCGTTCACCGTAATAGTCTGCAACCGGGTGGTGTACTGCCATGCTTGCAGTTGGTGCCGCGCCCAGGTTGCGGCGTTGGTATAATGAGTGCTGGTTGAGTAGCGGGTCGGGAATGACGCCAAGTGCGTGAGATTTGCCTCGAGGGAAGGGCGCGCTATCTTGTTAACGAGATTCTCGATCCAAGCGACCCGTACGGTCCGAGCAGTGGCAGCATCGCGGACGTCAAAAACAACCTGGTTCTCTGGCAGGGGCAACACTCCGTAACAGGTGGGGCTCTTCTCAGCAAGCTGGCGCGCCCGGTCGGCATCCAATTCCACCAGGAGCATGCGTCCCCTATCAAGGATAACGGGAACATTTGGCTGCTCCTGCTGGAAGAGGCGTCCGTTCTGTACCACAAGGTGTAGGTGTTCCTTGTTCAGGCGGTTCGTATGTTCCCGTAAATCGGGCGCGCTCCGCCTCATGCCCTCCATGCCCTCTTCCCATCGTGTTTCATCACCATAGAGCAGGATTGTATTCCCGAACTGTGCCCAGAAAAGGCCAGGAGATACCGCCGAACGGTTGCGTTCGGCCCGAGCATTCGGTGGCAGAGCGTAGGTGGCGAGTCGCATGATGCATCCTCCCCGAGACTGAGGCCAAACAAGCCCTCACTCGACAGGACAACCCTTGTCGCAACCGATTCTGGGAGACTATCTCCAAACCGGCACCCCACTTGACATCCAGCAATGCACGCAGGATTTTAGCTTACTTTTTAATCACCAACCGGTCCTTGCTCACAGAAGCAATGTGCATGACTCGGCTGGGTTCCGAGGCTGATTGCGTATACAAAGCGAGCGTGTCGCCGTCTTGCAGTTCCCATCTCCCCTGCGTTTCTTGGCGGCGGTCATCCGGAGCAATGCCGCCCTCGACAAGACTGCCGTCGGGCTTCAGCTCAAATGACCTGCGGCCACGAGAACGCGGGAAGTTGTAAGTCGCCGGTCGGAATACTATCTCCGTGTCCGTATCCTCTTCGTGCGAATGCACCCAGTGTTGGTGTAAAGCATCCCGATTAACCTGGTGATTCATCGCCATATTCCCGTCTAAGTTTACCTGCCGATTGTGTCCCGAGGGCCATCCAGGGCGGTGTGCATCCGGGCCACCTGTTGGGGTGTGAACATGAACATGGAGTCATCGTCAACGTAATCCATGTAGTTCATGAACATGTCGCCGCTCGGACCGTTGCTGCAAGAGACCTTTGGGAAAGTTGGTTTCCCGAAGTTTGGCCCCTCGGTGTTCGGTGTATCGGCGACCAAATCGCTCCCACTGCAGTCTTCGGTATCCCCCCAGATGTGACGCAAATTGAGCCAATGGCCAATCTCGTGGGTCGTCGTGCGCCCTAGGTTAAATGGCGCCGTGGCAGTGCCCCTCGTGCCAAAGGCGGTGTTCAGGATGACAACGCCGTCAGTTGCCGGTGGGCCACCCGGAAACTGCGCATACCCGAGGAGACTATTTGCAAGCGTACATACCCAGATATTCAAATACTTGTCGCTTGGCCATGGATTGGCTCCGCCGGTCGCTGCTGATTTCACGGTGTCGCCGGTACCGAATGAGGGACGGGTGGTTTTCGTGCGGGTGATACCCGTTGTGGACTGGCCCGTCGGATCCGTGGTGGCGAGGGC
>CAVZBC010000028.1:0-31338 GCA_963773125.1 uncultured Gammaproteobacteria bacterium | reverse complement strand
TCCAGAAATGGCCAGGCACTATGTGCAGGAAATCCGCACCTTGCAACTGGCGGGACCCTATTTCCTGGGGGATTCTGCATGGGTGCCCGGATCGCCTTCGAAATGGCCCAACAACTCCAGGCCCAGGGTCAGGACGTGGCGTTGCTGGCCATGCTCGACGCTTATGCGCCCGGCTTTCGTTCGACGCTGCCACAGCGTTTTGCACAGCCCTACGAGGTGATGCTGCGCCTCCAGCGTCTGTGGCATCACCTGTGGAATCTCACCCTGCTCGACGCCCACAAGCGGCGTGCCTATATTACCACGCGTGCTCAGGGCATGCAGGCGCAGGTCGTACAGCGCCGGACAAATTCTAACGGGTCACCTTCCTGGGTACTCTCACAGCGCAGCCTGGGAACAAGCATCGCGTCTTCGCGTTTCCTCGCGCCATCCACCGTTCCTATAGCCCGCAAGTCTTTGCCGGCCGCATCATCGGTCTTTCGCCGACCTGGTTGCCGCTCGGGCGCGCCTACGATCCCACGATGGGCTGGGGCAACCTGGCGGCTGGTGGCGTGGAAATCTACGCAGTCCCGGGCTCTCACAACGCTCTGGTGTTTGAACCACGCGTGCGTGGCCTCGCCACACTGTTACGCAGCTGCCTCGCTGAAGCTCAGGCGGCGGTACATGTGGAGACACAGAGCTAAGACATGCACATCGAGGCACCACCGGGCACATGCCGGGGGGAAGTGCCGTTCCTGGCTTGCCAACACAAGCCAGGAACGGTAAGACAACCTTGGCCAAGACCACTGTCGTGCGGCTAAGCCAGTCTACCATGTCCATGGCACGGAACAATGCTATGGCGGCGGAGAGTTCGGTACGTGCCTGAGCCCCTCTGTTCATCTCGCCATCAGAGAGCACCAAGACCGTAATGGCAACGTCCCAGCAGCGGGCGCATGTCCTGCGTTCTCGGGCCAGGTTCCAGGCCTGTCTTATGGGACAGGCCTCCTCAGCCTGCTGGCTGTGCTGTCGATAATGGGTGGCAATCTCCCCACGCAGACAGAGGGCATACGCCTGATGCCCCCACTCGTTATGCTGACGCGACAGTTCAAGGGCACGCTCGGCAAGTTGCACTGCCTCATCGACACGCCCAGCCAACAGATAGACTTCACTCAGCCAGGTGACCCAGAGCGCATGATCATCCACTCTGCCCAGGGAGGCAGCTTGCTGCCACAGCGCGTTCGAGCAGGGTCACGGCTTCTGGTACACGGCCAGACAGAGCGTACGCATACCCCAGAGTCGAGGCAATCGATGGGAAGCGGATCGGCAGATTCCAGGTCTGGCAGAGTTGCAGGCCACGTTCGAGGATGGGGATAGCCGTGGACAGCTCGCCTTTGCGGAGGTACAGCAGGCCCGCCCCAAAATACGCAAACGTCAGGCTATAGGGATGATTCACCGCCTCAGCAATGTGCATGGCCTCTGTACCGAGTCGGATGCCTTCGGCAAAGGTGCCAAGCTCAGCCAGGCACAAGATCAACCAGGTGCGGGATACGACCGAGGATAAAGCCGTCTGCCCGAAGCGCTCCTGCAGCAGGTCACCGGTGAGGGAGGCAACGTTCTTTTCCAGGAACGTGATCGCCTGACGATAGTCACCCCGTGTACAGTAGACCTGCCCGAGAAATTGCTGCGCATTAATCTGGAACGCAAAATCGCCGACGGCTGACACCAGGGAGAGAGCCCGCTGCCCAGCCGCAATGGCCTGGTCGGGCTCCCCTTTCACCCAGAAGTAATTGATCATAAAACAGGAAATCAACCCGAGTCGGCGGGAATCATGCAGTTCTATCGCCAGCGTTTCCGCCTCACGCAGGTAGTGTATGATGCGATCCAGTTCCCCAAGTGGCACCAGTGAACCCCGCAAGGCCAGATGGAGATCGATGGCCTGTTCCCGGGTAGTGCGACTTTCAGGCAGATGCTGCAAGGCCTCCAGGGCCTGTTCAAAACAGTTTACTGCCTCTCGGTGTACCGAGCGCGCTATCGCTTTCGTCCCAGCCTGCCGGCAATAGGTAAACGCCTTGTCCCATACCTCACCGTGGAAGGCATGGTAGGCGAGCCGTTCTACGTAGTCGACGAGTCGCTCATTCTCCATGGCTTCGATAACTTCCACAATGCGGGCGTGGAGGGCTTGCTGTCGCTCTTTGAGCAGACTCCTATAGGTCATTTCATGCGTCAGCGCATGCTTGAAGGTATATTCCCGCTCTGGGAACAGACGCATTTCGTAGAGAAATTCCGCGGTCTGCAGGTGCATAAGGTTTTCCTGCAGCTCTTCGGCAGACAACTCAGTGAGGGCGTGCAATACAGAGAACGGGACATCCTTGCCGATGACGGCGGCCGCCTGCAGCAGGCGCTTCTGCACCGGCAGCAGGCGGTCAATGCGCGCCATCAACACCGCCTGCACCGTGAGGGGAATGTGAATGGTCTGCAGCGTCTGGGTCAGTCGATACGCTCCTGGCTCACCAACCAGCACACCAGTTTCCACCAGGTTGCGGACGCTCTCTTCCAGAAAAAATGGGTTGCCGGCGGTCCATTCGATCAAACGTTGTCTGAGCGGTTCCAGGGCGACATCGTTGCCGACCAGGGCGCAGAGGAACTCTAGAGCACTCGTCGGCGCGAGCGGATCGAGTCGCAACTGGGTATATGCTGGCTTGGTCTCCCAGTGCGACACGTAGTCTGGACGGTAATTGACCAGGAGGAGGATACGGGCGCTCGGCAGACTATCGAGCAAATTGTCGAGAAAGGCCTGGGTGGCCGTGTCAATCCAGTGCAGATTTTCCATGACGATCAACAGCGGCTGGTACTGACTCTCTTGCAGAAAGAGGAGTCGACAGGCGTGCAGGAGGCGCTGACGACGCTGGGGAAGATCGAGCGCTTGCCACTCTGGGTCTTCGACTGACAACCCTAAGAGAGTGAGATACGCTGGCAGATGGGGCAGGAGGTCGTCATGCAGCAGACGCAGCCGGTCACGCACCTGCGCCTGCATCTTCCCGGCATCAGCCTGCTCATCAATATGAAAATAGGCTTTGAGCAGATCGATCATCGGCAAGTAGGCAGTGGCCTGACGGTATGACACCGACCGGGTTTCGAGCAGCAGCCAGCCCTGGGTGAGGGGGGAATTGACAAATTCATAGAACAGGCGAGACTTGCCTACTCCAGCCCCTCCAACGACCGCCACCACCCGGCCCTGGCCAGCACTGGCCCGTTGCAGCGCCTGGGTGAGGAGGTCTATCTCAGCCTGTCGTCCGACGAAAGGCGTGAGGCCATGCACGGAGGACACCTGCAGCCGCCGCGGAATAGCACCAGTGCCAATCAATTCGAACACCTCTACAGGGTCTGGAAATCCCTTCACCGGGACCAACCCCATAGAGGTAATCTGCACAAAACCCTCTACTAACCTGAGCGTCTCGGCTGTCAGCCAGATGCTCCCGGGGGTCGCGTGCTGTTGCATACGCGCCGCCATGTGGGTGGTCCGGCCAATGGGGGAATAGTCCATCTGCAGATCGCTGCGAATGGTCCGCACTACGACTTCGCCAGAGTTGAGACCAACCCGAATTTGCACCGTAATGCCATACTTGCGACGGATGAACTCCTCACGCTGACGCACCGTCTCCTGCATGGCCAGCGCCGCACAGCAGGCGCGCACCGCATGGTCCTCATGCGCCAGCGGCGCCCCAAACATGGCCATAATGCCATCGCCACCCACCTGGCTGACGGTGCCCTCATAACGCCGCACCGCTTCGATCATGAGATGCACAATCTGGTCGAGGAGGTGGCGAGCTTCTTCCGGATCGCGATCCATAATCAACTGCGTTGAGCCGACCACATCTGCAAACAGCACCGTAATCAGCTTCCGCTCGTCTTCCAGAACAGTCTGTACTGTTTCAACAGTGGTGCCCCGACCAGAGGGAACACGCTGGGTTTGGGCGGGCTGCGAGCGGGAGACCGGCGTGGCCTCGATCGTCGGTGCAGCACTCTGTGCTTCTGCGGTGTGCAGGGCTGTTCCACACTGGCCACAGAATTTAAACTCACGGGGATTGGGCGTGTTACACCCTGGACACAGCACTCCAAGCGCAGCACCACACTGGCCACAGAATTTCATAGTGGCAGGATTATCAAACCGACAGTTTGGGCAGGGGATGTGGGACATAGCCATGCCGCCGCCCCTCCGTGTTTGGGTCGTCACTTTGCCCAGGATCAAAGACACCCAGCAGTAGAGACAGTGTGTGATAGTATTACACTATTGAGGGGCTTTGCCAAGTTGAATCGGGCGCTGCTGTGGAGCAAGCACGCTCCTGCCTCAGAAAGGCTCAGAAACGCTGGCGTCGGTTGCCATCGAGACCAATAACACGCAGCGGTATGGGGGCTGGGGTCACCGTCAGGACATCACCGAGCCCAAGGGGAAAACGGAGATGAGGGCCATCCAAGAAGACACGGGCGCGGCGCATTTTCGAAGTAAGGCGGAGAGGCAGGCGGGGAGAGACGAAGTCTTTGAGGAAACGAAAGCGCTGGCCGTCTCCAAAGTACGGCTCACGAATGAGGTATTGCAGTTTCCGCGAACGAAGCGGCATGACGCGGCCACCAGCCGCACGAATCGCCGCGGTCGAGCCGGCCGCCGTGGCAATCCACACTCCAGAGCTTTTCTGCGCCTCACTGACCTCGCCAAGATGCAAAGTGTAGGAGGTCATGGCGGCGGGATTGACGTGGGTCACCAGGAGATCATTCAAGGCGTAGTATGGCATGGGTGTATCATTAATGTGCGCCTGCATCCGGCTCAGACGCACCTCCGGTAGCCTGCCGTCAAGTAGCGCTGCCAGGCGAGGCTGGATACTACGACGATCAGCAGCACAGAAGAAAGCGGTGCTCCGTTGGGGGTCGGAGTTCACGCCCAACACGGGTGTCGCGCTAGTGAAATGCGCCACCTCGAGAAACGTACCGTCTCCACCAACACTGAGCAGCAAGTCATAACCTGTCGTCTGTGCGAGATCACCACGGTACACGCAGTCATACTGCAGGGACAGCGTCTCCAGAGCCTGTTGCACGGCAGTAAGGGTACGCTGGTTCTCTTCGTGACTGAGCCGCATGGTGTGCACGATGGCAGGGTGATGCTGCTGGAGCCTGGAAAGATGGCGCTCACGGTAGTCATATTTGTACAGTTCGTAGTAACTTTTTTTGTAGACAACTAACACTCGCGCGATCTGCAAGGCAGGATGCCACCCTCTGTATGTTGGCAGGCTCGAACGCCTGGTGTCCAATGTGTTGTGAGGCAACAGCATGCCACGATCTTGCAGAGATGTAAAGCCCGCAGTGCACCAGCCCGCATACTGCCGCTCTCCGCCATGCGACAGGCAGAGGCGTTGAAAATGCCTCGTCAACATGTTTTACTTCCTGCCGTAGGGTTGGGGAGCCCGCAGACATGAGAGGTTTTTGCTGAGGTGACGCATGCAAGCGCTGTTTGAGGAAATCCGTGACACCTGTTCCCCAAAAACATGGTCCCGTGGTGTTGAATTGAGCCGAGCGGGAGCAGTTATCGGTGAACGGCACAACGGAGCAGAAATTGTCCTGAAAGTGGCCACCCAGGTGGGTATGGCATACGCCACAGTGACATTATGGCCACAGGAAGTAGGTTGGGAGTGTGATTGCAAGACCTCTGAAGAGGTCTGTGCCCATGTAGCGGCAGCCGTGATTGCCGTGCGTCGGGCTGGCCAGGAAGGGAAACGGTTGCCAGCCCCGAAAGCGCCCCCTGCCCATGTGGGGTACCGCTTCACACGCGTGGAACGGAGCCTGGTGTTCGAACGGCTGCTGCTACGAGGTGACCGGACACAGGTGTTGGAAGGCTCTCTGGCAGGAATAGCCACAGGACGAGCCGAGGGACCGACGGTGGTGGTCACCCAGAGGGATTTGGCCGTTGAACGCGCCCTGGGAACGCGTCTCTCTGGCCGGCTACCGCGCGACATAATGCCGCAATTGCTCAAAGCCCTGATGCAGTGTCCAGAGGTGCATCTGGAGACTGTCCCCGTCAAAACATCTGCCACGCCTGTATTGCCCCAGGGACGCTTGATCGACCAGCAGGAGGGATTTTTGCTCTACATTGAGCCGGATCCGAGTATTACGGAGGTGTTTACCAACGGCGTTGTGCTCTGCGGCGACACGCTGCGCCCGGTCGGAGAATCTGGCCTGACAGCGCGGGAGAGAGACGAACTGCCCCAGGGACGATTCTTTGCCCCAGACGATGTCGCCGAACTGGTCACGGCAGTGTTACCGGCACTCCGCCAGCGTATCCCAGTGGAGATCCGCACGCAGCGGTTGCCTGGGACTGTGGCTGAGCCGCCACGTGTGATCATCGAGACACACCGCCAGGAGGAGACGCTGATTGTGTCACCGTCGCTGGTCTACGGGACGCCACCGACGGCCCGTGTAGAAGGTGAGCGTCTGGTGTCGCTAGGCAGACAGACCGTGCCGCTGCGCAACGCGGCGGCAGAACGACAGCTCACCCGTCAGCTCGAACTCGAACTCGGGCTAGAGCCTGGCCGCTCCGAGCGCTTCACGGGCGAAGACGCGGTGCGCTTTGTACGCCGTCTACAGACCTGGCGGGGCGAGGTGCATGGCGACGGTCACTCGGCGTTTGTGCTTGTCCCCTCTCTGGTGCCACGCGTGCAGCTAGAGCGCACACACTTCGCGGTATTTTTTGACACGTCAGACGTGTCAGCTGCACGTCATGCCACGTCTACGCGCGCTGAGGTCGGCGCTGTGCTCCGCGCCTGGCAGCGCGGTGCGACATTTGTCCCGTTGACGGACGGCAGCGGCTGGGCTCCTTTGCCAGTCGACTGGCTCGAACGTTTCGGCGACCGCCTTGCCGATCTCCTGGCAGCACGCAGCGCCACAGGAACGCTCCCAACGAGCGCCTTACCGGATCTCGCACGACTCTGTGCCGATCTGGAACAACCACCGCCACCCGATTGCGCCGATTTTCAGGCATTGCTGACGGACTTTGCCGGGTTGCCTGAAGTAGTGCTGCCAGAGGATATCCAGGCCACGTTGCGTCCATACCAGCGCCGCGGTGTGAACTGGTTGGAGTTCCTGGGCCAGGTTGGACTGGGCGCGCTGTTGGCCGATGACATGGGGCTGGGGAAAACGCTCCAGGCCCTCTGCACCATCCACGGTCGTACGTTGGTGGTGGCACCCACCAGTGTCTTACACAACTGGGCAGAAGAACTCGACCGTTTTCGACCGGGGCTGCGCTACGCCATGTATCACGGCACACAGCGTCAGCTCGAACCTGCTGCGGACGTCATTCTGACGACCTATGCCATTCTGCGTCTCGATACGGAGACACTGGCCCAAGAACTGTGGGGGACAGTAGTGCTGGATGAAGCACAGACCATAAAAAATCCTGACAGTCAGGTGGCGCGAGCGGCGTATCGCATACAGGCACAGCGTCGCATGGTGCTGAGCGGTACCCCGGTAGAGAATCGGCTCGACGAACTCTGGAGCTTGATGCATTTCCTCAACCCTGGCTTTCTCGGTGGACGACAGGATTTTCAGGAACGTTACGCCAAGCCCATGGCTGCCGGGCAGGCACATACCGCCGCTCGCCTCCGAGAGCGCCTGCGCCCGTTCATACTGCGTCGGCGCAAACACGAAGTCGCCACAGAGCTACCGCCGCGCACCGATGTCGTGTTGCATTGCCTCCTCACTGACGACGAACGGCAGGTCTACGACGCCATTTGTGCCGCCACTCGTGAACAGGTTGTGACCCGTCTGGCAGCGGGGGGGAGTGTTCTGGAGGCACTCGAAGCCTTGCTACGCCTGCGGCAAGCGTGCTGTCATAGCGGCCTGATTCCAGGCCAGCAGGCAGAGACGTCGTCGAAGGTGTCGCTGCTCCTGGAAACGCTGGAGCAGGTGGTGGCTGAAGGGCATAAGGCACTTGTCTTTTCGCAATGGACGACCCTCCTTGATCGCGTCGAGCCGCATTTACAGACAGCAGGTCTGGACTTTGTCCGGCTTGACGGATCGACACGGGATCGCGCTGGCGTAGTGCACCGTTTCCAGGACGCGCAAGGCCCACCGGTGATGCTCATATCCTTGCGGGCCGGCGGCCTTGGCCTCAACCTCACTGCCGCCGATCATGTGTTCCTGCTCGATCCCTGGTGGAATCCCGCCGTCGAGGAGCAAGCGGCTGATCGCGCCCATCGCCTGGGGCAAGATCGCCCGGTTCTGGTGCATCACCTGGTAGCGGCAGAAACAGTGGAAGAACGCATCCTCGCCCTGCAAGCCCACAAACGAGCGCTCTCGGACGCAGTCCTGGAGGGAGCGGCAGGCGCTGCGGCTCTGACCCGCGAGGATCTGTTGGGCCTGCTGGCGTAGGGGCTAGGCCTCCTGTGGTGATGCGGCGGAGGCCGAAGCAGGCTCTGACGCCTCCTGCCAGGTGTATTTGACCACATCGTGTTTATTGAGCTGGGCAATCAGCACATTATTACTATAGACCAGCACCAGATGTGGACGCGCATCATCTATCCTGGTGACGTCTTTATAGAGACGTTTTTCCCCATTGCGCAATTCAAACAGCAGCATTTTTGCCATAGCGATGATCCTTCCTGTACACCTGTAGAAATGTCCTGTGCGCCGGTATTATACCGCTCTCCTGGTCGACGCACAGGCAGAAAGTGCTCGAGACGCGTGGCACGGATGGGTTGCGTAAGCATGGTATACTCATGTTTTGTCGTCCGTACCCGTGGCGTCCGCATCCTTTGCATGTTGGAACACTAATGGATCTCTTTGTTCTCAAAGCCCTGGTTGATGAATTGCAGCAACTCCTGCCTGGGGCAGTCGTGTCAAAAGTCTTTCAGATGAGTGGTGACGACGTGCTCCTGCGTTTGTGGCGTGGGCAGGATAGGCGGTTGTTTCTCTCCGCCCATCCGACCTTGCAGCGTTTGCATTTGACAGAGCATCGCTTCGAGAATCCACAGCAACCGCCGCGCTTTGCGGCGTTTTTACGGGCCCATCTGACACAAGTGCGGGTGCACAACATTGCGGTGCAGCCCTACGATCGTGTCGTGCATCTGACGTGGGAGCGCCCGGGCACGGTGTCGCCAGCGTTGACCTTGATCCACGAGTTGACTGGCCCGCATAGCAACGTCATTCTCGTGGATGCTGCGGGCATCATTCTCGACGCGCTGAAATATGTGCCCCGCGACGCCAAGCACCAACGAGCAATACTGCCGGGACAGCGCTATGAGCCGCTCAGGCCGCCTCCCCACCGCCTGCGCCTCTGCGACGTAACGCCTGAGCATCTGCTGTGTTTGCACCAGCAGGGCGCACTTTGATGACGACCACCTGCAACGGCTCCTCATTGGTGTGTCCCCTGTGCTGGTACGAGAGCTCTGCCACCGCGCTCAGAACGACCCACAGCAGGGTTGGGAACTCCTGCAAGATCTACGACAGCAGTACGACAATGGGACGTTGTCACTGTCGCTGTGTACGACTGCTGAAGGCGTGCGGCATCTGACTGTTTTGCCGGTGACATACGAACACGTCACCACGCAGACGTTCGCCAGTACCCAGGAAGCCCTGGCAGCGTGCTATGAACCCACCATGTTGACCGCCCTGGCTGAGAGTCTACGGCGCGAGATGCAGAAGACGTTACGTCAGCGCCAGCACAAACTCCAGAAAAAAGTCGCCAACCTGCAGCAGGATTACGACAGGTTGCAGAGTTACCTGCCCTATCAGCATTATGGCACCTTGCTCGTCGCCCAGCGCCTGCCACGCGGCACGCCTCGCGCTACGGTGGTCGATTATTACCGTCCAGAACCGGCGACCATCACCATTCCTCTTGACCCACGACTCTCTGGGCAGGAGAATGCCCAGGTGTACTTCAAAAAATATCGCAAGGCAAAAAGCGGCATGACAAAAGTACAGGCATTGCTCAAACAGGCTGCTGCCGAGACGGAGGCCCTTGAGGAGTTGGCCTTGCAGGTCGAATACGCTGAGGATTGGCCCACGCTGCAAGGGTTGGCTGACGATCTGACTGGCAAGCGCCCGGCTACGAGGCCACCGCATACTCCTGCACGTCCCCGCCTGGCACCGACGCAACCCTATCGGACATTCGTGTCGAGCGATGGGTATACGCTTTACTGCGGCAAGAGTAACCAGGGCAATGACGCCCTGTTGCGGCAGGTGGCTGCCCCGGAGGATCTCTGGTTGCACGCCCATCGGCAGGCTGGGGCACATGTGCTCATTAAAGTGCCACCACGACAGGAGGTGCCGCACCGTACCCTGACCGAGGCCGCCGCGCTCGCGGCCTACTACAGCAAAGGCCGGCACAGCACCGCGGTAGAGGTGCTGTATACGCCAGCAAAGCATGTGCGGAAATTCCGTGGGGCACGCCCGGGACAAGTCCAGGTGACGGAGTATCGCACGCTTGAGGTCGCCCCACGACTGCCCGACACTGTACAGACGGAGCAACAGCGTACGCAAAGGACGAGGTCATGAAGTACGCCATTATTTCCGATATTCACGCCAACCTTGAAGCCCTCGAAGCGGTGCTGGCAGACGCCCAGCCTCAGGCTGATAGTTTCATCTGCCTCGGCGATATTGTGGGCTACAATGCCAATCCTCAGGAATGTCTGCAGCTCGTGCAGCGTGTGTGCGCGCTGGTCATCGCCGGCAATCATGATCAGGCAGCAGTTGGGCTCCGTCCCTACGACGATTTTAACGAGTACGCCAGCGCTGCTATCGATTGGACCAGGCGACAACTTACGCCGGCCGCACAGGCTTATCTGTGCAGCCTACCGCTTACCGCGCCATTCGGCGCGGGACGGCTGGCAGCTCACGGCTCGCCGCGACACACCGACGAATACCTGGTCGATGCTGAAGATTTTCAACTGAGCTTTACCTATCTACGACAGCGTATGCCCGACATCCATACCTGCTTCGTGGGACATACTCACCTGCCTATGGTCTGGCAGTACACGCCCCAAGGCGCAGTACACATGCATCGAGTCCGCATCGCTGCTCATCGCACTCGAGCCAGCGTGTCGGTATATCATCAATCCTGGCAGTGTTGGACAGCCCCGTTATGGCGGTCCAGAGGCGACATACGTACTCCTCGATGACGCAGCACAGACAGTGGAATTTCGTTTCGTTGCCTACGATGTAGATGCCGCACAAGAAAAGATCTACGATGCTGGCCTGCCGCCCTACCTGGCGGAGCGCCTGGCGGCAGGCTACTAGTACTGCGTACCGCAATAGCCCCGCCAGTTTGGCGGGGTGCAACATCGGCCTGCCGTGCGTGTGAGCAGTCATTGACACACTGAGGAGACGCCTATGGCACGCTGCATTGTCGCCGTGGATGTCGGTGGCACGTTTACTGATCTGTCCCTTGCCGATGTGGACGACGGCAGCCTGTGGACCACCAAAACCCCGACCACGCCCGATGATCAGTCGCAGGGGTTTGCCACGGGCATCGCCAAAGTGCTGCAACAGGCTGGCAAAGCAGCGACAGATGTCGTGGCCGTTTTGCACGGTTCGACCGTGGCCACGAACATGATCATCGAGCGCAAAGGCTCGCCGCTGGCTTTGCTCACCACCACAGGGTGTCGCTATGTGCTGCACATCGGTCGGCACGATGTCCCCAAGAGCGCCAATATGTATCTGTGGGTAAAGCCGCCGCGCCTCGTGACCCCTGAGCATATCTATGAAGTACCCGAGCGCCTGGACCAAAACGGCACCGTGCTGCAGCCCCTGGACGAAGCCGCCTGTATCGACCTGTTGCGACGTTTGCACGAACAGCGCTTTCCGGTGATTGCCATCAGTTTGCTGCATGCCTACGCCAATCCTGCCCATGAGCAACGCCTCAAGGCGCTGTGTCAGCACTACTGTCCGGACACACCAGTGTCGCTCTCGTCAGAGGTTTTACCGCAGTTTCGGGAATACGAACGCACCATGGCGACCGTGCTCAATGCCTATATCCTGCCACAGGTCGGACGGTACTACGGGCGTCTGGCGCGCCGCGCCGAAGCATTACACATCCAGGCACCAATGCTCATCGTGAAGTCGAACGGCGGCATGGCGAGCACCGCCGCCGCTGCGGCACAACCGGTGCTCACCGTACTCTCGGGGCCAGCCGCGGCAGTCATGGGCGCTATTGCGGTGGCGCAACAGGCGGGCTACCCGAATTGCATCTCGATTGACGTCGGCGGCACTTCGGCCGATGTATGCCTGGCCCAGAATGCCCAGCCCACTGTCACCATGGATGGCGAGATCGCCGATCTGCCGCTGGCCTTTCCGATCCTTGACGTACACAGCATTGGTGCCGGTGGAGGCAGCATTGCACGCCTGACGCAGAGTGGCGGGTTACAGGTGGGACCAGAGTCTGCCGGCGCCGATCCGGGACCGGTGTGCTATGACCGCGGCGGCCGTCAGCCGACGATCACCGATGCCAACCTGGTGCTCGGGCGTCTCGGCAGCGAACTGGTGCGGGGCGAATTACCCCTGAACCGCGACAAAGCCTATAGCGCTATCGAGCAGCACATCGCCCGCCCGCTCAGCCTGTCGGTCGAAACCGCCGCGCACGGCATGCTAGAAATTCTGCATAACAACATGGTGGGGGCAATTCGGGCCATCTCCATTGAGCGTGGCCACGATCCGCGCGAATTTGCCCTACTGGCTTGTGGGGGTGCCGGACCGCTGCACGCTGGCCGCCTGGCCGTGCTGCTCGGCATCCCGACGGTGATCATTCCGCGCTACGCAGGGGTGCTGTCAACACTCGGCCTCTTGAGTAGTGATATTAAAAATGACTATGTCCGCACCGTGCTACAACGCCACAACGCCTTTGATCTGGTGGCGTTGAACACCGTGCTCAACGACCTCGAAACGCAGGCGCGCCATTGGCTCACCGACGAGGGGATTGCACCACCGGCGCAACGTCTGGAGCGTCACGCCGATCTGCGCTACGCCAACCAGGGGTACGAAATTACCGTCCCCATACCAGAGGGGCCGCTGACTGCCGCCACCCTGGCCCAGACGCTCGATACGCTCCACCAGGAGCATCAACGGCTCTACACCTATGCCTCGCCTGAGTTGCCTGTCGAACTCGTCAACTTGCGCGTTACCGCGCAGGGCCCGGCCTGGCCGTTTGCCCTGCGTCCACTGCCACCTGCCAATGGAGCGGCAGCGCCACAATCCCATACCAGGGCGGTGTACTTTGCCGATGCAGGTGGCTTTATCGACTGTCCTGTATACTCCTATGCCACTCTGCCGTCAGGCTTTCAGCATACGGGTCCGGCGATTCTCAACCAGGATCTGGCCACCATTGTCGTCGAGCCACAGCATCGTATGCATCTGGATCAGTATGGCAACATTATTATACAAATTCCTCAGGTAACGTAAGACACTGGTATTGGCGGAGTTTTCTGGTATGTTAGGCACCATGAGCGCTATACTCCGTATGCCGTATTCCGCATTTGCAAAGGGGCGTGATCATGTCCATCGATCCCATCACTGTCGAGATCATCAAGGGCGCCCTGCGCGCTGCGGTACGCGAGATGGGTCTGCTCATCGAACGTACGTCGATGTCCGCTTTCATCCGTGAGAAAAAGGACTTTTTTGCCGGCATGTACGATGCTGCGGGACAGTTAGTCTACACGGACCACGACAAGTTTGGCACCGGCATGGTGGACTGTATCTGTGAGCAATACCCCGCGACCTCGATGGCGCCGGGCGACGTGTACTGGTTCAGCGACTGTTATCTGTCGCGTGGGGCCATTTCCCACTCGCCCGATATGTGCTTTGTCGCCCCCACCTTCTGCGACGACAGGCTCGTAGGGTTTGCGGCGGCCTTTGGTCATTTCTGGGATATTGGGGGTATCAAACCCGGCACGCTCTCCCCCCTGGCCACGGAGATTTTTCAGGAAGGCATTGCCATTCCGCCCATCAAGATCAGTGATCGGGGCACATTTAACGACGAAGCCTATCGTCTCATCCTGCGGAACTCGCGTTTTCCGGATTTGCTGCGCGGGGACACGAAAGCCATGATTGCCGCCTGTACCCTCGGCCAACGCCGCTTGCACGAGCTGGCGCAGCGCTTCGGTAGCGAGCGCTTGCAGGCCGGTTTCACGGCCATCTTCGGCCAGGCGGAACGTGCCGTGCGTGCTGCCCTCGCCGCTCTCCCCGACGGCGCCTATACCTTTGCCGATTATGTGGACAGCGATTGTATCAGCGACACCCCATTCCGTGTGCAGGTGACGCTCAATGTGCATGGCGACACTCTTGGGGCGGATTTCCGCGCCACGGATGATCAGGCGCAAGGACCGATCAATTTTCTCATGCACCCCGACAATGCTCGCAGTATCATCGCCCGGGCGCTCGTCTGGCGCGAGCCTGCGGGATTGTTAAACCACGGGGTGTGTGCGCCGGTCACCGAGGTCCTCCTGCGGCCTGGCAGTCTGGTACAGCCACGCTATCCCGCGGCGTTGGGCCTACGCGCCCACACGCTCTACCGTGTTATTAACACGATCCTGGGCGATTTTGCGCAAGCCACGCACGGTGACACCCCGGCTGGCTCTGGGGACTATGTGCTCTACATGCTGCGCTCTCTCAACCCGGAGACAGGCACCTTCACGCTGCTCATTGACGGCATTGGCGTTGGCCAGGGTGCCCGACCCTTTGGCGATGGCCTGGATGTCATCTATTCCTCGCGCGGGCAGAAAAACTTCCCTCTGGAGTTCGTCGAGCACGAATTCCCCGTACGCATCCTCACCTATGCCATCCACCAGGACAGCGGCGGCGCGGGCAAATTTCGCGGTGGCTGCGGCGTCATCCGCGATGTCCAGGTGCTGGCCCCCACCGTCGTCCTCGGCACACGCATGAACGGGGTGAAATCCCAGTCCTGGGGCGTCAAAGGCGGTAACGCCGGCAAGAGCGGTTGTTTTATCATCAATCCCGGTACTCCGCAGCAACGTCAGGTGCCGCCGTTTGGCGACAACCTTGAACTGCACCATGGCGACGTGTTGCGTGTCATGACCTCTGGCGGCGGCGGCTGGGGCAACCCCGCCGAGCGCGATCCTTTGCAAGTATTGCAGGACGTCAAGGACGGTTTCGTGTCATTGCAGAGCGCCCGTGAGGAGTATGGGGTGGTGATCGAAGCGGATACCTGGAAGATCGACTGGCGTCAGACGCAGGAACTCCGCCGTGCCATGCCGACCTCGCCACCACTTTTTGACCGCGGCATGGCGTATGCGCAACTCGAACAGGCAAGACACACGCGCCAGGGAGAAGCTCCAGAATGAAGCCCTCTGGCAAACGCTATAGTACATATGAAGTCCCTTGTGGGAGACAACGCTATGCGTGCGATTATCTTTGATACCCCTGGAGGACCGGAAGTCCTGCGTTTAGCGGAAGTCCCGGACCCTATGCTGGGTCGGCAAGACCTCCTCGTACGGGTATACGCGACGGCTCTGAATCGTGCTGATACGCTGCAGCGACGGGGGCAATATCCTCCCCCACCTGGAGAGTCAGAGATTCTCGGCCTAGAACTCGCCGGTGTCGTTGAGGCAGTGGGAGCAGAAACACGGGGTTTTGTGCCTGGGGATCGCATCTTTGGACTGGTTGGCGGTGGGGGGTATGCGGAGCAGGCAGTGATTGATTACCGCCTGGCCATACCCATGCCGCAGGAGTGGGATTTTGTCCAGGCGGCTGCCGTGCCCGAAGTCTTTTTTACTGCCAATGAAACGCTGTTCACCCTGGGTGGCCTGCACAAAGGGGAAACGGTGCTCATTCACGCCGGGGCAAGCGGTGTGGGCACGGCCGGCATCCAGATGGCCCGGCAGGCTGGCGCGCGGGTGTTTGTCACCGCTGGTTCGGCCGACAAAATCGCGCGCACTGTGGAACTCGGCGCGGAGGTGGGCATTAACTACAAAGAGGAAGACTTTGCCGTACGTGTCCTGACACTCACGCACAAAGCCGGAGTGGATTTAATCCAGGATTTTATCGGTGCGGCATACTGGCAGCGTAACTTGCAATGTCTCAAGGTGGGTGGACGTCTCGTCCTGGTGGGGCTGATGGGTGGCGCCAAAGTCGACGCCGATCTTGGCCTGCTGTTGCGCAAACGCTTGCAGGTGATGGGTTCGGTGCTGCGCAGCCAGCCGCTGGAGAACAAAATTGCCATTACGCAGCGCTTTCGCGAGCGCTGGCTGCCGCTTCTGGAGAGCGGCGCCATACGCCCGATTATCGATACCACCTTTCCTTTGGCCGAGGCGGCAGCGGCGCATCGCTACATGGAAGAGAACCGCAACGTTGGCAAGATCATGCTGGTGGTAGAATAGCTCTGCGGGGGCCCCGTATGGCTGGCAAATCAACACAGCCCTTGTCGAGCGCCTCAACCTCGACCTGCGCCACCAGGTCGCGGCGATTAGCCGTCGCGTCAATACGCTGCGCAAGCATGAAGCGGGCTTGCGTCAGCAACTGGTTTTGTATCAGGTCTATCATAACTTCGTGCTGCCCCACGCCAGCAGGGCGTGGAGGAGCCCGAGGCCCGTACCCCCTCGCCGCCTTGGAGCCGGGCGCGGCTGCTCAAGCGGGTGTTTGCCATCGATATGGAGCGCTGCCCCAGGTGTCAGCAGGGCACGTTGCGGATCATCGCGGCGATTACCGAGGTCAGTGTCATCAAGCAGATCCTGCGGTACCTGAAGCTGGCGGTGGACCCGCCCCCTATTGCACCGGCGCACCAAGTCGCGTTTGCGTGGGACTTCTCCAGCCCGTAACGTGCCCTCCGGCCCGCTGTGCGCCCGCTCCTGGACTTTTCCCTGCCACTCGTGCCCCCCTCCCCATCGGTGTGCATACCCTCGTCAGTTTGGACCCGGCCCCACACTGCGCTGCAGCCGGCCACGCCCTGGTCAGCCTGGGCCTTCTCAGAGCTCTTCCACAAGAGCCCCCTCTTGAAAGAATCCCACTTACGTCTGTCTAGAGCGTTTGGAGCAGCCCCTGCCACGCCGCCCCCAGCCGCGCGTGCTGCCGCTCCTGCTGCTCCAGTCGCCGGCTTCCAGAGGGCTGCGACCGGAAGCGGCGCGACAACATAGCGTTTGAAAATCCTATCTACTCCTCCTGGTGATCTTTTATCTCATCCTGAGCACTTTTATGGAGGCCCTGTCGATGATGGTGACAACCGTGCCCATTCTGGTACTGGTGCTGGAGGCCATGGGGGTTGACCTGGTATGGTTCGGCATTACCATGGTCGTGCTGCTGGAAGCGGCCCTGGTCAGCCCGCCCGAGGGCCTTAACCTCTATGTCATTCACGGCATCCGCAAATCGGTGCAAGAAGAGGCCGGCATGCAGGCTGGCACTATGATCGATCTCTGGCTCGGGGTCTTGCCGTTTATGATTGGCATGGCCATCGTCATCGCCCTGCTCATCCAATTTCCGCAAATAGCCCTGTGGCTGCCGGATCTGGTGAAAGGCAAGTGACGCGGGTGTAGCGCCTGGAGGACTGCGCATGAGCGATCTACCGCACCGCAGACGAGCCGCGTGTGTCGTGGCGTTCCACCGGGGTGCACCGGTGGGGCTCCCACGCGGCGCCGGGCGCGCAGGAGTAGCCGCGGTGCAGGGAAGCCGGCGGGGAGGGCACTGGGAGATCCAGGGGGTGCGCTCCCGAGGACGCAAAAAGTGCTTTGGAAGTCCTATCCGCTCTGACTTGAGCTGACCTGTAGAAGCCCCAGTATTCCGAAAGTTTTTTCGTGGGACACCTGCTAATTGGCGGATAGCTGGTTGCGACATGTGGGATCTTGCTCTTCACATTCCGGCTCTCCGGCTGAGCCCTCAAAGTACATTTCTGCCTTCGCCCATGCTTTCGCAGCCACCTTGCGCCCGAGGCTTCGGCCTTCGAAGTCTCCGTGCAAAAAGTGAATCCCGCCATAGCGGCGAGAGAGCCCGGCCTGATTGGCGGCGTCGGTGAAGGTGGGCCACTCAAGCGTGATGTCGCTAGCGGGCACGACACCCGGCTCTACTCGCGACGAGCCGGCCAGCACTGTGACCGACGCGCCGAACCGGTCACTTCCGGTGAAGGACTTCAGGATCTCGGCGCTGGCGCTACTGAACGCGCTATGACCCGCAACATACTCCGCGAACGCCGGGGTGGGAATATAGCTCTGAAACTGATCGCCACGGATCACCTGTGTGCCTTGGGACGGACCACCCCACGCCTGTACCGACTGGTCCTTATAGAGAAACCGGATGGCGCTGACGGGCCGCACGTAATCGTAGAAGCGCTTGCACTCCCACACGGCAATGCTCACGTCCAGCAGCGTGTTCCCCAAGGCGAAGAACAGTTTCACGTCCTCATCGAGCGTGTGGGCATCCCGCGCGGAGACGGTCTGGGCCAGAATATTCCAGTGGGCGGGCGGGTTGGCCGCGCCACTCACAGGGTCGCCGCCCGCGCCAGTGGCCCAATACTCTGCGATCGTTTTGCTGACATCGTTGAGCGTCGCGCTCAGGTTGAGTACCTCCTTTGCCTCCACCCGATACAAGCGATGCGGATGCAACGGGGGCGGGCCCGGACGGAACTCGGCGCTGTGACTCAAGGCAAACGGCGTCACCCGCTCCCAGTGCGGCAACAGGTAGCGCTGCACCGTGCCGTCGGCGTTCCTCAAGGGTTGCCAGCGGTTCGGGTCGTCCAGGTGATCGGCGTCGTTGACCGGGACGTAGAGCGGCGGGTACTCGGAATAGGCACCTGGATTGAGATCGCCGAGCTGGTTGGAGCCGTCCGTGTGTCGGAAGGCCAGGACAGCTTCGGCGGCGACGTTGCCGATGCCGGTCGGGGTGGACGTGTCCGTCGTCGTGTCCGACGGGTCGTAGCCCAGACTCTCCATCAGCGGATCAAACAAGACGGTCTTCTGGGTCGGAAAGAGGTCCACCAGGGCCCGGTAGGCGGCGAAGCTGATCGCCTGTGCCTTATTGGCGTCCGTGTGTTCGTCGTCGGGCCGCCGGAGGTCGTCGCCAAAGCGGGTGCCGAGCGCGATGGGGTCGTACGCGGCCCAGGCATCGTACATGCTGGTATGCAGGATTGCCAAGGCGCGAGCCGTGATCAGAAATGGGACAGTGCGGACCGTTTGCAGGAGCGCATCGTTCCACTGCAGGACAACGTTGTCTTGCGCGACGGCGGGCGTCGCGCTCGTCAGACTGGCGACCAACAAAGCCGTCGCGAAAAGCCGTCGTACACGCCAACGATTGTGCGAACCTTCCTGATTCATATCAGTCTCCTTGACTACGTCCAATACAGGGTTGTTCCCTTCCCATGCCTAGGAAGGATGTGCTAGTAGGTGGGCCGTCCCTAAAAAAAGGGGCTCTCAGGCCCTCGTTTCGCCCCAAAAAGGGCCCGCCTATACCTTCCCCTCGCACCAGCAGTTGTCTGCCGCTGTGGAGGTACTCTACAAGCATAAGTATCATGCGCATACGCCTCGTGTGGGGCTAGCGATGGTTGCCGGCCAAAGCTGCATCACTGGCCCGGCGCTATCGACTGCCCTGTGCGCTGCTCTGTCCTGAGGAGCATCTCTGACGTGGAGTCTGTCTGCGCTTGCACTCCTGTCAAGCAACTTGGCAAGGATACGTTAGCCGCTCGTTGAGAGCAAGTTTTTTTCTACCTCCAAGGGGCTGGAACCTAGATATGTTCCATACGTAATCGCGGCGTAATCGCGTCCTGTTTCTAAAATGCCTGGAAAATCACAGGTGAGAGGAGAGAGCATGAAGGCTTAGGAGCACTGAAGCTTGCGATCACCCCCCTGCAAACAGATGGTCCGCTTCCCTGTATGGGTTGGCGGGCCTGCGTACCCGAAGGTACAGGAAAGACGCTACGCTAGAGATCGAGCGGCGTCGGCTGCCGCTGGCGGACCAGGGTGGCAAAGTCCTGGGCGAGGGCGCCGCGCACCAGCCCTGCATACCCTTATCCCATCGGCGGGATGTTCTGATTGAGCCGGAAGAGATTCATGGGATCATACGTGGTCTTCACGGCCACCAGCCGCACAGATTTTGCCGGGCTGTAGGCTGCTTGGACTCGGCCCATATCGTGCTCCGCCTCGTAATTGACATACAGGCCACCGGACGAGAACGGTTGGGTAGTGTTTCAAAAGTGGAGATAGCGACTCCTATAGATTTGATCTACAAGGTATTATTTCCATCCATATCCACGTTTGAAACATCACCCTGCGACAGATAGGGTTTATGGTGATCGTGGCGGAGGGTTCGCTGTATGATTTGCCATCCTCGCTGCGTCTTTTGCCAGCGGTCGTGATAGACGCCGGAAAGCACGGGTCGCGGGGTCGGATTATGGACACCTTGATGGGTGATGAGCACCATCGTGCGGGTCTGGGCATGCTCCTGGGTGAGGGCATCAAAGAGCGTACTGGATTGATAGTGGCGGTCATGGATCTCCTTGACCACCTGTTGATGTCGCTGTGACGCCCAGGCATGAATAGCAGCACGGGATTCCAGCCGGAGTTCAGGATGACTTCCTCCTGAGGGAATGACCTCCAAAATCCCGCGTTCCGCGAAGAGCTGCGCAAAACCGTCCGCATCCCTCCCATCATAGGTATACGCATACCGTGCTGAAAATCCTATCCACCCACACTGCGCTGCAGCCGGCCACGCCCTGGTCAGCCTGGGCCTTCTCAGAGCTCTTCCACAAGAGCCCCCTCTTGAAAGAAGACCACTTACGTCTGTCTAGAGCGTTTGGAGCAGCCGCCGCCCCCAGCCGCGCCTGCTGCCGCTCCTGCTGCTCCAGTCGCCGGCTTCCAGAGGGCTGCGACCAGAAGCGGCGCGACAACATAGCGTTTGAAAATCCTATCCACTCCACCCGGTGCGTGAGCATATTTCCAGTCAATTTTGCCCTACACTGCCTCTGCGGCTTGGCGATCCGACGCAGTGGGGTCAGGGTGCTTTGAAGATGGCTGTGTATCGCTCGAAGTCTTGTCCTTTAAAGGCGCTCATGTGGATCAACTCGTAACCCTGTGGATGCATCTGATCACAAACCGATTTGAAATAGCTCCGGCTGTTCAACCAGACATACATCTTGGTGCGCGTCAGGTGGGGATCGCGAGGGTGCCAGAGGCCTGCAAAGCGGCTACCCATGCCCGGATGGATGTACTCTTGCACCTCGACGAGATCAAAGCCCTGTGCAGCAAAATTCTGATTCATGGTATCCAAATCCGTACGGGTCAGCCCATAATACATGGCGTGGTTCGTTCCCGGCTGCTCAACCCAGTTGGCCGAGAAGAACAACTGTCCGTTCTCGTAGTAGATCGAAAAATCGTCAAGGATGTGTGTCCCATAAAGCTCATCAAATCGCTGGTTGAACCAGCTCTCAGTCATCTTGTGGTGATTCACAAAGGCGGTGGTGATGGGCGCATACACCGACGTGTAGCGAGCGCCGTCAGGGGCCGCCATGCCTGAGACCTGCTGCGGTCGCCAGCCACGGTCTTTCCAAAATTCGAAGTCAGATTGATGCTGGAAGAATGTTCGTATATGACGGACAACGGGCGTGGTAGGGTCCGGTGCAAAGGAGCCACCTATGCGCCAGCTCCAGTTGTTCGATCCGGTCGCCAAGGTCCTGGGGAACCATCCGAACGACGCGTAGTAATCGAAGCTCCGTTGAAAGTGCTCCCAGTCAAGGAACGCAAAGTCCTGTGGAACCGGGGCAAGGAGAGACGCGTGCTGGAGAATGCCCGTTCCCGATGGGTAGTCGGTGTTATAGCAGTTGTTATCCGTCGTATACAGGCCGAAAGGATCAAACGCTGTCCACATCTCCCGCGGAGCCTCTCCGGGGGGGAAGTGCCAACCGAGTCGGAAATACCCAATATGGAGGTGGATCCCCCCGGAGTGCACCCCGGTGTCGCCAGCCCATCCGATCTGCTGTCCCGCATGGACTGTCTGCCCCTCGGAGACTTGGATTCCCTGATCATTCTTGCCCCAGCGAGCCTCGACCTCCGCTTTGTTCCCGGCTGTACACCCTTCCGGAGGGGCACTGGTTTGGTACAGGGTCCAATAATCACACTCGGCAAGCTGCTGATACACATCCCAGTTCAGCCAATCTTGATACGTCTCCTCGCTCCAGGGGGTCGTGTACGGCCAGTTCGCCGGTTTTGTCGCCGGATATGGCCACGGGAGTTGAAAGACCTTCTCCCAGTAGGCCCGGGTTGCCGCCGCATATTGTAGGTCGTGATCCCTTCCATCCTTCAGATGGTGATAGTGCGTACGGTATCTAGTCCCGTCCGTGGCCGTATGCTCGATGACAACGGCGTTTCCAGGGCTCGACATGTAGCCCTTCCACACTACTACGCCATCAGCGACGGCGTCGACACGAAATGCCGCCGGATTGGGCCCGAAGAGATCGAGGGCGTTGTGCCGGTTGTTTTCGTCATACATCCATCCGCTGATCCAGACGTTCGACGTGGGAAAGGGAATGAGCGCCGCATAAGGGAGATGGATGGGCATTTGCGGCCGCGTCTGCGAAAGCCACTCCTCGAGATCAGCCCCCGTATTGGTAGAACCTGTGCTGGACGTGGGTACGGTCGAGCAGGGCCCCCACTCTTGGATGGTGCCGTCCAGCCTGATACGGTTGAAGCAATTCCATCCACCGACGGCATTGGAATAGAAAGCCTTGGCAGCAGCGGGACACTGAGCGTACGCTTCACCGGACAATGGGAGCAGAAGTAAGGTCATCAGTAGAACAAGCGAACTTTTTACTAATCTCATCGCATCCTCTCCCGTTGGTGGTATCCTGGGACAATCGCAGATGTATTTCTAGGGGATGTCAGCAGACAGAGACCCCTTCAAAACATGCGCTTATTAGTACATAAAGACCCTTGAGGGTGGGGCATCAAAACGAGACTGAAAACCATCATGCATAGCTCTGAATGGGTGATTATGATGATCCCAGGACACTACCCTATGGTTCAATAGCTGTAAACTTCGAAGGAAGACATTCTATCGCTCCACCACCCAATACTGCGGTAGGGCGGATATGCGTTGGCACCGTACCACCAGGTCCAAGTGGCCATCGCACCGTCTTCATACTGATTGAAGCTCCAGTGCTGATACATCGTGAGGGTAGCATCGTAGCCAATTTTGACCGAGCTGATGGCATCGTTGAGGATGCCAAGATACGGTGGCCACTCTACGTAATAGTCCTCGCCACTCCCAACAGCTACCCGCCAGCAGCGGCCCCTAAAGTTCGAGTGCTGATAGAGAAGCACCTCGTTCGAAGCGGGTTCGCTTGTTGACAAGCAATCTTCGGTGACGATACCTGCGCTTGCCTCCGAAACAACTAACAGGCATGTAACAAGCGCAAAAACTGCAAGCATGGCTTTCACTGTGTATCTATTCCTCATTAGAAGTCTCCTCGTTTGATGTGCTGCTGACATGACTGAGGCTGCCAGTATACTGATTCGTTTCATTATGTGTCGCCTGCAATTGTGAGCCCTATGTATGGAGGAGAATGACACCGCCGTTCAACGCTATGTGTGTCACGTCTGTGAGAGTCAGAATGCGGCGCCCTATGTGCTGTCCTGATTTCATGCATTGTTCTCTCCTTCTTCACTCGTTCGCTAGCTAGCGTATCAAAATTGCGCTTGGACCCAGGGAGGCGGTGAGGACCAGCAAGTGTTGTCGTAGAAGTGGATCTGACCTACGAGTCCCACCGGAAGGGCTCCTTTAGGAGAAAATTCTCAAGTAACGTCAGACGGCAAGAGCCACCTGCCATGCTAACCTGGTAGGTGACACCATAGCGCAGAGGCCAACTTATGCTGTAGCTGCAGTCCAAGAGACCGTCCGTACGAGGACTTCCCATCCCCCGGATCTGGGTGTCTATGTACGCTTCTCCGTCCGTACCACTTATGGCAAAGATCGAGCCGGGATCCACTAAATTCGCCTCGCACCTGCCAAGGCCAAACCGCCAACCTGTGAACAACATCTGTATGGTCAAATCGGGCTCCGTCAGGGCGAGGACGTATGTGTCAGCCAGGGCAAAATGTGATGCCTCTCCAAAAAATTGGTCCTTTACATGACTAGGCGTAATACGCTTCCCTGGAGCCCACCGCGCTGTCCTGGTACAGGGGGTGTAAGGGCGTGGGCTCCCCTGGGGACGGAGAGTAGGGCCTCCTCCGGTAACGGAAGAGTCCCATAGTGGCATGGGGCCTAGATGTCCGTCGCATGAGTGTGTCTCCTTGTACGCAGGCTGTCATCGTCACCCAGCGGCGCAATTGCAATGGGAAAGACGCCGGTTGCGCGTCAAAACTCAGGGAAGAATGTCGCGCATACCTCTGCGCACATCGCTTTCTACCAGGATGACAGGAGTGCGTGCCGGCTGTCCCAGGACGAACACCCCCAGACCAAGTGCAGTGAACCCCAGTGCTGCCGTAATGCCAATCACGAGTGCGATCACGGTCTTCTCCTCCTTCTTCATGTTGTCGGCCTGAGCACGGTGAGCCGCCCGGACCGCAGGAGGTACACGACACTAGCCACCACCAGCACATCGTTATCCGGGCCCCCCACGTCCTGGAGCGCTGCCATCAGGTCATAGAGGGTCGTGGTGCGGCGCGATGGCATCGCGACCCTCTGTATTCCCCTTGCTACTGGTGCCATCTCGTCAACTTCCAGCACCGTGGACATGCTGTGTCCTCCTCTCTTGCCTGGACTGTTACCGCCGCACCGCCATGGAGCCTGCTTGCCCTAAGACGCTGGCTCCGCTATGCTCGTCATCCGGGGAGCGCTGCTGCGTGTCACTGAGGGCATTCCCTCTCCGGCGAGTCAGGGGACCTGGTGCACGCTAAAAAAATTGGCAAGAGTCGGAAAAACAGGGGGTTCACAGAAAAATGCGGCGATAGTGTGCTGCGGAACAGGGCGGCTGAGGGAATATTCCATGCAGAAGCGGTTTGCCCGGGGACCGGCGTGGAAGCATACGCGACGGCGTGTCCAGCGCCTGAAGGCGCAGTGCTACATGCTTCAGGAGATGACACCAACACTGCCAATGCGCCTAGCCGGATGCCTCCTCCTGGATGTGTGAGAGGTCTTGACCATCAGCGGCGTGAGCACGGCGAGGACAGTATAAGTGGCAGAGGGCACAGCAGGCACTGGACCTGGAAGGCGTTCCGTCCCACACGGACCACAGCGCCACGTGTCCGACCGCAACATCATTTAGTCGGGGAGCTCCTTGCCATCCTGGTGTGGGTAAGCGTCAGCGTCATGCTGTCTTGGGGCCCACACGCTGCAGCGCAAGAGCGGCTCGGGGTGGAGCCGCCACGGCTACCAGGACCCGTCGAACCCACCTTCCCACCCCCGCCCGCGCCTTCGCCGTTGTCACACCCCACCTTACCGCCTATTCCCCCGCCACCTCCAGAGGAACGCGAACAGTTGCCCGTCCCGCGGGTGTTCGTGCGGCAGATCCGCGTCTCGGGCACGACCGTCTTTTCGGACGCAGAGCTGGCGGCAGTGACCCAGGACTATGTGAACCGCTTTGTCACCAGTGAGGATCTGGAAGCTCTCCGCCTTGCCTTGACGCGCCTCTACGTCAACGCTGGCTATGTCAATTCCGGGGCCATTCTCCCGAGTCAGACGGTCACGGAGGGAATCATCACGTTCCAGATTATTGAAGGTGCGTTGACACAGATCACAGTGGACGGGAACCGGTGGTCCCCCACACTGCGCTGCAGCCGGCCACGCCCTGGTCAGCCTGGGCCTTCTCAGAGCTCTTCCACAAGAGCCCCCTCTTGAAAGAAGACCACTTACGTCTGTCTAGAGCGTTTGGAGCAGGCCCCGCCGCCCCCAGCCGCGCGTGCTGCCGCTCCTGCTGCTCCAGTCGTCGGCTTCCAGAGGGCTGCGACCGGAAGCAGCGCGACAACATAGCGTTTGAAAATCCTATCCACCGAATCTCTGTTGGAACGCCTATGCCGGTCCCCTGCGCCCGTGTGAAGTGACTCAGGGCCGCTTCCCTGCGATCGATATCCAGCGGGTCATGCTCCACGAATTGGGGCATGTGCTCGGGCTGGCACATCCCGACGCTGCGGGGCAGACAGTGGTGGCCGATGAACAGCTACCTCTCCGACGTTGATACGCTGATGCAGGACGATCGCGACGGTGCCGTGTTCCTCTACTCCCAGCCATCCCTCACCGCGACCGCGCGTGCCAGCGGTGGGGGCTGCACACTACGCCCGGGTATGGGTGTCGATCCCACGCTGGGAGCCGTACTCCTGCTCCTAGTCGTCTGCCGGACGTGGAAAGCACCAGACGGGCACAAGCATGCGGGCGAGGGACCTCTCATAGGATTGAGAGGGGAAGGAGGCAAGCCCAACCTCGCCAACAGTGACTTGGCGTGATCTTCTCCTGCCAGACAGTGACACGACGATCGGCAACTGTCGCTATGCGCGTATTGCTCCTCTTGTACAGCGCAGTTTGCAGTTGACGCTGGCCTGCACCTGACTCGACCGTGAACGCACGCGCTTCCAGGCGCAGCTTATGGCCTGCGCTCACGCTACTCCAGCGACACCGAGCGAAGAGCAATTCCTGGCATCAGACTCCTAAGCCGTGATATGCGATAGCTTACAGCATTTGGCACGACGAGATCATCAGGCCTATACCTTGCTCTATACTCATGTGGTCAGCGAGGTCCCCGTACCTGAGATTGCTGTCCTGTAAGGGATGAGTCGCTCAGCGGTCTATCGTAGACTCACATGGGCGAAGACCGAGTGCCGTAAGACCTATCAAGCCCGTACTACATGCGGTAGTAATGTCATCACATCAGGAGCAGCATTATGGCTGAAGTCCATCTGCATCCCGTCACACTTGACAACTACCTAGAGTGTATCCGCTTGCAAGTCGAGGACACGCAGGCCGAGTTTGTCGCCCCGAATGCCAGGTCCCTCGCTTTGTCGAAGACTTGGCCACCCCGCTCTGCGCATGCCTTGGCGTGTGATCGGTGCAAAGAAAGGATGTCGTCCAGGTGAAGACGAAGTGCTGCCAATTGCGGCGCAGATGCTTATGGTGGACGAAAGCCGTCGGGTGTGGCAGATGGCGGCGGGGCTACTTGGACAAAGTGTGCATCGGCATCCCGAGGCCCTGTGCACCCTTGAATGTGCGCGGGATCATGATCCCCATCCCGTGGTAAGAAAAATCGCGGGGTGGTACACCCCGGGAGGGCCCATTTACAAACGGCTCACACCTAAGCCAGAGCGGGTGCCACATGGGATAGCTTCCAAAAAAGATGCCTAACGAGACTCAGGCTTGATTGGTGTGACGAGTTGAGGAAAGCTACCTACGTAAGTGCCCAGGCTACCGCCTGTTGCACCCACCGGTAGGCCCCCGCCTTGTCCCGACCGCTGAGCTGATCGTGGGCTTCCGGGTCATCTACACGCCACGCGAGGTATGCGAGGGCGGTGAGGGCATGATAGAGGGTGATGCGCTGGGGTCAGGGATGATACCGGTATAACTATGATACGCCTCAAGTACCGCCTGCCGAAACGGCGGTGTGTAGGAGTGCAAGTACTTGAAGTCCCAGTGCCGATCTGCGCCAGCTGGCGCAACTTGCCTTGCTTTTTGTGCATGGTGGTGGCAATATAGGCCCTGGCTGGTCTCCTCCTGCTGGGTGGCGCTGCTCGCGGCTATGAATTGTGGAGCTATCTGCTCCCACGTTATGGAGGCTAAGCCATCCATCGCATCGATCCGCCCCAAACTAGTGGTGCGTGTGTAAAAGCGTTCAGATTGCCAACACACGAACACTAACGACAGGCATCTAAGCACGAAAGGATCTGGCAGGACTATGGAACAAAGAGCTACGCCGTCCAGACGTCAGTGTGGTGCGATGTCCGTGCACTATCGACTGCTCGAGATGGATCCCAACTTCCGGCAGAGACAGGTAGGTCTCGAGCATCTGACTGCTCGGAGGATGATGCCCGGGGAAGTCCTTCGCCCCGGAATAACCACCATTCCAGTGGTCGTTCATGTTGTCTATAATACTCGTGCGGAGAATATCTCCGTGACCCAGATCAGAAGCCAGATTGCCGTGCTGAATAAAGATTTTCGGGCCACAAACCCTGACAAAAGCAAGGTGCCTGACATCTGGAAAGGACTCGTGGCTGATACCCGCATCCAGTTCGCCCTCGCCACCACGGATCCGACAGGCCAGTCCACAACGGGTATCACCCGCACGAAAACCACCCGTCCCTCATTCGGTACCGGCGACACCGTGAAATCAGCAGCGACCGGCGGAGCCAATCCATGGCCAAGCGACAAGTATTTGAATATCTGGATATGTACGCTGGCAAATAGTCTCCTCGGGTATGCGCAGTTTCCGGGTGGCCCACCGGCAACTGACGGCGTTGTCATCCTGAACACCGCCTTTGGCACGAGGGGCACTGCCACGGCGCCATTTAACCTAGGGCGCACGACGACCCACGAGATTGGCCATTGGCTCAATTTGCGTCACATCTGGGGGGATACCGAAGACTGCAGTGGGAGCGATTTGGTCGCCGATACACCGAACACCGAGGGGCCAAACTTCGGGAAACCAACTTTCCCAAAGGTCTCTTGCAGCAACGGTCCGAGCGGCGACATGTTCATGAACTACATGGATTACGTTGACGATGACTCCATGTTCATGTTCACACCCCAACAGGTGGCCCGGATGCACACCGCCCTGGATGGCCCTCGGGACACAATCGGCAGGTAAACTTAGACGGGAATATGGCGATGAATCACCAGGTTAATCGGGATGCTTTACACCAACACTGGGTGCATTCGCACGAAGAGGATACGGACACGGAGATAGTATTCCGACCGGCGACTTACAACTTCCCGCGTTCTCGTGGCCGCAGGTCATTTGAGCTGAAGCCCGACGGCAGTCTTGTCGAGGGCGGCATTGCTCCGGATGACCGCCGCCAAGAAACCCAGGGGAGATGGGAACTGCAAGACGGCGACACGCTCGCTTTGTATACGCAATCAGCCTCGGAACCCAGTCGAGTCATGCACATTGCTTCTGTGAGCAAGGACCGGTTGGTGATTAAAAAGTAAGCCAAAATCCTACGTGCATTGCTGGATGTCAAGTGGGGTGCCGGTTTGGAGATAGTCTCCCAGAATCGGTTGCGACAAGGGTTGTCCTGTCGAGTGAGGGATTATTTGGCCTCAGTCTCGGGGAGGATGCATCATGCGACTCGCCACCTACGCTCTGCCACCGAATGCTCGGGCCGAACGCAACCGTTCGGCGGTATCTCCTGGCCTTTTCTGGGCACAGTTCGGGAATACAATCCTGCTCTATGGTGATGAAACACGATGGGAAGAGGGCATGGAGGGCGTGAGGCGGAGCGCGCCCGATTTACGGGAACATACGAATCGCCTGAACAAGGAACACCTACACCTTGTGGTACAGAACGGACGCCTCTTCCAGCAGGAGCAGCCAAATGTTCCCGTTATCCTTGATAGGGGACGCATGCTCCTGGTGGAATTGGATGCCGACCGGGCGCGCCAGCTTGCCGAGAAGAGCCCCACCTGTTACGGAGTGTTGCCCCTGCCAGAGAACCAGGTTGTTTTTGACGTCCGCGATGCTGCCACTGCTCGGACCGTACGGGTCGCTTGGATCGAGAATCTCGTTAACAAGATAGCGCGCCCTTCCCTCGAGGCAAATCTCACGCACTTAGCGTCATTCCCGACCCGCTACTCAACCAGCACTCATTATACCAGCGCCGCAACCTGGGCGCGGCACCAACTGCAAGCATGGCAGTACACCACCCGGTTGCAGACTATTACGGTGAACGGCAGCCGCAGCCGGAATGTCATTGCCGACAAGCAGGGCCATGCCGCTGGCGTGCACGAAGTTGTACTTGTCACCGCGCACCTTGACTCGATCAACCTCCAGGGCGGACCCACTGCACCCGCGCCCCGGCGCAGACGATAATGGCAGTGGAAGCGCCGGGCTGCTGGAGATAGCACGCGTTTTTTCGGAGCATCGCATGGAGCATGATCTACGCTTCATCCTCTTTGGTGGAGAAGAGGAGGGCCTGTTTGGTAGCAAGCGGTACGTTGCCAGTCTATCTGCGTCGGAGAAAAGGCGGATCCGGGCTGTTGTCAACATGGACATGATTGGCACGTTGAATACCTCGACGCGCAGTGTGCTGCTTGAAGGTGCGCCGCTGTCACAGCGGGTCATCGACGGTCTCAGCACAGCTGCGGCGACCTACACACACCTCATCGTCGAAACCTCCCTCAATCCATTTGCCAGTGATCATGTCCCTTTCATCAACGCGGGCATCCAGGCGGTGCTTACCAGTTGAAGGCGCTGACAACACCAATGGGAATATCCACTCAAGTAAAGACACCATCGATCACATCAACTATGATCTTGCGCTAGACATACTGCGTATGAATGTCGCATATATCGCCAGTGAAGTAGACCAAGCATTGTGAGCGCATAGAAGTGCGCATCAGCTCATCTTCGGTGGGCGAACCGCCAGGGTCATCGAGTTGTGCATCCCCATCGCCTCGGAACTGGTGCGCTGCGCATACTGATTTGCGCCAGCCCTCCTGCCGCGCACCCCTCCGGAGCGCCCCTGGGCAGCTGGAGAGAGCCGGGGAGAGCGTTATGATGGTTGGCGACTTCTTGCATGGCGCCATTGACAGCGGCGACGAGGCTACCATCCGCGACCACATGGTACACGGCTTCCATGTAGAGGATACAAGTACATGTCGGCCTCGATAAATGGCACCAACCCGCGCACCACGCGGTACACCACGCCGGTCCCTTGACCCAGGCGGGCATGAGCACCAATGACCTGCTTCCGAGTCCAGAATGGCTCGGGCTTTGAGTGCCACGGTAAAGCCCATGCTGACGTGATCCTCGACATTGGCCGACGTGGGAATGGTATCGACGCTGGCCGGATGGGACAATACCTTGTTCTCGGTGGCGAGAGCGGCAGCAGCTGTGTACTGCACGATCATAAAGCCGGAATTAGGGCCGCCATTGGGCGTGAAAATGCCGGCAGCACATGCGTATTTGACGCTTCATCGGTTAAGCGCATCAGACGCCGCTCTGAAATGTTGCCGAGTTCACTCACGGCCAGGCCAAGGTAGTCCATAGCAATCGCCAGCGGCTCGCCATGAAAGTTGCCGCCTGAGAGGACAGTGATATCCTCGGTGTGCGCGTCAATAAACAGGAGCGGATTATCCGTCACAGCGTTCAATTCGATGGCAAAGGCCCCGCCACGCCGCCCCCAGCCGCGCGTGCTGCCGCTCCTACTGCTCCAGTCGCCGGCTTCCAGCGGGCTGCGACCGGAAGCGGCGCGACAAAAT
>CAVZBC010000027.1:0-10797 GCA_963773125.1 uncultured Gammaproteobacteria bacterium | reverse complement strand
AGCGCTCGCCCAGCGTGATGTACAGCATGCCGTCCGGGCCGAAGACGAGCCGCGAGCCGAAATGCTTCGTACCGTCGTAGGTCGGCATCGTCCGTAGCAGCACGCGCACCTGTGCGAGGCTCTGCCGGTCGGCCGACAGCACACCGCGGGCGATACTGGTGCCGTTGCCGCCCTGTCGCGGCTCGGCATAGCTCCCGTGCATCGTCCGGTCGGCGTCGAATGCCGGGCTCAGCGCCACGTCGAGCAAGCCACCCTGGCCGCGTGCATCGACGGCCGGCACGCCAGTAATCGGCTGCCCCAGGCTCACCGTTGCCGAGACAATGCGCAGGCAACCGGGCTTCTCCGTGACGAGCAGATCGCCGCCGGGTAGGGGCTCCACGGCCCACGGCTTGTTGAGCCCCTTGGCGAGCACGACGACATCGAACGCGACAGGCGAGGTGATGGCGCGGGCTTGCCTGCGTCTGGCCGGGGAACGCCGGGTGCTGGTCTGGCGCGTTGGGTTGGCGTGTTTCGAGCGGTGTGCACGCGGCCGTCGCCGGAACCGCTGTCACCAGCCGTCTGCGCCCCGGCATTGTCCGCCGGGCCTGCGACCACCACAGCCAGAACGATAATCGAGATGCATACCAGGCCGGGAGTACGACTAGGGCCCCTCAGGAGGTGCGAGCGGGCGCAGGAGAAAAGCACGCGGATACGCCGTCTTATCGACGTTAAGGCCTCTTGCATATCATGCTCCTTTTGCTATTGCAGCGGGCGGGGAAAGCCGTCATGTGGCATGCGTCTGGTGCGGTGACGCCAGGGCCGTGAGAGCCGTCACAGAGTCCAGAGACGGCGGCGGCTTCTATCGCCCGATCTTGTGCC
Organism: uncultured Gammaproteobacteria bacterium; assembly: GCA_963773125.1. GTDB lineage: Bacteria > Tectomicrobia > Entotheonellia > Entotheonellales > Entotheonellaceae > CAVZBC01. The sequence goes on along the minus strand of CAVZBC010000027.1, from coordinate 9,939 downwards.
AGCTCCGCGTCGGCGAGTGGCGCTGCTGCCACCCGTGATACGGGTGCCTCTCCAGCAAGCGCGGATCGCGAAATACCAGGATCAGGATGGCGCCGGCCACGAACCCGCCAACGTGGGCCCAGAAAGCCACGCCACCGTCTTGATCGCCGAGCGTCCCGAAGCCGCTGATGAGTTGGATCAGGAGCCAGTACCCCAGCATCACGACCGCCGGCACCGCGACGGTCGTGATGAAGAAGCCCAAAAAGATGAGCATGTGCACGTGCACACGCGGATACAAGAGAATGTAAGCGCCCATGACGCCGCCGATGGCGCCGGAGGCACCGACCATCGGAATGGCCGAGTCCGGACCCGTTGCCACCTGCAAAGCGGCGGCGGCCAAACCGCACAGCACGTAGAAGACCGCGAAGCGTCCATGGCCCATGGAGTCTTCGACGTTGTTGCCGAAGATCCAGAGGAACCACATATTGCCGATCAGGTGAAACCAGCCGCCGTGCAGAAACATCGACGTGATCGCCGTATACCAGCTGGACGTGTCACCAAGTACGCACACGCTGCCGGGACCGACTTGAAAACGCGTGCCGGCCGGCACGGTTTGCAGCAGCTCGCCGGGGATCAATCCGAGCCGACACACGGAGGCGGAGAGCATGGGCTCCGTGCCCATGCCTTGGAGAAAAACCCACGCGATGACATTCAGCGCGATGATCCCGTAAGTGGTATACGGCGTCAGAAAGTGCGGGTTGTCGTCACGGATTGGAAACATCTGCTCACTTCCAGTAGCGGCGACGGGCTCGCCGCTCTCCGAGTCAGGGGCAACGCCCCTCTCCGCACTCCGCCCAGGCCCTGACACACCTCGCCGCGCCGCAGGCGATAGTGCAGACAGTAGTTGGCAGCGCACAGATACACATCGCCCTTGAGCACCTTGCGCAGCCAAAAGCTTCACAATTTTTCACTGTTTGCTTCAATTTATTTCACTACAGTATAAGGATGGGCAAGAGATGTGCCAATAGTTATCAACAAATCTGATACCACAGGCTCGCTCACGCATGAGAAAACATCAGGGCGTCGCCACCGCGTCCCAAGCACCGAGCATGCCTGTGGACAATGCCTTGCTCGGGTTGACCTGCCCAGGCCCCTTCCAGGGTCAGCACCGTTTACGCTTTGCCCATGGTGGCAATGTCACCAGGATGGTTTTGGAAAGAAGCCATTGCCGCATGCCCGAAGCATTTCGCCGCGACACTCCTCTGCACCTACAGCGGAGTGGTTGACAGCAGGCTGCACTCGGAGCAATAAAGCGTTTTGACCCACGTGAGGGAGCCCTCGCACGGCCCTCACACGAGCCAAAACGCTTTTCTGAAGGAACTCCAGCCATGGTAGCACAGCCGCGTCCGCTCATCGAGGTCTTGGCCGAGATGCCGGATTTCCGCAGCACGCAAGGGCAGCGTCACCCGCTGGTCGCGATCTTGGCCCTCGTGTGTAGTGCCCTGCTGTGCGGGTACCGGAGTTATACGGCCATGGCGCATGGGGGCGCAACTATGGCGCCCGCCTGACGCACGCCCTGGGCTTTACCCGCCAGCCGCCCTGTGCGGCGACCCTCCACGCGGTCTTGAGAGGAGTGGATCGCGAGGCGTTGGAAGCGCATCTTGGCGCCTGGGCCGAGGAGCTGCTGCAGCAACGCCGGCTTCCCCGGACGCCCCAGAGGGCATCGCCGTCGATGGCAAGACGCTGCGGGGGAGCCAGAAGCAGGGGGCTCCTGGGGCGCATCTGCTGTCCGCGCTGGGGCACCGTCTCGGCCTCACCCTGGCCCAACAGGCGGTGGCCGACAAGACCAACGAGATTCCGGTGGCCTGGACCTGCTGCGCCAGGTGGTCCTCGAGGGCCGGGTCGTGACGATGGATGCCTTGCTGACGCAACGGGCGATTGCCCAACAGATCGTGGAGGCGGGGGGCGACTATGTGATGGTGGTCAAAGAGAACCAGCCCCAGTTGCGGGAAGACATTGCGACCGTCTTTGCGCTCCCGCCCATCGTGGGGGAGACCCGCACGGTGGCGGAGACGGTGGACTGTGGGCATGGCCGCATCGAGCACGCGGCGGCTGCACACCAGTGACGTGCTGGTGGGCTACAGTGACTGGCCGGGCTTGGCGCAGGTGTTTCAGCTGGAGCGGCAGGTCATCACCAAAAAGACCGGGGAGGTCCGCGAGGAAGTGGTCGCGGGCGTCACCAGTCTGGCGCTGGAGCATGCTGACGCGGCGCGCTTGCTGGCGCTGGTGCGGGGCCACTGGCACATCGAAAACAAGTCGCATTGGGTCCGCGATGTGACCTTCGACGAAGATCGGTCGCAAGTGCGCTGCGGGAATATCCCGCAGGTCATGGCGGCCTTACGGAATACGGTCATTGGGCTGACGCGGTGGGCGGGCGAAACCAACATAGCGGCCGCCTGTCGCCGGTTCGCAGCCCAGCCCGCATTCGCGCTGGAGCTCATCGGCATTCCACTGGAAAACTTGCCAGTATTGACAAAAATTGCGCCAATGTGGTACAAAGAGTGCGCAAAAATGAAACAATCAGAAAATTCGAAAAAAATGAAAAAATCACAAAAAAAATCCGGTCGTACGTATCTTACCACCGGGCAGGCTGCCGATCACTGTCAGGTGTCGATCCCGGCCCTTAAGCGCTGGATTCGGGACGGACAGCTCTCCGCCTTCAAAACTCCGGGAGGACACTGCCGGATAGAATTGAAGGAGTTGCAGCAGTTTCTCCGCCGGCATGGGATGCCACCCTATCCTACTCCTGACTCCGCCATCCGCATCCTCATTGTAGATGACGAGTCCTCTATTGTAGACCTCTTCGTCCACCTTCTCACCGATGACCCACGCGGCTTTACGCTCGACACCGCGACAGACGGGTATGAAGCCCTCATTAAGGTGGGGACGTTTCAGCCGTCTCTCCTGATTCTCGACGCCCTGATGCCGCGCCTGGATGGAGTAGAAGTCTGCCGTCGTCTTAAGGCAGCTCCCGATACTTGTGCCATGCGGATCCTTGGAATCACGGGGCATCCGGACATGGTCTGCGCACTGATGGAAGCAGGAGCTGACGCCTGTCTGACCAAGCCGCTGGATCTTCGGTTGGTACAGAAGGAGTTGCAGCGCCTCCTGGCCTCTCTAGAGGTGTCACGATGAAAGCACTCGCCATGCCTCTTTCTGAGCCTATCGCCAAAAAATTAGGGCAGTATGTCGTGGGGTTGAGACCATTTATTGTCCATAACCTGCTGAACTATATGCCTTCTACTGTTTCTCCTTGGCTGGTATGTGCTGTGCTAACGACACCAGCCGGACAGGGATGAAAGTGCGCCCTAATGTTGCACGCCGGACCCAGGTGTATGCAGAGAAGCGCATCAACACCGTGCTCCTCTGTATACACCTGGGTCTGTCTCCAGAAATGCGTGCACCAAACGAGAAGCCATAGAGTAGTCATAAAGGACGGTCTATGGGTCAATCCTGGCGGAGTTCTGTCTTCCAGCTCGTTTCCTTCGTCATTGTGGAGCAGCAGTACGCCCTCCCTCTCTCCGTAGTGGAGCGGGTCCTGCCAATGGTCGCAGTATCACCTCTGCCGCATGCCCCCTCTATCGCCCTTGGTGTGATCAATCTCCATGGCCAAATCATTCCAGTGCTCGACATCCGTCGTCGCCTCGGATTTCCCACCCGCGACTATGGGTTGACGGCCCATCTGCTGGACCGCATACTGCCTGATCGCTCCGATTGGGCTCTGACGATCCTGGCCTCGGAAGCGCCGTTCGTCGCAGCGCGTGGGCTCTGCGATCTTGTTCGATGTCGCGCGGGAGGCACCAGATGATGGACAAGCCAACAGCCGAGAGCAAATCGGATGCCAGCCCTCCGACTGCAGTCGCCTCTGTGAGCGCTCCTGCGATGGACTTGTTTGCCGGCGGGGGCGAGATGGGCGCGATCATGCGCTCGACGGACTGGTCCAAGACGAAGCTCGGTCCAGTCGAAGACTGGCCGAAAAGTCTCCAGAACCATGCTGGGCGTCGTACTCGGCAGCCGGTTCCCCATGTTGCTTTGGTGGGGCCCCGACCTGCTGCACCTCTATAACGACGCATACCGCCCTATCCTGAGGGACAAGCACCCCGCGTCGCTTGCCGCCCCAGCCGCGCAGGTTTGGGCTGAGGTCTGGGACATTGCCGGGCCCATGGCGAGGAGCGTCCAGGAGGGAGGTCCAGCAACGTGGACGGAGGACCTCCAGCTATTCATCAACAGCGGAGGAATGGGGGAGGAAACATACTTCACGTTTTCATACAGCCCTGTCCCCGGAGACGACGGACGGGTTGGCGGCCTCCTCAACACGGTGCAGGAAACGACTGCGAAGGTGCAGAGCGAACGTCAGATCCGGATGTTGCACGATCTGGCCGCACGCGCAGCCGACGCGAAATCCGAGGACGAAGCGTATCGTATTGCGGCGGAGGTTCTGTCGGCTAACGAGTTGGATCTCCCTTTTGTTCTTCTCTATGTCCTGAACGAGAAGGCTGACAACGCGCAGCTCGTCGGCGTGAGCGGATGGAAGGACTATGAGGGTCGTGCCAAACCGCCCATCTCCAATCAACGAGGATGCAAGCGCGGTTACCTGGCCTGTCGCCGAGGTCATCCGAACCGCTCGTGAAGTAGTCATTGACGACCTCTTCGCGCGCTTCGGGCCGCTGCCGGTAGGTCGCTGGAACGCACAGCCCGAACGAGCGATTGTTCTGCCGCTGTGTCGTGCAGGCCAGTCGACGCCCTACGCGTTACTGGTCGCGGGCATCAGTCCACACCGTGCGCTCGACGAGCGGTATCGGAGGTTCTTGCGCGCTACCGCTGATCAGGTGATGACTGTCATCGCCAACGCCCGCGCGTACGAGGCGGAGAAAAAGCGGGCCGAGGCGCTCGCCGAGATCGACCGCGCAAAGACGACCTTTTTCAGCAACGTCTCCCACGAATTCCGCACGCCGTTGACGCTCATTCTCGGTCCCGTCGAAGATGCGCTCGCGCAATCGGCAAAGTCGCTGCAGGGAGACAGCCTCGAGGCCGTTCACCGAAGCGCGCTCCGACTTCTGCGGCTTGTCAACAGCCTACTCGACTTCGCGCGCATCGAGGCGGGCCGCCTTCAGATGTCGTGCGTGCCGACGGACCTCCCGACCCTCACAGCTCAACCTGGCGAGTTCCTTCCGATCCCTTATCGAGCGGGCTGGGCTGGCGCTCGTTGTCGACTGTCCACCGATACCTGCGAGCCGGTCTACGTGGATCCGGCGCAATGGGAGAAGATCGTCCTCAACCTGGTCTCCAACGCGTTCAAGTTCACCTTCGAGGGGGAGATCGCCGTCGGCCTCCGCTCGTGCGGCGATCATGTCGAGCTCACCGTGCGCGATACCGGCAACGGGATTCCGTCGCACGAGCTGCCGCACATCTTCGAGCGCTTTCACCGTGTTGCAGGAGCGACGGGTCGCAGCTTCGAAGGAACGGGAATCGGCCTCTCGCTGGTGCAGGAGCTCGTGAAGCTCCACGGCGGATCAGTACGCGCCTCAAGCGTCGAGGGCCAGGGGAGCACTTTCGCAGTGTCGCTCCCGACCGGCAGCGCGCACCTGCCGGCAGAACGTATCGTCGATCGTGCGTCGGCGCCGACAGCGACAAGCGCAGCACCGTATCTGCTCGAGGTCTCGCAGTGGATGGGGTCCAGTGATGGGACTTGGGATACTCCTGAAGCACCAACACAGGGCGTTCCATCCCAGCAAGTCCAGAGCAGGCGCCCAGCCGCGAGCGTGCTCGTGTCCTTGTCGCCGACGACAACGCTGACATGCGAGCGTATCTCGCTCGGCTCCTCTCTACGCGCTGGCGTGTGGACGTGGCTGGAGACGGCCAGGCCGCTCTTATGTCGGCTCGCACCCAACCGCCCGATCTGGTGCTGAGCGACGTCATGATGCCCAGGCTGGACGGGTTCGGCCTCCTCCGTGCACTGCGGTCTGACACGCGACGCGGACGATCCCCGTGATCCTCTTGTCGGCGCGAGCAGGTGAAGAGTCGGCCATGGAGGGCCTGGAGATGGGTGCGGACGACTATCTCGTGAAGCCGTTCTCTGCTCGAGAACTCTTGGCTCGCGTGCGAACGCATCTAGAGCTCGCACGGGTCCGCCGCGTATGGGCGCTGGAACTCGAACAGGCGAACAAAGAGCTGGAGGCCTTCTCCTACAGCGTCTCGCACGACCTGCGCGCGCCGCTGCGTGCCATCGACGGCTTCTCGCGCATCCTGCTCGAGGACTACGCGCCGCAGCTGGCCGCCGGAGGCCCAGCGCTACCTGCGCCTGATCGGCGACAACGCCCAGCAGATGGGCCAGCTGATCGACGACCTGCTCGCCTTCTCGCGCCTGAGCCGCCAGCCGCTCGCCAAGCAACTCGTCGCATGCCCGCCGACCTGGTCCGGCAGGTGCTGCAGCGACTTGCGCGCCGACACGGACGGGGCGGCAGGTCGACATCGCGATCGGCGACCTGCCCGCCTGCCAGGCCGACCCGGCCCTGCTCAAGCAGGTCTTGGTCAACCTGCTCTCCAACGCCCTCAAGTTCACCCGCAAGCGGGAGGTGGCGCACGATCGAGGTCGGCTGCCAGCGACGAGCGGCGACGGCCAGGTCTACTTCGTCAAGGACAACGGCGTCGGCTTCGACATGCGCTACGCCGACAAGCTCTTCGGCGTCTTCCAGCGGCTGCACCGCGCCGAGGAGTACGAGGGCACCGGCGTCGGCCTGGCCATCGTGCAGCGCATCGTCCACCGCCACGGCGGCCGCATCTGGGCCGAGGCCGCAGTCGGACCAGGCGCGACGTTTTACTTCACGCTTGGAGAGGAGCGCCGCCATGAGCTGAGAGCCCGGTCGAAATCCTGCTGGTCGAAGACAACCCAACGACGTCGAACTGGCGCTGCACGCCTTCCAGAAGCACAACCTCGCCAACCGCATCCACGTCGTCCGCGACGGGGCGGAGGCGCTGGAGTTCCTCTTCTGCACCGGCGCGCTACGCCGCACCGGCGATCGAACACCGCCCAAGGTGATCCTGCTCGACCTGAAGCTGCCGAAGGTCGACGGCCTGGAGGTGCTGCGGCGCCTCAAGGCCGACCCGCGCACCCGGGCGATCCCGGTGGTCGTGCTGACCTCGTCGCGGAAGAGCGGACATCGTCGAGAGCTACCAGCTGGGGGTCAACAGCTACATCGTCAAGCCGGTGGACTTCGAGCAGTTCACCGAGGCCGTGCGGCAGCTCGGGCTCTACTGGCTGCTGCTCAACCAGCCGCCAGTCCGATAGAGGCCAGGTGTGAGGACGTCATTATGTCTGTTCCCTTGCGCGTGTTGATCCTCGAAGATCGACCGGCCGACGCCGAGCTGATGCTGCACGAGCTGCGTCGGGCCGGGTTCGAGCCGCACTGGCAGCGGGTAGAGACCGAGGCAGACTACCTCGCCCACCTGCACGCAGACCTTGACGTGATCCTCGCCGACTACGCCCTGCCGCAGTTTAACGCCCTACGGGCGCTGGCGCTTTTGCAGGAGCACGATCTCGACATTCCTTGCATCGTTGTCACTGGCGCCGTCAGCGAAGAGGCAGCGGTGGAGTGCATGAAGCAGGGGGCGGCCGATTACCTGCTCAAAGACCGGCTGGCGCGCTTGGGATCGGCCGTGGCGCAGCGCCTTGGAACAGAAACGCCTCCGCGACGAGCGCCAGCGGGCAGAGGCGGCGCTACGGGGAAAGGATGAAGAGCTGCGTGCCATATCGCAGCAACTCTGGCAGGCCGCAAAGCTCGCGACGATGGGCGAGCTGGCGGCGAGCATCGCTCACGAACTGAACAACCCGCTCGCCACGATCAGTTTGCGCGTCGAGTCCTTGCTGGTGCACACACCGGCAGACGACCCCAAGCGACACGCCCTGGCCGTCGTCGAGCAAGAGGTGGAGCGCATGAGCCATCTGGTGGCCAACCTCCTGCAATTTAGCCGCCGTGGCCAGCCGCAGATCTCGTCAGTGGACGTGCGAGAGGAACTCGAGAACACACTGGCCCTGATTCATTACCACCTGCGCAACCACCACATTGCGGTGGTGCGGCAGTTCGCGCCTGAGGTGCCAATGATTTACGCCGACCGCCAGCAGTTGCGGCAAGTGTTTCTGAACCTCCTCACCAACGCTAGCGACGCCATGCCACAGGGCGGGACGCTGACCCTGGGCGTGGCCATGCGAGCGCTGGCGACTGGTACGCCGGCAGTGGTGATTGAGTTTACGGACACAGGCATAGGCATTGCGCCAGCGGAGATGCCAAAGGTGATGGAGCCGTTCTTCACTACCAAAGAAGAAGGTAAGGGCACAGGATTAGGACTGGCGATCTGTCGACGCATTGTACAGGAGCATCACGGGACGATCGAGATCAGCAGCGAAGTGGGAAAAGGGACGACGATACGCTTGGCACTACCGATAGCGAACGGGACGAACAGGGCGTATTTGCAGAGGTAGCAGCATGACAACTCCTCATCTAGGGCGCATTTTGATTGTGGACGACGAAATCGAGTTGATGACCGCCTTGTGCGAGGCGCTGACCGTGCAGGGGTACGAAGCGGTAGGGTTTGCCTCGGCGCACCAGGGGCTCGCGGTGCTACAGGAGGGGGATTTTGACCTATTATTGTGCGACTTGATGATGCCCGAAATGGATGGCATTGCGCTGTTACGGGAAGCGTTGGACATCGACCCGCATCTCGTCGGCATCATCATGACGGGACAGGGCACGATTCAGACGGCAGTGGACGCCATGAAGGTCGGCGCCTTCGATTACGTCCTCAAGCCGTTCAAGTTGCAGACGCTGCTGCCCATTCTGTCCCGTGCGCTGCACGTACGTCAGTTGCGCTTGGAAAATGTGCAATTACGAGAGACCGTGTCGATATACGAACTGGGGCAGACGATTGCCTACACCCTCGACACACGCACGGTTCTGCATAAGGTCGTTGATGGGGCAATGCAGCAAGTGAATGGCGATGAGGCGTCCATCATGCTGCCGACGTCCGACGGCAAGGCCCTGTTCGTCGCCGCGGTACGAGGTAAGCATAGAGAGGCGCTGTTAGGCGAGCACTTGCCCATGGCGCAGAGCATTGCAGGCTGGGTGGCACATAACCGCCAACCCCTCACGTTGCACGGCACCGTCAGCGACCCACGCTTTGCACCCCTGAAACCACGCCACGATATCACCGCCGTGGCGCTGCCGATGCTGGCGGGTGGCAACCTGGTGGGTGTCTTAAATGTCAACGCCGCGCATCGCCGTCGCCCCTTCACACTGGGACAGGTGAAAGCGTTGAGTATCTTAGCCAACCTTGCGGCAGCAGCGTTGGCAAATGCCTCGCTGTACACGCAGGTGCGGCAAAGTGAGGAACGCTTCCGCTGCGTGACAGAATCGGCGACGGATGCCATTATTTCGGCTGACAGTCGCGGCATAATTCTCTCGTGGAACCACGGTGCCCAGACCCTATTCGGCTATGCACAAGACGAAATTGTGGGCCAGCCACTGACGATTTTGATCCCTGAACGATACCGCAAAGCGTGTGCAAACGGCCTACAACGCGTAGTGACGACGGACGAGCGACCTTTGAGTGGGAAAACAGTCGAGTTGCGTGGGCTCAAAAGGGACGGCAGTGAATTTCCATTGGAACTTGCGCTGTCGAGCTGGCAGACGGACGAAGGCACCTTTTTCAGCGCCATCGTGCGCGACATCACCGAGCGCAAACAGGCCGAAGAGGAACTCGTACGGCAGCGGGAAGCCGCTTACCAGGCGGAGAAGCTGGCCACCATGGGCCAACTGCTGGCGAGTGTCGCCCATGAGCTGAACAATCCCCTGTCAGTCGTGTTGGGTCAGGCGGCGCTGCTACAACACGAAACCGGGAGCGAGC
>CAVZBC010000026.1:0-68316 GCA_963773125.1 uncultured Gammaproteobacteria bacterium | reverse complement strand
AGTAACAGGCCCTGAATCCATTGAAAGTCCTCCACATTACGGGTCACCAACGTCAGCCCGTGTACCAACGCAGTCCCTGCCACGAGGGCGTCACCAAGGGATATTTTCCGTTGTCGGCGGAGGATGGAATGGCTTGATCCAGGACGGCTTGCGAGAGGGGCAAGACCTGCGCCAGGCGAAAGAACGCTTCCAAATATTGCCGCTCCTCGTCATCGCGTTGGGGATACCCGAACACCTCACATAACTGACGGCCGAAACGGCGGGCGCATACTCGGCAATGAACTGCCGCACGTGGGCGTGTGCAGGTTGGGCTGCATAGATGAGGATATTGCTATCGACGAGCATTACCCTTCGCGCCCTGGCAATCCACGCTCGACGGAGTTCGCGTTGCCACCTGGTAGGGTCTGTGATCGCGGAAAACGTGCGACGTTCCGCCAGCTGCTCAAGTATGGCTGCCATGGCGTGTCCGCGTGCGTGCACCTCCGCGGGAGGCGCTTGCTCCACTACTGTCACATGGACGCGTAAAGGCGCGTCTGTCTGGGACTCCGGCGCGTCTTCGAGCCACTCCAGGCGGTCCCCGTGGAGGAGGGCTCTATATGTGCGCATAATAGTACCTCCTGAGATAAGAATCCATGGGGAGTATAGCAGATTCTCTGCCTGGGACATCATCGCGGTAGGACGGCCAGTTACCTGACCGCCCCCGCACAGATCCCGGCGTGCGGTTTTCCCGCACCGGGCTCTTCAGCCTGACTCGCTTCCGCATGCAGCTTATGCCCGTGACGCTGCCTGGTTCTTGTCCGTTCCGTGATCCGTGGTCGGGCGCCGTGAAGACGCTCCCGGAGTGCGGTGACGCCCTGCCAGGTGTAGCTGTGCCGTTGGCTCCGTCGATTGAGCCACTTCAGAGATCCGTCAGGCCGTCGAAGCACTCCTGGAGACTCGCGCTATTCCCGTGGACCCCGTAGTACTGGTAATACCCCCGGAGTTCGCCGTTGAGCCGCGGGAAGCTCCTGGAGTCGCAGATGCCGATGCGCCTCACCCCATGGGTGCAGCGCTGCCGAGACGCCCGCAGTTTCGTGCGGGCGGTGCGCCGCTGGAGATGCGCGTGCCCCCCACGATCCCGCCCCCAGTAACACTCACACCCCCGGAACTCGCAGCTGGTCCCGGCGGCTCGGGAGCGATTGAAGGGCAGGATCCGCGTCTTCGCCGCCGACAGGTCCGCCCGAATTTCTCCAGGCGTGGCCCCCGGGCCGCGAGAACCGTTCCGCCTCTGCCTGAACTCAAACGCGCAGACGTAATCATCGGCGTAGCGGAGGAGACACGCTGCCCCCCGACACGGCGGCTTGACCACGTTCTCCACCCACAGATCGAGCACGTAGGGCAAGAACCCATTGGCCAGGACGGGTGACACTATGCCCCCTTGTGGCGGCCCGCTGACCGGGTGGCGCCCCTGGCCATCTGTGTCGAGCCCCCCCGCCTTGCGCCACTTCTGCACCACCCGCCGCAGCGCACCGTCCTCAATCCGCTCTGCCACCATCCGTACCCTGCCGTCATGATCGATGGTGTCAAAGCACTGCGTGATGTCGGCTTCGACGCCCCACGCGTATCGGCCACATTGGAGCGTGATGGTCCGTGTGTCCCCTGCTGCCAGGGCGCCACCATGCGGTCGATACCCGTCGCTACCGCGCAGGACGTCCTGCGCATAGATCGCTTCGAGGAGTCGCGCCACCGCCCGTGGCAGCCGGTGGTCTTCTCCCGCGGGCCTCCCCAGAGGACGCTGCGTGCCCTCCCCCTTAGGCATATCGTGGCGTCTGACGAGTGTGGCGCGGTACCGCTTCTGCTGCAGGCGCTCGCCCAGGCGATGGATGGTTTCGTCCAGGGGTTGCTCCATGCCTGGGCGCTCACGTGATCCCCCCCTGCGGCGGCATCCTTGCGGCGGGCTCGCCACCACTGCTTCAGGCAGTCCGCCTTGCGCCGGCCATAGAGAGTGCGGCACCGATCGCCCGATTGACTTTTCGCCTTCTGTGCTATCTGCAGGACGGGTGGCATTGTGGGGCCGATCCTGCACGTTCGGGCCATGTGTCCTCGGCAGGCGCCGGATTCCTGTCCGCCCCTTTCCCGGGTGAACGGCTCTCCCGTCTCAGCGTACTCTGCGCGGAGCTGCCCCCCGCCCGGTTCGGCCCTCCTTGCGACGGGGCCTCCCTGGGACGCACACCCCAGGACCCGTCAGGGCCTCCCACGTTCTCGTCGCTTCTCTCCACGCCTCCCACGCTCTTGGTGGCCCCCGGCCGCCCCTCGGGACGCTCACCAACCCGCTTCCTCTGGGTTGGCTGCTGGAGCGTGAAAACCCTCGCCGTCTGCATGAGCCGCGAGACCGGGGCGGTCTCAAGCTGCAGGGAGGGCGGTCTCCCCTGCGGTCTCCGTGCGCTGCGTACGCTTCACCCGTGTCGTTCGGTGTGCACCTCCTTCACAGGCGCCACACTCGGTAGGAGTGGTTGGTGAGCAAGACCTTCCTCCGCAGGGACTTGCACCCTGCAAGAAGCGCCACGCTTTGCTTGGCGCACTAACGCCCGCGGTGAGCGGCGGGAGCGCAGCGGACGCTGTTGGCAGTCAGCTGCAGTGCTTTGTTTGGCTTTTCCGCCGCTGCATAGCCATATAGCGGCAAGGCACAGCACAAGGTTTCGGGATTGCCTCCGCGCCCTCATTCGGAGAAGTTCCTCGCGCAGCACAGAGGCTCATGCGTCGTCACGTAACCCTAACCTGCGGCGTACCTCTGCACTGGAGAGCCCTCCCTCAGCTTGGTGCCGTGCGCGCGACCGCTCAATCAGGGCCAGGAATGCTGGGTTGGTGCTCAAGGACACGGTTTCGAGGTCGGCGTTCTCAATGGCGACTAGGACGGCAACGGGTTTGCCTGCTACAGTAATAATTACCGGCCCCTGTGCGACTTCCGCCGCATAGGTGGCGAGTGTCTCGGTGGCTTCTGTCAGATCAATGACCTTCATAATTCAAAGATTACTCCTGCAATGCGTACGCGATTCCGCTCTTTGATTCCTACCGCACGAATATACACCTTCGGCTCCGGGGTGTCTTCGACATCGTAGTAGACCCGCAGCGTACCAATCCGGAGTTCCCATGGCGCCAAGGGATTCGGGCGCATGGGTTTGCGGTTTCTAGTCTCGACCGTCGGTTGGTGCGTGAGTTGCTCGTCGACGGTGTCCAACACGATCGTGGCTTGTTGTCGGGTCGTGAGGAAGTGTAAATGGTCCTCGGCATCGGGAGAATATTCAATGGAATAGGGCAACTCACCAAAACCTTCTCATGTCAGAAGCCGAACGCCAGCGGTGAGCTGCGGGCAAAACGCGCCAGCGTTTTGCCCGTCAGCTCCACTGCGTTGATAATGATTGAGGCCTCCTCCTCAGCAGCCCACGGTGGTCTGCGGAGCTTGGGCAAAGTCACTCGCGAACGAGCAGGCGACCTCAAGGCGAGTCTACACCAATCAGCACACGTTTTCCTGCGGCATCGACCTGCATGCCCGCTCCATGGACGTCGGCGTCGTGCGTCAAGAGGGAGACAGCCTGCTCCACCGCCCTATGCACGCGGCGCCTGCACCCTTCCGCAAGGCCGTGGCCCCCTCTCGGGAGGGCTTGGGAGTGGCCGTCGAGTGCCTCGTCCCCGGACGGGCTCCGCCCACCTGTGTCCCGAACACGACCTCCCTTTTGTCCTCGGTCCTGCCCTCTCTAGGCAAGCCCTCCATGGCGGCACGGCGCAACACGATACGATCGCTGCCCACAAGATTGCCGCTCTCCTGCGCGGCGGCATGCTCCCCCAGGCCTCTGTCTCTCCGGCCCAGAGGCGTGCCACCCGTGCCGTGCTCCGACGCCGTACCCCCCGGCGGCGCACACGCTCGGCGCTGTGATCCCACGGGCACAATACCCCGAGCCACTACCCCCTCCCCGAGCGCGGCAAACAGCTCGCCTCCACAGCCAACCGCGCGGGGGTGGCCGAGCGCTGTGAGGAGCCCGCCGTGCCAAAAACCCTGGCGGTCGCTCTGGCCCTCCTCACCTCTGATGACGCCCGGCGCAAGGACCTGGCACTCTCTCTCCTCACAACCGCCACGCACCCCGAGGCCCACCCCGTGTCTCTCTGCGCCCAACGCTTCCCGGCCTTGGCAACAGCCTCCGCCTCGGGCGGCGCGACGCCATCCCCCCGAGCGCGCGGTTCCCACGCGGACAGGCGTTCGCTTCGTCTTGCCGCCTCGTCCAGGGTCGCCAGGCAGCGGGCGGCAAACGCCTGGGAACGTCCGGCAAGAAGCGGCCCACGCCCCCCTCACAGGGGCCTTTTCTGCAGCCGCCCCCCTCTTTTGGCGCCACACCCCCCAGGGGCAGACACTGCTGGCCCGCGTGGAGAAACCGCCTGACACAGGCACAGCCCTGCGCCTGCTGGCGCCTACACGGGGCCGGGCGGTCTATTCTATGCTCACGCGGACGGTGGCATGTGAGAGTGGAGCGCTTTCTCCAGACCGCAGGGAGCAGCGCGGGGGAGCCCGACGCCCACTGGACCCAGCAGGGAGGAGTCTGCCTCCAGCCCGCTGGCGGTGCCCACTCGACGGCGTCTGTGCACGCCACGGCGTGCAGAGGCCGTGTCTCCCTGCGCCCTGGCGATTGCTGGGCCCCCCCGCTGGCTTCCGAAGAGACGGCGATGGGCACACCAGGGGGCGTGGGCTGCCCCTCCCCCGCTCCTGGGACTCACTGGCGAGTCCCCTGCGCTCAGCCAGGCGTTTGCATAGGACGGTATGCGGGTACGGCATGATTTCTCGGGCGCAGAGGAGACCCGCCACGCGGCGCTGCCATCGTCACGCCCGGGATGAGGGCCCCTCAAATACGTGTGTGGTGCAGCGACATCGGTTGGCACCCGAAGACAGACCTCACGGCAGGACACCAGCCCGACTGACGCCGCCGCCGGCGATGACACGGCGGAAAAAAACGAAGACATCCGCTCTCAGGAGCAGTGTGTCTCTTGACAAGAAGAGGCCTCATAAGTGTTGGAGGCCTCTATACGCCGGGGTGCTGACCCCATAGACTTGAAAATCTCGGCAATCGTCCATAAACGTCTGTTCGTTGGTTTGTAGGACCCACAGTGTGTTCATCAATTCGGACCGTTTTGTTCTATGATTGTCATTTTTGTTCGTGCCTAACGCCGCAAGACTTATCGTTTTGGGTTGGGCCTTTCTTCCAGGGGGAGGTGTCCTACTGCTGTGCTGTACTCCAGGAACCATTCCACTCAAGGCCCCATCGTCATTATGCCGAAACAGCAAGCTTATATCACAGTGGGGGCATCCTATCAGGGAGCCCCGCAGATTTCCGTCAGCCGGCTTAACTCCGCATCAGAGGATACCACCTCCCCTTAATCTACAAAGCGGAAGCCGAACGCTACGCGTCAGGCGCGGCTGGAAGCGGGAGCGAGGCACGAGCGGACGCTGGAAGCCGTCGCCTGCACGCGCTTGTTATGCTTGGTCTTCTGCAATCCTCTGGAGCAGCGGGGCGATCTCCGGAAACTTCTCAACCCATATCACATTCAGCCCAAGCTCATTGGCATCCTGCTCTTCGAGAAGAAAGGCGAGTTCGTCAATTGTATCGGTCTTACTCGAAAAGTTTGGGACTTTCTTAATAATATAGTGGTTCAATGTTCTTGATGGATTCTTCCTATTGGAAACATCCAGTAGGCGACGAAGGTTTGGATCAGTTAAGCTAAGACCAACGAGCAAGCACGTATTCTGGCTTAGCTTGTTCAGTTGAATTAGATTCGACCAACTAAAAGAGTCTATAAATTGACTGTGATAGGCATCCTCACTGAAGACAACTTCGGCTTGTTTCCCAATGCGCCCTTTTCTTGGAAGGAATCCATGGACGTGGTAAATGGGGAGCTCGCTGGAGCCGTTTCTCATGCCTTCTGCCGAAATCGCCCTATGGCGGATGTTGTTCTGTTCGAGATTTTCTTCGATTAAGCCGTCAAAATTGAACGTGATTATTGACTCAAGTGGTCTGCCGTCACGCTGAGGTCTAGCTAATTCGACTATTGCATCAATGATGTCACAGGACGTTGGATTTTCTGAGTAAAGAGCATCTCTCAGTTCTGGTAAGAAGTCATTGCCTAGATTCGATTTCAAGTATTTGCCGACCACCAGAGCGGAAGGTCCATACCGTTTCTGGAACTCGTCAGGAGCGACATTCTCCAGTGAAATGGACCGATCTCGTGAGAGCCTTTTCATCATTGACTCAAGCAGGCACAAAAGTAGCTGGTTCCATGAAGGAATTCCAGCTTTGATTGACACGCCAGCCCCGCACACTAGAGTCAGCCGACCTGCGTGTAATGCCTGTGAGAGTGCAGAGATTGCCGTGTCGTATGTGCGCTTCCTTTGTGGCTTCCCTTCCTGGGTAGCCTGAGGTTGCTCTGACAGAGCATGGAGTATCTGCTGCAGTCCAAGCTCTAGAGCGTGTTATGCACTTTAAACTATCAGCTCTACGAAGCGCTTGAGCATCAAGATGGCAAAGGCTACAAAATGCAAGCCGGCGAGTGTCTCCGCCAACCGTTCATAATCCCGCGCCAAGCGGCGAAAACGGGCGGCCCAAGCGTTACTCCGCTCGACCACCCACCGCCGCGGCAGCAGCACAAAGCCTTTTTTCGCCTCGGGCAGCTTGATCACTTCCAGCCGCAGATGCTGGGCATGGGCATCCGCAGCGGCTTGCTCCCCCGTATATCCCTGGTCCACAAACGCGACGTCGACCGCGTCGCCGGTGACCTCTTGCACTTTGGCGGCCAATGTCGTGACTTGGCTCCGATCCTGTTCGTTGGCCGCGGTGACATGAAGCGCCAACAGATGGCCCAAGGTATCCACCGCCATATGCACCTTCGAGCCGCGCCGGCGTTTGGCCCCGTCATACCCCGCCCGCGCGCCGCTTTCGGGTGTCGATTGGAGGGTGCGACTATCAAAGATCGCTGCCGAGGGTTCTGCCTTGCGGCCCTGGGCCCGCCGCAACACCGCGCGCAGATCCTGCACGATGGCGTCAAACACGCCGGCCTTGAGCCAGCGCTGGCTCTGTTGGTACACCGTCGGCCACGGCGGCAGGTCATGGGGCATCATCCGCCACGCCGCGCCTGCCCGGACAATCCAGCGCAGGCCATTAAAGACCTCGCGCAGGCTGTGCTCCCGCTGGGGGGCCTCTGTAGTCATGAGGGTCACATAGGGGGCGACCAAGGCCCACTCGTCATCACTGACATCACTGGGATAGGCTTTGCGTTCCATACTGCCAGTGTAGCAGCATCAAGACGAAAGTGCATAACACGCTCTAGATCGGAGGTGAGATCAACGTAGACGTATCTGGCCAGGTACTGAGGAACCGAGGTCTTATCGATGAGAACCGGAATGATCCGACTCTTCTTACTCGAGAGGTCGCCAAGTGCAAGAGCAGAGAACTCATGCATTACCCACTTGGAGCGTAGGGAGTGTTCACTGACTATAACAATCAGTGCATCAGTGTCTTTCAGTCCTTCATTAATTTTCTCTATCAGATTGTCACCAAGACGCAACGCCCATGCGTCGTACCATACCTCGTGCCCAGCGTCACGTAGCCTCTCTGCAATAAGCGACGCATATTTCTTGTCTTCTTGGCTGTAGCTGATGAAGACCTTCATCCTGTCTTCCTATCCTTGAAGCTCAGAAGCATAACGGGGCAGCTGAGCGGCGTGCTGTTGCACGTCCGCTCCAGCGTCTAGTTGGGCAGTCGGCTCGCATACCCCTAGGGGATGATGTTCTCGTCAGTCAAGTATCTGTATAATTCCTGGGCAATCACTGCGTGCCCGACTGGCGTGCAATGCCCATCCTTTTCATAATATAGATGCTGCCCGGCTGAAGTACGTTCCATGGCTGGTAGGATATCCGCGAAACCAACATTCCGCGTCGCTGCCCATGCAGAAAGTCTGATAGCGGGGTAGCGGTGCTTCTCAGTCCATGGCCCTTTCTGCGGAATGTGAACGATGACGAACCTGGCACCAATGGAAGCGGCGATCGCCGCCATCTGGTCGTATTCACGCTCCACGTGCACCCAGTCTTTCTCGTGGAAGCCCCCGTCTTGAAAGAGTTCGTCACGTCGCGGTTGATATTTCCTCTTGATCTGCCAAGACACATAGCTTCTGAGAAGGACTCGGCAGAGATGGGAGTACTGGTAGACCTGCATACCGAACGGCCCGAGTTGTGCGGCCTCGCGGGTCTTCAGATAGCCCGACTGGTCTACCGTGATAGCATCCAGCCCCAGGTAAGTGTCGACAACGTCGTTGGGCAGAAAGCCAACCACAACCAAGTCTGGTTGGAACTGCACCCCATACTTTTCGAGGAGTACTCTCTCTGGCTCCGGGAAATACCGGGGGATGCCGCCCCTTATGACCTCAACTCTCGGATGAGTACCTGCTCGATTGTTCAGCATCCCTTCAAGACGGGACAGGTAGGTCTCTTCGAAGGCAACACCAGCGCCGTAGGTGAAGCTGTCCCCCAATCCCAGAATCCGAAAGGTCTCTGCCCCTTTGACGAGGGTGTGCTCCACATCTCGAAACCCAAAGCTGTTGTGTTGGTAATCGTAAGCGAATTCGTTCGTTTCATTCCGACCTGTAATCCGACTTGAAGGCTTTGGTTTATAGGGAAGATAGGTATCTCGCACATTATGGCCGTACTGGCCTTCAAGGGGTGGGGCAAGTGAGAGTATCCGAATCACTATTTCTACAGCAGCCAATCCGACGAACAGCCCCAGGCATACGGTAACTATCCGGACAATGATGGTATTAGATGTACCCATGGCTTTATGCTGCCCAACTATTAATTATACAGCGCCCACCGTATAGTACTGCCTAACGATGTGCTATACAGTTTGATCCATATAGCACAGGGCCATTCAGTTTTCCAATACGATGCCGATGAGCGCCAGGGCGGCCCAGGGCTGGGCTGCAAAACGACGGCAGGCTGCGGCAATGTTGGTATCGCCCGCCCACCGCCTCAGGCCGATGACGGTATTGCGCAGGGCGGCCATCACCTGCGGGATATTGCCACACCGCACTTGGGAGCGATCTTCATCAAAGGTGACATCCCGGACCCAAGGCGATTGGTGCTCAATCTGCCAGTGCCCGCGTACCAGTGCGAGCAAGCGGGCCGCATTAGCGCGTTCTGGCCCCACGCTTGTGACGCCCGCCACGACTTCCTCCCGGCACTCTCCCGTCTTTTTCTCGATGACCTGCCGCTCGATCTGAAACACTTGCGCCAGGCCTGGCCAATCACTGTCGCCCACCAGGACCGTACTCGTCCGCAGGCGCCGTTGCGCGCTACGGCCGTGCCCACTGTCCACCGTTTCGGCCATGGTGCGCCGCTCTCCTGCAATAGGGGGGAGCGCAAAGACCGTGTGACTATCCTCCCGGAGGTGGGGCTGGTTGTCTTTGACCAGCATCACCTAGTCTCCTTGCGCCTCCACGATCCTGTGGGCCATCTGCCGTTGGGTCAGCAAGGCCTCCCTCGTGACGACGCGCCCCTCCAGCACCAGGGAGCGGAGTAGGGCTAAGACCTCCGGCATCTCATTGGTCGCATCCGCCACGGGATGTTGCGCCAGTGTGAGGCCCAAGCGGTGTGCCAACGCCGAGAGGAGATGGGCGCCTGGCGCCCCCTGCTTCCGACTCCCCCGCAGCGTTTTGCCAGCAATCGCGATCGCTTCTGCGGTCCCTTCTGGGGCCGGGTGCCCGCAGAGCAACTCCTCTGTCCATGCGCTCAACTGGGCTTCCAAGACCTCTCGATCCACGCGACGCAAGACCGTGTGGAGGGTTGCGGCACACGGGGGCGTATGGGTGAACCCGAGTGCCTGACTGAGGCGGCTCCCATAGTGGCGGCCCCACTCGGCAATGGCCGTGTCACTCCGGTAGCCACGCAAGCATCGCACTACAGGCCAGCGCGAGGATGGCGGCCAGCGGGTGGCGTTTGCCACGATTGCTGCGAAAATCAGGCATCTCAGCCAAGACCTCGATCAACGGACGCGGATGTGCTACCATCGCTGCAACTCCACAAAAAGCGTTTTGGCTCGTGTGAGGGAGCGCCTTGCCAGTGATCCCCCCATGGTCAAAACGCTTTATCGCTCCGATGAAGCTGTCTGTCAATCACTCTGCTGAAAACTGAATGACCCTGATATAGCATCGCCAATTGGGTATTATACAGCTTCCACTGTATAGTGCCCCTTGGCACGGTATTATACAGGCAGAGCCGTCGAACACCACCTGCACGGAGTTGTTCTGGTATGTGGCCGTCTAGCACAGCTTGCAGGGGCTTTTTATCGCCTCAGGCGGCATAGCGCGTCTTCCTGGAGTGTTGCACAAGCTTCAACGGGATAATGTACTGCACACACGCGCCCTATAGGAAGTGTCAATCTATTGGAGAGGCATGCAGAGACAGGAGAAGGAGCACTATCGTGTGGAGCACCAGACGCACTGCAGCACCACGCAGGCAAGCAGACGAGCGTTGCATACCACGACCGCTGATATGGGGAGCATCATAGGAGAGGAGACTCCATGGCGTCAAAAACAAAGCTGCTCGATCAGATGCGTCTGGCGCTTCGCCGCAGACATGTGCGTCGCCGCACCGAACAGGTGGACGTGCGCTGGACCAGACGCTTTCTGACGCATCTGGCCATCGACTGTCGGATCGCGACGGCGACGCAAAATGTCGCCTTGAACGCATTACTCTGCCTCTACTGCCACGTGCTGAAACAGGAGTTTCCAACCCTCGATCATCTCGAACGCGCCAAGCGGCCACGCCGGACTGGCACAACTTACCGGCATGCATCATCTCATGACCAGCCTGCGCTATAGCGCCGGTTTGTGCCTGATGGAAGGCCTGTGCCTGCAGGTCCAAGATGTCGCTTTCGCTTATCATCAAATCACCGTACGCGATGGCAAAGGATGGTAGGGTCGTAGACCATGCTCCCAGCGATGATATGTGCACAGTTCGACCGGCGGTGAGCCAGTAGCCTCCCCGACCGTTCTTTTGGCTGCACTTATCTGGGAGTGCTCGGCCACCGTCCCCTGGTAGTGCGTCGTGTCACTATTCTATGCCGGCATGCCAGCAGCAGTTGACCTCACCCAGAGAACTCGCTATAAGGATGTATACACCATGACACCACATCTCTCACCAGTTGGGATGCCAGGCACCGCCGCTCGTATACTCTGTCATTGCAGAGGAGGAGTAGGGCGGCGGCGCGGGAAGGAGGACAAAACATGAGCCAGTTAGGCCGAATGGGGAAAGCATTAGAGGGGCTGTCCATACTCGCTGTTGCCCTCCTGGCCTTAGTGACTGGAGGCGGGGTCGCGCCAGAGGCTGTGGCCCAGACCATGGGGAGCAGCATGATCGGGAAGCTGGAAGGGCCAGAAATCATCACCAACCCTGCCCAGTTCCCCAAGACCTTCCAGGAAGCGCCACAACTGGCGGAGCTGGTCAAAACCGGCAAACTGCCACCGGTCGCAGAACGACTCGGGCAGGACCCTCTGGTGATCAAGCCTGTGCACGACATCGGCAAGTACGGCGGCACCTGGCGCCGCGGCTTCATTGGGCCGGCCGACGTCTTCAACGGCTTCCGGGCTGGCATGAACGATAAAATCCTGTACTTTGACTATACCGGCACGCAAGTGGTGCCCAATCTTGCCAAAGGCTGGGAGCTGAGTGCGGACGGGCGCATCACCACCATCTTTCTGCGCCGCGGCATGAAGTGGAGCGATGGTCACCCCTTCACCGCCGACGATTTTATGTTCTGGTACGAGGATATGTACCAGAACAAGGATCTCGTCCCCACCCAGTCGCCAGTGATGACCATCAACTTCAAGCCGGTGGAGTTACAGAAAGTCGACCCCTACACGATCAGATTCGTGTCGCCAGATCCCTACTATCTGCTGCCCGAGATCCTGGCGGCAGTCCTGGAGCTTGGCGGACATGCCCGCTGGGGGCGGCTGGCCACGGGTGGCTTCGCCCCGGCCCACTACTTGCAACAGTTCCATCCCAAGTATGTCGCCAAGGAGGCGTTGGACCAGAAGGTCAAGGAGGCCAAGTTCGATAACTGGGTGGCACTGTTCAAATTCAAGAACGACTCCACGCTCAATCCCGAGCTGCCAGTGGTCACGCCGTGGAAAACCACCACCCCCATCAACACCCCCACCTGGACCCTGGAGCGCAATCCCTACTTCTACGGCGTGGACACGGCAGGTAACCAGCTGCCATACATTGACAAGATTGTCATGACGCTGGCCGAGAACCTGGAAGTGCTCAATCTGCGGGCCATTGCTGGCGAGTACGAGAAGCAGGCGCGCCATATTGACCTGCAGAAATTGCCGGTGCTGCTGGAGAATCAGCAGAAGGGCGGCTATAAGGTGTATCTGGACCCGAGCGCCCAGGGGACCGACGTGGCGCTCTGGTTCAACATGAGCTATGAGGCCGACCCGGAGGTTGCCAAGTGGCTCACCAACCGCGACTTCCGACGCGCCCTGTCATTGGGCATCGACCGCGACCAGCTCAACGAAACCTTCTGGCTCGGACTGGGCGTGCCTGGCGCTGCGCTACCGGGTGAAGATACCCTGTACAGCCCGGGTGCCGAGTATCGCACGCGCTGGGCCACCTACGAGCCGCAGCAGGCCAACGCCATGCTGGATGCCATCGGCCTGGACAAAAAGGACGCCGAGGGCTACCGCCTGCGCACCGATGGCAAAGGCCGCCTGCGCATCGAAGTACAGACCTTTGTGGGCTTCTTCCAGTCCACGCAGGTGTGTGAAATGATTCGGGAACAGTGGAAGAAGCTTGGCATACAGGCAGACGTCAAGGAGGTGGAACGCAGCCTGGCCTTCAGGCGCCGCGACGCCAATGAGCACCAGATTTATGTGGATGCGCAATGGGGCTCGGACAATATGTTCGGGCATATCCCCGTGTTCTTCCCATACGATGGCGGTGGCACCATCGGGCCGTTGTATGGCCGCTGGTTCGCCTCCGGTGGCAGCAAGGGCAAGGAGCCACCACCGCGCATGCGCGAGCTCATGGAGCTGTATCGTAAGGCCTTCGGCGTGCCCCGCGAGGAGCGCATCACACTGGCCAGGGAGATCTGGAAGATCGCCGTCGATGAAGTCTGGACCATTGGCACTGTCGGGCTCTCTCCAGGGATTCAGGGCGTGCGGGTGGCCAAAATCACCATGGGCAACCTGCCGGCGCGCCAATGGGTGAGCGCCGTGAGCGATAACCCGCAGATCTCGCATCCAGAAACGTTCTACTTCAAGTAGGAGCACAACGGGGCTAACAGACATCTGCTCCCCCTGGAGGCGCCTCGATGCGGGCGCTCCCAGGGGACGGGGGCATAGCGGGAAAAATGGGCTCAATCCTCCAGGGTCGTAATATCTCCAGGGTCGATGCCTAACTCATTGGCTTTTAGCAAACGACGCATGATCTTGCCACTGCGGGTCTTCGGCAATTTGTCGACAAAATCGATCTCGCTCGGCTGGGCGATCGGCCCCAGGTCGTGGCGCACATGGTTCTGCAGCGTTTGTATCATGGCGGACGACGGGGCATGTCCTACCCGCAGGGTTACGAAGGCTTTGATAGATTCGCCTTTGAGCTGATCGGGCTTGCCGATCACCGCCGCTTCAGCCACCGCCGGATGGCTGACCAGCGAACTCTCGACCTCTGCAGTGCCAATACGGTGTCCGGCGACATTCATGACATCATCGGCCCGCCCGACGACCATGAAATAGCCATCCTCGTCCTTAATGGCCACATCACCGGTGAAGTAACAGCCCGGGATACGCCCCCAGTCGTGCTCGTAGCGCGCCGCATCGCCATATACAGTGCGGAACAAATGCGGGAACGGCTGTTTGAGGACGAGTAAACCACCCCGCCCGGGTGCGACAGGATTGCCCTGCACATCTACCACATCGGCAACGACCCCTGGGAGCGGCTTGCCGACCTTGCCGGGACGCGAGTCCAGACAGATGGGGGTGCCCAGACACGGACCACCGGTTTCGGTCTGCCACCAGTTATCAGTCACATATCCCCAGGCACCCTTGCCCACGAGATGCTCATGGGCCCAGCGCCAGGCTTCAGGATTCAGCGGTTCGCCAGCACAGGTGAGATACCGCAGGCTCTTGAGGTTGTATTTCTGCGGGTAGGCCGCGCCAAAACGCATGAACATGCGGATCGCCGTAGGCGCCGTGAACATCACCGACACGCCATGGCGCTCGACAATACTCCATATCACCCCAGGGTCGGGATAGTCCGGCGCCCCTTCGCGACACACTGTGGTCGCGCCGGCCACCAGGGGAGCGTAGACAATGTAGCTATGCCCCACGACCCAGCCAATATCCGAGGTGCAGAGAAACACGTCCTCATCGCGGATGTCCCAGAAGGCTTTGCAGTGGTAGTATGTCCCCACCATGTAGCCGCCGTGCACATGCTGTACCCCTTTTGGCTTCCCTGTAGTGCCGCTCGTGTAGAGAATGTAGAGCGGATCCTCAGCCTCCATCACCTCTGGTTCGCACTCTATGCTTTGCGCGCCAACCAGATCATAAAAATCGATCTCCTGCGCCGAGCGCAGGGCACGCTGGGGCGTCTGACGGCGGTGCACCACGACTTTCTCGACCACCTCCAGGCCACCGACGGCTTCGTCAGTGATGGATTTCAAGTCGACGGCCTTGCCCCGGCGGTAGGTGACGTCTGACGTCATGACGATTTTGGCCTGAGCATCGACAATACGCGTGCGCAGGGCGCCAGCGCTAAAGCCAGCATACACCACGCTGTGCACTGCCCCGATACGGGCGCAGGCCAGCATGGCCGTCACCCCCTCCATCGTCAGCGGCATGTAGATGACGACACGATCACCCTTTTTTACGCCGAGGGATTTCAGGCCGTTGGCGACGCGATTGACGCGACGCAGCAGTTGTCCGTAGGACACTGTCACCTCGCTGCCATCCTCGCCGACCCACACCAGGGCGACTTTATTCTTGCGCCAGGAATTGACATGGCGGTCAAGGGCGTTCACGGTGATGTTACATTGGCCGCCGATGAACCACTGAAAACGCGGGTAATGCCACTCAAAGACTTTGTCCCACTTACGAAACCAGGTGAGTTCCTCGGCTACTTCGGCCCAGAATGCCTCGTTCTGAGCCATCGATCGCTGATGCGTTGCCTCCAGATTCTGTAAGTATGCGGCTTGTCGCAGAAATGCCGGGGGCGTAATGCTATCTGCGTCACGGCTCAGGCTCTCCAGATTACTGTGGTCAGCCATGGGTCACCTCCATGCGTCTTTGGCGTAGCAGAGTCTCGATGGGGCTCAAGAAATCAGACGTTGCCTGTGCCGGGCAGTATACACGAAATAGACCAGGCCTCCCAGCCATCACCTGCCACTGAACGTGCTATAATGAGTCACCGTGTTTCCTGTATGTCTCAGATGTCTGAAATAGCCATTACGGCAAGTGCCGGAAATAAAAAAGGAGGGATTTCCCGATGAAGACTCGCATCCTGACACTGCTCTGTAGTATGCTTCTGCTCCTTCCCTTCTTCGTCTATGCCGATAGTGGGGGTGGCGGTTCTGACAGTCCCGATAAATCCGACCCCGGTCCGGCCGTGTCTGACTATGACACCGGGTATAAACATCTCAAAGCCGGGAAGTATAAAGCCGCTATCAAGTCATTCAAACGTGCCATCAAGGACAACCCCAACCATGCCATGGCGTATAACAACATGGCCTATTCCTACCGCAAGCTGGGGCAATTTGACGAGGCCATCCCCTTGTACGAAAAAGCCCTGGCGATTGATCCCAACCTGGCCGAAGCCCATGAGTACATGGGCGAAGCCTTAATTGCCGTGGGCCGCATAGAAGACGCCAAAAAGCATCTGGCGATTCTCGAAACACTCGATCCTAAACTCGCCGAGGAGTTGCGCGCCGAGATCACCCGCCGTCAACGCACTTAGTGCTGCGCACGGCGCATAGGTGTTCGTTTTTCCGCCCTAGCTCTCTGGTATACAGCCGGGCATTATGGACACCTTATTCTATTGCTGTACTTAGCGGTTTGCCCGCTCGTTCTGCCTGTGTCAGGAGACCGTTATGGTAGAAGCACTCCAATTTGGCATCACCTTGCCGCTCGCCGGTGACTTCGACCTCTCCCATGCCGAGATGGCTGAAGGACTCGGCTTTGATGCTATTTGGGTCAGTGAGCACATCGTGTTTTACGTGCCGACCTTCGACGCCATCACGACGATGGCCGCCGTAGCGGCCCGGACATCACGGGTGCGCATTGGCAGTGCCATTCTGCTCTTGCCCCTGCGCCCACCAGCTGCTGTTGCCAAAGCGGTCTCCACACTCGACATTATTGCGCAGGGACGTATTACCCTCGGAGTGGGTGTGGGGGGGGAATACCCCAAGGAATTCGAGGTCTGTGGCATACCGCTGTACGAACGTGGCGGACGCACCAACGAGGCGATCGACGTTTTGCGAGCCTTATGGACCCAGGAGAGCGCCAGTTATCACGGTAAGTACTTCCAGTTCACCGACGTCTCTATGCGCCCCAAACCCATACAGCCTGGCGGCCCCCCGATCATCGTTGGCGGACGATCCGACGCTGCCCTGCGGCGGGCGGCCCGACTCGGCGATGGCTACATGCCCTACCTCTTCACTCCCAAGCAGTACGCCGACGGCCTGCAGAAAATTCACACCTACGCCAGCGAGCACGGTCGAACGCTCGAGCGTTTTCAGGCCACTCTGTACCAGTTCATTTACGTCGCGGATACCTACGAAGCCGCCTTTCAACAGGCCAACATGCACCTCAGCGCCAATTACCACCAACCCTTTGACACCCTCGTGGAGCGCTACTGTGTCATCGGCACGCCCGACGCCTGCATCACGCGCCTGCAAGCCTATATTGACGCGGGCGCACGCGACATCATCCTGGTGCCAACGACCTCACGCCGCACTGATTTCGTGCAACAGGCGCAGCGCCTGGGGCGTGATATTCTGCCGCACTTTCGCGCCACCTAGAATATCGCCCGCTGCCTCAGGCCAGCGGGCGACTCGGCGAGTCGCCCCTAGCGGATGACACGTCACGCGCCATGACGTGCGCCGGATTGACCAACCTCAGGTGAGCTGATGGAGCGCGACCACTGGCTGTGGCACAGGTTCGAAGGGACGCATGGTTTGCGGTGTCGACGGGTCATAGTGCCGCTGCCCCTCGTGGACAATTTTGTAGAGTGTGGTGCGTTCTGCCGGAATACGTCCGATATCAAGAATCAGGCGTTCAAACTCCTCCGGTGGCATGTACTGTCCCGTTGTTGCCCCTGCCATGCGGCTGATGCGCTCGTTAATGAGCGTGCCGCCAAAATCATTCGCCCCGGCGTTTAAACACATCTGGCTCATGCCTGTCCCCAACTTCACCCAACTGACCTGAATATTGGGGATATCCTGGCCCAGCATGAGGCGGGCTACGGCATGCATCTTGACATTCTCCATGCCGGTGGGACCGGGCCGGGCCAGGCCTTCCGCATACAGGCGCGTCTTTTGGTAGATGAAGCCCAGCGGCACGAACTCGGTGAAGCCGCCGGTGTCGCGCTGAATGTCACGCAACAGCGCCATATGGGCGGTCCAGTGACGTGGCGCATCGACGTGGCCGTACATAATCGTTGACGTAGAGGGAAGGCCAATGCGGTGGGCGGTTTTGATAATGTCGACCCAGGCGCTGGCACTGAGTTTATTCTTGGTCAGAATCTGGCGGATTTCGGTATCCAAAATCTCTGCGGCAGTGCCGGGAATGCTTCCCAGCCCGGCGTCTTTCAACTCACGCAAAACGTCCTCTGGCGACTTGCGCAGGAGTTGACTGGCATATTGGATTTCAAAGGGGGAGAAGGCATGAATATGCAGATCGGGCAGGACCGCTTTGAGCCTTTTGAGCAAGCGCAGGTAAATATCCCCGCCCAGTCTGGGGTTCAGGCCGCCCTGCATACAGACCTCGGTGCACCCCCAGTTCCAGGCTTCGACAGCCTGCGCCACCACATCGTCCAGCTCAAAGGTGTAGGCTTCGGAGTCGCGCTCCTGGCGTCCAAATTCACAAAACTTGCAGGCCGTGTAACACACATTGGTAAAGTTGATATTGCGCACTTTGACATAGGTCACCCGGTCGCCGACCTGTCGTTGCCGCAGGGCATCGGCCGTCGCTATCAGTGCCAGCAGATCGACGCCTTGCGTGTCAAATAGGGTGATCGCTTCAGCCGGGGTCACCTCCTGCTCGGTTAAGGCATGTTCCAGAATACGCCCGACCGGGGCACTGACGCCCCGCATCAACTGGTCTACATGGGCAAAAGTCGGTGCTGTAGTGTCCTTCGACATGATGCTCCTCCGATTTAGCGGCCGAGCCCCTGCAGGCCCGTAATTTTCAGCGGCACGATGCGAAAGGCTTGCCAACCTTTGATCTGCCGAAACTCGGCACGGGTTTCAGCCCCCTGCCCCAGATAACGGGTAGCCAGTCGACAGCGGAGGCCGGCTAAGCCACCGGGAATGTCCACATTGGCCATCGGCTCGGCATGACCAACAATCAGGGCCCGGCGCAAGGGCGGCCAGGGTTCATCGACGGTCAGCGAAATCTGTTTTCCTGCCACGATATAGGTTTTCCACGAGGCGTCGGGAGAGGCCGTGACCCACAGGCAACGGTTCGCCCACTCATACCACAAGGGAATCACGTGTGGCGTGCCATCACGGCGGACGCAGGCCAGCCGAGCACTCCACGGACCTTGTAAAAACTGCTCGACGTCGGCGTCATGCAGAGGCATGGTCGGGCCGAGCGGCTCGCTGCTCGCCCAGCCGTATGGCTGGTAGACCGGTGCCCCCATGCGATAGGACAAACGGGCGGCGGCTTGCCGCACAGGATGCACCAGTGCCGCCAGCGTCTCATGGCACGCCCGAAAAACCGGCATGGTGGCTACCAGGGCCGCCACGGGCTGAATCCCATCCACGCACACTGGAGCGGCCAGCTCAACCGTATCACCATAGCGGGTCTCTGTCCAGCCAGTCTGGTGTATGTGGTTGAGGGTCGCCACCAGGTCGTCGGCCTGGTGCGGCAGGTGCATGTGCAGTGTATGCGCAGGTAAGCCAGCGAGGAGAATTAAACCAGCTGCAGTCATCGGAGGCTTGGCGACGCTCACCAGGGCGAAAGACAGCCCGGACCGGCTGTTGACTTTCACGCTGAGCAATAATAACCGTTTCAGTACCATCGAGCCACGCCAGAGCCACGGTCTCAGCCAGCATACCCAGCTCAACGTCATTGTGAAACGCGTCAATAAGCGGCCCCAGACCATGCTGCCGCCCTGGCAACAGGCCCCATAAGGCCGGGCCCAGGCGGTAGCGTCGGTCCTCCTGCTCCACATAATGACGCGCTTTGAGCGTGTGGAGCAGTGCAAAAAGTGAGCTCCGAGACATGTGGAGTCGCGCCATGAGATCTGCTGCCGTCAAGCCGTGCGAGGCGACGGACAACACCTCCAACAGCCGCAAGGTGCGCTCCGCGGCGGGGACGAGTTTGGCGTAAGGCATACGCACACAAGAGAAAAGGGTAGTCCAGCATAGAAAACAGGGGTCTATTATAGCAGACCAGAAAGTAGGCACAAGTCTCGCATAGCCCGGTCTAGAAAAAAAGACCTGCAGGGGCTTCACAGCGGCGTGGCTGCGTAACACTGCCGGTGTCCCCGCTGGCGGGCCGACGCGATGTTCAACAATTGTGCGGGGGTGACAAAGGTGTCGCTGCCAGTGGAAAGTCACAGCCCTGGCAATTCCCCTCATCGTTGTTGCAATAGTCGGAGAAAATCTGCAGCACACCCTGCTGTTGTCGAGCTCCAGACACTACTGCCAGCAGGGCTGGATCGTCCCCGAACAGACGCCGTGCCATATAGCGTAACAGGGAGTTGTTGGGCAAACGTGGGGCGGCCCGATAGCAGGCGAGCAACGCGGTCTGGAGCGGCTCAGACGCCTGTGCCGAGAGTAATAAGACCGGCAGCACGGCATCAACGACCATGGTGAGGGCGCGTTGTGTGCCGATGAGGCGCTGGGGATGGCCTTTACGGCTGCCCAGTCGGGAATGCTCAGTCCAATAGGAGGTGACAGGAAAAATCAACATGTCCATGAGGGCGTGGCAGAGTGTGCGTGCCACCGTGGGCTGGCTCTGTCCAAGGAAGGGCTGGCACCGGCTCAAGGCGGCTTCCAGCAGGTTCGTACCATGATAGCATGCCAGCAGACGCGCCATGGCAGCCAGGCGGCGTTCAGGCGTGTTCGTGGGACGCACCTGTGGTTGCCGCCACGGCACGCCCTGCCAGGCGCGTTGCTGGAGGCTACGGGGCAAGTGGTGCCACCACTGCTGCAGGAGATCGCTATACTGCTGTGTGTCTGCATCCATCGTCACTGCGGCTGCCTGCGCCTGTGGCAACATGCCAGCCAACCCGAGCAATATGGCTTCGGCAGCGATGCCCTGTGCCGCAGCCGGGACGGTGGCAAGACAGTCGCACAATTCCTCCCAGGTGACCAGGCTGGCGAGGCGCTGAAATTGCGGTCGATATCCTGTGGCACCGAGCGCTCGCAGTACCGCCTCATACATGGTTTGCGCCAGCCCGACCTCTGCCGCACGCCTGGCCCAGCGGCCCATACGCTGCTGCAGGCGGACATCGCCTGCACGGTTGAGAAATTCCTGCACGACGCCACGCTCGAGCTGCCGGAGCGCCTCGTAACAGTGACCGGGCACGGGTGCATGTTTGTAGGGATAGTCGTCCAGAGCCATATCGTCGAGGTAGGTCATGAGTGGGCGAGGCAGGCAGGTTGCCAGCGCGATCTGAGGAATCGCCTGGCCATCAACACGCCTGGCGACAGTAGCCTGACGATCGTTCCACAGAAAGACGTGCAGAATGACCTGCCCATAGCGTCCATCTCGGTCATGGCGATGGGCCGTCCAGCCAGAGGCATAGCGATGCACTTCGACATCGCCCCGCTGGCGTCCCCCAGCAGCATACTCAATGACGGCGTGCAGAAAATCAGGGCCAGCATGGGTGTTCCACCGCCCTGGCGTATGGACCACCACGTCCTGTCCATCCAGGGTGCGTAACGTTGCCGGGCGCCACCGCTGGTCAAACCACAGACACCGTACGAACTTCTCGGAAATGGAGCGTGACGTCGGGGCCACTGCCTCTGCAATCCAGAAGTCATCGGCATGTGACGCATATACACGCTGCAGAGACGCTCCCCAACTCTGCATGGTCTCCCGCCTTCAGGCAGACATCACTGCCGATCTCCCACGCCCACCGGGGTATTGCCCACTTCCGCAGCCTCAGCGTAGTCATCCTCGACTACAACTGGCGTCACGGGTATCTCGTTTGCGTGGTAGTCATCGGTACGCCGCCGACGCAGAGCACCCACTGACCGTCCTAACCACTGTTGGAGACCCTGCAAGTCTATCTGCCTCCAGAGTTCCGCGACCTTCCCAAGCCAGAGACGTCTGCTCTGCGAGTCGAGTGGGGCACGGGAGGTAAACGCTGGCTGTGCACAGCAATCAAGCGGACGATAAGCTACGCGCCCACACGTGCTACAGTGCCAGGCCGGTCGGCGTTGCTGGAACTGCTGGATATGGCGGTATGTCAATAGATGATCACACATGCTCACCTCTCCTCTACACCTGACCACACTGAAACGTTATTGCCCTATGATCTTGCCTCATCCTCCATCGCCAGTCAATAACATCAAGCCATATGACCAGAAATTCTTCTTGCCATAGCCGGACCTCGTATGTTTTAATCGCTGCAGTTAATGGTCGCCTGTGGTATCAACACATTTACGGAGCAGTACGGTGTATAGCGCCTTGCGCAACGGCCGCTTCTCTGGGTTGCTCATCCGTGGGCCAGAGGTGCGAAAGGCATACGGTCCCTTGCTGGCCAATGCCCTCATGCATCTGGTCAACGATGGCTGTTTCGTGGCGCTCTATCCCGTCCTTCCCCTCATCGCCGTCGAGTTTAGCCTGAGCTATGCGCAAGTCGGCATGTTGAAAACGGCCTTGTCTGGTGCGTCGACGGCCTTTCAACTGCCGATGGCGATACTGGCGGAGCGCTTTGGCGAAATTGCCTTCTTGGCGCTGGGCATGGCATGGGTGGCAGCTGGCCTCATGATTATCGGGCTGGCTGGCTCGTTTCTGCACGTCCTCGTGTTGGCTTTCTGTGCCGGCACGGGCGGCAGTGTCCAGCACCCAGTCGCTTCCTCCTTTGTCTCACGCCAGTATGATGGGAGCTGGCGCGCCAGTGCCTTAGGCATTCTCAATTTCGCTGGCGACCTCGGCAAGTTTATCGTTCCCGCCATTTTCGCGTTCAGCCTCCCTGTCTACGGCTGGCGGCACAGTCTCTTCTACCTGGGCGCGGCTTCTCTGCTCTTTTCACTCCTGTTCTGGCTCACTATGCGACAGCGTGACTACCGTGCCTATACGTCGCAGCACAGCACCGCCCCAACGGCAAAAGGCTGGGGTATTTTGCACCCTGCCAGGTTCGCCAGTCTCCTCAGCATGGGAGTATTGGACGCCTCCGTACGCAATGCCTTATTGACGTTTGTGCCCTTCTTGCTGCTAGAAAAAGGCATTACAGAAGCCTCGGCCAGCCTCATGCTGACCGTGCTCTTTGCCGGCGGGGCGTTCGGCAAGCTCGGCTGTGGCCTGCTCGCCAACCGCCTGGGCACTACCAGGATGATTGTGGTCACGGAAGTGTTGACAGGCACCTTCGTCTTACTCATGTTGCCGGCGCAGCAAAGTCTCATTCTGCCGACGCTGTTTGTGCTCGGCTTTTTCCTCAATGGCACGTCGTCGATCTTACTCGACGGCGTGGCGGATCTCTTTGACAAGAGCAAACGATCGCGAGGGTATGGCCTGTACTTCACCATCTACCTCGGCGCTGGCGCGCTTGGCCCGATCATGTATGGCGTGGTCGGGGACATGCAGGGACTGCACAGCGTGTTTGTGGCCATGGCCCTGGCCTCGTTGGCCATTGTCCCCCTGGCTGGCCTCTACCATCTGAGCACCACGAAACACAGCAAAATCGCTTGATGAGACGACTTTCAGGAGCTATAATAAACCAGCCTTGGTGCTCGCCCTGTGTTCGGCGAGTGCATTGTTGCTGACTTATAGAGTGAGGACAATGATGGATCCGAGTGATCCAGGACGATCAGCCACACGCGATCGACTGGAAACATACCAACGCTGTAGCTGTAGATGGAACAACAGACTCCACTGGCTCAGAGCGGTTCCTCGTCATCACTCCCTACAACTCTTGGGCAAGCGGGAGGTGGGATAGCAAGCATCTTCACCTCATGAGGGTTCCTGGACACCGAACGCTTCCTCCTGAGTCGTCGTAGGGAGGATGACAGTTCGGTTTTTTTATGGCTGAGGAGCCGTGGAGCAATATCCAAGAGGAGCAGGACCATGGCCCCCGACACTGCTGGAAGGACCCTCAAATTTACTGGAAAAAACCGGCTCGAAGCCAAACGCAAGGCGCTGCGCTTCTGGTATGAGCATCGCAAGTCTTTGCATGAAAGCGTCGAAGACTTCGCCAAGCGTTGCACGTTGAGTCCGGATCAAAAAGTGATTACCTACCGACGTCGGGTCTCATAATAACGTCTCCCTCGGGCAACGCCACGCCCTATTGGTCATGTGCATGTCTGATCTGGCTGCCCTCCCGTTTGCACACGCGCTCCACGCAGCTGGAGCGCGTGTGTACACGGTGGGAGGCACTGTACGTGACATCCTGCTGGGACAGCCGCGCAAAGATATCGATCTGTTAGTCACCGGCATGCCGCAACCCGATCTCATTCGGATCTTGCGGAAGTATGGCCGCGTCCAATTGACTGGACGAGCCTTTGGCGTCATTAAATTTTTGCCCCATCGGTGGCATGATCCCCCTATCGACATTGCCCTGCCGCGCACTGAAATCTCGACCGGCATAGGACATCGCGACTTTGTCGTCACCTTTGACCACACCTTGCCGGTAGAAATCGATCTCGGCCGCCGGGACTTCACCATCAATGCCATCGCCATGGACCTGGCCACTGGCCACGTGCTCGATCCTTTCGGCGGGCGTCAGGACCTGGAACGAGGCATCCTGCGGCAAGTAAGCCCCATGGCCTTTCCCGAAGACCCGCTGCGCATGCTGCGCGGGGTGCAACTGGCCACCCGCTTCGCCTTACACCTCGAGCCAACGACACATCAGGCCATGCAACACCATGCTGCCGCTATCACCACAGTGGCGGCAGAACGCATTGCCGAAGAGCTGCGCAAACTGTTGCAGGCCACTGCACCCTCTCACGGGTTCCTGCTGATGCACGACACCGGCCTGCTCCCCCACGTGCTGCCCGAAATCGCCCGTCTGGTGGGGTGGACAACCATGCCAGCAATGCCGCCTGGCAACGTTGAGACACGAGACAGGACGGCTGGAGTCGATGTCTTTAGCCGCACCACTGCAACGGCTCGACGCTGTCCAACAACAGGAGATACTCACGCACCGCGGCCACCTTGCCCTACAGCTTGCTGCCCTCTTTCAAGACAGTGGGCTCCCTGACACCGCGTCGGCAGCACTGTCGCACCCCGTCCAGGGAGCGCATCATGTGGCTCAGGCCTCAGCCACGCTTGCCTCGCAACGCCTCGAGGCACTCAAGATGACCACCATCGGCGCCGATCCGGCGCTGGTCAAACGCCTGATCATCGCCAGTGCCAACGACCCTGATATGCTTGGGACGGCAGCGGCGTTGCGGCACTTTGCCTACCGTACAGGTCCCGAGGTGCTCTTTATGGTCGTTGATCTGTGGCTCGCCGAGCGTTTCGCCAGCACCCCATCTCGTGCCATCGACGATCTCCTCGATCTGCGTCAACGCTTACGGGACGAGTTAGCGCGCCATGTGCCCCTCAGTCTGCACGAGCTGGCACTGGATGGGCATGATTTACAACGCTTAGGAGTTCCCCCTGGGCCGCAGATGGGCCACATTTTGCAGGTCTTGTTGCAGCAGGTGCTCGATGATCCTGCCTGCAACACACGCGCCCATCTGCTCGCCATCGTCCAGTCCACATTTGCCCACCTGCTGTCAGCCGCTCGTCAGCAGCACCCAGAGGATGCCACGTAGCGCCTGACAGCATCAAGCAAGGTGCAGAAACCCCAGGCGGTCGCGTGCCACCGCCAGCGGTGTTTGTCCTTGCCATTGCCGGGCATAGCCGAGCGGACTGGTATAGACAGCGGTGTGGCCAACTTGCAGGGACATTTTGCGATGGGTATGGCCCGACAAGACGAGGTGCACTTCTGGAAACGACTGCAGGAGGTCGCCAAACAGCACACTGCCCATGAACGCCCCAAAGTAATCCGCGCGCGCGTCCTGTTGGTACTGCATCATCGCCCGGAAGGGCAACATATGGGTCACGGCCACAATACGCCGCGCCAGTTGCCGCCCCTGCTGGAGCTGTTGTGACAGCTCAGACACCATGTGGGCAGTCAGCGCTTCATCGCTTAAGGACACAGGGGTTGTCGGCTCGCTATGGGGGGCAGGCCACACAACAAACCGGCGGTCATTCCACAGACGATCCTGGAAATGCTTCCGGTGGTAGTCCTGGGTGGAAATCTCCCCATCAAAAGCGGCATTACGCAGCGAATAATCATACCATCCCATAGTGCCGCAAAAGGCAATATCGCCGTGCACATAGGGCTCCAACCACAAGGGATGCACGCCAGCGGCGCGACAGAGGGCTGGTAAGAGCTGGTAGTACTTCTGATGACTGGTGATACCGCGCTGCACCCAGGCCGGGTTCTGCACCCAGACATCGTGATTGCCGGGCACGAACAACTTTGCACACGGCAGGTGTTCCAGGGCAAACACTGTCACCCCAAACTGCTGGGCATCAGCAGCGATATCGCCACAACAGACAAACACGTCTGGCTGCATATCGCGTAAGATGGCCACCATCTCCTGCCACACCTGGCGATTTGCGGCATGCGCATCCGTATGCAGATCAGACGTAAATGCGAGTAACATATTGGCAATCTTCCTTCCATACACCAGACATCAAACGACGTCTGCCAGACAGACTGTACCATCAGCGTCCGTTCTTGCACAATCAGACAAGATATTGCATAGTATGCCACAGGCCAGCCGGCCTTTGGCGCATCACCTCCTACCAGAGCACGAGCACGTGTGTCCATGGTAGGGGCGGCTCGCCGAGCCGCCCGGCCTTGCTCTGGTGTGGCGTATCTCTGACGCGACCATCGTCGGTCGCCCATGTTACTGTTCTCCAAGGGTACCACAGGATGGCGCAGCCGCTGCAGACCGTCACCCTCCTTTTTCCCGTGTCGCAAGTGCCTACGATCGTCACGAGGCTGACGACACACCTGTTGCAGCATCACTACGCCTTTCTGCAAACGTGTCATGATACCACCCATTCTGACTTTGACATTTTTCAGGACCAGCAGCCGCTGGTGCGCTTGACGCTGCGGTCTGCTGAAACCCCAGAGGCCCCCTCCGAGGCCGCGGTGCTTGCTGCATCTCCCCCCCTGGCAGCAGACGCTGTCGGCATCATTCAACATCTCCTGCAGGCCTAGCCGCCCATGGTAGGCACTTACGACTCAACGAAGGAGCAACATATGAGCAGTCCCAGCCGGCTTGACTACATCTGGATGAACGGCAAACTCGTTCCCCAGGCCCAGGCAGTATTACCCGTTGATAGTGCCGCGGTGTTCTATGCCACCAATGTGTTTGAAGGCCTCCGCGCCTATTGGAACGATGCTGACGAAGAACTCTACTGTTTTCGCCTCGAAGAGCACTTCATACGCATCCGTGAATCGATGAAAATGATGCGCTTTACGGTGTCCTATAGCAATGATGACTTGTATGAGGCCGTGCGTGAAGTGCTACGCGGCAACGATATTCATGAAGACATCCACATGCACATGGTCGCCTATGTGCTTGGCAGCGGCCAGGATGTCACCGAACCCACCGGGCTGTATATTAATCCGCGTCGCCGTGGACGGATGACTGCGCCTGGAAAGGGGCTGCGATGCTGCATTAGTTCCTGGACGCGGACGTCCGACAATGCCATTCCCATCCGTCTCAAATGCGGTGCGAATTACCAAAACGCCCGTCTGGCGACATTACAGGCCAAAGCAGATGGGTATGACAGCCCGATTTTCCTCAATCAACAGGGCAAGGTGGCCGAAGGCACAGGCGCCTCGCTCTTCATAGTCCGCAAGGGCAAGCTGGTGACCCCCACGATCACCAACGATATTCTGGAGAGTATTACCCGCACCACCTTGATCGAGGACATCTGTCCGCATCTCCTCGGCCGAGAAGTGGTCGAACGCGACATCGACCGCACCGAGCTGTACGTGGCAGACGAGGCGTTCTTCTGCGGCAGTGGCTATGAAATTACCCCTATCACCTCGATTGATCGCTTCCCGCTTGGCGACGGCGAAGTGGGACCCATGACCCAGCAGATTCTCGAGGCCTATATGAACCTGGTGCGCGGCGTGGATCGTCGCTATGCCGCGTGGCGGACCCCGACATACCATACAGCGTCGGTCTAATGTGCTGCTGCACCGCTCATAATACGGCACACGACCTGTAAGCCAGGAGCACCCGCCGCTGCGGCAATTAGCCGACGGTCTAGAGCTGGGTGGAAAGGATGACGACGCCGGCAAGCAGCAGGATAATCAGGTACGACACCATTTGCATACGCCGATCGAGCCGGGCGACGAGTTGGGGATCAAACGGATAGATCCCAGCATCCATGCGTGTCAGACGAAAAGCCATGCCAAAGAGTTGCATAGGCACGAGCACAAGGACGACAAACACTGCCCCCAGTTTCCACAATAACACCAGATGAAAGGTGGCGAGCCGGGCTTCGTCTCCTACCCCAAAGGCACGATACGCCGGCGGCAACAAATAGAGGCCGCCGGTCAGCACCAACACGGTCAGCGCCAACACCACCACCGTAAAGAACCGACGCAGTGTCTGGCCGAGCAGACGGACCTGCAGGCGCACATCCTCGCTAGCGCGTCTGACGACCGGCCACCAGAACATACTGAGAAAAATGTAGCCGCCTAAAACGACGACCATGGACAGCAGGTGGATCCATAAAGCCACGGTACGGACAGACATACGCCGTGTTCCCCTCCGGAGGTAGTGGTGCCAGATAAGAAAGTGTGCTAGACTTGCACACTTGTAGCCATTCTAAATCATATGCTTTGTCGATCTGTGTAAAGGAGCTGTAGGCATGGAACTACGCGACCTGCAGAAAATGACTGTGGTCAAGCTCCGCGAGGAAGCGCTACAACACGAAGGCCTCGTGGGTGTCCACGTCATGAGTAAAGCGGAGCTTATCGCCGCCCTGGCCCCCCGGTTTGGCATCGACCTCGAAGCGCTCACCAAAGCGGCCCGAGGCAAATTTGCCACGAATAAAACCGCCTTGAAACAAGAAATTCACGTCCTCAAGGGACAACGCGACGACGCCCTGGCCGAACACGATAGGGCAGCCGTTAAACAGGTGCGCCAACAGATCAAAAAGCACAAGCGCACTTTACGGCGTCTCGCTGAACAAGTCCGTACTCCGGCACGGTAGAGAGCATCTCTCGTCCTCTGCTCGGTTGCTGGGGAGGACTGACCTGTCCAAGGAGATCCACCTATGAAAGCCTATGTAAAAAAACGCAATAAAACGGCGCGGCTGAAAGCCACGCTACGCCGGAAACTCCAACGGGCGCGGTTGCGTGTGAGTAAAGGTGAGCGGAAGTATAGTCGGTAACACTCCTGCTGTAACGTTGCCCCGGGAGAGGCGTGCAAGGATGGCGAGATTATGTCGCTAGCAAAAAAACTCGTGGACCTGCGTAAAGAGCGCAACCTGACACAGAAGGAACTCGCGAAGAACATTGGAGTGCATTTCTCCCACATGAGTCGCTATGAACGAGGCATTTCCCTCCCGTCGATCGATGTCGTCAAAAAGATTGCGCAGGTGTTCAAGGTCTCTACAGACTATTTGTTACTCGATGACGCGCAGACCATTCTCGAGACGAAAAGCCCCGATGTCGAGTTGCTGCAGTTGTTTAAAGCCATCACCCGGATGTCTGAACAGGAGCGAGCCGCGATCAAAATTGTCCTAGAAGGTATAGTCGTTAAGCACCAGATGGAACAGCTGCTCAAAGAACACACGGCACTTTCTCATACGTCAGCTTTGCTGCCGCCTCATGCGCAGGTCTCGCCCTGGAATGGCGTCAACCTCTCACAAGGGCTGCTACAGCGTCTCGATGGTTCCCTTGACAAGGCGAAGCGGGAAAACATATCGCACGTAGTCCGACCCCTGCTCCTGTTACCCCACCCGCGCCAGCGTGTAGACACCGACCCAGCGCGCCCCTGCCTGTTGTAGGAGGCGGGCGCACTCGCGGATGGTCGCTCCAGTCGTGTAGACATCATCGATGAGCAAGACTGCCTTGCCAGCACAGGTGTGTGGGGCGCTGAGATGGAAGGCGCCACGCACATTGTGGCGACGTTGCACCGCCGTGAGCCCCACCTGGGACACGGTAGCACGATGCCGCACCAGGACATCCGCCCACAGCGGCACCCCAGTGTGTGCACTCACATAACTGGCCAGCGCCAAGGCTTGATCGAACTCCCGCTGGCGCAATTTGCTGCGATGCAGCGGAATTGGCACCAACGCGTCGGGCTCTGCACTGCCCCAATGCCAGGCAAACTGGGCCTGTAACAACGCTGCCAGGGGACGCACCAGCCCATACACGCCCTGATACTTCATGGCATGAATAATATCGCGGAGTGGGCCTTGATAGAGTCCCACGGCGCGTGCCTGGGCATATGGGGGCGGCTCTGTCATACACGCCCCGCAGCGATGCGTCGGGCTCGCAATGCCCTCTGGGGGTGCCGCAAATGGCTGCCCACACTGCACGCAGAGCGGCGGCACGACATAGTCAATGGCCAGCCAGCACTGCTGACATACCCATGGCGTCGGCTCACCCGTAGTGCTTGCATCACAGAGCCGACAACGCGGCGGCAGAATGAAATCAAGGAGGGCACGCATGCGCATACTGTAACAAAATGCCCGTGCGCAGACAATTGTCCGGCGAATTGACCAGCAAGTCCCGGTCAGCAGGCTGGTGCATCCTGCCGACACCCTACTGTGACGCCCACCAAGTGGGCCTGAAGACACCTCGGCGGCTCTGCCTGAGGCAGTTCCATGGCACTCCAGGGGGCCTAGTGCAAGACCACGAGACTTATTGTGCAATGGGTTCGAGTAGCTCACAGTCATAATAGGCACAGATCCGATGCTTCAGTTCGTCCACATGCAACTTCCGATCCGGTTCGGCAATGGCCCGCTTGCCATGCACCCATTTGGGCTCGATGCGATTCAGCCAGGGACTCTTGCTCGGCAAGGGGCACACCACGATGCGACAGCCGCCTTCCCGCTTGACGCGCCGGTTGTGCGCCTTGAGCCACGCCCGCACGGCCTGGCTGACGTGCCACGAGGCATTGTCCCACACCATCAACAGCGCCGTTTTCCCTTCCGCCGCCAACCGGTCCGTCAGCCACGCCAGAAACTGGGTCGTCACCGCACTGACCGGACGCCCGTCCACAAAGCGGAGGAGCATGCCCTGTGTGTCCGCGCGTAACAGCCCATAACACGCGACGGCCTTGGGCTCTGGGTCGTGCCGGTCCGGCTCGTTTTGGATCAAGCGCAGCGGCTTGTCGTCTGTCCAGGTCATGGAGATTGGGCTGGGCGAAGCGGCTCCACCACACCTCATCCTGAAATCCCAAGACCCAGTCAGGATGCCCCAACGCCAGCGCGATCAAGCGATCGCGCCACTTTTTTTTCGCGCGTAGTGCGGATCAGGACTCGTGATCCAGTGTTTCGCCCGCTTCCAATTGGTCTGCAAGCCGTTTGAGAGCCCGGCGGATGGTTTCATCACTCAGCAGGCGCTCCGTCACGCCCTGCTCATAGCACACCTCCGCCGCCAGGGCCAGCGTCCACACCCCCGTGGGCTTGCCATAGAGGCGCGGCGATTGATGCAAGATATGCTGGAGGCGTTCACACTGTGGCAGCGTCCAGCACGGGCGCGACGGTCTTCGGACGATTCGACTGCTTCGCCAAGCCCTCCACGCCCCTGCGTGTTAAAGGCATGGATGACGTTACGGACGGTTTGGACGGAACAGCCCACCAGCTGCGCAATGGGCTTCGGGGACAGCCGCCGGGCACTCGCGAGGACGATTTGGGCACGCCGGACACGGAAGGCGTCCGCGGTGCGTCGGTCGGCCTCCAACTGCATACGCTCATCATCGGTCAAGGGTCGAATAAAGAGAGGTGGTTTCATAGCCCAAGTATACCACGGGAGACCCAATTGCATAAGAACTCCTGTGGAGATGCACTAGGTCACTGAGGACACGGAAGCCGCGCCGGAGGTCGTTGAGCACGCCATCCATCTGGCGACGGGCCTGTGTGATGTTGTCCTGCTCGCAGAGTTCGTCGATCTCCTGCGACGTGATCAACACGAGTTGCGCGTTGCTGACCCCATCACGGACCCGCCTCCCGGGCTTGGGGAGCAGGTCCTCGAGCTTGGCGTCGAAGACCGGCACACCAGCCTGGAGCCTTCAGGACGCAATACGGTCCTTGCGGTCCTTGATCACCGTGCCGTCAATGTCCAGTCCGAGCCGCGACCGCCGACTGCGACGACTGTGACGGAGGTGTCTGCTCTGGGGTACAACGACGTCATGCCGACTTCCGTAATGGTCGGGAGTGTGCCTAAGGCCGGCGCAGGGTAAGGTCAAAGTCGTCCCGAAGACGTCGCAGAGTTCGCGGGCCATCTCGAAGCGCAAGGCATCAACCGACACTAGGCGATTTGCCTCGTGAGCTTTGGTTGGACCTGCGTGGCGAACGCGTCACGCTGCCGTAGCAAACCCTTCACCGGGTGTTTGACCTTCTGGAAGTGGTAAACAAAATGCTTCGCCAGTTCAGCCCCGACTTCGGCGTAGCGCTGTTCGGCTTTAATCATGAGCTTTTCCAGACTGCTATGGTCTGCACCGAGTTCCGGCTCAAAGTTGTACCACCGACTCTCCATGTGTCGGTGATGGGTATCCAACAGGCACCAGGGCGCCTCCCCGTCGGCATAGGCGCGCA
The DNA here is from genome assembly GCA_963773125.1 of uncultured Gammaproteobacteria bacterium. Lineage (GTDB taxonomy): Bacteria > Tectomicrobia > Entotheonellia > Entotheonellales > Entotheonellaceae > CAVZBC01. The sequence goes on along the minus strand of CAVZBC010000026.1, from coordinate 36,069 downwards.
CGAGTCCTGGGACAGTGGTAGGAGCTTTTTTCAGTGCCTTCGCGACTCGGTCAGCTTCGAGCAGGGTGGCAGCAACAGCGGCAAGTAACGCCCAGTGTGCCTGTATCGCAGGCGTCACATCCGCCCAGAAGCGGGAGAGTCGGGACTGGGCCAGCGCCAGCAGTGTCTCATCAGCGGCTGCCAGGAGAGCATGCTCGACATACTGCATCAACGCCCGTTCAAGAGCGAGAAAGGTCTCCAGAGAGTCAATAGACCGTTGGCCGTTGGCCTGCGTTTCGAGCAGCGCAGGGCTGATGACGGAGGACAAAGGACCAAGCGATTGCTCGACCCTTTTTGCGGCGGACACATAACTCTCCCGCACATCCCGACGCAGCCGCCAATGACGCGCCACGCTGACGCAGCCCTCAACCGCATTCCGGGTGGTAGCAACCTTCACGGTCGCCAAAGACGAGGGCACCGCATCGCCCAACGCCGTGACGAGATCAGTCAGTAATACATGACGCCCCAGTGTCTCTCGGATGTCCGTCAGCGATGCGTGCTGTGGAACCGTTATCTCGAAGGCCCGTTCAAGCAGGCCAACCAGCTCCTGCCGTGCTCCTTTGCTCTCGATCTCGTGATCGAACGTGCTGCTGTCGAGGAAGGCGAGGGCGACCTCGTGCGGATGGGCTGTGCCAAAAATCAGCGACAGGACGCCAGTCGAGATATCCTTGCCTTTGTCTGCTAGTGCGTCGAGATCGGCGAGCGACAATTCGGATCGACCTGTTTGGCAATCTCAGCAGCGGTCTCGTCGCCGAGGAGTGTTTTCAGCGCGTTGCGAGCGACGACGGCCAGGCGGGTATTCCGGTTCGAGGGTTGTTGGCCTGGCTGGAGGACAACGCCAGCCGCTTCCAACTCAATAAGGGCATTGTAGGTGTTGCCTTGCTCCTCAGGCACATAGACGACGCAACCGCGGCGGTTGCTCGTCATTGAGCAGAGAGTCAATGTCATGCCGCAGCTGAAAAAAGCTGCCGTTGTAGCAAGCGACGGTCGTATTGGGAAGTTGCAGTTCCGCTGCTGCTGCGGCGTATGCCTGCTCCGGGTCGTACCAGACCACCAGTCGATGCTCCTCGACTTGCTTGGCGATGAGATCGAATAGGTGCTTGGTGACGATTCCCATATCCCCGTTGTCCTTTTTATGGATTGATTAACTCTTTCTCACATATGTTTCCAGCCTTCGCTTCGGCAATAGATCGTCGTAAATATCCAGCGTTCGCTGGATTGGAAAGCAAATACAAGGTCTCTTGCCAGGAATTAAACTCTTCCAGAGAGAGAAGTACTACTTTCTGGCCTTGATCACTACAAATGATAATCGGCTCTGCATCTACATTGACCTGTCTTATCAGGCGGTCCAAATTTTTCTTTGCCTCTTTCACCGTTGTAGCGTTCATAGGGATAACCTCAGCATTTGAAGTCTTCCAAGGGCGCATCAAAATCTTCTGCCATCCAGTGGCGCTTGTCTTCTGCGCTGCCGGGTTGGCACGGCCACAAGGTGCGGGGACTGCGAGTTAGCCTGGCAATAGGGCAATCGTTTTCAGTAATGACCAGTTCTTCACCCTGGAGCAGGTTGTAGATCAAATCTCGCAACTCAGCCTGAGCTTCCTTAAGAGTAACTGTTGGCATAGTCGCTCTCCTTGATCCGTGGTCCAGTGTCCTGTGTCAGCATTCGTCTGCCCGAGAGCGCCCTGTGTGAGTCATCCAGAAGGCACCTCAGGAACGTATGGTGTCGAGCAACCGCCTCACGGCATGTAGTCCTTGAAGTCCTCGAGATGCTCATCGTCCTCGACGAGAATCACCAGTTTGCCTAGGGCATGATACGGCCTTGTCTGCTCTAGCTGCCACTGAGGTGCGCAACTTTCTGGTAAGAGAAATTCTCGATATCCATATGCCGCTTGGCATGTTCAATAGTCATACTGACGAGATGCCCATGGCTATCGAGTTCAATCAAAATATTCTCGTTGATGTCTCGTGTCTCGGCAATTTCTTTCTGCGTGAAATTTATGAGCAAGGTATCCGTGTCAGGAAAATACTTCATCTCCATCATGAGCCCTCTCTGAACGTACGATCAAAGAACGCATTGTGTACTGTTTCCCCATCCTCCAAGAGGATAACTCGCAGATACTTGTCGTCCGCCTCAGGAATCTTCGCCCATCGCCTTATACGCCCATCTGTCTGGACTTCTTCCCGACTTGGGTGGTCGATAACGTGCTGAATCCATTCAAGTTTAATGTCCTTGCGGTCATTACGCTGGCGTGTGTAAAGAAAGTACTGCGTACATTTCATACCGCTATCGGTTACCAAGACTGATTTTGATCGCAATCTCCCAATATGTCGCCGGACTCACCTCAATATCGTTGGTCGGATCGATAATCAAATCGTTGGCTGTGGCGCTCAATTGGGGGTCCTCCAGGAGGAACCACAGAAACGTATGGGTGTCGAGCAGTACCCTCACTCCATATAGTCCTTGAAGTCTTGCAGGTGTTCATCGTCCTCAGCGAGTATCACTGCGCGCTCTTTGAATTCGGCGGGATAACTTTTCGTTGGTGCTTTACTCATCGCACACACCTCTCAAGCTGAACGATTGTTCTTGTCTCCGTGTGTCCGGCAGAGTATAGCCACATCACACATCAATGTCCGTGATGCCGCGCGCTTGCAGTGGCAAGAGCAATTCAGTGACGACGTCACAAAGGAGACGGGCTGGTGGCGTGAAAGTACAGAATGCGGTCGAGCGACGTAGCGGGCAATCGGTGCTGGACCAGCACGACCAGGGCTTTTGTGACCGGTGTTTCCGTCAGGTACCGCTGTCGGAAAATAGCGAGCACGTCCTCGACCCGTGATCGGGACGCTTTGCCAAACACATTCTCCCGACGTAGACGGTTGACGTTCTCCTGCACTGACACTCCCACATCCCAGTGGGAGAGCAAAGTCTTCGTGTCGGCGAGTAACGCCCCTGCCTTGATAATCTTCGACGTGTATGGCACGCAGGCTAGCCGTTCCTTCGTGTGTTTGATGTCTATCGTCCGGCCAGCCATGCGCAATCCTTCAGCCCCTGCCACTCTAAGGCATTGCGATGGAGCACGCTTTTCATAGAAGCACTGCCCATCACAGAGCGTCAATGCACTGACAGACAACACCAAACAATCCTACGCTGTGGAGGAACGGTGTGCAAGCAAGGAGTTCGGTACCGTGATGTTTGCCGAAAAAGCTGCGAGTGTTACGACGCGCGAGATGCATGAGCCAAAGGGCTTTGGCGATGGCAGTCGTATCGATCGGCGGTTCGTGTGTGAACGTGATGGTGCGTGGTCTGGATAAAGCCAAAGGAGTATGCAGGCGCCCGAGACGCGCATCCCCTTGCAGCACACGGCTGGGGTGGTAAGGTGATGCGCCGTTTATGAAGTTAGTGGGCTGGTCAGCGGCCTCGGCGAACACCCTAACGGTGGGTCTACCGTCACTTACCACAAAACCTACGATGTCCTGCCCCTGACCGCTGACTCAGGTATGCGCATGGCTCATGAATTCTACGACGATCTGGCATTGTCCATCTCAACGCCAGCTAAGGCGCACCGGCTTTGCCAAAATCCTCCCAGAAGACGATCTCCTGGAGCGGCTTGCGCACGGCTGGCGTGTTGGCTTTCTGCTGCATCTCCTCCGACAGATCAGCGACCTTGCCAGGATAGCCCACGGCGAACAGCGCTGCCACCCGGAACGGGGCGGGACATTGAAATTCTTCAGGATCGTGTCTTCATCCCAGCCGGCCATGGCGTGCACGGTGAGGCCCAGATCGCAGCCCTGGAGCAGCATGTTCTCCAGCGCCAGACCCACATCGAGCAACCAGCGGCTCTGACCATTGCGGTCCGGCTGTTCTTCGGGATTGCCGAGGATCACCATTTTTACTGGCGCCTGCGTGGCCCATTTCTGGTTGTTGGCGCTCAGTCCTGCATCGAACTTCTGGTGCGCCTCGGGCGTACGCACCACAATGATGCGCCAGGGCTGCGCGTTTCTCGATGACGGCCCCCAGCGAAAGGCTTCGAGCAAGGCCTCGAGTTGTTCCGCTGCCAGCGGCCCACTACTAAAGGCCACGCCACTCCTGCGCTGCTTCAAGATGGGATGAATATCCACCATGCTGTTTTTCCTCCTTGGAAAAAATGTGTCTTATCTACCCTCTTGCGCAAACTCCGCGATACGCTCCCCAATCATGATGGTCGTGGCGTTGGTATTGGCGCGAATACAATCCGGCATAATGGCAGCATCGGCCACCCGTAGCCCTTCCAGGCCGTGCACGCGCCCGTACTGATTCACTACGGCCAGCGGGTCTGAGGCCGGGCCCATTTTGCAGGTCCCAGAGACGTGATGGGACGTGCCGATGTTGCGCATCAGCCAGTCACTCAAGCGCCGCATCTGACACCAGGTCCGCATCCGTCGGTATGACCCGTTCGCGCAACAGGTCCTTGAAAGCCGGGTCGGCACTCAGCTGCAGCGCCAGACGGATGGCCTTGCACATGCGCTCCACATCAAAGGGGTCGGTCAAATGGCGGTAATCCAGGAAGGGTTGCACCTGTGGATCAGGCGAGGTCAGGCGTAACTCACCGGCACTGAGGGCGAGCTGCAGGCTGCAGCTGAAGCCGAGGTAGTTATCGTCGTCGCCAATGGGCACATGCACTGGCCGATGTTCGCTGGTCATGAGCATGGGCGAAATCTGCATGTCATTCTGCAGATAGGAGCCTTCGACCGTGTACCGTAAGCCCACCTGGATGGCAGGCGCCTGTACATCAGGGCGCTCCCCAGCAGCGCGATACAGCACGGAGGCAGAGGGATGGTCACGCAGATTCTGCCCAACGCCCGGCAGATCGTGCACCACCGGCACCCCGACGCTGCGGAGTTGCGCCGCCGGGCCGACGCCGGATAACAAGAGCACGTGCGGTGAGCCAATGGCCCCGCCACTCAGGATGATCTCTGCGCCTTCCACAGTAAACCGTTCGCCACCGCTGTCGACTTCGACGCCGACAGCCCGCTTGCCGTCGAACACGATGCGTCGCACCATGACGTTGCCTTTAATGGTCAGGTTGAGCCGGTGGCGCGCCGGATCCAGGTAGGCCAGGGCCATGCTGATGCGCACCCCATCAATGGTATTGCGTGCTCTGGCCGAGACCCCTGTGGACTCAGGATGGTTCTGGTCCGGATCATCACGGAAGTCTGCGGCCACACAGGCCTGGTGAAAGGCCAGCGAATGCGGCATCCACTCCTGCCGTGTGTAGCGGCGTACGGGCACGGGGCCGTCCGTACCGTGGAACTCGTCGTGAAAATCCTGGTCATGCTCCATTTTGCGGAAATAGGGCAGCACTTTGGCTATACGACCACTCCGTGTTGCCCCAGGAGGCCCAGTTGTCGTAATCTTCTGGGATGCCACGGTAAAGCACTTGCCCATTCACCGCACTGGAGCCGCCGGTGGCTTTGCCACGTGGGATGGTGAGGCGATTTTGCTGGGGCGTCAACTGCGCCACATAGCCCCAGTTGTGCGGACCATAGGCTGACAGCCAGACATTGTTCCCGAGCTTGAGATCATCGGGGAGATGGGCAAAATTGGCGTAATCTGGTCCCGCTTCAAGCAGCAGCACTGATCTGTTCGGGTCCTCTGAGAGGCGAGATGCCATGACACACCCCGCTGAGCCTGCACCAATCACAATGACGTCGTACCGCATCCGGTTGCCTCCTTGGTGATCACACTGTGGTGACAGCGCTTTGTCATGTACTCCCTACCATAGCACAACACGTGTGAGGAGAGAATGCCCATTTTGTGCGGGCTCCCGACCATAGGCTTGTGCAATTTACCGCAGCAACGTAAGATCGCCTCCTGTCCGAGCACACGTGTCGCATATTGTTCCACCACCATCTACACACAAGGAGTCTCCCATGCCTATCGAACAATTCGCGCCAGAGCTCGACAAGATTATCTCCGTGACAGAACCTATTCAGATGTTGGCCGACGGCTTTGGCGGCCCGCAGGGTCCTGCCGAAGGGCCGCTGTGGTGGAAGGAAGGCAGTTACCTACTCTTCAGTGACATTCATAACAACAGGCGCATGAAGTACGTGCCTGGACAAGACGTGTCGTTATTTCAGGAGCCTACCAATCGCGCCAATGGCCTGACCAGAGACATGCAGGGCCGCTTGCTCGCCTGTGAGCACGATAGTCGGCGCGTCACCCGCCAGGAACACGACGGCAGCACGACGGTGATCGCCAACAGTTTTCAGGGACGGCGTCTCAACCGTCCGAATGACGTGGTCGTGAAGTCTGACGGTTGCATCTACTTCACGGACCCGTGGACCAGTCCCCTGGCGCCGGAGCAGTGGGACCTGACCTTTGCTGGCGTGTACCGCGTGACACCCGATCTGGGCACCCTTACCCTGCTCATTGACGATTTTGTCTTGCCCAATGGTCTGGCCTTCTCCCCTGACGAAAGCGTGCTCTACATTAACGATACTCGACGCGGACATATCCGGGCCTTTGACGTGCAGCCCAACGGCACGCTGGCCAAGTATACTGACCGTGTCTTTGTCGACCTGCGCGGCAACGAGCCTGGCGTCCCTGATGGCATGAAGGTGGATGTGGAGGGCAACGTCTATTGTGGCGGCGCCGGCGGACTGTGGATCATGGACCCACACGGAAAAAAGCTGGGCCGCATCGTCCACGGGGCGGCGGCCACCACCAATCTTGCCTTTGGCGGCAACGACTGGAAAACGCTCTATTTCACCAGCCGTAACCACCTGGGCGCCGTGCAGGTGAAAATTCCTGGTGTACCCGTCCCGGCCCCCCAAAAATAGTACCTCAGGCCAGCGGGCCAGACCACGGAGCACGGGTTACATTCCATCTGCATGTGGTAGGGGCGACTCGCCGAGCCGCCCGACCTTCTCCTAGATATAGCGCAGACGCCCGGTCTTTTCTACGGGTGGGGGCGGGGGTGCGGTGGTCGTTGATCCACCGAGGGTAGCGAGCAGCCCTTCAATCCACTGCACCACCGTATCGTATGCTCCCTGTAAGGCCAGCACCAGTGAACGTAATGCCGCCACGGCGCACTCACGGATGGTCGAATTGTCGTCGTGCAAAGCGGTCAGCAGCGGCTTTACAGCGCGTATATCCCCGCTCTCACCGAGGGCTCGTAAGGCCTGCAGGCGGACCTGCAGTTTTGGCGATGAAGCATCACGCAGCCAGCGTTCTATCTCGCTGGCTGAGGCGACTGAGCTGCCCAGGATGAAGACGCTCAACAGGCTCACAAACACCGTCGCTCGCATACGTATACCTCCTCTCATGAGCCATCATGACATCAGGATCAGGACAGGTACCAAGCGTATCGATCAGTTGTCTTTCTGAGACGCGGTCAAAGCCTGATCGAGATCCCACAGAATATCTTCGATGTTTTCCAACCCCACTGAAATGCGAATCATATCTGGGCTGAGGCCGGAGGCAATTTGTTCTTCATCGGTCAGTTGCTGGTGCGTCGTACTGCCGGGATGAATCACCAGGCTCTTGGCATCACCCACATTGGCCAGGTGCGAGTGCAGCTTGACCGCGTCGATAAACCGTCGCCCGGCTTCCCGACCGCCCTTGATCCCAAAGGTAAAAATCGATCCTGGCCCTTTGGGTAGATACTTCTGGCAGCGCTCATAAAACGGACTCTGTGGTAGGCTGGCATAATTCACCCACGGCACCAGGGGATGCTCGTCGAGCCACTGCGCCACTGCCAGGGCGTTCTGGGCATGGCGGTCCATGCGTAGCGACAACGTCTCGAGTCCCTGCAGGAACAAAAAGGCGTTGAACGGGCTGAGGCAGGCGCCCAGGTCGCGCATCATCTCGACGCGCGCTTTCATGATGAACGTAAAGTTGCCAAACGTCTCCCAGTAGCGCATGCCGTGATACCCCGGCGAGGGTTCGACCATCTCCGGGAAGGTGCCGTTGTCCCACGGGAACGTCCCACCATCGACGATGATGCCGCCAATGCAGGTACCATGGCCGCCAATGAACTTCGTGGCCGAATGCACCACGATGTCGGCACCGTGTTCAATGGGGCGACACAGATAGGGCGAGGCAAAAGTATTGTCGATCATCAGGGGGAGGTTGTGGGCGTGCGCAATATCGGCGACGGCCTGGATGTCAAAAATATCTGCCTTGGGATTGCCAATCGTTTCGCCGTAGAGCAGTTTCGTCTTTGGGGTGATGGCCCGACGGAAGTTTTCCGGATCACTGGCGTCGACAAAGTGCACCTTCATGCCAAAGCGCTTGAACGTCAGGGCGAACTGGTTGTAGGTTCCACCGTAGAGGGTGCTCGACGACACCATCTCATCGCCGGCCTGCAGGAGCGTGGTAATGGCGACGAGTTGTGCCGCCTGTCCCGAGGCCGTGGCTAACCCGCCAACGCCGCCTTCGAGCGACGCCACGCGTTCTTCAAACGCGGCTGTGGTCGGATTGGAAATGCGCGTATAGATATTGCCAAATTTGTTCAGGGCAAACAGATGTGCCGCATGCTCAGTGTCTTCAAAAACGAACGACGTCGTCTGATAAATCGGCATGGCCCGGGCGCCCGTGGTCGGATCTGGCGTCTGGCCCGCATGTAACATGCGTGTATCAAAACCAAAGGCAAACTTCTCGTCCATCACTCGTATCCTTCTCGGCTCCGGGGAGCTGCGACGTGTATAACAACGCCCACATGGTGTGCGCTCTCGCGTCCCTACTTGAACGTACATTCAAAGCGGTTCGCCGTGAGCACGCCTGTCTGCAGTCCGACCACGTCCAGGCCGTAGTCCTTCTTGCCATAGAAACGACAGTGCTCGATTTTTACACAGCGATCCATGACGACTTCCATCCCCGCCTCGGCCGCGCTGGCTGCGGCGTCCTCGTTGATGACGCCAATCTGCATCCAAAACACTTTGGCGCCAATCTCGCGTGCCTCGCTCACCAGGGGTAAGACCGTGTCGCCACGGCGGAAAATATCGACAATGTCAACAGGTTGGCCGATGTCCAGGAGGGACTTGTAGCACTTCAACCCAAGAATTTCATCGTAGCTTGGGTTGACGGGATAGACGGTATATCCCTTGCTCTTCATATGCACCAGCGCTCGGTAGCTGGCGCGGGTGGGATTTCCCGACACGCCGACCATGGCGATGCGCCGATATTGCGTGAGAATGTCACGGGTGCGTACCGACAACTCACCCGTCATGATACCTGCATAGTGTGCCACGTGTGCCAAACCCTCTCCTTGTCTCATCCACCTGTCTGGACCGTCCGTTGTCCTGTCACGCCTCAACCTCCAGGGCAACCGCGGCCCAGGTCAAACCAGCGCCAAAAGACGCCAGGACCACTATATCACCTGCATGGAGACGATCCTGCTGATACGCCTCCTGCAGCGCCAGCAACACCGACGCTGCCGACGTATTACCGTAGCGATCGATATTCATCATGAGCTTTTCTGGCGGCAGCGACAGCTTCTGCGCTGCAGCGTCAATAATGCGCCGATTCGCCTGGTGCGGAATGAGCAGGGCCAGATCCTCCAATGTGCGCCCGGCGCGTGTGAGCACGTCGGTGACCAGCGTCGGTAACGTACGTACAGCAAAGCGATAGACACTGCTGCCGTTCATGCGGAGAAAATGTTCGCCTTTCTCCACTGTCTCACGGCACGCTGGCCGTCGTGAGCCTCCGGCAGGCATCATAATCACCTGAGATTTTTCCCCGTCACTCGCCCAGGTGTGCGACAATAAGCGCAAGCCTCGCTTCGGCGCACCATTATCGGCCTGCAACACCAGGGCTCCGGCCCCGTCGCCAAACACGAGTGCCGTCTCCATATCCTGCGCGTCGAGCAAGCGCGACACCAATTCAGCCCCAATGACGAGCACAGTCCGAGCCATGCCAGCCCGAATCAGCGCGGCCCCGGTGATCAGAGCATAGAGACCCCCGGTGCATCCAGCATTGAGGTCATACGCCGGTACAGGCCGCAACCCCAGGCGATGCTGTACCAGGTTGGCGGTTGACGGCGTGACATGATCCGCCGTGGCGGTCGCTACTAAGAGACAATCCACCGTATCGGCCGTAATGCCAGCATCGGTAAGCGCTGCCTGAGCCGCCAACAGTGCCATATCAGACGTCGCTTGCTCCGGTTCGGCGAGGCGGCGTTCATGGATGCCGGTGAGTTTGACAATCGCTGCCTCGCTCACCCCGAATTGGGCGGCGAGTTCCCGATTCGCTCGGCGCCCTGGGGGGGTATACCCTCCCACTCCCCGGATGCACACTTGGGACATATGTGCTCCCTCTTCCCCTGGTATAGACAATTGTGCGTCAGGATAGTCACGCTTACAAAGGTCTCTTGACCGTCATGCCCACTGATATGCTCTGGCAGGAAAGTGACGGCCAGATGATAAACGTTTCGACTTGAGCAGTCAAACCTTTGGCGTCGTTCATACGGCCAGCAACCATGCAGACAATTTGACCCTCTCTCCACTGACGCGATATAATTCACCAGGTTGTGCACACACGGCCGTGTCATCAAAACTACCTCACGGTCGATGGTTTTCCGCGATACGTTACCTGGCCCATATCTGCGCTATACCGCTGTGATCCAGACGGTCTATGCCAACCTGGCTGGAGAGACATTGCATCATCTACTCGCATGAGCAGCGGCAGATCCCGCATCCCTGGCCGGGAACAGGGTAACATCGCAAGCTAGGAGGGATCCTCCATGGCTGTAAAACTGGACGATAAATATATCTTGCTTGAGGGACGCGTCTACCTCACAGGTATTCAGGCGCTGGTACGACTGCCCATCGACCAGCAACGTCGTGATGCTCGTGCCGGTCTGCAGACCGGCACTTTTATTTCCGGCTACGAAGGTTCCCCCCTGGCTGGCTACGATTTGACGCTGGCGCGGGCTGGACGGCTCTTGCACGAGCACCACATCGTCCACTGGCCGGGCGTCAATGAAGAACTTGCGGCCACTGCCGTGATGGGCAGCCAGATTGTCGAACTGTTTCCTGGCGCCAAGTTTCAGGGCGTCAACGGCATGTGGTACGGCAAAGGTCCGGGCGTCGACCGCTGTGGCGATGTGTTCAAGCACGCCAACTTCGGTGGCACGGGCCAGAACTGTGGCGCCATCATCCTGGGGGGGGATGACCATAGCAGCAAGAGCTCTACGCTGCCGCACCAGAGCGATTTTGCCTATATGAGCGCCGGGATTCCGGTGCTGTACCCGTCAAATATTCAAGAATTTCTCGAGTTTGGTCTGCACGCCTTTGCCCTGTCGCGCCTGAGTGGCTGCTGGGTCGCCTTGAAGCTGGTCACCAATCTGTGTGACGGCGGCAGTGTGGTAGACGTCGGGCCTGATTATCCGCACATCATCATGCCTGAAGTCACGATCAACGGCAAGCCGTTCAAGAAAAAGCTCGATGTCACCTTTTTGCCGCCTGGCACCATCGAGTTAGAACGCTTTTTGTTCTACGAACGCCATGAGGCCGTGCGCGCCTATGCGCGCGCCAATGCCCTGAACCGTATTGAGGAGCATACCGGCGACGACCGCCTTGGCCTCGTCAGTGCAGGGAAAAGCTATGCTGACCTGCGCCAGGCGCTGCGCGATATGGGCCTCGACAGCGCCATGCTCGAGCGCCTGGGCATCCGCGTGCTCCGTCTGGGGATGGTGTATCCGCTCGAGCAAGAAATCGTGCAGCGCTTTGCCACCGGTCTGGAAGAAATCATCGTCATTGAAGAAAAGCGCAGCATCGTCGAGACGCAGCTCCGTGAGTGTCTGTACGGCATGCCCAACCATCCACGCATCGTCGGGAAATCTACCGAAAGCGGTGCACCGCTGTTTCCCATGCATGGGGAAGGCGATGCTGACCTGATCGTCGATCTCATTGGGCCACGGCTGCAACGCCTCGGTGATGCCCCGGGTATTGCGGCGCGCTTAGCGGTGGTGCGTGCCATCAAGGCACGTCAGTACACGCCGTTTCTGGTACGCAAGCCGAACTACTGCTCGGGCTGTCCGCATAACCGCTCAACCCGCATGCTCGAGGGACAGATCACGGGTGGCGGCATCGGCTGTCACGGCATGGGCGGTCTCATTGAACAACCTGCACGCCATACCAGCTATCTGACGCAGATGGGCGGTGAAGGGTTGCCGTGGGTCGGAGCAGCCTCGTTTACCGACACTAAACACATTTTTCAGAACATTGGGGATGGCACCTACTTTCACTCCGGCAGCCAGGCGTTGCGCGCCTGTGTATCGGCTGGGGTGAACATGACTTTCAAGCTCCTCTATAATGGCGCCGTGGCGATGACTGGTGGCCAGGACGCCCAGGGGAGCATGTCGATCCCCCAGCTTACCCACAGTCTTGCTGCTGAAGGGGTCAAAAAGATCATCGTCGTCTCGGAAGCGCCGCAGCGCTGGCGCCGGGCGCAGTTCGCTGCCATTGCCACCCTTGCTCCGCGTGAGAAATTGTTCGAGGCCATGCACGAACTGGAAGCCACACCTGGGGTTACAGTACTCATTCATGACCAGCAGTGTGCCGCAGAAAAACGCCGCGAACGTAAACGCGGCATTCAGGTGGAACCGCACGTATTCGCACTGATCAACGAGGAAGTCTGTGAAGGCTGCGGGAACTGTGGCGAGGTGAGTAACTGCATGTCGCTGCATCCGGTAGAGACGGAATTTGGCCTGAAGACCCGCATCCACCAATCTTCCTGTAACAAAGACTACTCGTGTCTTGAGGGCGATTGCCCGTCGTTTCTCACCGTAGAAGTCGAGCCTGGCACGGGTATACGGCCCCTACAACCACCGGTCCTGGAGGCCACAGCCATGCCAGAGCCGGCTACCAGGGCAACGATCAACGACGCCTTTGCCATCTACATTCCGGGTATGGGGGGCACCGGCGTTGTCACCGTCAACGCCTTGCTATGCTACGCTGCGCTCATGGAAGGCAAGTCGCTGCTCAATCTCGATCAGACCGGCCTGGCCCAGAAAGGTGGGGCGGTGCTCTCGAACGTCATCATTACCGAAGGGCAGACCGTCGCCTCCAATAAAGTGGGTATGGGTACTGCTGATCTGTACCTGGTGCTGGACGCGCTGGGAGGCGTGTCCCCAGGGAATCTCGACCGCACCCATGCGGATCGTACCGTGGCCGTGGTGAATACCACTCCGAGCCCTACTGGCGAGATGATCCGCAACAACAGTCTGCTCTTTCCCACCGAAGGCACCATTCGTCGCACGATCGACCAGTACACGCGGCAAGACCGCAATATCTACCTCGATGCTGGAACGATCGCCGAAAATCTCTTCGGCGACCATATGGCGACGAACATTTTCCTCCTGGGCATTGCCTACCAGGCAGGATTTTTGCCGCTCAAGGCCGAGAGCATTGAAGGCGCCATCGTGCTCAATGGCGTGGCGGTGCAACAAAATCAGCAGGCCTTCCGCTATGGTCGGCGCTATGTGTGTGACCCGCAAGCCGTGCTGGATTTAGCGCTACCACATACCAAGAATGTCGCGGAGGAACGCGCCGCGGCTCTGGATCGTCTGGCCCCCCAGCAGGCGGAGGCTTACCAGCAACTGCTGGAGCGCTGCCGCCATCTCGATACAGAAGCACAGCGCCTGTTGGCCATCCGTATTGCCGAACTGATCGATTATCAAGATGTAGCCTATGCCACTGCCTACGTCGACTTCGTGCTGCACGTGGCGGCGCGCGAAGCGGACGCCTGTCCTGGGCATACCGAGCTCACGCAGGCGGTAATTCGCTACCTCTATAAGCTCATGGCCTACAAAGATGAGTACGAGGTGGCACGGCTGCATCTCAAAGGCACCTGGCGTGAGCAGCTCAGCGGCATGTTCGAGCGACCGCTGACGCGCTATTACCACTTCCATCCGCCTATGCTGCGGGCCATGGGGATGCAGCGCAAGCTAAAACTCGGCCCATGGTTCGACCGGCCATTACGCTTGTTGCTGAAGCTGAAACGGCTGCGTGGTGGGCTCCTGGATATTTTTGGCTATGCCCACGTACGCCGCGAAGAACGGCAGCTCATCGCCTGGTATCGTCAGACCATTGAGACGCTCCTACCGCACCTGGAGGACAGCAATCACGCCCTGGCCGTGGTGATTGCCAATGCCCCGGATGGGATTCGCGGTTATGAAGACATCAAGCTCCGTCGCATCGCCGAAACCAAAGACCTCGTGGCGCAACATCTGCAGCGTTTCACGTCGTCGGTGCAGGCGGAAGCATTCACCGTTCTTCCCAATGCCTAACTCCCTCCCCCTTTTGCACAGGGGGAGGCAAGGGGATGTGGTATGGTGCGCGTGGCGTATTTCATTTCCCCCCATGGCTTTGGGCATGCTGCACGGGCTGCAAGTGTGATGGCGGCCATGCAGCACCTGGCACCGACAGTCCAGTGTGAAATTTTTACCCAGGTGCCCCGCTGGTTTTTCGAGGATTCTCTGTCGCAGCCGTTTGGCTATCACGCCGTTCACTGTGATATTGGCCTCGTGCAACAGACCTCACTGCTGGCTGATATCCCTGCCACGCTGCAACGTCTGCAGGGGTTCTTTCCACTTGACCCTGCCCTGGTCACCACATTAGCGCACACTGTGCGTGCCCTGGAGTGTACCCTGGTGCTGTGCGATATTGCGCCCCTGGGCATCGCTGTGGCGAAAGCAGCCGGCCTGCCATCCGTCCTGATAGAAAATTTCACCTGGGATTGGATTTATGCTGCATATGCCCGGAGCTATGCACAAATGGAATTCTATATCAGCTATTTGCAAGAGTTATTCAGCGCTGCTGAGTATCGCATGCAAACCGAACCTGTGTGTGCGTACCACGCTGCCGACCTGGTCACACACCCGGTGAGCCGGAAGCCCACCGCATCCTCTGCGTCCATACGCCAGCGCTTAGGACTCCCCGCCGAAGCCAGGGTGGTGATGATCACCATGGGTGGCATTCCGATGCAGTATCCCTTTCTGCAACAGCTCGCGGCGCAGCCAGACATATCATTCATTATTCCGGGTGCCTCCGAGTCCATACAGCATTATGGCAATGCGGTACTGTTGCCCCATCGCACCGGCCTGTTTCATCCCAACCTCGTCAGTGCCTGCGATGCGGTTATTGGCAAGGTTGGCTACAGCACACTGGCAGAGGTCTACCATGCCGGACTTCCTTTTGGCTACATACCGCGACAGGATTTTCGTGAATCGGCACGCCTGGTGGCATATATTGCCCAGCATATGCCCGGCCTGGCGATCACCCCGGCACAATTTGACGACGGCAGCTGGCTGTCGCAGCTGCCCCAGCTCCTCGCCCTACCACGCCTGACACGCCATGGGCCGAACGGGGCGGACCAGGCGGCACGTTTTATTGACCAGCTCCTGCACGGTAAACCCCACAGCGCCAGGGCCGCACGTGCTTGAGCGTAGGTCCCACACAATAGCTCTGCGCCCATTGCCTCTTTTGCTGACGCTGTGCGTCAATGTTATCCCGACGCTCTGCACAGAGATACCAACCGCTTTATTTCATTTATGCGTTCCATTTGCTTTTCTGGTAATCTAGACACGTATAGTCAAGACTTCAGCAAACATCCATGTATTCATTGTTGGGATTTATCGGCAAGATATGCCTCGAGAGAAAGGGTTTTGCATGAGTAAGTCCGGGCGCTCTGCTCTGATATCCCTGTCATTGTTTCTCTTTCTCGGATGGCTGTATGGTTGCGACGATGCCGGACTCCATGATACGGATACTCCACAGACCGACGCTTCTATAGATGTGCCAGCGGCTGACGTGATGGCTCCGACTGTGGCCATTACCTTTCCAGGATATGCCGCTTTACTGACCGAAGGGCGTATCACTGTCCGCGGCATTGCCCAGGATCAGAGCACCATCACACGCGTGACCGTCCAGGACAGCGCGGCGCACAGTATGGATGGCTTTGCCACCTGGGAGGCAAGCGTGGCCCTGCCGCCTGGAACGACTCGCCTGGTGGTGAGTGCAGAGGATGCCTTTGGCAATGCGAACGCCATGGCAGCCACGGTCACCGTCAGTGTTGTCGAACCGCTGTGGCGCAGCCCAACAGGACTTGCCGTAGAAGCGACAGGGCAGTTGGTCGTGACGGATAGTGATTTGCAAGCTGTTGTACGTCTGGAGTCGCAGAGTGGCATACGCACCATTGTATCCAATGCGGCAGTGGGGAGTGGGCCGTCCCTACGTTTCCCACAAAGTATTGTCGTAGAAGCCACCGGTCAGTTCCTCGTCCTCGATCAATTTCCCACTGCTCTGGTGCGCATTGATCCACAGAGCGGGGCACGGCAAGTTGTGGTAGACGAGACGACCAGCAGTGAACCAGCACTACAGGAGCCACGCAGCATTGCCCTGACGGCAACAGGGCACGTTGTTGTGCTCGATGTCTTTCCTACAGAAGGACCGGCAGAAGGCTTTCCGCCACTTATACAAGGACGGGTGTTACAGCTTGACCTCAGCAGTGGAATACGCGCCATTATCTCGGATACGTTGATTGGTCGTGGGCCGCTCCTGGAATTCCCTCAGGACATTGCGGTAGAAGCACAAGGGACTTTTGTTGTATTGGGGGCCGTGGCGGGGGGAATGGCGGGACATCAGGTGATCGGATGGCGGGTCATACGTGTCAATCCAGCCGATGGGGCGCGCACGCTTCTCACCGAAGAGATCGTCACCAGCGACCTTTCGTCTCTCGCGCCGCAAGGCATCGCCGTCGAGGACGATGGGAACCTTGTTGTGGTGGACCACGTGACAAGGAAGGGGAACCTTCGTGGTTGGCGCATTGTACGGATCCATTCGGAAAGTGGGATGCGTACTGTTCTTGCTGACACGACGCTTGGCGACAGATTCCCGGCAGTCTTTCCATCTGACATTGCGGTTGAGCCCAATGGCCAGCTGGTTGTGGCAGATAGAATAGTAGGGAACTTTGGCGCACGCGGCGGGCATGTCGTCCGTGTCGCTCCCGACAGTGGCGCACGGACGATCGTGTCGTCTGAAGGGATTGGGAATGGTCCTCTCTTGCGCTTTCCAGGACACATTGCGATAGAGCCTGACGGACACCTGATTGTTGCGGAGGAGTCTTCTCCAGCTGTCATACGTGTTGATGCGGCGACTGGGGAGCGTACCATGGTGTCTGACGACATGACCGGGGGGGGCGCTGCCTTGCGTGACATGCTGCAAGGCATTGCAGTGGAACCCTCTGGACAGCTTGTGGTGGTGGATGAGTTTTTCCCTGCTATCGTCCGAGTCACTCCAGACACTGGCATACGGACGATTATCTCAGATGAGCACACGGGCAGTGGTCCCGCCTTCCTCAGTCTCCTGGATATCGCCGTAGAGGCTACGGGACATCTCGTCGTCATCGATGAATTTCTTAAAGCGGTCTTACAAGTTGATCCGTTCACTGGCGCCCGCAGCATTGTGTCGGATGAACAGCGTGGCAGCGGTCCTCTTTTCGGACCGTTTCTACGCAGCGTGGTAGTAGAAGCGTCCGGGCATCTGGTGGTGGTGGACGGCACTGTCGCCAATGGGAGACCCATCATCCGTATACATCCTTTGACGGGGGGGCGTACCATCGTGTCGGATGCCTCTGTAGGGAGTGGCCCCTCTCTAGTGGTGCCACGTGGTATTGCCGTAGAAACGAGCGGTGCGCTGCTGGTCGTAGACCGGGCTCTCCGTGCTGTGGTACGGATTGATCCTGTAAGCGGGGATCGGCGTGTTCTGTCGGACGATATGATCGGCGTTGGTCCTGTCTTCAGTGATCCCGTTGATATCACAGTGGAGAATACAGACCAGATCATTGTGCTCGATATGGGCTTACGGGCAATCGTACGGGTCGAGGCGCAGCATGGTGATCGGGCGATCATCTCTCGATAATCGTGGCGGCGTCAGGCCGGCGGCGCCAGAGTTCTTCAAAGAGGGTCTGGTGGTAGGCTGCCTCTGCATTGGCCTCAAAGTTGCCCGGCGGTACCAGCGGTAAAGGTATTACACTGGTTAGGGTCCCCACTTTCCAGGCCTTTTTGGAACCATTGTACCCGCTGTGCAGCGCTGCCGTGCGTAAACGCTTCCGGCACCACATACCCTTGGGCACGTTTCTGCATGCGGTCGTCACCGATCTGAGCGGCGGCGTGAAGCGCTGCAGTAATATCGGCCTGATCGATGAGTCCCCGTTTGGCGGTGTAATGGCCCCATACCCCTGCAAAGCAATCGGCTTGTAACTCCTGTCGTACAGACAGGGCATTGCTAGTAGCCTCATCAGCTCGGGTACGTTGCGCTTGCACTTTGGCACTGATCCCCAAAAGATGCTGGATATGATGCCCCACTTCATGGGCTATCACGTAGGCGCGAGCAAAATCACCCGGCGCCCCAAAGCGTTGGCTCAGTTCCTCAAAGAAGCTTAAGTCAAGGTAGACTTCCCTGTCGCGGGTGCAATAAAATGGTCCAACTGCGGCCCTGGCAAAGCCGCAGGCGGACTGCACAGCATCATTGAACAGCACGAGTTTGGGCGCCTCATAAGACTGGTCCGAGCGCTGGAAAATAGTGCTCCAGGTATCTTCTGTATCCCCCAGGATAGCTCGCACAAAATCAGTCTGCCGGTCGTTGACAGGTGGCCCAGTCTGTACCTGGGCCGGCGGCCCGCTACCTCCTTCTTGGAGCATACCCACCAGGTACAAAGGATTCACCCCCATCAGCCAGCTGAGCGCCAGTACCACAACGAGGCCGCCGACGCCGAGTCCTGCCCCTCCACCGAAGGCTCGATGACCACGTCGGTCTTCGACATTTTCACTCCGTCGCATTCTTCCCCAATCCATATCACCCCCTGCTGCCTAAGCTAACGGTTAACACTAGAGTGCTCCCAGGGCTCCCGCTCGTCTTATTGTGAAATAGTATCCTCTTCACTTCAGCACCCGTGCGGCGAGGTGCCTCGGCTCAGCGAACGGACCGGCCCAGCGAGGCGGGATTGATCGGGGTGGGCATGGCCTGCACCTCAGGAAGGACCTTCTCGGCAAAGAGACGGAGGCTCTTTTCGGCCTTGTCCCGGGGCATCCCGCCGTAGAACATGTGGATCACGACCATCTCGAGACTGATGGCCCGCTGCAGCGTCTTAATCTTGTCGATGATCTCGTCGGGAGTGCCAATGGGCTGGGTATCGCGGCGCGCCGCCAGGCTCGCATCGGCCACACCGACGTCGGCGGTCTGGCGCTTGAGGTACTCCTCGTAGCCAGGTATACCTGCGAAGCCAGGGTTATTCCATTCGAAGTAGTGGTGCTGGGCCGCGATGAGCTGGTTGTGGAAGTACTCCCACCCCTCTTCGGCTTCCGCCGCCGTCTCAGCGCAGTACATCCACACCAGGGTGGTGGGCTGGTCCGGCGGCAGGCCGAGCTCGGCCCGGATCTCGTTGAACTGCCGCACCTGCACCGTCATCTCGTCGAGGTTGGCACCGGAAACGAACATCTGCCCGAGGCCGTTCTCAGCCGCCAATCGCGCCGATGCCTGCGTGGTGAACGCCGCCTTGATGCGCGTGGTCAGATCGCCCTTGTGGCGCGCCTGAGGTCGGATGGTGGTCGGCGGGATCTTATAGACCTCGCCGTCGAACGAGAAGCGCTCGGCACCGTCGGCGGCCCTGATGGCATTGACCACATCGTAGAAGTACGTGTGCGACTGCTCGATCGGGTAGCCGAGTGAGGCGTACTCGTGAGGCGCTATGCCGCGGCCGATCCCCAGGTGGAGGCGACGGCCCTTCAACAAGATGTCGAGCATAGAGATTTCGTGGGCCAGCCGCACCGGATTCCACCACGGTGCGACGATCACCGCTGTGCCCATATCGACACGGGTGGTGCGACCCGCCCAATATGCCAGGTATTGCAAGGGGTTCGGCTGCATCGAGTAGGCCGAACCGTAGTGCTCGGTGGCCCAGATCGAATCGAAGCCGAGCGGCTCGACCAGCTCTCCCATGTAAAGGGTGTCATCCATATTCTTGGCGTCCGAAACCGTCGGCGGACGGTCGTAGTCCCCCTGCATCAGGCGGTCCCAGTCGCCCTGGTTGTAGCCGGTCACCATCACCCCGCAGTGCATGCCTGTGTTCCTCCCTGTGAGATCGTAAGCCAGATACTCGGACAAACATATCGTACGAATAGGAAATTGGCAGCCCATTGTGACGCGTGTCGCCGGGTAGAGTCAAGCGGGAACCATGCGTGTTCCTCTCGAACCGGTGCCAATGAGGTCCCGACCTGGGGAGGGGAGTGCCTCATTGGGTATTCAGCGAGACAAAGTCTATAAAAGCAGGTACACTTGGCGCATCGTCAACCTATCACCGAAGGAGGACCCCGATGTTGTTGTGCAGAATCGTTTTTGCACACGCCCCCTCAGGAGCAGCATACCAGTCCGTATCACGTTATCTGGCGTAGAGATCTCGGACTGGTTCCTCATAGAGATGGCATTATGTGTCTAAGGTAATGAGCTCTGAGATTTATCTGCGCTGTGGAAGAGGATTTTTCGCAGGAAGATAAATCATGAGTGCTGTATTGCACCTTTCTAACCTGACGTTTTCACGCCGTAGTCAACCGTTATTCGACCATCTGAACTTCACCATCCGCCACGGCGACCGCATCGGTCTGGTTGGTCACAATGGGAGCGGCAAAAGTACTCTGTTGTCTCTGATCGTGGGGGCAGAGCAACCCGACCAGGGTGAGATCTGGATGCCCAAAGGGCTACGCCTTGGTGTGGTAGAGCAGTTCGTGCCGCAGCCCTTGCTGGGAAAAGCCTTGGAGCAGGCCGTGCTTGACGCGTTACCAGGAGGAGCGGCGCCGCACCGACCTCTATCGCGTGCACACGCTGTTGGATAGCTTAGGTTTTCGCTCTGAGCAATGGCAACTCACGCTCGATGCGTTGAGTGGTGGCGAGCAAAATCTCGCCTTGCTTGCCAGAGCGCTGGTGGGTGAACCGGATCTGCTGCTGATGGACGAACCCGGCAACCATATGGACATTGTAGCGCTGGCCCATCTGCAGCGTTTTTTATCCGCCCAGTGCCCGTGTCCGTTTTTGCTGATCTCGCACGACCGGGAGTTACTGGATAGTACCTGTAACCGGACGGTGTTTTTGCGGGATAAAACCCTCTACAGTTTCGATCTGCCCTACGAAAAGGCTAGAACAGCGTTGGCGGATCACGACGCGCAGGCGTGGCATCAGCGACAGGCAGAAGCCAAGGAAATCAAACGGCTGCAGGCCAGTGCCAAACGTTTAGCCGAGTGGGGCAAAGTCTACGATAACGAAGATCTGGCACGTAAAGCCAAATCGATGCAGAAACGCATTGAGCGCCTGCAAGACGAACAGACGTTTGTCAGCAAAGGCAGCGGGCTCGACTTGCAGTTGGCTTCCGAGACACTCAGAGCCGGGTCGATGCTCGTGTTGGAGAACCTGCAGGTGTTTACCCCAGATCGGCAGCGTAAACTGGTTGATGGCAGATTTCTGCACATAAAGCCCGGCGACCGCGTCGCGTTGTTGGGGAAAAACGGGGTCGGGAAATCGACCACTCTTAACCTGATATTAGACGCGTTCGAGACGCCGCACGACGCTATCCGTTTCAATCCGAACGTCCAGTTAGGCTTTTACGATCAGGAGCTGCGGGAGTTTTCTCAGCCTGTTGGGCGTTTCGACTGGTTGCGTGGCCGTGTCGATGGTCACAATGACCGCATTACCCAGGTGCTGTTGCAATCTGGGGTGGCGTATGTCGACTTCAATCAGCCTGTCAATGGGTTAAGTGGGGGTGAGCGCGCACGTATGATGTTCATGCTGTTCCGCTTGCGCCAGCCCAACTTTCTGATCCTGGACGAGCCAACGAACCATATCGACCTGGAAGGTCGTGAACAACTGGAGCAACAGTTGATCACCTCAGGCGCGACCTTGCTTATTACCGGTCACGATCGCCGGTTTATCGAACGTGTCGCGAATCGCTGGTGGTGGATCAACAACGGGGTGCTAGAAGATCTCCACGATCCACAGAGATTCTATGACATGGTGTTCACCAAGACATCTGCTACTCTGGTGGCAACACCAGCCGGCAACAGTGTTGCATCGCCGGGTATGTCGTCTCGACAAAGTGCGTCAGCACATTCCGCCGACGACAGATTGCTGCAACGCATCGATGAGTTGGAAACGTTGTTAGCGCAGGATAAAGCGCGTAAAGCGAGGTTTCAAAAACCTGCCTTGCAGCGGCAGTGGCAGGCGGAATTGGACAGGCTGTGGGCGAAACTGAGTGAGCTGTAGTGCTCATCGATTCCCTTCAAGCATCACGCGTTCTACGGACAGAACGGGTTTCCTCCCCATAGAGAGGGAACCCGTTTCTCTACATCCCTAACGGCATTCACCTTGGCCGCGTGTCAACGGATCCGGGGCAATTTCCCCATTCGTAAGGCAGCGAGGCGGCACTTCTTGCGATAGCTTGATAAGGAGATCCCCGTGCTCAGGCGCGGGAGGAGGGTGAGGAGCATTCGTACAAGAGCCCACCCTGACCCAATTCGCATTGCAAAAGGTGATCGTCCGGCCAGGATCCGGTGTCTCGCGCCACTCGGTCCAATGTCCTGCCCCACTGCGGGCACTCACAATGTCCCACTCGAAACTGTCATGGCCATCATTGGCGTCATAGTCTCCATGCATCCGTACCTGGTCACCCTCTTGATAGTAGCGACCATTCCAGTCGGGGAAGGTATCGGAGTACCAGAGTCCCACGATGCCTTTCCCGGCTACTGCATAGGGAAAGAAACAGACGCCCTGTGTGGCCTGCTGAATGTGCGTAGGACTCGGGTCATTGTAGCAGGTCACCTGCCACCGATTCCCACCGTCAAAGACATTCGGTGCGGGAGTCTGGGCGGTTGTCACCTGCGGCAGCCCAACCCATAACCCCGCCAACAGCACAACTAGTACCCATGGCATACTGCAATCTCCTTCTGGTCGGCCGAAAACTTACGAACTGATTGGAAACGGTAACTCTGCTGTACTTCTTATTATCGACAAATCCTCTAACAACTTTAGCTCTAAGTGATTTGTCGCTTGCCATATCTCATCCCCATCTGGAGCGAAAACTACGGATGGACACCAAGGAAAACATACTCTACAATGCCCCTCTGCCTTTCGCCCTGCCCCGTGCATACCGACAGGGTGCGTTTAACCATCATGATGGGGAGAGGAAGCTATGAAGAAGTTCGGTATCATCGCGCTTGTCCTTGGCACGCTGTGCGTTGTCGTCCCGTCTACGGTATTAGCGCAAAAGCTGTACTGGACCGCGAGCGGCATGATGGGTCCCTTCAACATACAGGGGCTGATCCCGACCTATCCGCAGGCGCGGGACATCAAAATTCCCGTCAACATGTGGATCATCGACCACCCGAAAGGGCTGGTCCTGTACGACACGGGCAACAACGTGGCGATTTCCGACGGCAAGTGTGAAACCCACTGGGCCAAGGGAATGTGCGACGCCGTCAAGCCCAGTCAGAAGCGCGACGACGTCATCGATCGCCAGCTCCAGAAGCTCGGGTATAAGGTGGACGACGTGAAGATCGTCATCACCTCGCACTCGCACCTGGATCACATCGGTAACATCGAGATGTTCCCAAAGGCGATTCATGTGATGCAGAAGAAGGAGCTGTATCAGGCCTGGTGGCCGGAGAAATTCCAGCGCACTGGGGCACACGTGCTGGCAGACTATGATGGGGCACGTGATTTCACCTATCTGGAACTCGAGGGCGATTACGACCTGTTCGGGGACGGCAGCCTGCGCATCCTCAGCACTCCTGGTCACACCCTGGGCCACCAGTCGGTGCGGCTGCAGCTGCCCGAGACCGGCACGGTCCTGCTCTCCGGAGACGCCATCTGGATGGAGGAAAACCTGGAGGGCTATCCGGCTGGCTTCAACTACAGTATCCTGGACTACACTAAGTCGGTCGATCGACTGAAGATGATGCGTGACATCGAAAACGCCAAGCTCTGGCTCGGGCACAGCGGCAAACAGTACGAGTCGATGGGCGAGAAGTGGTATAAATAGCGAGTGCCTTGTCGCCATGATTGCGCTTGAGTCTGTTTCAAAACGCTACGGTTCCAAGACGGTCATCCACGACCTCTCCTTCACGGTGGAGAAGGGCGAGATCGTGGGATTTCTAGGCCCCAATGGCGCGGGAAAAACCACCACACTGCGCCTGATTGCCGGCTTTACCACGGCGACGTCTGGACGGGTGCGCGTGGCTGGCTACGACATGGCGACCCAGAACGAGCTAGCAGCGCGACAGATCGGCTACCTGCCGGAGCACCCACCGCTCTACGACACGCTCAACGTCTCCGCCTATCTGCGCTTCGTCGCCAAAGTCAAAGGGGTACCCCGCGCCGCTATCGCCGCTGAGTTGGAGCGTGTCACGGCCGCCTGCCGGCTCGAGGCCGTCTTCCGGCAGGAGATCTACCAGCTCTCGAAGGGGTACCGACAGCGCCTGGGGCTGGCCCAGGCCTTGCTTGGTACGCCAGAGGTGCTGCTGCTGGACGAGCCCACGAGCGGGCTGGACCCGGGCCAGCTCCACGAGACCCGTGAGCTGATTCGTTCCTTCGGGGTGGGACATGCTGTGCTGTTGAGTACGCATCTCCTGCCCGAGGCGATGTTGATCTGTCAGCGAGTCGCCATCATCAACCACGGACGGCTGCTGGCCATTGATTCACCAAGCGGGCTGCAGCGAGCGCTGGAGCAGACGCACCAGGTGACGTTGCAGGTGACCGCACCAGCCCAGGCGTTGTGCCAGGAGCTGCTGTCTGTGGACGGGGTACGCACCGTGCAGGTGGACGCCGACTCCGGTGAGAGCGGCGTACTCTCTGTGGCGTGCCAGGTGGACGCGCGGCAGGGCGTGGAGGCCGCCATGGCTCGGGCCGTTGCCACGCGCTGGCAGTTGCACCGTCTCGAACGGCAGCAACCGACGCTGGAGAACATCTTTCTGCACTATGTGCGTCAGAGCCCGGCCGCAGAGGAGATGGTATGAGCGGCACGCTGGCCGTGTATCAGAAGGAGTTATGGACGTATTTCCGCTCGCCTATCGCCTACTTCGTGGTCTCGGTGTTTCTGGTCGGGACGGGCTATTTCTTTACCTACAACATGTTCCTCACCGGCAGTGCCACCATGACCGAGACGTTTCAGAACATGGGCATCCTGTTGCTGTTGGTCATTCCCATGGTCTCGATGCGGCTGTTTGCCAGTGAGTACGGTGCCGGTACGATGGAGCTGTTACTGACGCTGCCGCTCACGTCCTGGCAGATCGTGCTGGGCAAATTTCTTGGTGCAGTCACCTTACTACTGTTACTAACCACTGGCACGCTGATCGACCTTGTGCCGCTCTACCTGTTCGGCAACCCCGAGACCACGACGATTCTCTCTGGCTACATTGGTTTTGTGCTGCTCGGTACGGCCTGCCTGGCCGTGGGCCAGTTCTTCTCGGCCTTGACGCAAAACCAGATCGTCGCGGCGTTGATTACCATCTCGGTACTCCTGGGCTTCTGGTTCATTGGCCATCTGCAGAGTTTTCAGACCTCTCCTGGCCTGCGCTTCTTGTGCGGTTACCTGTCGTTTGCCGGCCATTTTGGTGCATTTGTGCAGGGTCTGGTGCGCACTGAAGCGGTGAGCTTCTTTCTCATCGTCTGCGCCATCTTCTTGACCCTCAATACTAATTACCTGCAGTGGCAGCGCTGACATGGCAGGCCCGTTCTTCTCAGGGTTGATCCTGCTGGCAGGGCTCGCCCTGCTGGCGACGGCGCTCGCCCTGCAGACGATCCTGCTGGAGACGGTGGTGTGGACGGTGGGGCTCGCCGGAGCGGGGGTTCTGCTGGCGGTATGGGGTGCTGTGGCGTTGCGCACTGAGCTGGGAGCCATAGTCCGGCGGCGCCGGGGCGAGATTGCGCTCTATACCCTGGGTATGGTCGGCGTGCTGATTGCCCTGGCCTATATCTCGGTACGCTACCCGTTCCGTTTCGATCTGACTGAGGCGGGGTTGTACTCGCTGTCGGAGCAGACGGTGACCATGCTGAAACGGCTGGAAAAGCCGGTGCACATCGTCTTTTTTCACGACCCACTGATGCGGGAGACGGTCGAACTCTATGAGCTGATCGCCGCCCAGACCAGGCTCGTCAGCGTCGAGTTCTACGATCCCATGCTCAAACCGGCCAGGGCCCGCATGCTGGGCGTGCAGTTCGCCGGCACGGCGGTCATGGAGAGCGAAGGACGCCAGCTGCAGGTACACGGCGGCAGCGAGGCCGACATCGCTAACGGCATCCTGCGTGTGTCGCAGGGCGCCAGGCAGCTCGTGTGCTTTGTCGATGGCCACGGCGAGCCTGATCCGTTCAGCATGGAAGCTCATGATCATCTGGAAGGTACGGCCGGCCATTCGCACGGGTTAGGCGCCAAGTATGTGCTGCACGAGCGCCACGGCATGGCCAAGGCTCGCCATGGTCTGGAGACCCTCAACTACGCCGTAGAGAAGGTGTCGCTGGTGCAGGGCACTGACGTACTTTCCCGCTGTGCGGTGCTGGTCGTAGCGGGACCGAAAGTGGCCCTGCTGCCGACGGAGGTAGCGTTGGTGCACAACTACCTTACGGCCGGCCGCAACGCCTTCTTCATGCTTGAGCCGTTCGTACTTACCGGGTTGGAGCCCGTGCTCCGGGAATACGGTGTGGTGCTGGACGACACGATCGTGATCGACGAGGCCAGCCATTTCTGGGCCGACGTCTCCTCCCCCGCGGTGACCAGCTACAACCGCCATCAGGTGACGCGTGATCTCCCACTGACCTTCTACCCGGGCGCGCGCTCACTCTCGCCGACCCCCGAGCGCCTGCCGGGTGTGGCCGTCACCCCGATTGTCAACTCATCCAGGACGAGCTATGGGGAGACCACTCCCGACCGCGCCGAGTTCGACCCGGCCCGTGATCTGCCCGGTCCGCTCACACTGATGGCGATCATCAACCGCCGCCCGAGCACGTCTGGCGACATTGCGGTGCTGCCCTCAGGGCAACAGGACAGCAGCATGGCAGCCCGCAGCGGCAATACAGATGGTATATCTGCCCCCCTCGCCGGCCGCTCCCGTATCGCTGTGGTGGGTGACGCAGACTTCGCCACCAACTCCTTTTTCCATATCCTGGGCAACGGCAATCTGTTCCTCAACACGGTGCACTACCTGGCTGCCCAGGAAAACTTGATCGGCATCGAGCCACGTTCCTACGATTTGCCCCGGGTCAACCTCACCAACCGGCAGATGAAGGGCACTTTTTTCCTCTCCGTGGTCCTACTGCCTGCCCTGCTGGCCGTGATGGGTACTGCGGTGTGGTGGAAGCAGCGATGAACACTGGCGGCAGGCGCACCAGGCTACTGTCCGTGTGGCTATTGTTGGTGGTGTTGGTCGGTGCAATCGTGGTCATCGAACGCACTGACCTTGTGGCGCCGCAGCGCCACAGCAACGGCCACGTCGGTGCTGCAGCGCGTATGCTGCTGCCAGTGCCGGTGGACCAGCTTGGCGCCATCGAGGTGGTGCATGGCAGGACACTCCATCGCTTCGAGCGTGACGCGACGGGCGCCTGGTTCTACCACGTCCACGGCGCCGACACGGGAGCGGCAGAAGGCCACCGGCATGACGCGGATCCGGCGCTGGCGGAGCGCATCGCATACGCTTTTGCCGCCTTCGGCCGTACGCGCATCGAGCGGCAATTCGCCCTCACGACACACGCACAGGACTATGGAGTCATGCGGCCTGAGATACTCATCCTGGTCTATCGGCTGCATGACATACAACCTCTTGCCCAGTATGCGGTCGGCGACATTGCCCCGGATACGCTGAGCCGTTATGTCCTGGTAGTGGGAAGTGCTGCCATAGTGACCATTCCGAACTATCAGATCGACAATATACTGGCGTTAATTGACACGGTAGCGGGCAACACTGCTGCGGGCCAGACGACCCGCAGCTCCCCCTGACGCCCCGTTGTTCGTTCCACACGACCCTGGAGACATAAGGACATGCGCGCGCCACTCTACTGGTGTCTGGTTCTCCTGCTGGGGTATGCTGCCAGCGTACCAGCGCACACCACCAGTATCAGCTATGCCGATATCCGGGTGACGGACCAGGGCCTCTCTTACACCCTGGAGGTGTCGCCGCACGACCTGGCGGTGCTGATGGAGCTCGCTGGTCCGCAGGATGCGCTGGTGCCCTGGGAAACCTTTGTGGCGGCCCAGTCGCGCCTGGAGAACGCTCTGCGTGCCGGTATCGTGGTGGCAAACGATGGAGTGATATGTCCGGTCACCTCTTTTGCTCTGGACCATGCCACCTATCCGGAGACGCTGCGCCTCATCACCACCTATGGGTGTCGTGCACCGCTCGGTTCTCTGACCATCACCTTCCAGCTCTTTTTTGCGTTTGATCCGGCTCATAAGCATCTCGGCAAGGTGGAATATCAAGACCGTACGGAGACATTTTTGCTGGCGGCGCATCTGCGGCAGTTCACCTTCAATGTTGCGGCTCCTCGCCCCGGCGGTCTTGTGGTGCACGTCTGGCAATTTCTCCGCCTGGGCGTGGCCCATATCCTCACGGGATACGACCACATCCTGTTTCTGCTGGCCCTCCTCCTGGTGGGGGGCCGGTTGCGTCATCTGGTGAAAATAATTACTGCCTTTACCATTGCCCATAGCCTGACCCTCATCCTGGCGACTCTGGGGCTTGTTGCACCCCCCGCACGGGTAGTCGAGTCAGTCATCGCACTGAGCATTATCTATGTGGCCGTGGAAAATTGTTTGATGACGCCACTCACCAGGCGCTGGATCGTGACCTTTGTGTTCGGGTTGGTGCATGGTTTCGGATTTTATGGAATACTGCGTGACCTGCAACTCCCCCAGCAAGGGTTGGTCGTGTCGCTCTGTGCGTTTAACCTAGGCGTAGAAATCGGCCAGATGATGATCGTTACCCTGTGTTATCCGTTGCTAGTGCTTTTGGCCGGGCACCCCTGGCGCCTGCGGGTGGTCAATACGCTGTCACTGGTCATAGGCGGTCTAGGGCTCTACTGGTTTGTCGAGCGGGCCTTTTTTGCTTGAACACTGTTACTCTCATTGAAAAGGGCACCAATGAGTGGCTCTGACACTGAAACGCTCGGTTGGCGCGACACCCTCAGGATTTTCCTGCATCCCCGCGTCGTCACCATGCTGTTTCTCGGGTTCTCGGCCGGCATACCGATCTTGCTGATTTTTTCCTCCCTGTCATTGTGGCTCCGGGAGGCCGGTGTCGAGCGCGCCGCGGTGACCTTCTTCAGCTGGGCCGCTCTGGCGTATTCCTTCAAGTTTGTCTGGGCGCCGCTGATTGACCGTCTCCCGGTGCCCATACTCACCCGTCTGCTGGGGCGGCGACGTGCCTGGATGCTCGTGGCCCAGGGCATGATTATCGCCGCTATCCTCGGCATGGCCTGCATCGACCCTGCTGGCAGCGAGGCCAGTTTGACCCTCATGGCCCTGGCCGCGGTGCTGCTTGGTTTTTCCTCTGCCACCCAGGATATCGTCATCGACGCCTATCGCATCGAGGCCGCGGCGCCCGAGCTGCAAGCCATGATGTCCGCCACGTATATCGCCGGCTATCGCATTGGTATGCTGGTGGCCGGGGCCGGGGCGCTGTTCCTGGCCGGTTATTTCGGCACCGAGATGGGGCATTACCGCTACCAGGCGTGGCGCTGGACCTACGCCATCATGGCCGCTACCATGCTAATCGGTGTCACGACGACGCTGCTGATTGCGGAGCCAGCGCGGCGTCACAGCGACGCGGCAGAATACAGCACACGGGAGTATGTGCGGTTCGTCCTGCTGTTTGCCCTGGCGGCAAGCAGCTTTATCGGCGTCTTCTTTTTCACTGCCGATGCCATCGGACGGTTGCAGAGCGCCTGGAGCGGCAGCGGTGGGCATGAGCATGTGGTGGGCTTTGTCGTTGAAGCGTTGCGCCTGGGTGCGGCGGTGCTCGCCGCCTGGGGCGTCACTCGCCTGGCGATAGCCGGTGGCGTGGTCGATCAGGCCATGGTGCAGACGGCATATGTGGACCCCGTGCGGGATTTCTTCCGTCGCTACGGGGCGCAGACTGCCTGGTTGTTGTTGGCGCTGGTCGGGATCTACCGCATCTCCGATATCGTGCTCGGGGTCATCGCCAATGTGTTCTATCAGGATCTGGGGTTTTCCAAAGCCGAGATTGCCGCTATCGTGAAGACTTTTGGCCTGTTCATGACCATTGCTGGCGGCTTTCTCGGCGGCGTGCTCGCCGTGCGCTATGGCGTGATCCGCATCCTGATGCTGGGAGCCGTGCTCTCGGCAGCCACGAACCTGCTGTTTATGCTGCTGGCGTACCTGGGACACGATACTCTGATGCTCTACGTGGTGATCTCTGCTGACAATCTGTCCGCCGGGCTGGCCAGCGCCGCCTTTGTGGCGTTTTTGTCCAGTCTGACCAGCGTCTCCTTTACGGCTGTGCAATACGCCATCTTTAGCTCTCTGATGACCCTGTTCCCCAAGCTGCTCGGCGGCTATTCTGGCAGTATAGTTGAGGCGGTAGGCTATGCCGGGTTTTTCATCCTGACCACCCTCCTGGGCTTGCCGGTGCTCGTCCTCGTCTGGCGGGCTGGACGACGACTGGAGTTGAAGACTGGCTGACGCAGTGCCAAGCGACCGATAGGAAAATCCAGGTGAAAGCCAGGGCATCACCAGGGTAGGGCGCGTTCGCCGAACGCGCCGCCAACAGACCATGGCAAGCAGAGTGGCAGCCTCACAAAGCCGTTGCCGGAAAACTGCCTGACCCTGGTTCGCCATATGCCAAGCGCAAGCCATAAGAATTACGGGCAGGGGACTGCCGACTTCAGTCGGTAGAGGAATGCCCGTCCGGCGCCAGCCGGACAGTTTTTTCTCCTGTCCTTTCTCTGTTTGAAGAGACAAAAACTTGTTGCATATGGTATAGTGCAAGTATGCAACGCACCGTCCGACTCCGATTGCACCCGACTCAAGACCAAGCCCAGGGGCTGTCTCGCACCCTGGAGAGTTTTACTGCCGCCTTTAACCAGGTGTGCGCCTATGGCTGGCAGCACGCGGAAAAGCACGGCGTGCGCTTGCACCACGCCACGTACTACGCGGTGAAATCTGCCTGCTCCGGCCTCGTCTCTGACCTGATAATTCAAACTCGTGTCAAAGCCACGGAAGCACTCAAATCGGCCTTTGCTCGGCAGAAAGCCGGACGCCAGGTGTCATGTCCGCGCTCGATGCACTGCCCACCTCGCTACAACGTGCATACCTACACGCTGTCCTGGGACTCCCAGACGGTTCGTCTCTCCACGGTGGCGGGCAGAATGTCTGTCCCGTTCACGGTCCCCGCCTCTGCCGCCAAATATGCCAGCCTGCTGGTGGATACTGCTGACCTGCTCCACCACCCAGACGGGAGGTGGTGGCTGCATGTGGTGGTGACGGTGGAACCGCCCGTGATGGCCCACACCGAGGCGGTCGTTGGCATTGACCTGGGCTTGGCACACCCAGCGGTCACTTCGACCAATCGCTTCCTGGGCAAGAAAGCTTGGAAAGCCACCGAAGGGCGCTACTTCCGCCTCAAACGCGCCTTGCAGAAGCGTGGCACCAAAAGCGCCACGCGCCACCTGTGCCGTCTCCGACATACACAGACCCGCTTTCGGCGGGATTGTGACCACGTCCTGTCCAAACAGCTTGCCCAGAGCGTCGAGCCCGGCGGCACGCTGGCGCTCGAAAACCTCACCGATATCCGTCAGCGGGCGACAGCCAGACGCAAGACGGCCACGAAGCGCCGGTTGCATAGCTGGTCGTTTGCCCAACTCCGCACCTTTACTTGCGTACAAGGCAGAGGAGCGCGGCTGTACGGTGGTCGCAGTAGACCCGCGACATACCTCGCAGACGTGTAGTCGCTGCGGGCATCAGGCCCGCAACAACCGGCGCTCTCGGAGTCACTTTGTGTGTCGTGCCTGTGGCTTTGCGCTGCATGCCGACCTCAATGCGGCCAGAAATGTGGCTGCCAAGTACCGTGCCAGCCGGTGTATCACTCCGACTGGTGCGCCGTTGTCAACCGGCGTATCGTCTCCGCTCCGGTGTGCCGTGCGTCCTCACGCCTCACCAGAGGTGAGGGACAAGCTGCCTGCTTTAGCTGGCAGTCGTTGACAACGCTATACTATTATAGGCACATACACCAATCTCCCAACCACAACGAGAGTTGCCCTTGAGACATCGTGCCTGCTTGCAGAGGCTCCGCTACAGAGCGTCTGGTAGAGAGGACTTGAGAGGCATGACAAAGGAGGCGCATATTCATGGCAGACAACGAGCAGCGAAGGCTCCGGGCGCAGTGCAGTCATCCTGCCGGCTCTTTCGTGCCTTTCTCGACGGACGACATCGCACAATCTGTGCCGGTGCGATTCGAGCAGCAGGTGGTGCGCTATGCGGAGTGTCTGGCGATCAAGAGTAAGACCAGGCAGCATACGTATGACGCACTGAATCGCCTCGCCAACCAGATTGCGTACGCCATTCTGGCGCGGCTCGGATCGGGTGAGGAGCCGGTGGCACTGCTGTGCGAGCACGATGTGCCGGTGATCGCCGCGCTCCTTGGAGTGCTCAAGGCCGGCAAGTGCTACCTGCCACTCGATCCGCTGTCGCCACTCGCCCGCACGGCCTTTATGCTCGCCGACTCCGGGGCGCGGCTGATCGTTACGGACACCAGGAACGTGTCGCGGGCCTATGAGCTTGCCTCCCAGCAGTTGGACGTGCTCGATGTCGATGCCCTAGACCAGCGCCTGTGCACCGACAACCCGGGTCTCTCTATCCCGCCCGACACCCTGGCGAGCATGTACTACACGTCCGGCTCAACCGGGCAACCGAAGGGCGTTGTGGCAAGCCATCGCACTCGCATGGTCAATGCCATGCGCACCACCAATACCCTGCACATCTGCGCCGACGACCGGCTCATCCTGCTCTACGCAGCTGGCTTCAGCGGTGCGGTCAACGCCACGTTCGGCGCCTTGCTGAATGGTGCCCGGCTGTATCCCTTTGATCTGCGGCTGGAGGGGGTCGGAAGCCTGGCCCGGTGGCTCAGGAGTGAGGACATTACTATCTATCACTCGCCGCCTCCGGTATTTCGAAATTTCGTCGATACCCTGGCGGCAGACGAGACATTTCCCTCGCTGCGCGTTCTCCTCCTGGCCAGCGACTCGGTGTTCAAGACGGATATCGAGCGGTACCGCCGGCACTTCGCCGACACGTGCCTTCTCCTCAATGCCTGGGGGGCAACAGAAGCTCCGTTCTTTCGGCCGTACTTCATCGACAAGACGTCCGTGTTGCCCGGTCCTGCAGTGCCTGCCATCGGCCCGGCGACTCGAGGAAGATGAAATCCGTTTGCTCGACGATGATGGTAACGAGGTCGCCCCGGGCAACACCGGTGAGATTGTTGTCACCAGCCGCTATCTCTCCCCAGGCTACTGGAGACGGGACGATCTAACGCACGCCCGCTTCCGACCGGTTGGGCCAGCGACGGATGAACGCGCCTACTTCACTGGAGACCTCGGCCGGATGCTGCCTGACGGGTCCATTGCCCACCTCGGCCGGAAGGACTTCCAGATCAAGGTTCGGGGGTACCGCGTCGAGCTTGAGGAAAGCGAAGCGGAGCTGCGGAAGCTCGACAGCATTAAGGACGTCGTGGTGGTGGGACGGCATGACGAGCGCGGTGACCAACAGCTCGTGGCGTACATTGTCCCAGCCGAGGTCGCACCCACCGTCAGCTCCCTACGGCACGCCCTGGCGCGCACGTTGCCCGAGTATCTCATTCCGTCGGTATTCGTCCAGATGCCAGCACTGCCACTGACACCGAACGGCAAGGTCAATCGCCTCGCACTCCCCGAGCCGGGGAAGACTCGCCCTGCACTGGATGTACCCCTCGTCACGCCTCAGACTCCCCTGGAGCGGACACTGGCAGAAATCTGGGCGGACGTCTTGGGCCTCGACGACGTAGGCATACACGATCCCTTCTTGGAACTGGGCGGTAATTCGTTACTGGCGACCCAGGTGGTATCGCGCGTGCTCCGTGCCTGTGCCGTAGAGGTACCTATACAGGTGCTCTTTGCCTCGCCGACTGTCGCAGCAATGGCGGTCGTCATCACCCAGCAGCAGCTAGCACAGCTCTCAGATCAGAACATCGAACGGCTGCTGGGAGAGGGTGCATGACGTGTGTCTGGCTGCCCTAGAGCGTGTTATGCACTTTCATTGTGATGATGCTACACTGGCCATATGGAACGCCCACCCTCCCCCCTGGTTGCACCGGGTTTTTGTCTATGGTAAGGCGACCACCGCCTTGATCTCGACAAGAAATTCCTCCCGTACCAGACCGTTGACAATGAGCAGGGTATTCGGTGGATAGTCCTCGTGTGGAAACAGCTTTGGAAACAGTGCTGTCCTGGCAGCAATAAAAGCCTGCACGGACTCTCGACCAACGACATAAGTGGTGAACTCAATGACATTGCTAAAGGATGCCCCCAGACTCGCCAGGATCTGGCCAAGATTTTCAAACACCTGGCAGGTCTGCGCCTGGGCATCGCCTTTGCCAACCAGATTGCCATTGACATCGACGGCGACCTGCCCGGCAATATAGACCAACTCACTGGCCTGCACCCGCACTGCCTGTGCATAAGCGCCGATAGGTTGGGGGGCGCGTGTCGTATTGACAATGGTGCGTTGTAGCGGAGCCATCTTTCTCTCCTCATGTGTCTATTATAGACACCTGGTGCCTATTCGCCAGCCCATTATCTATTCCTTCGTAAAACCCTGCCGTGCAGAGCAGGGATAAGGGATATAAGAAGGGCAGTTGAGCGCCCTCCATGGGCGCAAAAATGCTTGCTTCTTCAACAGATTTACATTATATGCATCGGCATGCTTAAAACCATGAAATACCGCTTGCATCCCACGAAGCACCAAGCCACTCAGTTGCAGCAGCAGCTTGAAGAATGTCGCTGGCTGTACAACCATTTTCTGGCACAGCGCAAGACTTCGTGGGAAGAGCGGCAGGAAACGTTGTCATACCACGCGCAAGCCACCACACTCCCTGGCCTGAAACAGCACCGTCCTGCTTTGGCTGGTGTACATTCGCAGGTCTTGCAAAACGTTGCTGTCCGTATCGATCTGGCCTTCAAAGCCTTCTTCCGTCGCTGCAAAGTGGGCGAAGACCCCGGCTATCCGCGCTTTCGTGGCAGAGGGCGGTACGATTCGATGACCTTCCCCCAATATGGCAAAACTGGATGCCAGATGAACGATACTGGCTTGCAACTCTCGAAGGTCGGCACTGTTCGCATCAAGACGCATCGTCCGCTTGAGGGCACACCTAAAACCTGCACCATTCGCCGTTCGTCCACTGGGAAGTGGTTTGCCGCCATCTCCTGTGAGGTTGCAGCACAGCCGTTGCCAGATGCATCGAACGACGTCGGTATTGATGTTGCCTGGAGAGCTTCTGCCACCCTTTCGACTGGCGAGAAAACCCCGTGTCCCACGTTTCTGCGTCGAGACGAAAAGGACTTGAAACGGGCACAACGCCGTCTCTCGAAAGAAGAACAGGGCACGCCTGAGCGAGTCAAGTGCCGCAAGGTCGTCGCTCGTATCCATGAGCGCATTGCCCATCGGCGCAATAACTTTTGCCACCAAGAATCCCGCACGATCATCAATTGCTTTGGGCTGATTGCTGTTGAAGGCCTGTCGGTCAACCGCATGGTCCATAACCATTGTCTGGCCAAGAGCATTGTCGATGCGGCATGGTCGCAGTTCCGTACCTTCCTGGCCTACAAGGCAGCATGTGCCGGTAGAGACTTTGTGAAGGTAAATCCCGCCTACACGAGTCAGGATTGTTCGCGCTGTGGGCATCGGCAACCTAAGCCGTTGTCCCAACGAATGCATCACTGCTCGTGCTGTGGATTGTGTCTTGATCGCGACCATAA
>CAVZBC010000025.1:0-29250 GCA_963773125.1 uncultured Gammaproteobacteria bacterium | reverse complement strand
TGATGAGTGTCCGATCGAGGGGGAGGTGAGGCTGCCATTCCGAGGGTAAGCACCACGGCGGTAACAGCGATACAGAGCCGACAGACTGCACCAGGGGGTGCACGCCCAGGGGCATTGTGGCACAATAACAGGTAAAGTGCTTAGACGTGCAGCACCCTGGACGCACCCACGTATCTCTTTGCGCCAATACTACCGGAAGGCCTAGACCTATGCCCGAAACCGAGGTCCGATCGCCGCTCAACATTGTACAGAAGCTCGTGCCCCAGATTGGTGCCTGCGCCGATGAGATCGAGGGCCGCGCGGGAACTCCCGCGTCCGCTCTTCGAGGCGCTGGCGGACGCCGGGTTGTTCCATCTGGCACTGCCACGCACCCTGGGCTGCCCCGAAATTGACCTGCCCACCTATATTCAGGTGATCGAGGAACTCGGCAAGGCGGATGCCAGTACCGCCTGGGTGATCAATCAGGGTGGCATCTTTGCGACCTATGCGGCACGCATGCCACGCGATGTGGCGCGCTTGATCTGGATCGACACGCCGCGCAGCGTCGTGGCCAATACGCCGAGCCCGAGTGCGCAGGCGGTGGTAGTCGCGGGTGGCTTCCGGGTCACTGGCAAACAAGGCTTCAGCACCGGCGCAGGCATGCCTCCTGGCTGGCCCCGCACGCGCAGATTATTGAGAACGGCCGCCCCAGACTGCTGGCGGATGGTCAACCTGAGACGCGTTACCTGTTCGTGCCGGTCGCTGCAGCGGAACTGCTCGATACCTGGCACGTGCGGGGCCTGCGCGGCAACGGCACGCACCACTTCGCTGTGCGCGATGTCTACGTGCCCGAGGAGCGCAGCGTGCTGACTGCCACGACACCTCTGGTCGAGACCGGGCCGCTCTACCAGCTCCCTCGGACACTGCTATTCGCCTCGGCGATGCCGCCGTCGCCCTGGGAGTGGCCCGGGCCTGTCTGACCACATTCGTCGAGCTGGCTGGCGCCAAGGCCCCGCGGTCTCTGCATGGACTGCTGCGCGATCAGCCCATGGTCCAGGCGGACATTGGCCACGCCGACGCCCTAACTCCGCGCTGGCCGGGCGCTGCTGACCGAAACGGTACGCGACAGCTGGGCCGCCGTGAACACCACCGGCGCTATCAGTCTGGATCAGCGTGCGGCACTACGCATTGCCGCAACACATACGATTCGCCTCGCCGTCGAGGTTGTTGACACCGTTTATAACGCTGCCGGTGCCACGGCGATCTACGATGGACATCTCCTGCAGCGTTTCTTTCAGGACATGCATGTGATCAGCCAGCATATTCAGTCGCGTCGCGCCCACTACGAGCTCGTCGGGCGACACTGGCTGGGATTGCCGATCGAGGAGGGGCGACTCTAAGCGGTATTACACCCCTGAGAGTACCTCTGCCCATTCCTCCAGCATGGTGGCATGCCCATAGCGGATGTGGATGGCGAATTGTGCATAGCCAGCCGCACGCAAGGTCCGAATTCCCTCGCGCAGGGACGCTGTTGTGCCGGTGAACGTGAGATTCTTGATGAGGTCCGGGGTCACTAGGTGCTGCTCTTCTGGGCGGAGTTTCGATCAGATGCCAGCGATGCACCTGCAAGTAGCGGGCGTCGGCTGGCTCATACTGTGCATAGAGCTCTCTGTAGGCCTCCAGGAGCGGTTGGAGGTTCGCGGGCACCCGATACCCCAACGGGCGGTGTTCGGCAGCTTCCACGAGGTCGTGCAGAATCATCACCGCACTGGGTCCCGCCTGGGCTTTGGCCTTTGGGCTATCGTATGCCTCGCCAGACGCCAGGACACAGCCACTGGCCTGGGCAATAGCGTAGAGAGTGGCAGGATCACGACCTGCTTTGCGCCAGGCCTGTTGCATCCGGCGCAACTGGTCCACGCTTTGTTCGGGATGGCGCATCGAGTAGATCCAGCCAGCGCCAAGCTGCGCCGTTAAGGCCTGGCTCCGCGGTCCAATGCCTGAGATATAGAGCGGGATGTCATCCTGCGTATTGATCAGATCAAGTTCCGGATTCAGAAAGCGGATGGTGCTGTCGGCCTTCAAAATCCCACATGACAGTCTCCCGCTTGAGCAAGCCCTGGACAATCTCAATATACTCCGCCTGATGTCATGCAGCTTGACAGCGCCAAGTCCCATGGCCCGGCGCGCTGTAAAGCCGGTAGCAATGCCAGAAGTCGCACGTGCCTGGGCGCGAGTTTGTTTAGCGAGGCGAGGCAGTTTGCCGTCACCGGTGCAATCCGATTGGAGGGTACGAGTACACCTGTCCCCAGGTTGATGGTTGTTGTTTGCATCGCGGCGGCGGCCATGGCAACGAACGGATCGGCATTGAGCATCTGGGTATCGTAGAACCAGGCGTAGGTAAAGCCGAGTGCCTCGGCGCGTTGGACGACCTTCCAGGAATCCGCTGCTGTGGCGAGGGTAATACCAAACTCCATGCTGTTGCTCCTCTCTGCACAATGCATTGAACAAGACTCTTAACTGGCTTCCCGTCAGGGGTTGGGAGAGCTCCCGTCGCGGGCAACTGAGCAGCAGTACCATCGCGGTCTCAGATATGTGACCGGCAGACATTCTCAGTCCTGAGACAATTTGCCAGTTCCTTGCCTCTGTCGCGTCGGCTCCCTTCGGCCCACAGCCTTATCTCTGGCGGAGAACGCCAGCTGTGAGAGACTATGGCACAGCGCTTGCCATCCCTCCTGAAGCACGTTACCCCGATGGGGTGCCATACGGTAGGTAGTATGGGTCAGGTGACATATAACTGTCTTCGATATGACAAGGAGCCACAAATGAAACGCTTGCTTACTTGGGGAGTACTGGCACTCACTAGCATAGCGCTTACATGTGTTGAGGTAAAGCCGTCGCTGGCGATACCCTTTGCTGAATCAGGCGACGCTGGCAAATCTGCCAACGACCGCACAAATGATTACTGGCCCGACTGGCACATCGATCAGCGAAATTACTGGGGCCCTTGGCTTTGTTGGGGACGTCGATATGTTTGCGCTCCTCATCCCCAACCCGGCGCTCTTTTCGGCGACCGTTGCTGCTTGGGGGGCTCGTTTGTCGATTCGCAGCTCTTCCTCTTCAATTCTGCCGGGGTCGGTGTCCGCGCCAACGATGACGCGATTGGGCTGCGCTCCAGACTTCCCGTCGGTTCTGTGGCTGGACCCGCTGGTCTCTACTATCTCGCCATTTCGGACTATGACAATGACCCGGTGAGCGCTACTGGAGCCATTTTCCCTGACACTCCCTTTACCACCGTGCATGGGCCCACTGGACCCGGCGGCGCTTCTCCCATCACGGCTTGGGACAATACCTTTGCCAGCGAACAGGGCACGTATCGCATCACGTTCACCGTGGGCGACGGTTGTCTCTCCCACCCCCACCCCGAACCGAGTGCCTACATCCTCTTCGCATCCGGACTTGTCGGCATGCTGGGCTATGGATGGAGAAAACGGCGCCAGGTTGCATAATTACAACTCACACTGCGCACGGCAGTTCTTGACGGGAGCTGTCGTGCCGCCTCCCCCCAGGTCCTATCACCCCCAACCGCCACACGAAGAAGTTGCAGTGTTCTCCTCCCTCGATAGTTCCTCCTTGTCAACTGCTGGTCGAGCGATATTGGTGTGCTGTCACCGTGGCTCTGGGTTCTGCACGGTCCTGAGGGGCGGAGTGAAGCGGACATTGCAGGTACAGTACTACTAACGCCCGCCGCTGTATACAGGGTACAGCCGGTGACGAGACGGCCTGACAGGGATTGCACGAAAACACCTGCAGTTTCATGCTACACTCTCTGGCGACGGAGAGATTTCTTCGTCGAGGGAACTACCATTGTAAAACGATGCGATGCATGAGGCGGTATGCTGCCAGCCGAGACCGTGTATCGCACTCGTTCCAGACATGCCAACTGTCTTGTGT
The DNA here is from genome assembly GCA_963773125.1 of uncultured Gammaproteobacteria bacterium. GTDB lineage: Bacteria > Tectomicrobia > Entotheonellia > Entotheonellales > Entotheonellaceae > CAVZBC01. The sequence goes on along the minus strand of CAVZBC010000025.1, from coordinate 25,320 downwards.
CTTGGAAGAGTGTGAGGCGTGCCAGGAAAAAGCTCGCTGCCAGGTGTGGAAGGAGAGCAACGATGCATTGGTCACTGATCTTGCTTGGGTGGATGCTCATCGTGGGCGCGAGTCCTGTCTATGCGTTGTTTTGTGGCTCAGCCATCATCTCGGAGGGTGATTATAAGCATGAAGTGCTCCGGAAGTGTGGAGAGCCAGTCGCCGTGGAAGAGCAGGTGGTCTATGAGACTATTTATGTTGATCCGTATGGTCATCCACAGCATAGAAGACCATTACGGAAAGACTTCCCGCATTCATTATACGGTGTTCCTATTGGGCCGCGGATCCACGGTGCCTGTTCATATTGAAATATGGACCTACAATTTTGGGCCGCACCGGCTCATGTATCGTCTCCACATGGTCGAAGGCGTGCTGCGGGACATCCGCACCCTCGGATATGGATACTGAACCGCTGCACACCGTGTCGGCCTGCTGACCGCAGCGTGCTGACAGGCGTCTATGCATGTTCTGCCCCCACTGTCATGGCTCTCCGGCCGGGCCTCCCAGCCGCACCGGCGCCGCTTCTTCCTGCTGTTGTTGAACGCCCATGACGGTAGAGTATGCCGACGCCCTGACCTACAAGCGGTTGAAGACCCCGCCGTAATGTCATCTATGACATGTCATCGTTGCCATACCTGGAGCGGACCTGACGCACCGGCCTGCGACATCCCATCATTTTCATGCGGCTTTCCAGGGATACTCTCGCCGGACTGGCATATTTTATATCCTGATAAGTGACTGTTATTTCAATGATTGTGCAATAGAAAAGGGTTTTGTGCCGGTGGCCCGGTCGTCGCTCAATAGCGAGCGGTCTACCGAGCATGTGTCTTGCTTCTTATGCTGAGGAAAGAGCAGTTGCCAAAAAGCAATGACAAATACAAACCGACGCATAAGCAGTCAATAGCGTATGAGTCACGCATCATTACAGCCTTTGGCCAAAATGTTGGCAACTGCTCTCTATCAGAGTGCATACGATTCGCCTGCGTAGCTCCTCGCACCATGTCGCGGGACCCGCGTTAGTGCGATCACGTCTGTAGGTTCATAGAGTGCAACCTGGTTGAGGGAGGGGAAACGAGGTCGTTGACGGAGAACGTTGCTTCAGATGATGCGTGTTTTTCACCAAGGAGCCAAGAGAGGCATATATGTTACGGAAATTATTGCCATGCTTACTTGTGGTGATGGTATGCTTGGGTTTGGCGAGCACAGCGCAGTCTGTACCAATTACCTACGAACTGATTGGCACGGGTGGAAGGGCGAGTAGTATCGCGTATACGGTTGATGATGTTACAGTGATTGCCACGGCCCTGGCTACGGGTGGGAAGCCCAAGGTGTCTCTGGGTACCAATGGATTAGGGGTACATACCCGCAGGACCAATGACCTTACAGGTGAAGTCGATGGGGAGGGGGTTATTGAGACCCTGCGGCTGACTTTTGACCGGGTGGTCGAATTAGTGAGCGTGGTTTTCGACCAGGTTGGGCTCGATGATGATTTTAGTCTCGCCGTTGATGGAACAACGCTTATTAGCTCGCCCATCCCGGATGGCCGTGCAAATGACAGAGGGGAAGGGACGTTTTCGCTGAGCTTGACCGGCGTCCAATTCGATTTTACGGCCCCAGGCCTGGATGACGATTATCGAGTGAAAGGGCTGACTATCAACGCCGACAGCTTTCCTCCAAACCCTGTTCCAGAACCGTCGCCCATCCTGCTGCTTGGCACTGGTCTGGTAGGATTGATAGGATTCGGCATGCTGCGGGAACGGCGCCAGCGTTCTCGTAACGCTTAGTACCATCCCCAGAGACAGGTGTCCATACCCCAGCGCTCTGCCTTGCTGACCGCAGGTGGGGCCATGGACACCTATGAGCCGTGCGCAGCACTTAGACGAGGTCGATTTTCTTTGCAGAGCAATACAACAGCCCCGGCAGAGGATTCCTTCTGCCGGGGCTTTTGTGTTGTGCCCCTGCTGCAGTGGCACCGGTGATAATGGCTGCACAGCACCACTTTTTCCCACTCGGCACGGTGTGGCGTATGGCGATTTAGCGGCCGAGTGAGTCGCTCTGACGCCTGGCTATGTATGCCTGCACCACTTCCCGATCATCGAAGTGAATGGTGCGATGCTTCAGGATCTGGTAGTCTTCATGCCCTTTCCCGGCTACGACAATAATATCGGTGGGGCGGGCCAGGTCAAGGGCCTGCTGAATGGCCTGCTGGCGGTCCGCATTGACCAGCAGACGTTGGGCATCAACATGCTGCATGCCGTGCAGGATGTCCGTAATGATCTGCTGCGGTTCCTCACTGCGGGGATTATCGGACGTGACGACGACGACGTCTGCCAACCGTTGGGCAATCGCCCCCATTTTCGGACGTTTGGTGGCGTCGCGGTCGCCGCCGCAACCAAACACCACGATCAGGCGACCGTCTGGCGGCAGCACCAGCCGGGTAGCGGCCAGGATATTTTCCAGACCGTCTGGCGTGTGGGCGTAATCCACAATGACATAGGGATGGTCAGCCACGACCTCGAAACGGCCGCGTACACCGCGCATATCCTGCAGTGAACGGACGCACTGCGTCAGGGGAATTCCCAACGCCAGGCCGGCTGCCAGGGCCGCCAGGGCATTATAGATACTGAACTTGCCGGCAATCTGCAACTGCACATCTGCCTTCCCGTGCGGGGTAAGGGCGGTAAAAGAGGCTCCCGTAATACTAAAGCGCACGTTTTCTGCCCGGATTGTCGCCTCTGGGGCGTTCAGGCCATAGGTGTAGAGGCGCGTGGTCTTGGCACAGGCCTTGAGAAAATGCTGCGCCCAGGGATCATCCAGGTTGATGACTGCGGCCGGGCTGCGCCCAAATACGGTCGTGGGCTTGAGGCCAGAAAACAGTAAGCACTTGGCCTTACAGTAGTTTTCCATCGTCTTATGGTAATCCAGGTGATCCTGGGTGAGGTTGGTGAATACCGCCACCTCGAAATCACACCCATAGGTGCGATGCTGCTCCAGGGCGTGCGAGCTGACTTCCATTACCACGTATTGCGCCTGCTCTTGCACCATGTCGGCGAGAATCTCGTGGAGCTGCCCGGCCAGTGGGGTAGTCAGACCTGTAGTGACGTAGGTTGTCTGACCAGCCTTGTGCAGACGCTGCCCCAGCGTACCGACCAGGCCTACAGACTGCTCCGCGTCAGCGAGCATTTTTTCGATGAGGTGGGTCACGGTCGTTTTGCCATTGGTTCCCGTCACGCCGATGAGATGCAGTCGGCGTCCTGGATCGCCATGAAAGCGGCTGCTGAGTGCCCCCAGAGCCATATACGTATCATCACAGGCGTAGACTGGTATAGACTCAGACAGTGGCATCTGGGAGGTGTGGGCCGTCCGCACCACTATGGCCAGCGCTCCGGCTGCCGCGGCCTGACGAATATAGTGATGTCCATCGGTCTGCGTGCCCATGAGGGCCACGAAAATCATGCCCGCCTGGAGGTTGCGTGAATCACTGCTGATGCCTGTGACTGGCCTGTCGAGACACGCGGTGGCGACATCGGGGTTCAGGCGTCGAACGAAGGTGAGCGGTTGGAGCAATTCAGCAAGTGTCATGGCCATGTACCTCGCGGTATCTGCCTGCATCCCATAGCGTATGTTTGGGCAGGGATTGCCTTGCCTCTGCCGTTACTGTAACAGGTTCCCCTGCCAAATCGCCACCAGTTTCTCTGGCGTCTCCTGCGCCTCAAGACGTGCCACGCCATTGAGCCCTCGCACAGTGCCGGGCATTGCTGTACAGCGTTGTGCGACCCACATGCGGTATGGTCCTGGATGTCTTATGTCATCCCAGGGGCCAGTGGGTCAGTAATGACTGAGACATGTCCCTGCTCTCGCTGGCGTTGCCGCGGTAAATCTCAGCGGGGCGGGTTGGCGTATTTCTTGCTCATCGCAGAGGCCATAAAGACAAATGGCTATGCGGTAATGACATGCTGTGTGCAAGGAGGACATGATGCGCACCACAAACAATCACCATTGGAAGCGTTGCTCCAGGTGGCACTGGTTTGGATTGCTTGAGCTGTCCCGTCCTATTCTTTCCATGATGCTGGCTGCTTTGACCCTGCTATTAGTGCACAAGGCCTATGCTGTGACATTGTACGATGGTGCTTTACACTCGTTACCGGAGGCGCAAGGGTGGATCTATGGTGAATTCCCGCCCGGGATGGCCAGCCGTGGGGTGGCAGGAGGGCTTACCAGCCTCGACACCACCGCTTTTGGGCCGACTATGGCAGGCTACTTCAGTAGCGTGCCCTTGGTAGGGCAGCATCCTGATCAGCCAGTGCTCAATCGAGCGCAGGGGTTTACCGTGAGTTTTACCATGCAACTCCTGGCCGAGGCTCATAGCAGTGCCGACCGGGCGGGTTTCAGCATTATTGTCACGAGTCACGACTTTTTCGGGCTTGAATTAGGTTTCTGGACAGATGAAATCTGGGCACAAAACGCCACGCCCTTGTTCACGCATGGTGAGGGCGTTGGCTTCGATACCACTAGGGGCCTGGTTGAGTATACGGTGGCAGTGCAAGGCAGCAGCTATACGCTGTTGGCCGATGGGGCGTCGATTCTCCGTGGGGCATTGCGGGATTATCGCGCCTTTGTTGGGCCATTGAGCTTTCCCTATCACACGAGCAGCTTTCTGTTCTTTGGAGATGACACCTCCTCTGCCTCAGCACACGTACATCTCGCTTCCATAACGGCGACGCCTGAGCCGGGAACCGTATGGCTCGTCGTCAGCAGTCTGGGGATATTGGCGATCACGCAACGCCGACGGTGGTCGTTGTTCTCGAAGTGACAGTGTTCCCCGCCTCTGTTGTACTCGGCCAGCCCAGTACAATCCTTGTCTCTAGAGAAAGAGGACCGGGAACATGTCACCTCGTCGCGACAGTAGCGGACGCAAGGCTTTGGAGCCAACGACTCCTATTGGTTAGAGGCTCACGCTTGTAACCAGGGTCGTTGCCAGTGTAGTACGAAATCTTCGAGTGCCTGCTCGAGGGTGGGAAAGAGTGATTGCGCAGGTTGGGTGCGTGGTGTGGGTCCAAGCACGACCTGCCACTTTCTCCCATCCTCATGCAGGATGTGGAGCTTGCGCCGTTTAGGGTCCTCCATGGCGATTTTTTCCGCAAGTTCTAAGAGAATCAGGCACCGTTCGCTGCTCGTAAAACCAGACATTTGCCATACTCCTTGCGGTCGTCGTCCTGCACGTCTGCAGGAGGGGCTCATTGGTGCGGTGCTCCATACGGGGTTGTGGAGGATCGTCCTCCCAAAATCTGGAAGTGACCGATATACTGTTGGGGGGACAATTATCCCCTGGCCTACATGCGGCTCTGGCGAACCAAAACTGGCTCTCTCCCCAAGTCGTTCACAAGAGCAAAAATGTAATATACCCAAAGAGTTTTCGGAAGTGCTGTGAGACATGTCACGGGGGGCTTGTGACCTGTCTCACAGGCAGAGGCGGCGAGAAAAACGGGCAGGCCCGCGAGGCCTGCAGATTCAAGTTGGGCTGCGGCCCAGGAGACATTGCCATGCGTTACGAGGTCACCACACTCTTCACACCCGAGGAAGTGCTTGCACGAGCGATGACGCATTTCGGGCCAGGCGGCATGGGCTTGGCTGTCACCACCCAGACGCCCCGCAGTATGGTGTTTCAAGGCGGAGGCGGGCATGTGATGATTACGGTACAGCCAGGGACGGAGACCACGCTTGAACTGGAGACCCGCGAATGGGATTATGCTGTACAGCAGTTCATGGCCCAGGTGAGCGGGCGACGGCGTTGGTGGCATCGTCTGCTGCGTCGCAAACAGCAGCCACCCGCTGCACCGCCGTCGTTTACCATCCTGAATAACGGCAAGAACACGCGTCATATGAGATGATGCCACGTCGATGGTATGATCGCAGTGTGCTCCAGGTGCCCTTGCCGATAGACGCTGCGTTTGCCACAATCCCTAGAGAGGGACGTTTCTGGGGAGAGCGCTATTCTATAAGGAAGAGAGATATGATCAAACACGTTGTCATGGATATGGATGGGGTCCTGTACCGTGGAGAGACGACTCTTTCAGGGGTCGTTGAGACGCTGCACACGCTCCACGACAGGGGCGTCAAAGTAGCCTACCTCACCAATAACGCCAGCCGGCATCGGGAGGATCTCGTCGCCAAGATGGTCGGCCTTGGGGTGCCGTGTACGCTTGAGCAAATGTGGGGCTCTGCCTATACGACGGCGCGCTACCTGGCGCAGGAAGCCCCCGACGCACAGGTGTTTGCGGTGGGCACGTCAGGGATGGTTCGTGAGCTGCAAGAGGCTGGTCTGACCGTCAAAGCCACACATGAAGGCGTCACGCATGTGGTGGCGGGGCTGGATTGGAGTATCACGTATGAAAAACTCAAATTTGCCCATTACGCGATCTGTAATGGTGCCCGGTTTATCGCCACCAATCTCGACCCCACATATCCCGACACCCTGACCACCACCACCCCCGGAGGTGGCGCGATTGTGGCCATGCTGCAGACCTCAACGGGAGTCAAGCCGTTGGTGATGGGCAAGCCAGAGACACTGGGGATTGCGCAGATCGCAGCGTCCTGGGGCGTGGGACCACAGGAGATGGCTGCAGTAGGGGACTGTCTCGATACCGATATTGCCTCTGCCAGGGCCTTTGGCTGTCTGGCCGTGTTAGTGCTCACGGGCATCGCCACGCAGGCAGAGGCGGAGCGCGCCAACGGGAACCGCAAACCGGATGCGATTTTGCGCGATCTCACACAGCTCATCGCGCTCCTGGAGCAGCCAGCGGGCTTCTGAAAGGCTCTTGGGCCGCTTGACATACGCCAGCAGCAGAAGTCTCCGCATGCGTACCGCATCCTGCTGCCTGGGGACACGTGGGGAAGCCGTGGGGCATTGCTGGAGAAGGGGTGGGAGAGCATGCCGTATATCTATCGCTATGACAACGGGCGCTTTGAGCAATTTGACAGGCCAGTAGTACGTGAACAACCCCTGACGATCTTCGTCAATGGGGTAGAGCTGGCGACGTTCCTGTGTACGCCGGTGCACGTGGACTATCTCACCATCGGCTTTCTCGCCTTTGAAGGAATTATTCGCGGCGTTGACGATATTCGCGACCTCGACGTGGATCTAGACAATGGTGTGGTCGAGGTCGATCTCACCACGACGCTGGTCCAGCCCAAGAAGCGCGTGTTTACCTCAGGCTGTGGTATGGGATTGACGTTCACCCTGCGTATGTCGCACTACCCGCCGCTCACGAGCGACCTGACGCTGAGGCCAGAGCAGATCTTCCCGCTCATGCAGCAGCTCTTCGACAGGGCCACGATGTACAAGGCCTCCCGTGGTATTCATGCGGCGGCGTTGAGCGATGCTGAACAGGTTTTGCTGGTGGCGGAAGATGTCGGGCGCCACAACGCCCTCGATAAGATTCTCGGCGCAGCGCTGGTGCAGGGTATCCATACGGCGGGACGTCTGCTCTTGACCAGTGGGCGGATTTCCTCGGAGATGCTCCGCAAAGGGGCGCATATGGGAACACCGTTCCTGATTTCCCGCACCTCACCGACAACGCTGTCTATTGAGGCCGCCAAGCGTCTCGGAGTGACCGTCATTGGCTACGTGCGACGCAACAGTTTTAACGTCTACACGCATCCTGAGCGCTTGTTGCATCAAGCCCAGCCTGCCGCGGTGCTGGCCGACTGCGCAGAGACATAGGGCCTGTCTGGAGGACGCTCCATGCCTCAGGAGCCTGAACAGTAAGGCGGGGTGCGTGTGTCAAAGGAACGTTTGGTGAGAGAGGAGCGTTACAGTGGAAGGTAAGAAGCGTATACTGACTGGCATTCGGCCCACCGGCCCCTTGCATCTCGGCCACTATGCGGGCGCGCTTGAGAACTGGGTGCGCCTGCAGAGCACCTACGACTGCTACTTCTTGATCGCCGACTATCAGGTGTCTGACTACGCTGACGACATAGCGCGGGTGCGGGAGGCGGTCTGGGAGGTGGCGCTCGACTGGCTTGCCGTCGGACTCGATCCAGAGCGCAGCGCCTTTGTTATCGAGAGCCTGATCCCGGAACACGCTGAACTCACCCTGTGGCTGAGTTGGTTCCTGCCGCTCGGCATGCTGGAGCGGAATCCGACCCTGAAGGCGGAGATGCTGGAGTTCGGACGCAAGTCCGTGCCGGTGGCATTCTTCACCTATCCGGTCATGCAGGTGGCGAACATTCTCTTGCCCCGAGCCCATCTTGTGCCGGTCGGGGAGGATCAGCTGCCGCACATCGAGCTTACCCGAGAGGTGGCGCGCCGCTTCAACCGGCAGTTCGCAGAGGTGTTCCCCGAGCCGGAGGGCCTGGTCGGGCGTGTGCCACGGCTGGTCGGGACCGACGGCCAGGCCAAGATGAGTAAGTCGCTGGACAACGCCATCTATCTCAAGGACACGCCGGCCGTCGTGAACGAGAAGGTTCGCTCCATGTACACGGATCCGACGCGACTTCGCGCCACCGACCCTGGCCACGTCGAAGGCAACCCGGTGTTTCTGTACCACGACGTGTTTAACCCCAACCGTGAGGAGGTGGCAGACCTCAAGGAGCGGTATCGCCGCGGCGCCGTGGGGGACGTCGAAGTCAAGCACAAACTCGCCACCGCGCTCAACACCTTCCTCGACCCGATCCGCCAGCGGCGGGCGCACTTCGCGGCCCAGATGGGGCTGGTCCGCGACGCCTTAGCCGAGGGCACGGAGCGCGCCCGCCAGGCAGCCCAGACCACGATGGCCTTGGTCCGTGAAGCCCTCGACCTCCAGTACCTCGAAAAGTTTCGCGGCCAGTGAGCATGATCGCCGAGCGAGCGACGATGCGGCACGCTCGATGACATGGGGTGGTAAAATGGACACCCATTGCCGTGCGCAGCACTTAGACTGCCGTAGGCGCTGCCACGACGCAATCACGCCCGGCGCTTTTGGCCTGATACAAGGCGTGGTCAGCGCGCTCGAGGAAGGCTCCCAGGTCTTTCATATCGTCGCGATATTGCGCCAGACCAATGCTGCAGGTAACGTGGAACCTGCCGCTATTGGTGACAGGAAATGGTTCTGTGGCAATGCGTCGCCGCAGACGCTCAGCGACAAGACAGGCCCCATCGAGTCTCGTTTCTGTGAGTACGATGCAGAGTTCTTCGCCGCCGTACCGTCCGGGAATATCGGTAGCACGGATGGTGTCACGGATAATGCTGGCGATCGTAGCCAGCACCGTATCGCCTATGAGGTGGCCGTAGGTATCATTGATGTGTTTGAAGTGATCCAGGTCTAAGAGCAAGACACTCAGTGGCGAGCCGTAGCGTCGCGCCCGCAACATTTCCTGGGTAAGCCGGTCGAAAAGGTAGCGCCGATTGCACAGGCCGGTGAGTTCATCGAAGCGGGAGAGGCGTCGCAGTTCCTCTTCCAGTTGGGTCCGTTTGCGTTCATTGTCGAAACGGGCCAGGACGAAACGCAACGAGCGACATACGCGTGTCAGGATTGAGGTCTTCTTTGATGAGGTAATCGTCTGCGCCGGCTCGCATGGTCGCCGCGGCAATGCGCTCATCACCTTTGCCAGTAAGGACGATGATGGGCCGCCGGTCCCCAGCGTCTCTGAGGCTGCGCAAGATGTCGAGCCCCGTATCCGCGCCAAGCAGGTAGTCGAGAAAAATGACATCGATGGTGTGGCGTGAGAGTTCGCGGTGCCCCGCCTCGGCGTTGGTGCAGGTCACCAGGGTAATAGCAAATGCTGTGACGTCTTCCAGGTGTCGCCGTAGGAGTTCGAGGTCCCCAGGGTCGTCGTCAATGGCTAAGATCGTGAGAGGGGTGGCGGTCATAGACCTCTCCTCAGTGTGGCGGCAGGACAACAATCTGAAACCAGTAGGTTTCGAGCGCCTGGATGACGTGCATAAACTGTCGCAATTCCATGGGTTTGGTAATATACGAGTTGGCCCCAAGATCGTAGGTGCGGATAATATCCTCTTCGTGCTGCGACGTGGTCAGAATCACCACCGCCAGACGACGGAGGGTGGTATCGGCGCGGACGCGTTTCAATACCTGACGGCCGTCGACTTTGGGCATGTTCAGATCAAGCAGTAACAGATCAGGCCGTGGGGAAGTGGCAGGATTTTGATACTTGCCACGACGGAACAGATAATCGAGCGCGGCCTCCCCATCCGTGACGATGTGGAGCTCGTTGCGAATGGCCCCTTCTTCCAGGGCGCGACGCGTGAGTTCCTGATCTCCCGGGTCATCCTCGGCGAGCAAGATGATCGCCGGTCTGCCACTGATCGGTAGCATGCGCAATCCTTTCTCCAACGGAGATGTCCGTGGCCAGAGTGAATTTGAAATGGGCCCCTTGGCCGGGCTGAGATTCGACCCAGATAGTGCCTCCATGGCGTTCAATGGTTTTGCGACAAATCGCCAGACCAATCCCTGTACCTTGATATTCGGCACGACCGTGTAAACGCTTGAATGGGGTGAAAATCTGTTCGGCGTATTCTGGTTTGAGTCCAATGCCGTGATCTTGCACCCCGAAAATCCACTGCTGCGCCTGTTGCTCTGCCGTGATGCGGATAACCGGGCGATCATTGGTCACGAACTTGAGCGCATTATCGATAAGGTTCTGGTAGAGCTGTGTAAGGAGCGTCGTGTCGCCCCAGACCAAGGGTAGGGTGTCTCGTGTGATAACTGCCTGGGTTTCCTGGATGCGGACTTCCAGCATCTCCAGGGCGCGGTTGACACAGCTATCGAGCCTTACCCAGTTGTATTTCATGGCCACTCTCCCGGCTCGAGACAGGGCCAGGAGATCCTGGATCAAGGCTTGCAACCGCATGGCGGCGTCGACAATGAATGTGATATCCTGGGCCGCACGCGCCGGCAGAGCAGGCCCGAGATCCTTGCGTAAATGGTCGCTAAAGGCAATGAGCTTGCGTAGTGGTTCTTGTAGGTCGTGACTCGCCACGTAATTGAACTCGTCGAGTTCTATATTGTGCCGTCGTAAGTCGGTGTTGGCCTTTTCGAGTTCTACACTATACGCCACTAAGCGCTGCTGGGCGGCTGTCAACTGCTCGACGGCATGTGTTTCTTCTCGGTACGTGCGCATATAATCGAGCATCAGGCCGCTAAACGGGATGAGGTAGGCAATAATCTTGAGGAAATGAGCGATGTTGAAATGGTAGTCGAACAGCGTAGTGGAGCCAAATGCCATGTGGAACTGTGCCGCCACATTGGGCAGGGTGCTCACAATCAGGGCATGGGAAAAGATGCTCGGGGTATGCTGATAGAGACGTGGATAGACGAAAGCGCCGGCACAGAGAAGGAGAACGAGCGGTAGTATATCATATGGGCGGGTGACAATGGCGTCAGGAAATACAGTACGGGGTAATTGCGGGGCAGACGCGATGGCGTATACAATGCCGTAGGCGAGTATGCCAAAGGCCCCGCTGACGAGCACGACACTGCCAAGCCGTACCTGCTTCGTCGTCGTGCCGGTGCGGAGACATAGCGTTGCTCCGCCCATCATGATGACGGCGTGGAACAAGCGGCATACCGCCCAGGTAAACGGTATGAAATCCTGGCTATCTGTCACGGCGCGGAGCAGCCGAGCCGCCGCCAGGGTATGAAATGCGTCCATAATGCCAGCGCAAAACAGGGCGATGCCGATCAGCAGTGTCGTAGCATCGCGGCGTAGCGAAAAATGCGCAAAGGCGAGAAATACGGTGAAGCTTGCCGTACAGAAGGCACTCCATTCCAACAGCGTATGGGTGAAACTTCCCTTGAGCACATGATAGATGGTATAGAGGCTTACCTGCCACGGGCGGTCAACGGCTTGTAAGGCATCAAAGGGCAGCTGGTGTGTGCTAAAATCAATGCCGGCGAGACTCAAGAAGAATGGCAGCACGCACAGGAGGACAACGCCCCAGACAAGCGCTGCTGGCAATTGTGCCTTGCTTAGACGGACAGCGGCACCGTGATCCATAGTTCCCTGGATTGGCTGTGAGGTCCACGGCCTTGTGCAGGCTGGGACGTCTGCCAATGGTATGTGATTCCCAAGGTTTGCAATGGTATGATCATCATCTGATGACGCTAAGACGTATGACTATGACGAAAAATACTGTGCTTGTCCAGTAGAAATCAAACTTATACTTCATTTGCTCTCAATGGAGTCTCATTATGCGCCATTGGCATGCGTGAGACATGTAGAAGACCTGAACCATTTTTGGCAAGTGTATTGGAGAGATAACTACTACTTTATTACCATGAAGCGAATCGTATGCAATATCGTACACAGATACGTCTAGAGGTAAATGGTCAGCAACATCATCTTGAGATCGAGGATCGTCTGACGTTGTTGGATGTTCTGCGAGAACACCTCGACCTGACCGGGGCAAAGCGGGCCTGTGATCGCGGCGAGTGTGGGGCTTGCACGGTGCTGGTGGAGAAGCAGCCGATGTTGGCGTGTCATCTCCTGGCATTACAGGTGCGTGGCCGGAAGATACTCACCGTGGAAGGGCTGGCTGAGCAAGACGATTTCCGGCCCATTCTGGAGGCCTTTACGTCGCATGATGCGGGGCAGTGTGGCTTCTGCACGCCGGGGTTTGCGGTGGCAACGTATGCCCTCTTACAACGTCTGCCCGAGGCGACCGAATGGCAGGCGCGTTGGGAATTAGTGGGGCATATTTGCCGCTGCAACGCATACGAAAGTATTGTGTCAGCGGTGTGTCAGATGCCACAACGCCATTGAGAGGAGTGGGGGATCATGGAATCTGCACTGACGGTCGTAGGGGTGGCGGTGCCTCGCCTGGGGTTGGCGGAGAAAGTCCAGGGCCGGGCGCGCTATACGGCTGATCTTAAACGACCCGGTATGTTGTACGGCCGGGTGCTCCGTAGCCCACACGCGCATGCCCGTATTACCCACGTCGAGGTCAGCGCCGCCAGCCGCTTGCCCGGAGTACATGCGGTGCTCACACACGCAGATGTTCCGCTGGTGCGCCTCGATGCGGACTTGCTCCCGCTCGATGCCGTGGTGCGCTTTGTGGGTGATGAAGTCGCCGTGGTGGCAGCGGAAAGCGAGGCCGTTGCCGAAGATGCCGTGCGCCTGATCCAGGTCGAGTATGAGGTCTTGCCAGCAGTGTTTGAGGCAGAAGAGGCGCTGCAGTCTGGCGCCCCCCAGGTGCACACGTCAGGCAATATCGTGGGGGGAAAACCCCTGCTGGCCGAGCGCGGCAGTGTGACGCAGGGCTTTGCGGAGGCTGTGCGCGTGTTTGAAGGCACGTTTCACACGCACATGCATGCACCGGTGGGTATGGAAACGCGCAGTGCTCTGGCGGAGTGGCAAGGCGACCGGCTCACCGTGTGGAAGACCAGTCGGGCGGTACACGCCGCTGATCAGCAGACGTTAGCGCGCGTTCTGGGGCTACCGCTGGAGCATGTGCGCGTTATTTGTCCGAATATGGGCGGTGGCTTTGGCAATAAGGATGAAGGGCGGTTAGCCGTGTTAGTGGCCTTGCTGGCCCGCCAGACCGGGCGTCCGGTGCGGCTCGAATACAGCCGCGCCGAAGAGTTCATTGCCGGCCGCAACCGCCAGGAGGCGTACTTACACCTCCAGATCGGGGTGCGCGCTGATGGCATGCCGACGGCTATCGCGCTGCAGGCGACCATGAACGCTGGCGCCTACGTGGCCTCTGGCATGAATGTCACGCGTCGCATTGGGCAAGGGGCGCTCTATCTCTACACCTGTCCGCATACACGCTTTACAGGGACAACGGTGTATACCAATCGTCCTGCGGGTGGTTCATTTCGCGGTTTGGGCGCTCCCCTGGGGCATTTTGCCCTGGAAGTCTTGATGGATCAGGTGGCAGAGGCCCTGCGTGTAGACCCCCTTGACTATCGTCTCAGTTCCCATGTGACCACAGCGGGACAACCAGGGCAGCGGACTACGCCCCGAGAGCAGCTCTTGCCGGACGAGCCGGTCGAAGGAGGCGTGCCGTTTTCCAGTAACGGCTTACGGGAATGTGTGCTGGCTGGGGCAGAGCACATCGGCTGGCGGCAGCGGCGCCAGCCCAATGGCACGGCCACGGGAGACGTGCGACGCGGCCTGGGCATGGCCATGGGCATCTACAAGGGGGGCATCGGGCGTGAAGCCGAGGCTGAGGTGCGCATTACGCCGGCCGGCCGCGTCGGGGTGGCCATTGGCAACGTCGATGTTGGACAGGGTTCCACCACGATCCTGGCGCAAATTGCCGCTGAAACGCTGCACGTCCGGCTCGACTGTATCGATATGGTGATGGCCGACACCGGCCGCACGCCGCCAGCCCACATCACGGCAGGATCGAGTACCACCATCACCAGTGGGGCGGCGGTAAAGCTGGCGGCTGAAGAAGCCAGACGACATGTGCTCGAACGGGCTGCGGCACAGCTGCAAGCGCCAGACGTGCGCTTGCAGGGCAACACCCTGGTGACGAACGGCATCACCCGGCCGTTTGATCTGGAAGCCGTGGTCGCCGGCATGCCCGGGGATATCGTGGGGACTGGCCGGGTGACTTCGGGAAGCCGCGACTACTTGGTCAATGCGTTTGCGGCGCATTTCGCGGAGGTCGAGGTGGATATGCTGAGCGGTCGTATCCGCGTCGTGCGCTACGTGGCGGCGCAAGATTCCGGGCGTATTGTGCATCCGCAGTTAGCGCGCAATCAGGTCTCCGGGGCAGTCTTGCAATTTCTGGGCATTGCCTTACGTGAGGAGCTTTATCTGGATCGACACCGGGGCGTGACGTTGAATGCGAGCTTTCTGGAGCACAAAAACACCAGCATTGTCGATTTCCCTCCCATCGAGATCCTCTTCCCGGCTGCGCCTGATCCCCTGGGACCATACGGCGCCAAGGCCCTCGGCGAACCGCCAGTCGTGCCGGTATTTGCGGCTGTTGCCAATGCTGTTGCCAATGCCACTGGCGTGTGGTTACACGAGGTGCCTTTCACCCCCCAACGTGTGTTACGGGCGTTGCAGGAGCAAGGAAAGGGCCGCGCGTGAGACCGTTTGCATTTGTCGAACCCACGACTCTCGAAGACGTCGTTCGTCTGTTGGCCGCTGGCCAGGGGCAAGCCCGGCTGATCGCTGGCGGCAGTGACCTGCTCGGGGAGCTGAAGGATGACGTGGTGCATTACGAGCAGCTGATCAGCCTGGCCGGAGTCGAGTCGCTGCGCCATATCCGGCAAGAAGGCAGTACGCTCCGCCTGGGAGCGCTCGTCACCCTCAGCCAGCTCGAATACGATCCACGCCTATTGGGCGCCTATCGCATACTTGCAGAGGCGGCCCGCGGCGTCGCCACGCCGGAGATTCGCCACCAGGGGACGTTGGGCGGCAATCTCTGCCAGCGACCACGCTGTCTCTATTATCGTCAGGCTCTGACCCCGTGCCTGAAAAAGGGTGGTGAAGATTGCCCGGCGCTGACGAGTCCGTATCAGGGCTATTTGTCGATTATGGGGGGGCAGGGGTGTTATAGTGTGCACGCGTCTGATCTGGCGCCGAGCCTCATCGCTCTTGAGGCCCAGGTGTCATTATTAGGGGCCGCCGGGGAGCGGGCTCTGCCGGTAGAGCACTTTGTGGTTGGCCCAGAGCGGAATGTCCGTCGTGAGAACGTGCTGGCCGACGACGAAGTCCTCACCGCAGTGACTTTACCAGCGCCTCCAGCAGGCTGGCAGGGGACCTATCTCAAGGCGCGTGAGCGTACGGCAGGGGATTTTCCCCTGGTGAGCGTGGCGGTTGGCTTCAGTCTCGTCGAGGGGCATATCCGCCAGGCCCGTGTAGTACTCGGAGGGGTTGCCCCTGTGCCATGGCGTAGCCGCGATGCGGAGGCGGTTCTGGAACAGCAGGTGCCGTCCTTGGAGCTGGCCACGCAGGCCACGGCAGTGGTGCTGGCGCAGGCGCAGCCTTTACCATACAATGCTTTCAAGGTCGACATTGCCCGTGCCCTGGTGCCGCGTGCCATTATGGCGGTTGCCGCACACCACCGGGCAGGGTAGCCTGCAGGAGAGGCCTATGACCATGGCAGACACGCTTGTCATTGCTGGCTGTTAGAGATCGAAATCCGCCCAGACCAGATGGTGGTCAGAGGCCTCGTCCTCGGTGCTCTGCACTGTATCGAAGGGTTCCCAGGTTCTCGGATGATACGAGCCTCGCCGCTCGATCCCGGTGTTTCGCAGACGCAGCCTGAGCGCAGGCGCCATAATCAGGTAGTCAAGCTTTTGGCTGGCGAGGCCGGTCTGATAGGTCCCGGGTCGATCCTGTGGATAGTTAGGGTGCCTGATCACGTCTTCGAAGCCGTCGGCGAAAAGGGGTGCCAGTGGCCAGCTGTCGGGCGTGTCGTTGAGGTCGCCACCGATCAACAAGAGAGCAGAGCGATGGAGCGCCGCGCTGGCGATCTCGTGCGCACGTTTGGCCTGGGCCCGGCGATGGTCGCGGGATGTCTGATTATTGCCGTTGCGCTTCGACTTGAAGTGATTGGGTATGATGACGATACGCCGATCCCCTGGCAGCATGATGTCGAACTCCGGACAGTCGCGCGAGAACACTGATCTGCCATCCGGCAGGGGGTCATCGACATGGGAGCGGATTTCAACAATCGGGTAGCGGCTAAGAATGCCGACGTCGATGCCACGCTCGTCATTCCCGTCGATCACCATGAAGTGGGGATACTCACATTCGAGCTGTGCCCTGAGAACTTGCTGATTGAAACGACTGAGCGTTGGGCGGTCCTCGACCTCAATGGTTATTAAAATGTCCGCCCCAGTTTCTTTGATCACACGCCCGGTGTTATAGGTCGCGGTCCAGGCAATGTCCTCGCGCCGAAGCTCGAACCAACCAATCCAAGCCGTACGACCGCTTGCGACTACCTCGAGCTGGCCGTCTTCGGGCTTCCTGAACAGCTGGCCGCGGATCTCCTGCAACTTGACTAGCACCTCCTCTGGCGGGTTGAGTAGGTGCCAGCCGTACTTCTCGGACAGCTCGATCAGCCGCCTCTTCTCCTCAGTGCCGTAGATTTCCTGATCGATGATCCGATTGGCCTCAGCATGGTCCTCGATAGCCTGTCTGCCTTCGTCGTCGTCGGCTCGGTTCATGGCCGATGGACGCGTGAACAAATTCTCTAGGTTGTATGTCGCGATGCGTATCATCGTCGCCACTCCTTCAAACCTGATTTGCAGACTGATAAGCGGCTCACTGCACTAGCGCCCCTAACCCGATAATGCCCTGATCACTGCACTCGCCAGGCTGTTGGTTGATTGTGGATTTTGGCCGGTGAGCAGTTTGTGGTCTACTATCACATGGTCATGCCAATTTGGGGCTGCCTCAAATTTTGCCCCCAAATCACGCAGTTGTGACCCTAAATGAGACCACATGACGTTAGTGTAGAGAGGCATGAATGGCATGATACAATGCACTCTCCGCGAGCCCTATATGCCAATGTTGTGAGAGCCGCTTGAGCAAAAAAGGCAGTGCCTGGACCCAATTCAGTGCCCGTGCCTCTCCGTTAGTGAACGCGGTAACTCTACGACCTTTGATGAAAGAAGTCCCGTCGGACAGCCTGGCACCTAGCAACGTTGCGGGGCCATGGCATACTGCTGCAATGACTTTACCCGCCTGGGCAAAGCCGCTCACCATCCGGTTTACCTCAGGATGGTATGGAAAATCGTATTTAGCACCGTGTCCACCGACAAAATAGCTTGCGTCACAGTCACTGACGCTCAGCCTCGCAAGGGCAGGGTAGATTTCAACCTCGCAATGGCCTCCTGGTTCTTCTCGACATCGACATCATCACGACTGAGCGGATCGATGGCAGCAGCTGCCCCCTGGGGCTCGCCACAGAGATAGTATAGCCGGCTTCCAGAAACCGTTGATAGGCAATTGTAAACTCTTCTAACCACAAGCCTGTTGGACGTTCAGCGTCTATTTTGTCTTGATTGGTGACGACCATAAGTATCGATGTGTTGTTGGTCATCGTCTTTTCCCACTCTGCACCATCGTTGTTACGGCTTTGCTGGGGAAGGATTGATGCTGCGCCAGAAATACCACGTCATTGTTGGCGTAGGCTTTCGCCGGATAGTACTCTCGGTTAGAGCGCGTACCCGCGCGATAGCAACATTTCGGTGGAGTCGGGGTCGAGTTGACCGCCGTCGAAGAGGCCTGCCAGCTGGAGGCTGACGTCCCCATCGACCATACCCCTGGCCTTCGTGGCATCGCGGCGCCGCTGGTTAAGCAGCCAGGCACAGGGCGCGACGGCTATGGGGATAATAAGGTGTCTTGCAAGAGCGTCCGGGTCATGGCAGGGAGCCGGGATAAATTTTTCATCAGAGCAGACCGAAGAGCGTCTTCGTAGTATTGTACGCTGTTGTGTGCTGGTGCCCCAAGCATGGCGAGATAATCGTGGAGATAGATCGTTGAGACGGGTGGGGTTCTGAGCAACAGATCATGATACACGTGTGCCACATACAGAATAGCAATGTCCTCTTTATATTGGACCTGCAGGTGCTTGGGAGGGCAAAATTCCGCGACGCGATGATTCTCGACGACTTGAAAGATTTGCTCTGGTAAGCCCCAACTTTGCAACAGACTGCTGCCAAGCGCAGCATCGTCGAGCATTTCAAATAAATCCTGAACATTTGGGTACTTGTTTTTCAACAGGAAAATGACGGATTTGCCTATGTCATGCAGGAGTCCTGTCGCCATCATGGTCATAGGTTTTGACTTTTTTGACAATGTTGAAATTTGATGAGATATGATTGATATCAGGGTTGAATGAGCCTGAATACTGTCAAATTCTGGATTGCCATCCATAGTGCTTTTTATCGACTGATTTAATATCAGCTGATAGATATTGTTGAATCCGAGAAACATTATTGCATGATGTACGTCAGAAATTTTTTGTGATAATCCATAGTACGAGGAATTAACAGTCTTTAGTATTACTCCTACAAGTGAAGAGTCTTTTTGAATTGATTCTGTAATTTCTTGTACTGACACTTCTTCGTTCATCAATTTTGACAATATGGCATGCGTATGTAACGGAATCTTTGGTATTTTCTTAATGATGTTTTGAACGAGCTCTGAAGAAGTCTTTTCTTGATTGCGTTTGTGCATTGCATGAACATACGAAATAAGCTGAGAATTATTATTGGACAAGAAAAAAGATTCATTTATACATTGTGGAAATACATCAAGAATATTCTTGTGTAGATCTTCGTAGATTTTCTGCTTGATCTTATCGGGAAAGCTGTCAAATGTCCGTTTTGAAACCTCTATGATGACTGCAGGGGATTTGGCAACTATAGTATACGATATTTGATGATCTGATTTTTCAGGAATGAAGCCAAGAAATTTTCCCTTTGATACTTCCATGCTGTAAGAGGCGTGAGTAGTCAATATGGTAAAATCCAAGGACCCCTTGACAATCATGTAGAGATTGTCAATAGATGGTTGACCTTCGAGGAGGGGCTCACCTACGGGGATATTCCGTGTTGGACAGATAGAATGGATATACAACTGATAATCATCGCCTGTGTCTGACGGCCCTGGAGGGCGAGTACTATGGCTCGGAGAGTGTGTTGTTGGTCGCGGTGATCTCTTGAGAAAATGCATACAAAAGCTCCCGGACTCATGTCTGAGACGTTTTGCCCGTTTCGTGTTGTGGTATCAGCGTATGACGTCCATAGTATTATCGGCAAAGACGCCTGCTGACTTGAGAGTGTCTGTTTGGAGTGCGCTTGCGAGATCAGGAACCGCAGCAGATACAGGGGAAGTTTCCAGATCGGGAGGGGACATGCCAGAAACGACGCCCAGGC
Organism: uncultured Gammaproteobacteria bacterium; assembly: GCA_963773125.1. Lineage (GTDB taxonomy): Bacteria > Tectomicrobia > Entotheonellia > Entotheonellales > Entotheonellaceae > CAVZBC01. The sequence goes on along the minus strand of CAVZBC010000025.1, from coordinate 5,434 downwards.
CGCTGCTGTACCTGGTTGATGCCTTACCATACGTGTTCAGGGCCTATTTTGCGCTCCCGGCCATGACCAGTCCACAGGGGTATCTGGTCCATGCCGTGTATGGCTTTACCGCCTTTCTGTGCCAGCTGCTCCGCCAGGAACCATTGACACATATCGCCGTGGCGTTTGACGAAAGTTTGACGTCCTCGTTTCGCAACAATTTTTTCCCGGCTTATAAGGCCAATCGTGAGCTGCCACCCCCTGATCTGGCACGGCAGTTAGCGTATTGTCAGGCCGTCACACGCGCCCTGGGCATCGCGGTGTTTGTCGACCACCAGTACGAAGCGGACGACCTGATTGGCACGCTCACCCGTCAGGCGACCCGGGAAGGCATGCCGGTGGTGATTGTGTCGAATGACAAGGATCTGCTACAACTTGTTGATACGATGGTCGTTGTCTATGACTTTGCGAAGCGCGTACGCTACGACCTGACAGGGGTGGTGACGTCTATGGGCGTCCGCTCAGAGCAGATCCCCGACTTACTGGCCTTACAGGGCGATCCTGTGGACAACATCCCTGGTGTCAAGGGCATTGGCCCCAAGACTGCGGTGGCGCTCTTGCAGGCCTTCCCCAATGTGGAAACACTCTATGCGCAACTCGATGGGGTCGAAACACTGCCGCTACGAGGCGCTGGTGTCTTACGGCGGAAGCTCGAGGTCGGGTATGACACGGCGCTGCTGTCGAAACGGCTTGCGACCATTGCTCTAGACGCGCCAGTAAGCTATCAGTCAGACGCCTTGCGCTATCATGGGGCACTTGCCTCAGACGTCGAACGGCTGTTTACTGAACTGGGGTTTGAGCGGCTGCTACGCCGTATCCCGCGTTGGCAGTCCCCACCGCTGACGTGATGTAGGTGCAGCACAGCACTTACTGCGTTGCTTTTTCTCTTCTGGCTCAATATGCTGTCGAGAGGGGAGGGCTGCTGGTGAGCGGCCGACAGTGGTGCGGGTGCTCGACGACCTGAGGACCATGCAAGGAGCATGTATGGGAGAAGCAGTGCGGCAGATGTTTGCCGCTATTGCCCAGCACTATGACCGACTCAACAGCGTGCTGAGTTTTGGTCTCCATCATCGTTGGCGCTGGCAGGCGGTCCGATATAGCGGTATACGGCCCGGCGTGCGTGTGCTCGATCTCTGCAGCGGTACTGCCGATCTGGCGCTCACCTTCGCCCGACACTGCCGTGGTGAGGGATATGTCGTTGCCACGGATTTTTGCCATGCCATGCTGGTGCGCGGCGTGCACAAAGCTACCAGACAACAGGCGGCATTGGTCTTTGCGTTGGCCGATGCGCAGTGTTTGCCGTTTGGCGATACGTCGTTTGATTGCGTCTCAGTCGCCTTTGGCCTGCGCAACGTGGATTGTCTTGCCCTGGCGCTGCGCGAGATGTACCGCGTTCTCCGTCCCGGCGGTGTGGCGTTGGTCCTGGAGTTTGGGCAGCCCCAGGGGGTGGTGTTTGGCCCCCTGTATCGTTGGTATGCGCGGCATATCTTGCCACGCCTTGGGGGCTGGGTGTCAGGGCATGGCGAGGCCTATACCTATTTGCCGCGCACGGCCGCTGTCTTCCCAGCCGGCGCGCGGTTTGTGCGTGAGGTGACAGCGCAGGGCTTTACGCATGTCCAGGCCCAGCCCCTCACCGGTGGGATTGTCTATCTCTACACTGCGATACGTCCTGCCTGAGTTGGGCGCCTCGGCGAGGCGCCCCTACCATAGTCTACCGTAGAGGAGAGGGATATGGTGCATACGTATGAGGATATCATCTACACCAAGCAAGACGGCGTGTCCACGGTCAGTATCAACCGGCCGTGGGTGCTCAATGCGTTTCGTCCGCGGACCATTGATGAGATGATCGAGGCATTTCACGACGCCTGGTACGACGATAGCATTGGGGTGGTGGTCCTCACTGGAGAGCAGGGGAATTTCTGTACCGGTGGCGATCAAAAAATTCGTGGCCATGGGGGATATGAGGACGAAAGTGGGACGCCCCGCTTACAGGTGCGCAACCTGCACCGCATGATCCGGGAGATTCCCAAGCCCGTCATTGCCAAAGTGGATGGCTATGCCATTGGCGGTGGGCATGTACTGCACGTCATCTGTGATTTGACACTGGCCTCGGAGCGGGCCATTTTTGGGCAAACCGGCCCCAAGGTGGGGAGTTTTGATGCGGGCTCGACCGCCGCAGAGGTCGCCCGGGGCGCCGACGTCATCATCACGATGGTGCCCGACACGCCGGACGTCGAACAGGTGCTCTTCGGACCAGCCGGTGTCGCGGAAGGGCTGGCGCCAGGGAAGACCGTGGTGGACATGAGTTCCATCTCCCCCATCCAGACGAAGGTCTTCGCCTCTCGATACGCCCTCGGCTGTGACTACCTCGATGCGCCGGTCTCCGGCGGTCAGATCGGCGCCAGGAACGGCGCGCTGACAATCATGGTGGGCGGGTCAGAGGAAGTGTTCGCGCGCGTCAAACCGATCTTCGACTCCATGGGCAAGAACATCACTCTCAGTGGGCAAGAACGGCGATGGCCAGACCTGCAAGGTTGCCAACCAGATCATCGTCGCCCTCAACATCGAGGCAGTGGCCGAAGCGCTGCTCTTCGCGTCGAAGGCGGGCGCCGACCCTTCGAAGGTGCGCCAGGCGCTCCTCGGGGGCTTCGCGGCGTCTCGGGTGCTCGAGGTGCACGGCGAGCGCATGATCAAGCGGACGTTCGAGCCGGGGTTCCGGGTCGAGCTGCATCAGAAGGATCTGAACCTCGCCCTCTCAGGCGCGCGAGCGCTCGGCGTGGCACTCCCCAATACCGCCACGGCGCAGGAGCTGTTCAACACATGCAGCGCGATGGGGGGCAGCAAGTCCGACCACTCGGTCATGGTACACGCCCTCGAGCGGCTCGCCGATCACGAGCTGGCCTGAAGCTCGCCTCGGACCTCCGAGGTGACACTGCTGTCTCGCGCGGAGCACAGCCCAGCCCGGCCCAACCTGGGGCACTCCGGCCAAAACTCCAGGACATCGCCCAAAAACACACCTTCCGGCCACGGGTCCCGTCGCTCGGGAACGGCAAAGCTTTTGCCTCCCCACCTTTGCCTAGATCGCCTGCGGTCAACCAGCGGGCGCACACATCGACACATGTCTGCTAGCTGCGCCACGGACGTTTACTCCGCTCGCGAGATCGCGCGGGCTGCCGGCGTCGCCGAAGATCGCATGGCGGTGGCTTTTGGCGGCCGTCGGTTCGTCGATCACGCCGAAGCCGTCCGCCTGGCGCGCTCTTTTGCGAACCGGCCGAGCCAGACGCCGCGCCTGCGCTCGGGAGCCCTTTTCGAGCTGATCTCAGGTCAGACCTCGTCAGCGGTAGGGCTGAACGGGTTGCCGCTCGCCCTGTCAGGAACGCTTCACTGCGGGCTCGCAGTGGTGGCACTACTCGTTGCGATGATCGGCCACACGACGACTGCGGCGTCGGTCGATGACAGCGTTCGCCACCCCGAAGCGCTGCGGCTTGTGTTCCTGACCACACCTGGTCCCGGGGGTGGTGGCGGTGGCGGTGGTCTCCGGCAGAAGGCACCGGCGCCACGCGCCCTTCGGCGAGGCACGAAGACACTGTCGAGCCCGCTTCCCGCTCGTGAGCCAGCGCCGACGGTTCCGGCGCCTGAACCGCCTGAGCCGCCGCCGCCCCTCGAAGCCGAGCCGCTTCCAACGGTCAACGCGCCGCTCGTCACCGCGCCGGCGGACAACCGTGACCGCGCAGGGGTTCTCGAACAGGCGCGCGCTGAGGAACCCAGCCGGGGCACCGGCGAGGGCGGAGGGGTCGGCACCGGACGCGGCACGGGATTGGGAGCTGGCGACGGAAGCGGCGTCGGAGACGGCTCTGGTGGCGGAACCGGAGGTGGGCCGTACCGGCCGGGCTCGGGTGTGATCCCGCCGAAACTGCTGCGCGAGGTCAAGGCGGATTACACCGACGAAGCCAGACGGCGCGGGCTGAGAGGGGATACTCTGCTCGAAATCGTCGTCAGGCGCGACGGCTCGGTTGGCGACGTCCGCATTCTCAAATCGCTTGGCGGCGGACTCGACGAGCGGGCGATCGCCGCGGTGAGACAGTGGAAGTTCGCTCCCGCCACGCGCCACGGCGCGCCAGTGGACGTCGTCGTCGAAGTCGCCGTCGAATTCATGCTGCGGTAGCTGGGGGCCATTTCATGTCGTTAGCCCTTGTCACCATCACCGTCTTGTCGCTGATCCTCGCGGCGGCGTGCGCCGCGATTGCCTGGCGTGTCGTGCGCGAGGATCGCCGTCGATCCGAAGCACGTGTTGCGGCACTGGTCTCAGAAATTGGCGAGGAGCCCCTCGATCTGTCGCTTCCTGAATCCGAACCGACGCCGGCATCGATGTTCGCCGTGGCCGAGCCTCAGGGAAGGTCCCGCGTGATCATCTTCGCCGGCGCGGCGCTCGTCGTGGTCGCAGCTGCCGTCGCCGGGGCGCTCGTCGCAAGCGGACGAGAAGACAGCGAGACGGCGCCGAGCGCCCGTGAGCTCGCACCGCTCGAACTCGTCGACCTGGCGCACGAACAGGCCGCGATCGACTGACTGTGCACGGCGTCGTGCGTGGTCCCGGGATTAGAAGCGCCCTACCCGCTCGCCGCCGTCGTGACGCTCCTCCGCGGCGATGGGAGCGTCATCACCACCGAACGCGCGATCGTCGCGCCCGTTATCGCGCCGCGCCGGGAAACGAGCTTTCACGTGACGGTGTCAGGGGCCCTCCAGGCTGCTCGGTTCAGGGTCAGCTTTGCGGACGCCGATCGAGTGATCCGCACCTGGACAGGCGGAGTTGATGACGCGACCTCCAACCAAGAGGGGCGTGTGATGAAGATCGGACGTGGATGGCTGATCGGGACCGGTATCATGCTCGCCGTCGTCGCGGCGCGGGGTCAGCAGAACCCGCCGATCCAATCCGATGAGCCGTTCCGCTTTCGCAGCGGTGTCGAGCTCATCAACGTCACGGCGACCGTGCAGGACGGTGCCGGCCGGTTCGTTCCGGGATTACGTCAAGACGACTTCCTCGTCTACGAGGACGGTCAGCCCAGACGATCACGCACTTCAGCGCCGAGCGCGTGCCCGTCAGCCTCGGGATCGTCCTCGACACGAGCGGCAGCATGGTCGGGGACAAGATCCAATCGGCCCGGCGAGCCCTCGATCGGTTCCTCTACAACCTCCTGGATCCCGAAGACGAGATCTTCCTGTATCAGTTCAGCGACCAGCCGGTGCTGCTGCAGGGATGGACCAGCAATCGCCAAATGCTTTCACGCGCTCTTGGGCGGATCAAGCCGGACGGCGGAACGGCGATGTACGACGCGGTCGCCGAGGCACTTCCGCTGGCCGAGACCGGGATGCATCGCAAGAAGGCGCTCGTCGTCTC
>CAVZBC010000024.1:0-15977 GCA_963773125.1 uncultured Gammaproteobacteria bacterium | reverse complement strand
AACCATCTTGATGTGCACTGGGTAGCCGTTGTCGATCCCTCGGGGCGTGAACTCACGCGCTTGTCACGGACAGAAGCAGTCCTCGAAACAGACCTCTTAGATCGTGCAGATGATCCGTGGCTCGAACGAGCCATACGTGGGACACCAGTTACCAGCCCAGTCTTCTTTTCTGCCACCAATGAGCCACGGGTTGTGACGTACCTCCCGATCCTACTCTATGGCGAAAAGCTTTTAGGGGTCATTGTGGGCGAAATCAGTCTGAAGACTCTCTGGGAACAGATATTACGGGCAGACGTTTCAGCCGGGAAATTTGCCTTTGTCGTAGCACAAGACGGTACCGTGGTTGCTCATCCCGAGAAATTGTTTGTACGCCAAAAGCGACAATTTACGGAGATACCCTCTGTGCAGCGCGTGTTGACAGGACAGACGGGAACGGCGATCTATCATGATCCAGTACTGCAAACTCCTGTAGCAGCGGCATTTATGCCACTGCGCACGCTCGATGGTGGGATCATCGTCGTGCAACCATACACGGAAGTCTTTGCTGTACGTCACACCCTGCTGACGCGTATGATTGTCATTGTGGTGGTCTGTCTACTCGTCGCTCTTGGCGTTGGGGGCATGTTTGGCTATCGCCTCGTGCAGCCAATCCTAGGACTCATTCGCGACGTACGGGCAATCCGTATAAAAGAAGGCAGTGCGGTGTACCCGGTCGAAATGACTGGCGGGAGTGAAATTGACGTCCTGACCAAGTCTTTTGACGAAATGACCCGCGAGTTGGAGGCTGGACGCGAGGCACTTATGTCGGCGAAGACCTACACGGACAACGTTCTTGCCTCCATGTCCGAAATGCTATTCGTCTTGTCCTCCGCAGGCCATATACAAACGGTCAATACGGCGGCGTGTTCCCGTCTTGGCTACGATGAGTCCGAACTTATCGGCCACTCAATGGGCCTGATTTGGGGTACAAGATGGCTGTCGCAGAGAAGGGAGTTCGATGAGCTGTGCCGTTCGGGGTTTGTCCGGAATGCCGAAACCACTCTGCAGGCCAGAGATGACACATCTATCCCTGTCCTGTTGTCTGGCTCAGTAATGCACACGCATGATGGCGCTATACAGGGCATCGTCTGTGTGGCACGGGATATTACAGAGCGCAAGCGGGCCGAGCGCATTTTGCAGACGGCCCATGATCGTCTCGAAGCGCATGTCCAGGAGCGGACAGCCGAGCTGCTGGTCATGAATGCCCAACTCCAGCAAGAAGTTACTGAGCGCAAACGGGCGGAGGAAGCTCGTAGTCGGCTCGAAGAACAGCTCTATCAATCGCGCAAAATGGAAGCCCTGGGCACTCTGGCTGGTGGTATTGCACACGATTTTAACAATATATTGGCAGTGATGTTGGGCTACTCAGAGCTGGCCCTCTTTGAGCTCCCCCGCCAAACACCGTCGGCACAGCACCTCCAAGAAGTACTGACGGCCGGCAAGCGGGCCAAAAACCTGGTACAGCAGATCCTGACCTTCAGTCGCAAAAGCGATGAACAACGAAAGCCCATCTATCTGCATATACTCATCAAGGAAGCCCTGACCCTCCTACGTGCAGTATTCCCTGCCACTATCGATATTCGCCAGCGCGTAGACAAGAACGCTGGCGCAATTGTCGCTGATCCATCACAGATGCATCAGGTGTTAATCAATCTCTTCAGTAATGCCGAACACGCCATGCGTTCTCACGGTGGCGTCTTAGAGGTACAGCTTGATGCTATCGAGGCTGGCGAGCAGTTGCTAGCCCAACATGCAGAACTGAAGCCGGGTGCATACGTACGCCTACTGGTCCGTGATACAGGTCATGGCATGGAACCCGCCGTCATGCAGCGTATCTTCGAGCCATTCTTTACGACCAAAGGAGTTGGAGAAGGCAGCGGCATGGGCCTGGCAGTCGTGCACGGTATTGTCACGAGTCATGGTGGGGTAATCGCTGTGCAGAGTGCCCCAGGCCAAGGAACCACATTGACCATCTATCTCCCGCGTATTGCTGAGGTGGCGGCAGAAGAAAAACCTCTCCCCGAGGCACTGCCACACGGCAGCGGACGTATTCTGTTCGTTGATGATGAAAGAGTCATCGTGCGCTGGGGGAAAGAGATGTTGGAGCGTCTGGGGTACGTGGTCGAGACATACACGGCGAGCTACAAAGCCCTAGAAGCCATCCGCGATGCGCCGTACCGATTTGATCTGGTGATTACGGATCAAACCATGCCGCATATGACCGGCGAAAAATTCGTTGAGGAACTCCGACAGCTCCGCCCTGACATGCCGATCATTCTATGTACGGGATTCAGCCACACGATAGATGCCGAGAAAGCTCAGACAATAGGCATTGCGGCTTTTTGTATGAAACCGCTAGTGGCGCGTGATCTGGTAGACACCATCCAACGCGTCATGGCGCAATCCACCACATCCGAAACGTGAGATGCATCCCCCTCGTCCCCTATACACACCAGCAATTTCCCCTGTGAGAAGAGGAGGAACCATGCAGGATTCTGCGACGCTCTGAATTCAACCGCCACTTGCCCCTTGCTGGCACCTACAACGTACGTGACATAGGCGGTTACCGCACCCACGACGGCCGCACCACACGGTGGCGTACGTTTTTCCGTGCCGACAGTTTGCATCGACTGCCACCCGAAGCACAAGCGACGTTGCTCCATCATGGCGTGCGCACAGTCATCGACCTGCGACGCACGGACGAACTCGACACCGCCCCTAACGTTTTTGCTACTGCGACGAATGTCACGTATTACCACAGGTCTCTGCTACCTGACGTGCGCCCGGTTCCAGGCCTCCCCCGGTCGCTCGTAGACACGTATCGACATATGCTGGATGAACGGCAGGAACAGATCCGGACGACGTTACAGCTCCTGGTGACACCAGGAGGACTGCCCGGCATGGTCCATTGCACGGCAGGGAAAGACCGTACCGGCGTGATCACGGCATTGCTACTCGGCCTCCTGGGTGTGCCAGAAGAGACTATCATAGAAGATTACGCCCTGAGTACCACCTATCTCGGTGCGCCGTTCCTCGCCGAAGTCCAGCAGCGGGCCATAGCTCGTGGCTTTACCTGGGAACAGTATGCGCCCCTTGTGGGGTCCGCCCCCGAATATATGCAGGCAACATTGCAGCACCTGCATGAGCGCTACGGCGGTATCACGGCATATATACGGGGTATTGGTCTCAGTGAGACGCAGATTGCCACGCTGCAGACTGCCCTGGTGCTATAAGGCCATCTGCCTATTGCCACTGCGCAAAGGCCATGGCACACCCCGTACCAGCCGGTGAGCAGTAGCACAGGACATAGTCGATCAACTGCATGTCCAGGTGCTCAATGGCACCACCAAACTGCTCACGCGTACCATCTGCCACGTTCTACTATTGCCACGATAGCTAAGGCTGTGGCATAGTGGATACGGTTTTCTATATCTCCCGCAGATATTCAACACCGAAAGGCAGGGGGGGTCAAGAGTTGGTTTGACCATCATCCGTGACCGGCAGCCATCGAGGAAATCTTTTTTCAGTATTGAACCCACAGCAGAGGAGTGTCCTATGGCTATAGCAACACGTGTTGGGAATGGGTCGCATATATATGAGGTATACGAGGACTGGGCCAAACTCCCGCCGGATTGGGCCATGCCCGCCGCGGCGGTAGCCGTGGACTCCCAGGATCGCGTTTACTGCTTTAACCGTGCCCCCGACCATCCTATCGTCATTTTCGATCGTGACGGCAATTATCTGTCGTCGTGGGGCGCTGGGCTCATTGCTTTCGCGCATGCCATTCTTATTGACGACGATGATAACGTCTGGCTGGTTGACCGCGACAACGGTCAAGTGCTGAAGTTTACCCCGGCAGGCGAGCTGCTCATGACCATTGGCACCAAAGGCTTTCGCTCTGATACCGGCGTTGACCCACATGACTTTAGCTCGAAGGCATACCAACAGGTGACACACGGTGGTGATCCGTTTAATCTGCCCACGGATATTGCTCTGGCCCCGACTGGAGAGATGTTCATCACCGATGGCTACGGCAACGCGCGAGTGCACAAGTTCGCCGCCGATGGCACGTACCTCTTTTCCTGGGGCGAACCAGGCACTGGGCCAGGGGAGTTCAATATGCCCCATGGCGTCTGGATTGATCGCCAAGGGCGAGTCCTGGTGTGTGATCGAGAAAACGATCGCGTGCAGATTTTTTCACAGGCGGGAGAGTTTCTGACGGTCTGGCCGACACGGCTTATAGGCCCTGCTATGACGTATGTCGACAACGACGACATCGTCTATGTCCCTGAGCACAACGGCGGTATGGTGAGTATCTTAACACTGGAGGGTGAACGTCTGGCGCAGTGGGGTGACCCCCAGTACCGCTCTTGCCACGGCTTGTGGGGCGATTCCCATGGTGACCTGTATGTGGTGCAGCCTGTGCCGGGGAAACGGGGCCGGCACGTAGTGAAGTACGTGCGCCAACGATAAGTCACGTGGCATAGCCAGGGATGCCTCCCGATGCCCAGCTGTAGTATACTGCGACTGATGTGAGGAGAGAGACATTTTCTTGGAAGGAGATGACATGGCTGAAACGCGAAGCGTTATGCGCGAGGTTTCTCCAAAACTGGCAGATTATACTGAACACGTATTGTTTGGTGATGTATGGGAACAACCTGACTTGTCCAAGCGCGATCGCAGCTTGATCACCGTGACAGCGCTCATTGCGCTGTACCGCACTGATCAGTTGCGTGGCCATATTCGCCGAGCTCTGGACAACGGCGTGACGAAGCAGGAAATCGGTGCGGTCATCACCCATATGGCGTTCTACGCTGGCTGGCCTACTGCAGCCAATGCAGTGCGCGTCGCCAAAGAGGTTTTTGACGAGACGAAATAACCCGTCTGTTTTTCCTACTGACTAAGAGGGGGAGTATGCAACGTTGCCGCCTTGTCTGGGGTGTAACGTTGTAACTCCTCCTGGCAAGACAGGCATTATTGCAGTGCGGTCCTAGGAGAAGACTATGGCCGTATCAAAAGAAGAACTTGTCCGAGAATTAGCCCGATTGGTAGACATCGTCATTGCCGAAGACGACGTTGGGGAGGTTGCAGACCGCTTCCAGAGCCTGGTGCAGGAGCTTTCTGGCCTCACTCAGCTCGATCTCGCCAATATCCAGCCGGTGACCATCTTTCCCGAGGAGGCAGAGGATGGTCAGTAGCGATCTGGCGTTTCTTTCCGCGTCCGAGACTGCCAAAGCCATTCGCACGAAACAGGTGTCTCCTGTCGAAGTCGTGCAGGCGTATCTGGCACGCATTACGCGGCTGGATGCCACCCTCCATGCGTATATTACTGTTCTACAAGAAGCCGCTTTGTCGGCAGCGCGTCAGGCAGAGCAGCAACTTATGAGCGGCGCAAAGCTGGGACCGCTGTTTGGCGTGCCGGTGGCAGTGAAAGATCAGTTCTGGACCAAAGGCATCCTGACCACCAATGGCTCGCGGGCATATCGGAACTTTGTGCCATCCGACGATGCAACGGTTATCACGCGTCTCAGACAGGCTGGGACAATTTTGCTCGGGAAACTCACGCTGAGCGAGCTGGCCATGGGGGGTACCCGGCAGCCACCCTGGGGAATTCCGCGTAATCCATGGGACCTGGAGCGCACCCCAGGGGAATCGAGTTCTGGGTCGGGAGTGGCATTGGCGGCACACCTGTGCGCTACTTCGGTGGGTGAAGATACAGGCGGCTCGGGGCGCGGACCAGGGGCGTATTGTAACGTGGTTGGACTACGTCCCACCTATACGCGGGTGAGTCGTTATGGCATGACACCGATGTGCTGGTTCATGGATGCTGCGGCACCAATGAGCAAGACGGTCGAGGATTGTGCCCTCGTCCTGGGAGCGATTGCCGGATACGATCCCCACGATCCTTTCACAAGTCGGCGCCCGGTGCCCTGACTACACGGTGCAGCTCGGTCAGCCTCTGCGGGGTATCCGCGTAGGTATCATCCGCGAACTCCACGACGCACAACGACATGCATCCTGAGGTCCGTGCCGCCATCGACAAGGCCCTGACGGTCTTGCGAGAGCAGGGGGCAGAAGTGCACGAGGTCTCCATCCCGCTGATTGCTGTGGCCGGCGCCATCTTTGTCGGCATTGCTGATACGGAAGGAGCTGGGGCAAGGGATGACCTTCTGCGCACCCACGCCGCCGAACTCGACGCTGCCACCCGCACGCGCTTACAAGCCGCTGCCCTGGTGCCTGCCAAGCTCTATAATCGCGCCATGAAAGCCCGTGTCGTGCTACGGCAGCAGTTCATGGCAGCGCTCAACCAGGTAGACATCCTGGTGTCAGCCACGGCCCCGCAGCCGCCACCGAAGCATACTGCACTCACCGCCCCCTTTGTGGGCGCTGACGATGTGCGAGCGCGGTTTTTCTTCCGGCGCGCCTATACCGGTTGCTATGCACTCACGGCGCTCCCTGCCATTTCTGTGCCTGGTGGTTTCACGACAGATAACTTGCCCATCGGCCTGCAGCTTGGAGCACGTCCATTTGCGGAAGGGCTGTTGTTGCAGGTAGCACATGCCTATGAACAGGCAACCCCATGGCATACACGACGAGCGCCAGCCGCAGTCTAGCTGGTGATGCAGGTGAAGCGGTTCGCCAGTGCACGGCTGCAGTACTCCTACCTGGGAGTAGCACGCAATGGTAGAGCTTTGAGTCCGCGCAGAACGATGTTATCTTTGAATGACGGATGATCTGTGCGTAGTCGGATGTCAATAAAACGTTCGAGCAACGCTTCAAAGGCAATACGGGCCTCGAGGCGTGCGAGTGGAGCCCCCAAACAATGGTGGATACCACGGCCGAAGGAAATGTTACTGGCTTCCTTACGCGTGACGTCCAGATGCTCTGGAGATGTGAACACCTCCGGATCGTGATTCGCTGCGCCAATCAGCACAGTAACACTCTGGCCTTTTCTCACCTGACGCCCCCTGATCTCCACATCCTCTAACACCGTACGGCCATCTACCTGTACTGGAGTATCGTAACGCAACAGCTCTTCCACTGCCAGAAGGCATGAGACCTGGGGTGTCGCGTAGCAGCTGTAGCTGTTCGGGATGTTGCAGCAGGGCCAGCATACCATTGCCAATGAGGTTGGTTGTCGTCTCGTTACCGGCCACGAGGAGCAGGCGCAGCATGACCAGTAACTCGCGCTGGGTCAGCTGGTCCCCGGCTTCTTCTGCCGTCGACGAGCGCACTGATCAGGTCATGGCGCGGTTCCTTGCGCCGTGCATTGATGACGTCCTGAAAATAGGCATCGAGTTCATTCCCGGCGCGGATGGCATCCTGCACTTCGTGCGACTTGATGGTGGGTTCCAGCGCCCGTGCCCGCCGGTTCGACCACATTTTGAACTGCGCCCGGTCCTGTGGCGGTACACCAAGTAGTTCGGCCATGACAATTACTGGTAGGGGGTAGGCAATGGTCTCAATGAGGTCGAAAGCTGTGGGGCTGCTCAATTTGGTCCAACAGTTCTGCCACGATGCTATAGATACGTGGCTTGAGCGCTTCAATAGCCTGCGGGGTAAAGGCCTTGCTCACCAGGGCCCGCAGTCGGGTGTGATCTGGGGGGTCCAGGAAGAGCATGCTCGGGTCCCCCCCAGCGACAACGGTTTGCACCTGGCGCGCACGGGTGCTCTTACGATTCCGCGCATCATTCGAAAAATGTTTGTGATCACGCAGGATGGCATCTACGTCAGCGTATCGTGAGAGCACCCAGGAGTCCATCAACGGGCTCCAGTGCACCGGGTCTTTGGCACGCAGGGCAGCGTAGGTGGGATAAGGATTATTGTACACGCGCGGGGAGAGCGGATTATACGTCACACCGCTTTGCCACCATTCATGCATCAGCTTGGCACGCATGGCCAGGGGTCTAATTAACGAGCGTAGCGAGACAGCCATAACAACCTCACTGTCGGATATGGTGCGGTGGGGGGCGAGCGTTGTGGCCTCTCATGCTAGCCCCAGACTCTCCCCATCAACAGACTGCCTGGCCCCTCCAGGCAAGGGGAGTTTACCCTAAGCGGGTTCAAACATGGGCAGCGAAAGTTTCCCCTCGCCCTGATCCTCCCAGCGCAGGCGCACCCGCATGCCGCACTGCACGTCCTTTACCGGGTCCTTCACCATGACAATGTTCGTCATGATGCGGAAACCTTCATCGAGATCCACGTACGCCACGGCATAGGCGCCCAGTTCGGCAAAGGCCGGGTGACGGCTTTGCATGATGACGCGTAAGGTATAGACTGTCCCTTCACCTTTGGACACCCGCCAGGTAGTCTCGTGTGAGCCGCAACTGGTGCAATGTCGACGTGGGATAGAAGATGACTGTATTACACTCGTTGCAGGTCTGATACGTCAGTTCATGACGTTTGGTCGCCTCCCAGAAGGGCTGGGTATCCGGCTCTGGGAAACGCGGCTGTGGTCGTGGGGCTGCCATAATATTCACTCTCCTCAGTCGTGATAGTACACAATCGTTTAATCCGCCGCGAGAATTGTTACACCGGTCGCATGGCGTGAACCGAGCTGGCCTCCGTTGCCAACCGCGACAGCGAGTTTGGCGCTGTTTACCTGCGAGGTCGACTCGCCACGAAGCTGCCGCGTGGCTTCAAGAAGTAAAAAAATGCCCCGTTGCCCAGGGTGATTCGATGACAGCCCACCACCGTCCGTATTGATGGCTGGCTTACGTGGATCGTCGAAGACGAGATGGCCATCGCCGACATAGGCGCCACCTTCGCCTTTTTTGCAGAAGCCCCAGATCCTCGATAAGACACATGACCGTGATGCTGAACGAATCGTAGGCCATCAGCACGTCGATCTCTGCCGGCTTTACCCCAGCCTCGCCAAAGGCAATGGGCGCCGCTTGCGCGCCAGCGCTGACCGTGATATCGCCATTGTTTTCCCGATACTTGGTGGCTTCACCGGTACCAATGATCCACACCGGCTTCTTGCGTGTATTGCGGGCCACGGCGGCTGAGGCAATGATCACTGCACCTCCACCATCAGAAACCATGCAACATTCAAGGAGCCGTAACGGATGGGCGATGAGCCGGGATTCGAGGACGTCACTGACGCTAATCTCGCGTACCCCGACGAATTCCAGATCGGTCATGGCCCTGACGGCTTCAGGATTGCGCATGGCATGGCGCCGGGTGGCCACCGAGATGTGGGCAAACTGTTCGTCCGTCGTGCCATACTGAAACATGTGGCGGGTCTTCACCATGGCGTAGTTGCCGATAAGCGTGAGGCCCCACGGGTCTTCCATGTTGTTGATGAAGGTGGCCGCGCCCATGCCGGTCGCCCCGGCCGTGCCAATGGCGCGACGGTCGGAATGCGCTGACGAGCCGTAGGTCAAGAGGGCAACGTTGCATTTGCCGGCAGCGATCATAGTCAAGGCGTGATTGGCCTGAAACTCGAAGGAACTCCCACCCACATAGGTGGTGTCGATGAGGCGAGGCTTGAAGCCAAAATATTCCGCAATGCCTAACCCACCAATACTCTGGTCGCCGCCAGTGTCGTAGACGGCGTCGACGTCTTGCCAGGACAACCCCGCGTCTGCCAACGCTTTGGCGGCACTGTCTGCCTTTATTTGCAGAGCGCTTACACCCGGGGCAACGCGTAAGGGGTACTCGTAGATGCCAACAATCGCCGCGTCTCTCCGCTGCGCCATGGCTACTCCTTTCTCGCTGAATAAGCATGCACGAAGAATTCGCCGCAACGGTAGCACACTGATCGGAGAGCGTCAACGCCAGGGTCGGGGCGCCAGGGCTACTGCAAGGCTCCAGGTAGGTGTATAGGAAATCCCAAAGCCTTTTTCGTCCTCCCCCGACCTCACACCCCCCAGCACCCCCCTCCGGAGCGGCCCGCAGCCACACGGGGCGCGGTCTAGAGCGACCTGGACAGGCCGCGCAGGCTCGGGGAGGGGCGTGCCGCAGAAGTGCCCTGAGGCGAGGGCCGGGAAGGCCGGGCGAGGGCAACGCAAGGGGGACGAACGCCAGCTTGCAATGACGGAGGATGCGCGTTATGACCGACTCCTGGGGCGTAGGGGCAATGATCCGGAGCGCGCCACGACGGCACCAGGGAAGGTCGCCAGGCCTGGCGCGACTGCGTCGGCGTGGCGCGTCGGCGCGCTTCCCTCCGCCCACACAGTGGCGGAAGACACGTGGCCATCTCCAGATGAAACACGCGCCTCGGGAGCCTGGCCCAGTGCCAAGAAGAGGTGCCAGTCTTCGCCTCCTTGCTGTCCAAGTCGCCGTCGCAGGTATCGCTCGCCCCATCGCTGTCGGCATCATCCGGCCCGGCGTTGGCAGTGGGCGACAGTTATCCTGATCATTGTTCACGCCATCGCCGTCGATAGCTGAGGGGCCGACCTTTCTTGGAGACGAACCTCACCAGTAACTTGACCGGAGCGGTCTGACTGGCATTCTTGAAGATCTGCACATGCTGGGGGGTATGGAACATGCTCCCAGCCTCAGGCGAGCAGGGTTCATACGAGTCTGCTCCTGGTTTTGCATTCCCACGCACTTACCGCTTGCTTGAGGATTCTTTCAGTTCAACGACGAGGGAATGGGCGTCTGTGGACCCGACATTTTCGGCGGCATGCGTTTCGGCCGGAATCCACAGGGTCTGGCCGGCTTTCAACACGACCTCTACCGATTTGCCATCTGGGGAGCTGAGCTTCAATTTGCCGTCGCCGAGCACGTAGACCACGTGGTCCGGATGGGAGTGCAGCGCGATTTTCTCGCCCGGTTTGAAGCGCACCTCAAAGACCCGCACGCGTTCGTTCTCAAATAGTAGCTTGTAGATGTTTGGCCCCACCTGCATGGGGTCTTGGGCAAAGGCGAGACTGACCGCCAGACCTACGACGAGTAGAGCGGTACCCACGATAAGGCGGCACGTGGACTGGATCATCATTCATCTCCTTCCTCTCAGAGGGGAATGTTTAGAGTGTCTCACCAGTGATGGTCAGACGTATCACGCACGCGATGAGCGGCCACCGGAAGCGGGAGCCAGGCACGAGCGGACGCTGGAGGGTGTCGGCTCCAACACTCCATGCCCTGACGGGCAGTCCCCACGACAGAAACAGGGCCGCCCTGGGGTATAGGAGAGCGGAGCGATCACGCGTTGAGACCCGACCCCGCACTGGTGAGCGTCATCCCGCGCTCCGACATGGGGCTCGATCCCGCCTGAGTCCGCCACTGGTGGCTGTGCCCCCGCTGAGGAGACTATTCGGCTGAGGGGATCGAGCGTCATCGCGCCAGGAACTCCCCCATGAGCACACTGCGCAAGCGCCATCGTCGCCGATTGTCTCAAGGCGAAGCCCGTCCGTGTGACGGCATGAGGCAAATCAACACGCATGCGGCGGGCGTCGACATTGGCGCCCATGAAATCATGGCCCGCGTGCCGGACGGCGCTGACCAACAACTGGTCCGTGCCTTTGGCCCCTATACTGCTGAGCTGGACGCCGTGGCAGACTGGTTTGTCGATGTGGGAAAGGTCCTATTGAGATCCATCGTGCAACGCGTTGAGTTACCGTTGAAGAGTGTTTTCGGGTGCAGTTCGCGTAGACCTCTATCACCTGCACGCGCCCGATGAATTGCGCACCGGGAAGCAGCGAGAAAGGCGTCGTCCTCACTGATCATGGCGGTCCCTTGCAGGCGGAGCCGCCGTTGGCCTTCAAAGTCGACGAAGAGCATCCCAATATGGAGATTTTTCAAGATGTTTCCCATGGATTGCTATTTGCCATTGCCATCATAGTTGGGGAAGGCTAACCAGTGTGCGTCAACGACGCGGACAAAGCCCGGGTCGCCTCCTTTTTACGAGCAGGTGGGCAACCCACGGTGATCACAGGTGGCTAAAAAAAACACATCCGCCTGCTCAACGAATTCTAGTGCATCTTGATCAATGTGGTCTCTGGGGTACGCCGCAATCCGGTCGGCCAGGCGCCGCGTGTCAAAGCGGTCGTGAAAATAGCGATTCCCGTCATGATAGTTGTGGACCCGCTCACTCATCATTTTCTCCTTACTTCTCCATCACCACGTCCCACGGTCCATCCGCCTGGATGAAGAACACGGCGTCCTCGTTGCCTTCGACTTTCGCCGTGTGGGGCATTTTCTCGGTGAGTGCGAAATAGGAGCCGGGGCCGAGTTTGTGATCC
Organism: uncultured Gammaproteobacteria bacterium; assembly: GCA_963773125.1. Classification (GTDB taxonomy): domain Bacteria; phylum Tectomicrobia; class Entotheonellia; order Entotheonellales; family Entotheonellaceae; genus CAVZBC01. The sequence goes on along the minus strand of CAVZBC010000024.1, from coordinate 3,750 downwards.
TTGCCGTCCACGGTCAGGGTGATCGTGCCGGAGACCACCGTGACGTAGTGATCCGCGGTATGGTGGTGCTTCGGGGTCACGAAGCCGACGGGGTACTTGAGAAAGAACCGGCTCGCGCCCTTCTCCATGTCGCCCGAAACCGGCGCGGCCGCGACACCCGGAATCCCCATGTCCTTCCATTTGAGATCGGCCTTCGCCACCACCACCGATTTGCCGGCGCCGATGGCCGGCACGGACGCGGCCGCGATCAGGGCCGCCGAAATAGCCATGATCATGACGTGCTTCAACTTCATCGTGTCTTCCTCCTTTTTCTATTGGACGCATGGCCGCCTAGGGCGTGCAGGGGCGGGAGAAGCCCGGAGGCTCTTCCTCGCGTGGCGGGGCCGTGCGACGGGCTCCCCTTCGTTGTCGCGTCTGTGCCCCTGTAGTGGTTGAACTCCCTGGCACTTCATGGCGCGCAGGCGCTGCGACATTGGTCGAAGGTGGCGTCGCACAGTCCGGTACAGACACCTTCCGTGGCGTAACAAGCATCGATGCAAACCTGATCATCAAAGCACTGGCCTGTGCAGGCGCCTGGAGGCTGCAAAACAGGGGGTTTCACATTGAACCCAGGCGGTAATGCAGGCGGTGTTACAATCGGGTCCGCAGTCCGGATCCGCTTGATCTGTCAACCCGTCACAATCGTTGTCTTGCCCATCTGTACACACCTCCGTTTCCCCAGGGCTGATGGACGGATCGGTATCATCGCAATCATCGTCGTTGTCGACAAACCCCTCGGGTACTTTACACCCTTTGGATGCGGTCCCCGCGCCAAAGCCATCACCGTCGTCATCGAGGTAGAAGGTAAAGGGGCGGTGATCCAACGGATGGCGGATCAGGTGCCACTGGACCAACGAGGATGGCAGACGGAACGGAACGACAAACTTCTTACGGCCGATCTTGAACACATGGCAGACGGACTCTGGGGTGCGCCCAGTGGCGTCCGCAGGGGGAGGGCTGGGGAGGAGCAGCCACACCACGACCACCAGAAGACCGATCACCCCTCCGCGTACGCGTCGAACAGGGAACATAGCTGACTCCTTTCATATCACTCACCTTCCTTCCTTCCCCGCATACTCTCCATGCGGAACGTCCATAACTATATGGCCACTCTCCCTGCTGTTGCATGACAGTTGGATCACACTTCCATGGAATTTTCATTGGATTTTCATGGCATTTTTGTTGTATGATAGCGGCCGGCGGGACGAGGGCCTGGCGCCCGCAGAGGACGGCCGCGGGCACGCCGCGTCCCGGGGAAACGCCGCTGGCACGGAGGGAGAGCGAGCCATGCGCTATTGCTTTGGGGCCTATGTCCTGGACACACTGTGCTATGAGTTGCAGCGGGCCGGCGTGCCGCAGGCGCTGCGCCCCAAAGCGTTTGCGGTGCTGGCCTACCTGCTGGCGCATCGGGACCGCGTGGTGACGAAGCAGGAGCTGCTGGAGCAGGTGTGGCCCGGGCAGTTTGTCGAGGAGACGACGCTGGCCTCCTGTATCATGGAGGTGCGCAAAGCGCTCGGGGACAGTGGCCCGACGCCCCAGCTGGTGCAGACCGTGCGCAGTCGCGGCTATCGCTTTGTGGCGCCGGTGCAGGAGGAACCGCTGGGGGACTCGCCCCGGCAGGCTCCGGTCCCGCCGCTGAGACCCTCCGGGCCGCCGCGCCCCCCGCCCTGGCCGCAGGGGACAATGCCGCCGGGGACTCCTAGCGTCGCGGTGCCACTCGCCCAGCCTGCTCCGGAGCACACGCTTCCTGCGCCCGTGCCCGTTCCTCACCGTGATGCTCCTGCCGCCGAACGCCGCTCCCTGACAGTGCTCTGGTGTGCGCTGGTCGACCCGCTGACTCCCCACCGCGACCTGGAAGAGGTCCAGGCCCTGGTGCGGACCTTCCACACCGCCTGTGCCGAGGTCATCCACGGGCTGGAGGGGACGATTGGGCAGTATCTCAGTGACGCCGTGGTGGCCTATTTTGGCTATCCGCAGGCGCACGACGATGATCCCCAGCGCAGCATCCGGGCCGGGCTGCGGCTGATGGACACCCTGCGGGAGCGGGCGGCGGAGTTTGCCGCGGGTCCGTGTGCAGTGCGCGTGGGGATTCATACGGGACCCGCGGTGGTGGGCGCGCTGGGGGGTGACCAGCAGGCGCTGCTGGCCATTGGCGAGACCCCCGCGATGGCCGCCCGGCTCCAGGAGCTCGCCCCCCTGGGCAGTGTGGTCATCAGTGCGGCCACGGCGCGCCTGGTCGAGGGCTATTTCCCCTGGCAGGAGATCGCCATCGCCCCACTCGCCGCACAGGACGCACCTCACACGGCGTACCACGTGCTCGGGGACAGCGAGGCCCAGACCCGGCTCGAGGTGGTGACCCAGCGCGTGCTGACGCCCTTTGTGGGCCGGGACGTGGAACGCACCCTGTTGCGCGAGCGGTGGGCCCAGGCCACCGACGGGTTGGGGCAGGTGGTGGTGCTCAGCGGCGAGGCCGGCATTGGCAAATCCCGCCTGGTGCAGGTCCTGCACGAGCAGCTCGCCGCAGAGCCGCATCTCCGGCTGGAGTGGCGCTGTTCGCCGTATTATCAGCACAGTGCCTGGCATCCCGTGATTGCGCATCTGCACCGCCTGCTCCGGTGGCACCAGGACACGGCCCCCGAGGCGCGCGTGCGCACCTTGGAGGAGGTGCTGACGGCGGCGGGCCTGGCACTGCCGGACGTGGTGCCGCTGCTGGCGGCCTTGCTGTCGCTGCCGCTGCCGGCGCGCTATGCGCCGCTGACCCTGACCCCACAGCAGCAGAAGCAGAAAACCCTGGACGCCTTGTGCACCTGGTTGCTCACCGAGGCCAGGCGGCAGCCGGTACTGTTCATTGTCGAAGACCTGCACTGGAGCGATCCCTCCACGTTGGAGCTGCTCACGCTGCTCATCGACCACGGGCCGACCGCCCGGATGCTGACCCTCCTGGCGTGCCGGCCCGAGTTTCAGCCGCCCTGGACGCCCCGCGCCCACGTGACGCACGTCACCCTGGGCCGCCTGTCTCGGTCCCAGGTGGAACACATGATTCTGCAGCGCACCCGTGGCAAGTCCCTGCCGCCGGCCGTGGTGGCGCAGATTGTGGCCAAAACGGACGGGGTGCCGCTGTTTGTGGAAGAGCTCACGACCATGGTGCTGGAGTCGGGGTTGCTCCAGGAAGGCCCCGACGGCTACGAGCTGTGGGGCCCGTTGCCCCCTCTGGCCATTCCGGCCACGCTGCACGGGACCCTCCTGGCGCGGCTGGATCGCCTGCATCCCGCCAAAGCGGTGGCGCAATTGGGGGCCACCATTGGACGGACGTTTGCCTACGAGCTGCTCCAGGCGATTGCCAGACCCGAAACGGCCGTCCTCTCCATAGCATTGGATGTTGCCGTTCTGAATGCTACAAAGTCTCCCCGTGGAAAGCGCCCACCCGGCGACCCATATCGTGCCTTCCCGATCCTCGAGCAGCGCTTCAATAGCTTGCCCATCCAGTTCCGGGTAATGAGTCAGCTCGCGGTCCTTCCAGCTGGCAAGCCCGCTGAAGGTGCCAATCCAAAGACGCCCGTCGCGCGCGCCCTGCAAGCTTCTGATATCGCTGCTGGGGAGATGCTGTCCGAGCGGTGGCTCCCACGGCACCGCCCTCACGCCATCGAACCGCCGCAAGCCAAATTCGGTACCCAGCCAGATACCCGTCGGCCGTCTGTGCGATCGCCCGAA
>CAVZBC010000023.1:0-63314 GCA_963773125.1 uncultured Gammaproteobacteria bacterium | reverse complement strand
AGACGGATCTTTTGGACACTGCACCTTCGCAGGCTTCTACACACGCAGTCATTGGGGAATAACATGGCAATGAGTTGCATTGCACATCACATGCATGATCTTCTCCACCATCAGGGCGACTCTCTCGCTCCCTGTACCATGCAGGGCTCCAGTGACTTCTTGTCATCTCCGGTGTTTGGTGCCATATCGAGGCCACCGAGACATGAGAGCGACCGAACGCCTGTCCTGGCCTGCCGCCGCGGCGATGCCAGGACAGGCTGTACTACCGGTCGAACGTGGACACAGGGCTAAGAGAGCCAAACACCGCACTGCTTCATAGCACGTGCCGGTCATCTGTAACCAATTTCACGTAAAACAGCCTCAAGAGCATTAGAGCCCTGGAGCGGTATGGCTCGGCGTCTTCTTCCCGACCGCTGAAGACACTGCAGACCAGTTCTGACGCGCCACCTTGCGGCACTGCTGTCTTTTTGTTACGGTTGATGGTATCGCATACAGAGGCGAGTGAAGTGCTAGAAAAAACTACGACGTACTATTCGTCTCGTGTTATCTCTATACGGCGTATTGCAGGGGTTTTTGGCTGATAGTGGCCAGCCGGTGGCCAGCAGTCTTCTCAACGGAGCCCGTTTATGCCCGAACCGCTTGAATCCCACGTTGATCTCGCCTCCCTGTCACAGGAGGAACGCCTGGCGCGCATGCGCCACTCGGCGGCCCATGTGCTTGCCGAGGCCATGCTGGACTTGATGCCTGACGCCGAGTTGGGCATTGGTCCGCCCATCGACACCGGATTTTACTACGACTTCCGCCTGCCCCGGCCGCTCACCCAGGAGGACCTGGCCTGGCTCGAAGAGCGCATGCGGCAGTCGATCAGTAAACACCACCGGTTCCAGATGGCAAAAATTACCCGGGCGGAAGCGGAGACGCGCTGGGCTCAACAGCCGTTCAAGCTCGACCTCCTCAAAGACCTCGACGATGACAGCATCACGCAGTGTACGCACGCTGCGTTTACCGACCTGTGCCGTGGTGGGCACGTCAATGACACGGGCGAGATCCCGGCGTTCAAGCTCATGAGCATCGCCGGAGCCTACTGGCGCGGCAGCGAGAAAAACCCGCAGCTGCAACGCGTCTATGGGGCGCTCTTCGAAACGCCGCAGGAACTGGCGGCCTACGAGCACCAGCTCGAAGAAGCCCGCCGGCGGGACCATCGCCGTATCGGCCGCGATCTCAAGCTCTTTGACCTCTTTGATGAGGTTGGCCCTGGACATGTCGTCTGGCTGCCGGCGGGGGCGACGGTGCGCCGCGAGCTGGAGCGCTGGATCGAGGATCTCGAGCTCGAGCGCGGCTACCAGCATGTCATCACGCCGGTTGTCGCCAAGCGCCAGCTGTATGTGCGCTCTGGCCACTGGGCGCATTATCAGGATGCCATGTACCCGGTGATGGAGCGCGAGGGCGAAGAGTATTGCCTGCGCCCCATGAACTGCCCGCACCACATCATGATCTACGCCGCAGAACCGCACTCCTACCGGGAGCTGCCGATGCGCCTTGCCGAGCTGGGCAACATGCACCGCTGGGAGAAATCGGGCCAGGTCAGCGGCATGAGCCGCGTGCGCATCATGACCCTCAACGACGCCCATATTTTCTGCACCGATGCGCGACATGGTGGAAAGCGAAGTCGAAGGGGTGCTGCGGCTCATGGAAGAAGTGTACGGCACGCTCGGGCTCAAGGACTACACCTACCGCCTGTCGCTCGGTGACCCGGAGGACCACGAGAAATACGTCTACAACCCGCCCATGTGGGAGGCTGGCGAAGCGTTGCTGCGCCGGGTGCTCCAGCGTGTCGGCCTCGACTTCTACGAGGCCAAAGGCGAAGCGGCGTTCTACGGCCCGAAGATTGACGTGCAGTTCAAAACTGCCACGAGCAAGGACGAGACCCTCGTCACCGTGCAGGTTGACTTTCACCTGCCGGCGCAGTTCGAGCTGGAGTATGTCACCGAGGACGGTGGGCGCGCCCGGCCGATCATCGTGCACCGTGGCGTGCTGTCGACCATGGAGCGCATGGTGGCGCTGCTCATCGAGGAGTATGAGGGGGCCTTTCCGCTCTGGCTGGCACCGACCCAGGCGGTAGTCATTCCCATCGCCGACCGGCACGTGCCCTACGCCCAGGAGGTGGCAACGGCGTTAAAAAAGCACCGCCTGCGTGTTGAGGTCAATGCGCGCAGTGAGCGTATGAACGCCAAGATCCGCGACGCCCAGCTCCGCAAGGTGCCCTATATGCTCGTCGTTGGTGATCGTGAAGCCGAGGCGCGGGCCGCCGCCCTGCGCGTGCGCGGTGGCGGCGACCTGGGCGCCATGCCGCTCGACGACATCGTGGCAAAGCTCGTGCACGAACGGGATATAAAAGCGCTGGCGCCCTGAAATGTAACCGTCCGTCGCTGACTTTTTACACCGTGTGACCGATTGGGCGGCAAGCCAACCAACCATCTCTGGCGTGGCGCTGGTAGGTTTGTACGCTCGAGGCGAGGTGCGAGCGGTTACAGCGTCGTAACTGTCTCGCCATGATGCTCGTCTCATGGCCCTTGGAGTAGTGTGCACACCCGGTCGAGGTCAGCACGGCGGGCCTGCATGAGGAGTTCTGCTTCCCGTCTGAGCGCCACAAAGTTGCGCTGCGAGGCGTCATCCATGTCATTGTTGGCGATTTCCGGGCGCGTTTGAAAGCGGAAAAACTTGCCTTCCAGAATCTGCCGGAGTTGATAATCCACTGCATCACTGACGCCATCGAACACCACACTCAGAATTGGTAAGGCTCACTCGACCAGGCCTCAGTCCCTGGCTTCGGCAGAGCGAATAGGTCGGGTCAACTCGCCAGCCCCCAGGGAGAGCACCAGAAAATCGGTCTCATCCGGAAACAGCTGGCGCGCTTTACCGCAGTCCACACGCTCCTCGTACACTGGCCTGCTCCTGGAGAGACCCCATGACAGATTGACAAGGTCTATCAAAGACCCCACAATTTGGTGCAGTAAAGGAGTCGGTCTATGGCGCGGTTGAGTGATGAAGAACTGGTCGAATTGTTTGGTCGGCAACTGCCCGACCTGCTGGAGCGACGTCCTGACCTTGAGCCAATGATTTACAATGTGTTCTTGAAGATACTGGTGCGTAAGGAGGAAGTCGCTGCGGTATTGGCCGAGTTGCGCGAGTTTCGGGCCGAGGTGGGCCGGCGCTTTGAGCAGGTCGACCAACGTTTTGAGCAGGTCGACCAACGCTTTGAGCAGGTCGACCTGCGTTTCAATACCCTGGAAGCCAGGATGGAGGCTGGGTTTAGAGAGCTCCATCAGGCGATTGATCGGCTCGGCGCACGGTGGGGTATTCGGAATGAAAGCCTGTTTCGTCAGACGATTGCAGCTTTATTAGAGCAATCGTTTGGCGTCACGGTTGAGCAGCGGACGATTGCTGGAGAGCAGTTTGATGTACTGATCTTTGACCATCAGCATATTCTCGTCGAAATCGCTGCCAGTGTCGGGCCGTCGATTCAAGAGCGTCTGGAGCGTAAGCGTCGTCTCTATACAGAAACGACAGGCATTACCCCTACGCGGATCATCCTTGCCACTGCATCCATCCATAGCCAGCGTGCACAAGCCCTGCGTCAGTTGGGTATCGAAGTGATCGAACCTGAAGACATAGAATAGGGATGTACGACCTGACCACTGGCTCAGCGATAACCATCTGGCAGCTCTACTCCTTTGTCAGTTCCTGCAGGCGACTGGCGACGTGCACCGTATCGCTGACTGCGGTTAGATACTGCGCCACCCCGTACCCCATACGGCCCACTACTGCCGGGCCGGTGTGGATGCCAATGCCCATGCGCAGAGGTGCCTCGAGTTCTCCTGCCAGGCTCTGGCTGAGCTCGGCTAACCCCCCGTGATCGTCTGAGCCGTGCGCAGCACTATGTATTTTTGTACACGGCAAAGCGCTCGAGCTGCAGCGCTGTACGCACCTCTTGCGACAGGGCTGCCATACGGTCATCTAACGTGATGCCAGTGCCATCGGCAATACGCACCATGCGTTCGAAGTTTGCGGCGATGCCCGCAGCATCCACCATGGCGGCTGGCCCCATGGCCTGCACCAGCGCCTGGCGGGTCTGCACTAATGTCTCGTCATCCTCTGCCACCATGGCCTCGGCAAAGGCCAGTAGCGCCTCGCCGTGCGCCACACCACTGGCTGCCGCTGCCTGGTTGTCAGTCAGTGCCATGAGGTTGACGTCGGCTCCGTGTACCTCGCTGCTCGCCCGGAGCAGATACGAGTGCGCGCTGGTTCAATAGAAGCACTGATGCAGAGCGGACACACGGCCAGCAATAAGCTCCATCTGCATACGATTCAGGGTCCCTGCCGAGGCGCTCGGGTTCCGCACACTGTCCATAGGAAGATAGTGGGCTATACTCAAATCCTTGAGCGTACGCACTTCGTCCGGCACCAGGCTCATGGCCCGAATGACGTTGCCAACCGGTAAACCATCGTACAGATCCGCTTCCTGGTCAGTCGCGTATGCCACGGGAATCATCGACACCCAGGCGTCTTCGCGCCGTGCCCCGGGCGGACGATAATACGAGGGTGCACCGTCTTGCGACTCCGGCAATGGATGGAGTGGCACACCGATACCGCGGCAGAAGCTGTCGATGCTCACCAGCGCCACCAGCGTGCCGATGATCTCAACATACTGCTCTTCAGATACCCCCGCCGCCAGAATGCTCTGGAACCACGTGCGCGACAGCCGTTCAGGGTCAGTGACGAGCCGATGAATCACTTCCACGGCGGGTTCTGGGAGGAGATCGAGACAGTCATGCTGCCCCTGCACCGCCACCGTGGTCAACGCTGCCTGGCGGTCTTTGCAAAGCGTGCACAGGCGGGCCTGCCGCACTTCGCCTGCAATGGCCACGCGCTGGGCTCCCGTCCACCACGCCCCAGGAGCGGCCAGGCGCTTCCAGAAACGGCTGTGCGCCGCGGTAAAGTCAGCACGCACCGGCACATTAGCAGTGCTATACGAGCTCTCAGGCATAGCGTTCTCCCATAGTCATGAAGTATCCATACATACTCACCAGTAGCTTTCTCTACAATATATTGCAGCAGAGTAGTCGATGTGTTGAGTCAGGTCAAACCAACGGCTCCCCGCCAGTGCAGTACTCAGGACGAATAACGCGAGCCACGTGCGGTTATTCTGGCACGACCGCGATAGCCGTGACTTCGAGCACCAGGCGCGGGTCTGTCGCCAGACGTACCACCTCTACTGTCGTGGTGGTGGGGCGATGCGCTCCAAAGCGCCGTGCCATCACTCGGTTGATGGCATCCTGATGCTTGTCCATGTCCACGATAAAGCGAAAAAGCTGGACAACATCGCTGAGGCTTCCCCCTGCGGCCTGCAGTACCTGCCGCACATTGTCCATGGTCATCTCTGCTTGCCGCTCGGCGTCCGTGGGGAGGTGATCAAATTCGGCCGCAATATGGGGATGGCTGTGATACACCGGTGCCGCAGTGACGCCAGCGAGATAGACGGTTTTGCCCGAGTGGACTTTGATGGCTGGAGCATAGGGCATATGCCATTTGGGGTCATTGTCTGTGGTATGAATCGAGGCAAAATGCTGGCTCATATACCCCTCCTTCGCGTGTTTGGGTTCCACATGCTTCCACATCGCGGCTGAGCATAGCAGAACACACGGTGTCGGGGCCAGAGACAGAACATCCGGCAGGCGATCCGACCCGGCACGTCGTGGCAAAAAGCGTCATCTGTCGCGCCATGGGCGCCGTGAGATGGCGATCTGCACCATGTTGTAGTACCATGCAACACACATACCCAGAAGGAGGGACTTGCCATGGCACAACATACCTACCCTGAACCCATCATGGTGACACCCGCAGACATCGATCCACGGCACCGCTGGGAGCGGCCACTGCAGGCCCCGGGCCAGATGCAGGTCGACTTCGAGGAGCGTGTCGATTTTCGTCGTCTGCACCGCTATCGGCTGGGGCGCACCCGCCAGGCACTTGCGCAGGCAGGGCTGGGGGCCCTGCTATGCTTCGATCAGCACAACATCCGCTACATCTCGAGTACGGTAATTGGCGAATGGGCGCGCGACAAGTTGATCCGCTACTGCCTGCTTACTGGTCCGGGTGAGCCTTATGTCTGGGACTTTGGCTCGGCGGCGCGGCATCACAAGCTGTATGCCCCATGGCTGCAGCCAGACCACTGTCGAGCCGGCAACACCGGCATGCGCGGTGCCATCTCTCCCCGGGCGGGCCTGTTTGTGCAGGCTGCCAGGGAGATCAAAGCCCTCCTGGTGCAGGAAGGCGTGGCCACTATGCCGCTCGGCCTGGATATTGTCGAGCCCCCCATGCTGTTTGCACTGCAACGCGAAGGCATTGAAGTATGTGACGGTCAGCAGGTGATGCTGGAGGCACGTGAGGTGAAGAGCCAGGACGAGATCACCCTGCTCAATATTGCCTCTGCCATGGTCGACGGGGTGTATCAGGATATTGCTGAGGCCCTCAAGCCCGGCGTGAAGGAGAGCCAGATCGTGGCCATGGCCACCAAGCGGCTGTATGAGTTAGGCTCTGACTGCGTCGAGGCCATCAACGCCATCTCTGGCGAGCGCTGCAGTCCGCACCCGCACAACTTTACCGATCGCATCATTCGGCCAGGTGATCAGGCGTATTTTGATATTATCCAATCCTACACTGGCTACCGCACCTGCTACTACCGTACCTTCACCGTGGGCCGTGCCACGTCGGCCCAGATCGACGCCTACAAACAGGCACGCGAGTGGATGGATACCGCCATTGCCATGCTCAAGCCCGGGATGACCTCTGACCAGGTGGCACAGGCCTTCCCGAGCAGCCAGGACATCGGCTTCGAAAGCGAGATGGCTGCCTTTGGTCTCAACTTTTGCCATGGTCTGGGATTGGGCCTGCATGAACGGCCCCTGATTTCGCGTCTCAACTCATTTGACGACCCGATCGAGTTGCAGGCTGGTATGGTGTTCGCCGTCGAAACCTACTGCCCGGCGCGGGATGGCATCTCGGCGGCACGCATTGAAGAGGAGGTGGTACTCACACCACACGGCGCGACCATCATCACGCTGTATCCGGCTGAAGAACTGCCGATTGCCAACAAGTACTAACTTCGCACTTAACTGGGATGGAGGTACCAGGCGAGCTCTTTATAATACGCCGTCATATCGCAGAACTCTGCGCCAAAAAAAGTGCTATCTACTTGTCTGACGACAATTCTCACTACAATGTCTTTGGCAATCCTGGTGCGTGTTCTGTTATCGAGCTCGAATTTGACGTTCAGTATGTCGCCAACTCGTATCGCGTGTGGTATTCTGGTGCGGAATCCTATCCCTGACGCAGAGAGGTTTTCGACCACCATTGGCCCGTAATTTTGACTTCCCACCTTGGTGTACGAGCCTGTGAGTTTGACGTATTTGCGATAATACTTTCTCGTTTCAAGGATGGCATAAAATATCCATTCACAGTGACATTTCACGGTGAGAGGTTTCCGGGAACCTTTGTATTTCTTGACATTGACCACTTTGCCAGCCTTGCACTGTGGGCACGTAATGCTGGCCTGGTCTTCTACATTGACATATAATTTCACATACGTTTCATGGTTGTTTCCCATATATCCCTCTCGGTTCCGTCTCCTCTGAAGCATCCCATACCACACAGGAGGAGTGATGTAACGCCGAGAGGTAAGCAATCGTCATGCCTAAATTTTAACCTTTTGATTTCACAGCACTTCTTCTTTTCAGCAAGATAGAAATGGGTCACCTAAGACCCACCTGGCCACGCTTCTGGGTCAGCACAGACCAATACAGCCGCGGTTGGCATGACATATGGCTGGCTGCCACCTACTTGCCAAAGAGTTTCTTGAGCACGGGGCCAATGCCCTCCGTTGCCTTCTCCAGGGTGTCTTTGACGTCATCAGGTGGCTTAGTGCGAGTGGGTTTCACACCGCTTTTGGCCGCCTCGAGCGCTTGCAGACAGGCATTCTCATCTCCAGCGCTGCTGCCACTGAGTAAGGCCGTAACAGTCCCGCCTGGACCAAAGAGTACCGTCCCCCCCAGGGACTTACCCACCGCCAGGGCTGCCTGCGTCGCATCGACCGTCAGCGCCGGACGGGCGAGCGTACCGCCCAGCTTGAGTGGTTTCGCAAGCTCGCTCAGGTTCAGTCCTATTTTGCCGATGCTTGACACCCCAGAGCCTTCCTTGGGAGCGGGCTGCAGAGACACATCGAGCGCTTCCGTCTTGAGATTAATCCGTCCCTCTCCAACCACGGTCATGTGGCGCGTATCGAAAACCAGCGCGGTGCTCTGCGCCATACCATCCTGGATATCGAAGCGGCTTACCAGACAGTTGACCTCCGTGACCTGCTGCTCCTGCTTCAGAGGGTTGACGAGGCGAAAGATACTGGCGCCGAGATCTGCCCCGACAAGCTCGATATAGGCATTGTCTAGCCGTCCTTTGCCCAGCACCAGAACCGTCCGGCCGGACAGCCCGGCCATGATAGCGGCGATGGAATCTCCCTTCCCCTGTACATCTACGGTGGCGTCAAGTTTGCCCTCGAAAACATCCGTTACCTGCAGCTCCCTGGCCACGCGGCCCACATCGACCTGCTGCATTTTGATGGCCAGGGCCACCTGCACCTCTCTGTCCGAGGATTGGAGTTTCCCATGACCGTCCAGGCTCCCTCCACCCATACGGACCTGCACAGGCTGCACCGTCAGGAGCCCATCCTGCAGCAGCAGATGTACCGTGAGATCATCCAGCGCCAGCCGGGGCGTCAGAAGCTGTTTAGCGCGCAACTCAATCTTGGCGTCAGCATGCTGCAAACCCTGCACAGACAAGGATTCCTGGGAGAAAAGCTGGTCGTTTTTGGCCACCGGGGTGGTCGCCCGGGTGGGTTGGGGCTTTTCCACGGCCGAGAAGAACGGCCGCAGATCCATCCTCTCGGCGGCCAGACGTGCCGTAAACTGTGGCCGTGGACCCGCCAGGTGCACTTCTCCTGTACCGTTGAGAGCCAGGTTGGGAAAAACCGTCTGGAGATCAGCCACCTGGTATGCCAGGCGTCCTCTATCCGTCACCCGTCCAGACACCTCGAACGGCCCCGGCATGGGCAGAGGTCTGCCAACGACTGTCTGCAAGCTCTGCAGGTCTTTTCCCTGCATAGTAAAGCGTACATCCAGACCCTGCTGGGCCCGCACATCCTTGATGGCACCTGAGAGCCTGAGGTGCACCACACCCTCACTGCCGACCTCTGCCTTGAGCTGCTGCACCTCTATCGTGCCTGCGGGGTCAGCCACGGTGAACGAGACCTGGAACGGCCCCAGCTCGGGCACATGATTGACATCTACCAGCTTGAGCACAGCAGGAATGGAGGCTCCCTGGGCCGTGATGTGCATGGCAAGCCCCCGGCCATGCAGGACATCCTGCATGGTACCGTCCACCGTGACCGTCGCTCCTGCCCCCGTAGCGCGCATGGTGAACGGCCAGGGTGTGCTCGGACTGGACAGGGCCGCCAGCGCGCCAAGAGTCCCTTCTGCCTCAAAAGACTGCGCGTTATATGCGCCTTGCAGGGCGAGCTTGATAGGCTCCCCAGGCCCGTCACCTGTCGCACTCAGCCTCTCTAAGTCCACCACATGCGTCTTCCCCGTTTGCCCATCTTTGTAAGTGAGACGCCCCTGCTCAAGGCGCAGCCGGTTGATCAGCAGCAGTGGTACGGTTGTCTCGTCCTGGCGTGGCGCCTGCCTGGGAGCCGTAGCAGGATCTGTTGTCCTGGCCGCCAGGGGCAGATTCGACTGGCCAGAGTGATCCGTCTCTATCAAGATATCTGGCTGCACGAGCAGCAGCCGCTGCAGCACGATGTCTCTCCTGAGGAGGGGCAAGAGCGCTACCTGCACTTCAAGTCGCTTCACCCTGGCTAGCTCTGGCCGTGACCCCCACGGCGCATTCTGAAAACTGACGTTCTCCACTACGACAGCCGGTATCAGGCCGAGTTTGACGTCAATGTCCCCACCGAAGACCAGCTCGCGTCCGGTGCGCTCCTTGACCACCTGGGCGAGCTGCGGCTTGAGCGTATTGAAATCGTAATAGCTCACGAGCAGGTATCCCCCCACGACTACCGCCAGGAGCAACCCCACAACACCGATAAATACCCACCTCCAACGCATAACACGCCTCCTTTCTGCACTGCTGTCACAGTATAGCAGAGCCACAGGACTGACTGCGGCTGTGGTGTAATGTGCAGGCGAGGATTGATATAATGCGCCTGGAAATACCCAGGAAGGCCGGGCGGCTCGGCGAGCCGCCCCTACCATAGCCTGAGGCATGCTCGACCGGTGTTCCAGGCATGCACTTGCAGAAGAGATCCTGGCTTTTAAGAGGAGAGCGACGATGCAGATTACCCGGGTACGTGCCATTCCCATGTCTGATCCCGTACCACTAGAGCGGCAACATCGCACCGATCTTGGCACCAAGGTCAAAAGTGATGCCACGCTTATCCTGGTGGAGACGGACAAGGGGCTGACGGGCATGGGCACGTCTTTGGGGGCGCCGCCAGTCGTGACGGCCATTATCGAGCACGAACTGGAGCCGGAGGTCGTCGGTGAGGACCCGATGTTCTCCGAACGCATCTACGAGAAGATGTACAACGGCTCTCGCGTCAAGCCGGCTCTTGAGCGTGGCGTGCCGCAGCCGGAAGCGAGTCGGCGACGTGGTATGGTCATGGAGGCGATCGCCGGCGTTGATATCGCCATCTGGGACGTGAAGGCGCAGGCGCTGGGCATTCCCGTGTATCAGGCGCTCGGCGCGGTGCGCAGTGCGATCCGTGGCTATGCCAGTGGCGGCTGGGCCCCAGGCGACGAAGCCGAGGCCGAACTCGGCGGCTACGCCGCCAAAGGGTTTACGGCCGTGAAGATGCGTGTGGTAGGCCGGGATGGTTTTTCTATTGAGAAGTGCGTACGCCGCGTCAAGGCGGCCCGGCACGGCATTGGGCCGGGCGTTGAACTCATGGTGGACGCCCATGGCTCGCTGGAAGTGGTGACTGCCATCAAGCTCGCCACAGGAGCTCACGCCTTATAACATCGCCTGGTTCGAGGAGCCAGTGTCCCCAGACGATCACCGTGGCCAGGCCGAGGTGCGGCGGACGACAACCATACCCATTGCCTCTGGCGAGCGCGAGTTCACCCGTTTCGACTTCCAGGATCTGCTCGACCACCATGCCCTCGACATTGCTCAGCCAGACGTCGCCCGGGCGGGAGGATTTACCGAAATACGCCGTATTGCCGCGCTGACCTCGGCACGTGGCATCCGGCTGGCGCCGCACGCCTGGGGCAGTGGCGTGCTCTTTGCCGCCAGTATCCACACTGCCATGGCAGCCCCAAATTGTCACATCCTGGAGGTCAGCCAGGGCTACATGCCGATGATGTGGGAGCTGTTCAACGAACCGTTCGACATCCGACCCGACGGCACCGTGCATGCCCCGGACCGCCCCGGTCTGGGCTTCACGCTGCGTCAGGACGCGCTAGAACGGTTCAAGTATGTGGATGGCCCGGAGTATGCCTTCTGAAGCGACGGGGACCAGTCTAGGGCTAGCACACCGGTCACGTCAGCGGGCGTCTCGGCGATGCGTCCCTACCATGGTCTGCGGCAGACGCCACCGACGTGCTAGTGGTCAAACGGCTCAGGTTTCGGGATAGGGTAGGCTATCCGGGTCGAGGGCGCGCCGCACGTAGAGTTCGGCCTGCGGCCGATAGAGTTCCCAGAGAAAACGTAGGGCCGGGAGCGGCTGCGGGTCGAGTTCGACCCGCAGATCGACGAGCGGAAAGGACTGTTCGTGTACGACGAGGAGGGCGGCCGATTTGACCTGTTTTAGCTCGCCACCTGCCGCCAGACCAGCTTCGAGAGCCTGCAACAGTCGCTCTGCCAGGTGTTCCTCAGGATCGTGACGAAATGCCTCGACCATGGCGGATGGAATGTCGGCATGACGGATGATATTGCCAATAGCACAGACGGCATCACCCTGGGACGCAGCGTGTATGGAATGGATTTTATCGCCGTGATAATAGGCGGTGTCACCGCCTTTGTCGATAACCGCAAGCTGCCGCCAACCAATAGTGGGGTTGTCCTGCACCAGCGCCTGCATCACCTGGCTGGCCGAATAGCCTGTGGCTAATAGGTCAAGGCCACGGGGTCCGAGCTGCGGATCGGTGCGATGCTGTGTCAACACCGCGCCCACACCGGCGCGCGCATACGGACAACGGCTGCCCACACCGATGCTGGAAGTAGTCACCGCCGCGCCAAACATGCCGGTACGACGACACATGCCAACGAGAGAAAACGTCATGGGATCACTCCTGCACCACAGCGTCCACATCGATCTCGACCAGGATGCGGGGATTGGCAAAGCCATCCACGATCAGCCCGGTTCCTACTGGAAAGACCCCTTTGAGGTATTGCCCCACCACTTGATACACCGGCCCGCGATAGGCCCGATCGGCAATATACGTGCTGATTTTGCAAACATCGTGCAGACTTGAGCCGACTTCTTCAAGCAGGGTCTTGATGTTCTGCATAGCCTGGTGCGCCTGTGCCGCAGCATCCCCATAGCCAACAAACTCCCCGTCCAACCTGCTGCCCGTTTGCCCGCGCAGGTAGATGCGTTCTCCGGCACGCACGGCCATGCAGAACTTACAGCGTAAATCCTGACCGTCGGTGTATTGCTGGCGTGTCTCGAATTTGCGCCAGCGCTGGTGCGGCGTACCTTTTGACAGTGCGACCGCCATATCGATCTCAAACAAAATTTCCGGGCGGGCAAAGCCGCGCATGATGAGGCCAGTCGAGCACGGATGCACCTCGCCAAAATGTCGGCCGAGCACCTGATACACCGGTTCGCGATACGCCCGATCGCCGATGTAGACGCGCAGCTTGCACACATCATCAAGACTCGACCCAGCCTCCTCCAGGAGTATTGTGGCGTTTTGCATGGCCTGATCGGCCTGTGCGGCAGCGTCCTCCGGGGTACGCCCGAGTCCAACCATGCGGCTGCCGTCGAGGGCTGCACCGGTTTGGCCGCGGAGGTAGATCTCCTCGTCGGTGCGGATCACCATGCACGAGTCCCGGTCGATGGACTGGCCGAACCAGTGGCGCGTGTTGAAAGGGCGCAGGCGTTGATGTGAGGTCGTCTGTGGGATCACCGCCTCGATATCGATTTCCATCTTCAACTCGGGCATGGCGAGCCCTTTGACGATGAGACCTGTAGCCACGGTCGGCATGCCTTTGAGATGGCGGCCGACCACGTTGTAGACCGGCTCACGATACGCCCGGTCGGTAATGTAGGTGGTCACTTTGCAAATGTGTTCGAGGCTCGAGCCTGCTTCTTCGAGCAGCATGTTTGACGTTCTGCATGGCCTGCTCAGCCTGCGCCGCAGCATGCTCGGACACCAGCCGCTGCTGTAGATCGAGCCCCGTCTGGCCGCGCAAAAAGATACGGTTGCCAGCCTTGACCACCATACACATGTCGTTATCGAGCTGCTGCTGCGGATACACGTCCCGCGTATTGAACTTCCGGAGGCGTTCGAGTTTCATGGCTTCGGTCCTTGCTATCCCACGACGTTAGGTCTGCTACACCGACCATGCTGCGGCAGCGGTTGTGCCTCTTGTTGGAGTGAGTATCGCTGAGGCGCGGGGCGAAGACAAGCCCAAACACCCCTGGCAGCGACGCTGTTGCCTGTGCGGCCACGGCATGGGCGGGAAGGGGAAGCGGAGCAGATCACTCAGGTGGACTGTTGTACAAGACACGTCATGGCACGGCAAACCGTGCGATTTCGTCCTGAGGTCTTGGCCTCATAGAGACATGCATCGGCACGTTTGAGGAGGTCGACGCCGTCCTCAAAAGTCTGTATGCGATGTCCGCAGGCGCCGCCGATACTGATGGTGACACTGAGTTGCCGATCCTGATAGACGGCCTTGCCGTCGTGCACTCGTCTACGAATACGCTCGGCAATCTGGTATAGCACGTCAACGGTCGTATGGGGAACCAGGACCACGAACTCTTCACCACCATACCGGGCAACGATATCGGTGTGACGTGTAGCTCCCTTGATCCATGTGGCAACGCGTTTCAGGACTTCATCACCTATGAGGTGGCCGTAGGTATCGTTAAACGCCTTGAAGTGGTCAACATCCAGCATCAGGAGGCCAAGCGCTGGGTCGTGGTGGCTCTGGCGATATGCATCGATGACCTGCTGCAGGGCTACCTCAAAACCGGCACGGTTATATAGCCCGGTCAACTTATCGGTCTGCGCCAGGGTGGCGAGGTAGTGGTTTTGTCGTTCCAACTCCCGGGTGCGGGCGGTGGTATGCTCGAGCGTCTGGATGGTGCCAAGACTGAGCTGCACCAACCGGTCACGCGCTTCCGTGAGCATGGTCTGAAAGTCGCCAAGATCCGTCACCTGAATATCAAACAAGGCGGCGGTCTCGGCCAGCTTGGCTTCCAGGCTGAGAAAACAGGCGTCCATTGCTACTGCAGCCACGCCAAAATACTGCTGACCGTACTCGTGGAGTGTCTGTAAGGCCTGTTCCTTTGGGTTCCCCCAGATCACCTGGCTCGTCATGTCGGCCATCTGGATGAGGCGGCTGAGTTCCTGCACTGACTTGGGCGTCTGCGGTGCGAGTCTCTCTGGCGCCTCCCAGGAGCGGATGGTGTCGGTAAGCAGGGCCGGGAACTGCCAGTCGTGCATGAGGGCTGCCCCGACCTGATGATGGTCGTAGCCCAGGAGCTGGCGTTCGAGTGCTGCAGTGGGCAACGACTCCGGCGCTGCGGCGAGCACTGCGGCGTAGCGTTCTGGAATGGCCTGAGCCATGACGAGCTGGCCAAAACGCCCCAGCAATCCGCAGAGAAACGCCTCGTGTTGTTGCGAGCTATGGATCAAGCGGCCCAACTCCTGCCCAGCCACTGCCATGGTAATGCTGTATTGCCAATATTGCAGATAATCGAAGCTACTCTTCGAGCCGTGACGCAGATTGCTCCTGGTTAAGGAGAAGCCCAGCGTCAAAAACTGTACCGTGGTCATCCCCAGTCGAAGGGTCGCACGCTCGAGTGAGGTGACATCAGTACCGCGGTGAAAGGCCGTAGAGTTCGCCAGTTTGAGAATTTTGGCGCTGAGTGCTGGATCCAGCGCAATCACTGCGGTGAGGTCTTGCATACTGGCTTTCTCGTTGCGACTCAGGCGGAGGATCTCGACCGCGACAGTAGGCAAGGTGGGAAGATGTTCGGCGTGGGCCAGTAGATCGGCCAATGTGGTAACCGGTAGCGTGTCGCTCATCTCTCTCTTCTCTCCCCTCGGTGTTGATGCCTTACTTATCGGACAGGGCGACAGAAGAGTTGAGACAAATCCGCCCCCGCATCAGCGTTGGATGTGCCATGACGATGAGCGCTATTGCACGTGCCCCTGCCCTGATGGTAATCTGTTGCCACCGGAGAGCGTCGTACCTGGCGCTCTCATCTCTATTGCTGAGAGCAGGCGAATCACACTGCATGACCTTTGCGCTACCCACGCCACACACCATTGTCGACCTCACGTTGGAAGATGGCGCCATGACCCGCCTGCGGCAGCATGGGGACCCCGCGCAGGCAGTACGGCTGCTCCTGAGTCACGGCAACGGCTTTGCTATCGACGGCTATTATCCCTTCTGGCAATACCTCCTCGAGCGCTTTGACGTGGTGCTGTTCGATCACCGCAACCACGGCTGGAATCCGCCATCGGACCCGACACGGCACCACTATGCCCAGCTGTCTCGTGACCTGGAGGTGGTGGCGCAGGGGATCACCGCCCACCTGGGTCACAAACCAACGGTCGGAGTGTTCCATTCGATGTCAGCCCGGGCGGCCATCAAACATGCGGTGGAGATTGGCTGGTGCTGGGCCGCGCTGGTGCTCTTCGATCCGCCCAACGTGCCGCCCCAGGAGCATCCCCTGTATAACCTCATGCGCCTGCACGGCCATCAACTCGCCGTCTGGGCGCAAAAGCGCCGCCACCGCTTTGCTGAGCCCGGCGAATTGGCAGCGCAGTTCAAACGTCTCAGGGCACACCAGGGGTGGGTGGCGGGGGCACACGAGCTCATGGCGCAGACGCTCCTGCGGCATGACGACGAGACGGGGGACTGGTGGCTCATCTGCCCGGGCGAGCTCGAAGCGCGCCTGTACCGCAGTAACATGACCCTCGATCTGTGGCCCCAGGCCACCGCGTTCGGCGGACCAGTACAGCTGATTGGCGCCGATCCCACCGTGGCACAGCCCGGCATCCCGGCATTGGTCAATAAAGCGCTGGCCGACACGAACGGTTGGCGCTATGCCGCGATTCCGGGGGCTGGACACATGTTACAGCTCGAACAACCCGAGGCCTGTTATCACGCCATGCTGGCATTCCTCGCCGAGGTGGGCCTTATCCCCGCCAGTGACTGACCGACTGTTCCATGGTCCGCTTGCCGGAAAGGCCGGGTGCCTCGCCGAGGCGCCCCTATCATGGCCTGCGGCAGACGCCACCGACATGCCAGGCACTCACATGCCGGGATAGCCCGGGCTGCGCGTGACCCGCTGCATCTGTTCGCAGTGCAGGTAGTCATGGATGCCCGAGTATTCGATCACATCGTACAGATGCCGATCCCCATAACGCGGGTGGGGAAGTACGAGGCGACTGAGGTCGGTGGTGCGATAGGGCAGGAGGGCCTCCCGGGTGGCCTGGCGAGCGGGGAGCAAGGCCTGCTGCATGGCGTCGAAGTCGCCGCTACCGCGCGGTTCCAGATCGGCAGGAGCTGGCACAAAACCCTGTTCACGGCGGCGGAGCGCCTGGGCCGACATTTTCACCGGGTGCAGTGGGGTAGTGTCCCACGTGCCACTCGTCTCAGCGTCGCGCAGCACCTTGAGCAGACGAACACGGAACGACTCTTCAGTGAGCATAATGTGTTCCAAGCCTTCCAAAATGGACCATTCTCCGTCTGGTGGTCGCCAACGGGCCTGTGCCTGGCTCACTCCAGCCAGAAACTGCCTGAGGTGTTGCCGGTCCTGCATGGCTGAAGCAAAAGCCTGATCAAACAGTTCTGCGGGTGTCATAGCGGTCTCCTTGCAGGCTCAGAGGTTCACTGTGCCAGCGCTCCACCGTCGATGACGAGTTCGCTGCCGGTCACATACGACGCGTCGTCCGAGGCCAGAAACAGGACGCCAGCCACCACTTCGTCAATTGCCCCCATTCTGCCCAATGGCACCCGCGTCAGCCGTCGCTGCAAGACCTCAGGGTCGGACATGGCCTGGTGTAGCATGTCGGTATCGACCGGACCAGGATGCACGGAATTGCACCGAATCTTCTCCTGGGCGTACTGGCTGGCGGTCACTTTGGTGAAAATACGCACTGCCCCCTTGCTCGCCGCGTAGGCCGGCTCCTGATGTAACGACTGCCCGATGCCGGCAATCGACGAGATGTTGACAATCGAACCGCCACCAGCGCGGCGCATGGCTGGAATGGCATATTTGGTGCCTAAGAACACGCCCTTGGCGTTCACGGCCATGACGCGGTCCCATTCCTCGGCGGTGCGTTCTTCAATCGGCACCCGTGGAATGACAATGCCAGCGTTGTTAATGAGGATATTCAGCGTGCCATAGCGGCGCACGGCCTCTGCGACAGCGTCACGCCAGTCCTCTTCGCTCGTGACGTCCAGGTGGACGTATACGGCGTCACCACCACTGGCACGAATGCCTGCTTCGACCTGCTTGCCTTCGGCATCTCGAATGTCGCCAAACACGACTTTGGCGCCTTCTCTGACAAATGCCTGCGCTTCTGCAGCCCCCTGCCCGCGTGCCCCACCACTAATCAACGCTACTTTGCCGTCGAGCTTTCCCATGCGATGTTCTCCCCAGTGTATGTACGTTGTATGCTCTGCCCCTGCGCCTGTGTCATAGCATAGCAGAGATGATTGCGCCAGACGCGTATCAGACCCGAGAACAGCCCCCCTGACAGCGCACCAAAAAAACATCAGCAACTCTCTGCAATGACATAGCTTTTGCTCAATATACAATAAATTTTATCTTTCGTAGATCATACATAAAATAAACTCTGTAACAAAATATCTATAAATATGTTAAATGATATCAATTATATTTTCTGATTTTAGAAAAAAATTATTGATGCGTATATAAAAATTTATGTTAGTAATTCTATATTTTTAATTATAAATAATGATGCTTTATGCTTATATATAGTTTATAGAAAATCATAAAATGTTTTTTTGCATGCAAAAATAATGATAAAATCTGGACTACTCGTATTTTACTGCGATAGAATGGCGAGGAGGAATCATCCTCACAGTACAATTGTGGGGTTAGAGGCAACAGGCTCGAGGTGTTATTTCTTCAGGAGAACTGCCGAGTGATGCAGCATCGTACAATCCGACGTGCGCTCTTTTTTCGTCCCTCCCTCCGTCAACTGTTGCCCGTGCTTTTCTTTCTTCTTGCTGCCATCCCAGCAGGGGCCATTGGTCTCCTGTTGACCAATAAGGCCTGGGATCGCGAAGTGAACAAGGTCCACGAGCAACACCTCCTGTTGGCGCGGTATCTCGCTGAAGCACTGATGCGCTATGCTGAAGACGTGGAAGCAGCCTTCCAGCTCACCGCTGTCAACATTGCCGCCAACCGACCGGTGCAGGATCTCACGTCAACCCTTAACCGGCTGCATTTCAAGTATGTCTGCATCGTAGACGGTACGGGAAAAGTCCTCGGTCTGATTTCACCCAACCCAGAGCTCACGATTGACCGTGTCCCCGAGCGTCTTATCGAGGCCATGCTGACGGCTGGCAGTACGGTGAAACACCTGCCCATGTTTAGCCATGTCCTCCCCGACCGCCATGGAGACCCGACAATTTTTCTGTGGTCGCCTCTGAGCCCTGATCGATACGCCCTCGGGGCGCTCAAGACTGAATACTTTGTCCACCTCCAAGGCGCTGTCCGCTTCGGGGAAAAAGGCCATGCGGCGATTGTTGACCAGAGCGGACGCGTCATCGCCCATCCAAACCCCACGTGGCGAGCCCAGATGCAGGACATTTCCCAGTTAGACCCCGTGCGTCGCATGATGCGAGGAGAAACGGGCGTCTCGTGGTTCCATTCCCCCGCTTTGCACGCCCATATGATTGCTGGCTTCACTGCCATACCAAAGACCGGCTGGGGCGTCATGATCCCACAGCCGGTGTCGGAACTTGAGGACTACGTCAGACAGGGAAAACGGGCCGTCTGGTCGGTCATCGGTATTGCCCTCTGCGGTGCTGGCCTGCTTGGCTGGCTCGTGTCACGCTGGCTCGCCGCCCCACTGCAACATGTCGGTTACGTGGCCGAACGTTTTGCCAACGGCACGTATGAGGCGCGTATTCGTGACCTCGGCGTGCTCCCCACCCGTGAAGTCACCGCCCTCGCCGCCCAGTTCAACGCCATGGCTGATGAAGTCAACCAGAGCTGGCAGGCGCGGCTCGAGAGCGAACAACGCTGTCGTGAATTTGCCGAGATTGCCGCCGACTGGTTCTGGGAAACAGATCTCCAACAGGTGTTTACCTACGTCTCACCCTCCTCGCACAGCGGTTGGGACACCGAAGCGCTGCTCGGTCGCCACCGTCGTGAGCACATTTTCGACGATCCGACAGGGCAGATCGTGGCCCATATCCAGCGCTACATGGACCAGCATGCTCCATTCGCCAATATCGAGTACCAAATCCTTGACCACGACGGACAACCACTGCATTTGTCCGTCGCCGGTAAACCCATGCATGATGCCTCCGGACAGGTCATCGGCTATCGTGGTGTGGCCCAGGATATCACCCAACGCCTACGCGCCGAAGCCAGACTCCGACAAGCCCAGCAAGCCGAGCAACATCGTCATGTGCAGAAAATGGAAGCGCTTGGCACCTTAGCAGGGGGCATTGCGCACGATTTCAACAACATCCTGGCCGCCATTCTCGGCTATACCGAATTGACGCTCTGCGACATCTCACCCAGCAGCCAGGCGTGGCAGAACTTGCAAGAAGTGCTCACGGCGGGGAAACGCGCCAAAGACCTCGTGCGACAAATTCTGATGTTTAGCCACAGAAGTGAGCAGGAACGCAAACCATTCCGTTTCCATGTCGTCCTCAAAGAGTCACTCAAATTGCTGCGCGCAACGCTGCCCACGACTATCGGCATTTTTCAAGACATCGCCGAAGATACCGAGCCCATTCTGGCGGATATGACCCAAATGCAACAGGTCATTATGAATCTGTGTGCAAATGCAGAGTATGCCATGCGCCAAACGGGCGGCTTGCTGGAAGTCCGACTCCATATGGTAGACGTTGAGCCGGCCTTCGCCGCGCAACACCCGCGGCTTGTGCCAGGACCTCATATCCGACTCATCGTCCGTGATACTGGCCAGGGTATCGCGCCCGAGATCATGGGACGGATCTTTGAGCCGTTCTTCACCACTAAAGACGTCGGACAAGGCACCGGTATGGGTCTTGCCATGGTGCACGGGATTGTCACGAGCCACAGTGGGGCCATTACTGTGCAGAGCACTCTTGGTCAGGGAACCACATTCCAGATCTACCTCCCCTGTATCGAGACGGCGGTTGACGGTGACCCCCCCGCAGAGGAGCCCCTCCCTTACGGCAACGGATCCATTCTGTTTGTCGACGATGAAAATTCTCTGGCGCAGGTCGGCCAGAGACTGTTAGAGCAACTTGGCTATGATGTCGTGGTAAAAACGAATGGTCTTGAGGCACTTGGCGTCTTTCGGATTGATCCCTACCGCTTTGACCTCGTGATCACCGACCAAACCATGCCATACGTGACGGGGGCAGCATTGGCCGATAAGTTCCGGAATATCCGT
The DNA here is from genome assembly GCA_963773125.1 of uncultured Gammaproteobacteria bacterium. Taxonomy (GTDB): domain Bacteria; phylum Tectomicrobia; class Entotheonellia; order Entotheonellales; family Entotheonellaceae; genus CAVZBC01. Next base: position 42,375 of record CAVZBC010000023.1, on the reverse strand, counting down.
CCCGATATTCCCATTATTTTGTGCACTGGCTTTAGTCATACTATTGATGCAGTGATAGCTGAGACACAAGGCATCGATGCCTTTCTTATGAAGCCCCTGATGCTGCGAGATCTCGGCCGCACCATCCAAAAGGTCCTGGCACAGCGCACGAGCGGGCCTGCCACTCCCGAGTGCTAAGTGCTGCGCACGGCAGCCCCCCCTCGGTCGCCAGACAGACATTGGTTGTCAAGACGGCGCATTTCTGGTAAGCATATGGCCTATCCACACCACCACTGTCTTTTCAACACGTTATGAGACTGTCCCTCCCTAATGTGACAATGTTGTGACAATTGCCAGGTGTGTCGCTCACCACGAAAATGGGAGTGATGCGTATGGCGACGATTATCACACGGAAAACGACCGATGGGCACACGTCTTACATTGTGCGAATCCGGCGCAAGGGATACCCATCACACACCGCAACATTTCACAGCCGCACTGACGCCAAAAAATGGGCACAGGTGACTGAAGGTGCGGTATTAGAAGGGCGACATTTCCCGACAGCGGAAGCCAAGCGTCATACCCTTGCTGATCTTATTGACCGGTATATTCGAGACGTCTTGCCTCACAAGAGTAAAAACCACAGAACAATGCGACAGATACAACTCCGCTGGTGGAAATCGCACCTTGGGCATACCACCCTTGTGCACGTAACCCCAAATCTCATTGCAGACTATCGGGACAAGCTCAGACCACGTTCGAACGCCACAGTAGTCCGGTATATGGCCGCGTTAAGTCATGTGTTTTCTATCGCCGTAAAAGAGTGGCAGTGGATAGACGATAACCCATTCCGCAAAGTATCCAAACCTAAAGAATCCCGAGGGCGGGTACGGTTCCTGTCTGACGATGAGCGACAGCGGTTACTGACGGTGTGTCAAAGGAGCCGTAACAGACACCTCTATATGATAGTGGTGCTGGCGCTCTCCACTGGGGCGCGGAAGATGGAGTTATTAACGTTGCGATGGCGAGACATAGACCTACAGGGTGGGCGTATGGTATTACAGGAGACCAAGAATGGGGAGCGTAGGGTACTCCCTCTTACAGAGCATGCACTTGACCTTCTACAGAAATACGCCAAGGTCCGACGTATTGACACGGATTTATTATTTCCTGGTCGTGATGGCACAAAGCCGAGATATATAGAGACACCGTGGCGGACAGCGGTAAGGCGGGCCAGTATTAAAGACTTCAGGTTTCATGATCTCCGACACTCTGCCGCGTCGTACTTGGCCATGAACGGTGCATCAATGATGGAACTGGCGGAGATATTAGGCCACAAGACCTTGAGTATGGTCAAACGGTATACGCACTTGAGTGAATCGCATACCCGTGGTGTGGTCGAACGTATGAACCGGGCAGTGTTTGGGGAGTGAAGGAGATTGTCGAGATACAACATACGCATCTGACTGAGAGCCACCTTGACCAGGTGGTTGGGCGATTGCACGAGTCGCTCACGCCCTAAACATTCATATGTAGCGCATTCATATCGGGTTATTGCAACTTGTAAAGGTTTCAAACGCGTGGTAACGTCTTTTGCTAGTCTCATGAACTGACAAGGCGCATTTGGAAAGGTAGGTATGACTAAATCATTTGTGGATGTTCTTAATGAATATTCGAAGGCTTTTAGGATTCTCATTACAATACCTTCGCCAAAATGCGCGAACTTGAAAGGGCTTCTGTCGTAGAGCTGTCGTAGAGTTGTTGTCCACCACGACCGCAACTCTCAACCTACGAAGAAGCCCACGATGGACATTGTAGCACTTTTCCAATGCCTCCAACCCCATGTGACGGCGACGACCCTGCGCCAATTCAGTCGGATTGCGTGGGCCATGCTGGTGATGACGGGACGGGTCACGATGCTGGGCATCTCCCGCTGGGCGGGCAAAGGCGGCAGTTACCGCACCGTCCAGCGCTTTTTCGCCACAGGCGCTCCCGTGGGCCATGCTGTTTTGGGTGTTCTTTCGTCAGCATGTCTACCGTCCAGAGGATGTCTACCTGCTGGTTGGCGATGAAGTCGTGGTCACCAAAGCCGGCAAACACACCTATGGCCTGGATCGGTTCTTTTCCAGTCTGTATGGCAAGCCGGTGCCAGGGCTGGCCTTCTTCACCTTGTCGCTTGGTCAGCATCCAGGCAACGGCGCTCGTTCCCGATCCGCGTCGAGCAGGTCGTGCGCAGCGACGCGGAGAAAGCGGCCAGCAAGGCCAAAGCGGCAGCCAAGAAGCAGCACCGCGTCCACCGCCAAGCGTCGTCCTGGGCGTCCGAAGGGCAGCAAGAACAAACCCAAGGCCGACGTCACGCTCACGCCAGAGTTGGTGCGCATCACAGGCATGCTCGACGCCTTGCTGCACCTGATCGCCGGGGTTATCCCGTTGACCTACTTGGTGCTGGACGGGCACTTTGGCAACCACAACGCCCTGCAGATGGCGCGGCAGTGCAACCTGCACCTGATTTCCAAGCTGCGGTGCGATGCGGCGCTGTACTTCCCCTACACCGGCCCCTATGCCGGGCGGGGGCCCCGTCGCAAGTATGGCCGCAAGGTGGATTACGACCAACATGCCGGAGCAATACCTCAAAGAGACCACCGTGGAAGGGCACATCCAGACCCGTCTGTACCAGGCGCAACTGCTCCACAAGGAGTTCGCGCAACCGTTGAATGTCGTCATCATCGTCAAGACCAACCTGCGCACGCAGGCCCGGGCCCATGTCATCCTGTTCAGCAGTGACCTGGACCTGGCCTACGCGCCACTCGTGGACTACTATGGCCTGCGGTTCCAAATCGAGTTTAACTTCCGGGATGCCAAACAGTACTGGGGCCTGGAAGACTTCATGAACGTCACCCCCACAGGCGTCACCAATGCGGCGAATCTGTCGTTGTTCATGGTCAATGTGGCGTACCGTCTCCGGGCTGACGTGCGTCAGCGTGACCCAGACTACAGCGTCCTGGACTTGAAAGCCGACTGTCGCGGCTACAAATACGTGGAGGAGACGATAAAAATGCTTCCGGAAAAGCCTGAGCCGGTTTTATTAGCGCAAGATTCTCAACAAGGTCGCCTGCTTGGGCCGTATTCATGCCTCTCAACCCTCCTTCAGCTTTTCGTAATTGGCGAAGGTATTGTCATTAATGAGAAGGTTTGGAGTAGTCCAAGAGAGATCAAAGAAATCCTACGACTAAACAAAGAAAAAGATTGGGGGTTTATATGTACGGCCATGGACATACATTGACGACACATCAACTGCAATCCGTAATTTCTTGGAATTCGGACTTGATGGTCCAACAAAATATGACGATATAGGGGAACGGTATTTGAGGTTGTACGGTGTACTTAACACCACTTATATTCAGCAACACGCAATACTCAACCTTTACAAACTTATGAATGTTCCGAATTGGAGCGACGCCAAGAACGATATTAGCCTCCTTAAAATAAAAGAAGTTAGAAATAAAGTTGGTGCGCATGGCAACAATTACATAAACGACAATACCGATAAAATTGAATCTTTTGTTCCAGTTCGATTAAGTCTTTCTCTCTATAATTGTGGTTATATCAACAACGAAGATTTGACGGTAGAGTACATTGATTTAAGAAGGTCTATTGAGGCAATACTTCGGACAGTTTTGCCTGAGTGGTAGTCGCATGAGCCCTCATCCTCTAAGGTTGTGTTATGCAATGCAACCGAAAAGGGAGGTGCTCCATGCGACTGCTCCGAAGTGTACTGAGTCGTCTCAAGCAAACCAAGAGACCACAGCACAAGTTCGTCACCCATCTGTTGGGACTTATGCTTATGCTCCCTGGACACGCCACCTTTCGCAATTTAAGTCGCTACAGTCCTTATCACGAACGGACCTTTGCACGGTGGTACGCCAGGGACTTTGACTGGGTCTCGCTCAACAAGGCCGCCATCACCGAAGTGGTTTCCCCTGCGCATGCCCAGGCATTGGTGATGGATGCCAGTTTTGTGCCCAAAAGTGGCAAGACCACCTATGGCCTCGATCGCTTCTGGAATGGGAGCCATAGCCGCCCGGAAAAGGGGCTTGAAATCTCGACCCTGGCCTGGCTCGATATCACCCACAACTGTGCCTACTGCCTCAGTGTAGAACAGACACCGCCGACCGGTGACATCCCCGACCCGGAGGCCACCCGGATGGATGTCTACCTGGTACCGAACTGACCCGTGTGGTCACGGCGCATGACTTGAACTTTCTCCGTTACGTGGTCACCGATGGCTATTACAGCAAACAGAAATTTGTCGCTGGCGTATGTGCCTTGGGCGCTGCACCAGATTGGCAAGTTGCGAGCGGACGCCAATCTGCGCTATCTCTACCAGGAACCCAAGCGCCCGGGTCCAGGCCGCCAAAAGACCTGCGACGGCAAGGTGAACTGGAGCGACTTATCCCTGGTTTGAGCACCTCGCTACCGAAGACGAGCACATCATGTTGTATCATCAAGTGGTCAACCATGTGCAGTTTAAACGGAACCTCCAGGTGGTGGTCGTAGTGGACACCCAACACAACCGCTATGCGGTGCTCTTTAGCACGGATGTCGACCTGAATGTCCTGACGCTCTACCGCTATTACAAAGCGCGCTTTCACATCGAGTTTCTGGTTTCGCGACGCGAAACAATTTACCGGTCTGAGCGATTGCCAAGCCCGTTCCCAAGCCAAACTCGATTTTCATTTCAATGCCAGTCTGAGCGCAGTGACCCTGGCCAAGCTGGAAGCGCGTCAGCAAAACGGCAACTGCGACCAAGCGTTTTCCATGGCGAGCCTCAAGCGGCGGGCCTTCAATCAACATCTGATCGATCGAATTTGTGAGCACTTAGCCAACGGGCATAGTCTAGAAAAATCGAGCCCGGATTACGAAACGCTTTGTAACTATGGGGCCATCACCGAGACAGCGGCCTAAATTCTGCCCGCAGTATTGTTGAGGAGCACTTGAATAAAATGATTGATTTCCTTGACAAGATTTATGAAAAAACAGTGAAGACTCTTTACAAACCAGACAAGAAGAAGATCAAGATATTTCTCGAAAAGTTGGATGAACTTCGTATAATTAGAGACGGTGGAGTCATTATAAGCCTTCAAGATGGTGGGAAGCTTACCATGCACACTGGACACGTGATATCAGGTTCTCCGAGTTGATGATGCTCTTCAGCGTGTATGACAGTAGCCATTGTGCTTATCCTTTCATCCCCCTTGTTCGACTCCTCCGAAACGTTTCTCTTGGTCACATACTTAGGCACACCGTGAAGAAATGAGGGTGGTACAGGTGTCATTGTCAGATCGTTTGTGAGATATTGACTGGGTGTAGGTCTCATATTGACGATACACTCTTCACATACGCTCACGTAAGGTAATAACCTTCTGCGGTAAGCGCACGTCGCGTTGATACGTCCTCACCAGTAGAGGCCAAGCACGCTCAAAGCGATCACTTTGGCACAACGCACGGAACGTCAGAATCGCTTGCCCCCCAGCCGCACGCCAGCGCATGCCGGAGCGCTTCAAGCGTTGGCTGACCACCGTCTTACACGCGGCTTCGACCACTCCAGAGCCAATCGGCAAGTTGTGCGCCCGTAGGGCCGCATAGCACATTCGGTGGCGGTGGTCGCGGAAATACGCCAGGGTTTTATGGATGGCCTGACGGCGGGGGTAGCGTGTCCGCAAGCGCTCCAAGGCCCCAATGACTTTGTCCACACCTTGGGGCGCATCGCGCAGCACCTGACGCAACGTTGCCGAGCGTCCCGTGTACCTGGGGCTCCCTTCCCCATAGGCCACTGCAAGGGCACCATTGAGATGCTCAACCGCATGATAGAAATCGAGGACCTCCTGCCCAAGCGGTAAGACATCGCTGAGATAGCTCCAGTTGTCCGGGGCCCCATCAGCCAGCTTGACCACACGCAAACCGGGACGCTGCCCCAGGGCGCCCATCACCTCCGCCGTCAGCTGGCTCTTGAGGGTGTGTTTATTGCCCTCGGGCATCCGGGCCATCCGCCGGGTACTCAGGCGGCTCCCGTCCTGATCATAATAGGAGACCGTGGCACAACCGACCTCTTGATAGCCAGACGGGCCACTGGGTGCTTTGCCTTGGGCCATCGCCTGCGTCCGCTTGGCGTGGCGCTCGCCATCTTTCATCGGGACCAGCACTCCATCGAGGGATACCGCCAGCGTCACGGCCGCTGCCGGGAGGTCTTCCTGCTGTCGCAAGGTCGCTTCGCACTGCGGTCGTTGCGGCTCCCACTGGGCGCTGAGCTCTTTGGGGAGGCGATCTAAACTGCTTTTGGACGGGGTCATGTTGCCCAGGAGCTCAAACAGTTCTTCGCCCTCTTGCGGTGTCAAATGCGCCACCACCCAGGTCGCTTGCTTCGCCGCCAGCGGCGTCCAGGAGCCTGCGATGAGCCCAGCCCGCAGTTCCAGCGGACACAGCGCCCGCTCGCCCGCTTGGCGCTGGCGGTACAGCGTCCGTTCCACCCGGAGCGGCCCTGCTGCACTGTGGTACGTCTGCTCGCAGCGCAGTACCCGTCGGTATCGCTGCCCGGCCACCTCGATCACCGGGGCATCGACATCAAAGCGCGTGAGTTCCCGGCCTAAGGCCTCACGCTCGGCCGCAACAAAGTGCCGATGGAGCTCCTGTTCGAACGCGTTGAGGTCCGCCACCGGCTCCCGGGCACTCTGGCGTTGTTGGAGAAAGTCGTGGAGTTGCTCGAGAGCACTCGGAGGAGTCGACAACGAGTCACAGATCTGCGATGCTTGCATGGGGTATCCCTCTGGAGTTGATGGGTGGTGTGACAAGCACCTTATTCCAGAGTGGCTCTGCCCCGTCAACCCGCTTCCCCATAGCATCGTCCCATCGCAGGGAGCTCGATCAACCGTTGCCCCGTAAGTTCTCTATGTCAGTATGTGATCTACACCCATATACGATTCCGGCAGAACTGACCTTGGACGGTCGCGCAAAGTCGGACGAGACGTTTTCCCTAGTCGTTTGGGACGCTCGAAGTAAGGCTTTCGAAGGCGCCATACCGCAAGCTAGTACGACCGTTCTTGATCTCATCAAACAACACGGATATTTCGCCGAATCGACACCGTAAACGCCGCGACCAACTTGTTTTTTAGTTCGGTTATCCATGATAAAACCTGATAAGGGTTGAACGGCGCCAACGACGTAGGCCCCTGCCGGAGTCGGGGTCGTCGGGCAACCCGACGTGTAGATTCTCGACGACGATCTTAAAGGTATATCTCCCCGTAATTTGGGGTGGTTTTCTTCACCCCGAACGAAGGAGTAGGGAGGGGAGAGTTCCTCCCCTCCCTACGGTGCCGACGACTATTTTATTTCTTATAGGGAGTCGTCGTCGTCAGACCGTCATTAAAGCGTCCGCTTTCTCGTAATAAGAGTTTCGGCCGTCTTTCACCTTTGTGAGTTCGCCGGTTTCCAGTCCATACTCGATAGCCTCCCTTTTGGTTTCTGTCGCTCCCGCAATCTGTTGAAACAGTTTGCGTCTGATTCAGTTTCACCCCATCTCGTTTGGCCTGTTCTAACACGGTGATTATGTCCGCCAGCACCATCATACGTTTGCTCTGGAGGTTCTCATCCCGTGCAACCTCGCGGTCTTCTTTGGTCCCTAACCGAACTTCTCCAGTCTCGGGACTATAGATGAGGAGTTCGTCATACAAGGCATCACCACACCGTTGCTCAACGAATAACTTACGCGGTTGTTTTTGCTCGCCCACGATACGGAAGTTATGTTCGGTCGCACCTCGAAGGGCCTGACTACCAAGGATATCACCCGCACTTCCGCGTTCACTGGCAGCCTTTCGTGTGTGGTGCGCGACCATAATATGGACGTGTTCCGTCAAGGCCACCCGCCGGAGTTCCTGTAACGCTGACCGGACTTGTGGGTATGACTTCTCATCGTCGACTGTGATGGCGTCGAACAACGGGTCAATGACCACCAAGACGGCACCTGTTCGGCGTATGTCGTTGGTCAACCGCTCGACAAACTTGGACGCACGTAACGCTCCGATGGTTATATGGATTTCATGGACTGTCGGATACCCGAACTTGGTAATGATCTTGTCGAACTCGTTATCCACTACCGCTTTAGGTTCCTCTGCGGCGTAATAAATGACACTGCCCGCGTTGACTGGGCGGTCAAAGAATGGAATACCTGACGCGACACAGTACAAAAGCCACCGGATAAAACAGGATTTCCCTGACTTCGGAGGTGCTGCGACGATGGACAGCCCTTCCCGTACTATCAGGTCTTCAATCAGCCACGTCAGGTCTACTTTGTTGGCCAATTGTTCCCGCAACGTCATCATAGGCGAATCCCCTTGTTGTTCGTCCGCATATTGTTGAACGGCATCCCATAAATCTTGTGTTGAGATGACCTTTCGAACGGCTCCATTGATGGCCAATCGGGATGCTTTTGACCGCCCCAGACGATGTAAGGTTTCCAACACCGCCGGACTGGTACAGGCATACGGATTCTTTTGGAGTGTCGCCACGACACCCTTCAAGTCTTCATCACTATCGGGCGGCAACATCACACCCGCTTCATATCGAGCAACACTATTGGCCACGGTGCGTACCTCCTGATCGGGTAATGGTGTCTCACATGCCGTCTCATTGATGCCGGATAACGTGGCGTGTATCACCACTTCACCAAAGCCACAATTCCGTAATACCCCACCGATACTGGTCAGGGTGCTATTTCGTTGTCCATTCGGGATGACGCTCTCCCCCTCCGCATTGGTCACGGTCGTTGGTGCGCTCCGGTTGGACTCATACGCCAGGTCCACCAGCCACTGTGGAGCCTCTGCCGGTTCCATCGTATCGAGTCCAGGACCATCCCACGTGTAGGCCCCATTGGTACCTCGTGATGGTGGCGCCACGACATACCCGCCTTCGCCACGGGTATCGAGTCCAACACCAATGGTCCCTGTGGTTGTTGGTCCCGTGCCACGAAAGTAATAGTGCTTCCCGCCTGACGGAGTGGTTGCGGTGACGGTCTCAGGAAGGGGGCCATATTCGTCAATCAACGCCTGTAACGCGGCGTACCCGTTCTTGTCCGCTTTGTTGTCAACGTCCAAGACAAACAACCCCGATGGCCCTGTTGAGATGGCTACGTTGACGTCGTGATAATCACAGAACAGGGGTTCAACGGTGCCGGGTATGTTTCTGGCGTCATGAAATCCATTCTGTGTGTACGGTGTTTTGTCTCGCCTTACGGGAAAGACGTAATACCCCCGCTTGGCATACTCAATTGCGTGTTCAATTCGTGACATCGACATTGGATTAAACCTCCGGTGTTGGTGCGTCTGGCGTTGCAGTCCCGGAGGGGGTGTGCTATGGTTTTTGACGTCGTGACCATATACAACGGCCGCACCACCAGACGCGGTTGTTACCCCGTCAGCCCACGTGCTTGCAACACGTGAGACCAACTGACGGGGTTTCGTTTTTCTCCTCGTCAAGCAAAGTCCAAACAATAGCGGTCAAATCACCTCCTTCCTGTAGATCTTTCGCCAATGTGCTATACGCCGTAACAACCTGCATGGCACGGTCAAGAACGGCGTTCGTCTGTTGAAGTTGACCTTCCAACTGGGCAATACGTGCCGCCAATCGGGTATGGAGTGGTCCTAACGTCCCGATGATCGGCCTGGACGATGGATTCCAGGGCTTCGTTGTCTCATTCAGGCGGACCGTTGTACGAATTTGTGCCATAGGCGTTAATCCTTTCTGTTGGTGCGTCATGTTGGCGCAGCAATGACCTAAAAATTGACGGTCAACGAGACCGCCTAATGATCGACACTATTCAATTTGTACGAACGGAAGGTCTTACTTACTGAGTAGGTTGGATGTGACTGACAAACAATAATGACGAATCAATCTCTTCCCTCATAATGTAGACCGGTTATTGCGCCTAATATTGTGAGGGGGGGGGAATAGTACGGGCGATGAAAACCGTCTTGTACGATCTCATCGCCCACATCAGCACTACTGAGGATTACGTCTAAGGCTAAATTAAACACTAGAGTAAATGTACACTAAAATCAATAAATAGTCAAATAAAACAATGACTTATGCAATGATGCATATTTGGCCACGTCACGAACTCTCACCATATGACATTGAGAGTGGTTACGAGGGAACACCGGAGAATTGGTTTATTGTCCCCCGTCATGTGTGTGAGCAATTAGGTATCGCGTGGAATTCGCAATACGTCAAACTTATAGACGGCGTTTTAGGTCGGTTTACGGCCCGTTACGAGGTAGTGTCCTGGGATAATCGCAGGACACTACCCGCTCATCGGCGAGGGTATAGCCAATTATGTGTCAATCCCTCTCAGAGATACCACGAAACTTTAACGGCACAGCATGTGTTTCTCGCTCAGACATAATGCTTACGCAGCACGTAGAGACCCAAACCTACAACACCACCAGTCACCATAAAGAGCCACGTTCCCGGCTCAGGCGTTTCAGCAATCCTCTGGTCACTCGCAGGAATATTCACAAAACTCTCCCCCCCACCAAGACTAAACCGTTGCGCAATGAGTCCAATCCGTAAAGAGCCGTCTTCAAGAGCGTGCCACACATCTCCCATATTCGCCATAAACTGTAAGCCCAGAGACTCAGACGTATCAATACCGTCAATCACTTTATGGCCTTTGCCTGCTAAGCGACTAAACCGCTGATCCGCAAGAAAAGGCGGTGTTAACGTCTTTCCATTGGGTAAATTGAGCGGCTTTGCCCCTACCCGAAAATTCACTCTGGTAGGGGAGGGGACAAACCCAACAAACTGCCCAGTAAGCAAACCATCCACATCATCAAGATAAATACGAGCAATTGTTGCAGTTTCCGATCCACTATTCAGAATATCGAGCTGCACAAGACCAGCCCCAAGATCCTGCACATCATACGCAAATTGCGCTTCTCCGATAGCACAATTAAGCGGGTTAGCGTCTGTAACACAGGTAAACCCTGTCGGCAGAGCAAACACTCTTGTCATAGCTAATAAAGACACACATACTGTGGTGAACAATGACATCTTCATATGTAATCTCCTCTGTCGAATCAAGAAAAAAACAGCAGAAACTACGCGCTGCTATCACAGAAGGGTTCGTAATGGTACAATACAAAACTATCTCTACGTCATTGAAAATCGTGTGTTCTTTCTGCAATGGTGGTCTACTGTAAATAGAAAGAATCATATTCAGTCATAAAATCTAGCTTATATATCATATCGACCGTTACTGTATAATTCTTGAACTTATATTCAAAAAACTGCGCAAAATTGTCAAAATTTCCAACGCTTCATACGGCCTGACACCTCCCTGTCAATCCTGTTGCGATGATCCCAGGACACCACCCGTTACGATATCATAACGGAAGCTGGAACACATAAAACCACAATACTTTACCGTAAGAGTGTGGCTCCGTGGTTAATGTCCATTAGTCTAGGGAAAGTCAAACCGGAAGTACGTGAGGGATTTATTGTACCTTCTCGCGGTTGATGAGACCTTCCATTCCTAACTGGTACATGAAAGCTGTACAGAAAGGTTGTACGGTATCCACAGGATGGATGTGGTTTCAATCCTCGAAGTAACCAAGACTGTCAAATGGGTTTCATGCGACTTATCAAGAGTCGTTTCCTATTGACCGGATGAAAAAAGACTCTATCAAGCGGATGAAAATACTACTCCCACCCCAAAAGGCACGGAATAACCCCTGGCAGGGTACAGTGATCCTTTGGAACGATCGTTGATTCTAGGGATATTCTCGTGCATTAAATGGGCATTCTCGGATGATGTTCCACCCCTCACTGGGAACGCGGGTTTCCCCCGTGTCAGATTCCGACTTCTATGGCGGAGGTGATATCGATCGTGCGGGTAGGGGTGTCGCATGGTACACGGAACTCTCGATGAATTTCGTTACGAGTTCGTAAGTGTCTAAGAGTCCCTCACCAGTAACAGCGTTGAAGGAGCGTATCCGACAAATACGCCCCTGTAAATCCGATGGATATACCACTACCGCCTACCCTGCCGCTCCTCCTCCTCTATGCAGTCGTTACAGATACAGTCTTCGGGTAGACACTGTGTTTGGAGGCGTTTCAAACAAAACTCAGCGAGACGTATGTAGTTCTCCGTCGTCATAACGGTTTCCGCGTTGTGGAGGGCGCGGATGAGGTGATCGGTGACTTCGCTGACGTGAAAAATCGCGTCAATGACGTCTTGGTTAATTGGGGACTCGACAGAGGCATTTAGAGACTGTAAATTCATCGTTGGAGAACCTCTCAATGGAGATGTTTTCTGAGGACGCCTCATATCCCGTGGTTGGACCCTAAGAGATATGGGGCGTTTTTCGTTTTACAGGAAAATTGTATCCAACGTTTTTTATAAAAGACAAATAAATCAACAATTTATGCGTACGTGCATATTTCATTGTGAGACTCGCCAATCTCCTCGCGTGAGTGTTGGGAGGGTGGGCGAGCATCCCTTGGCAGGTGACGGGAGAAGTCGTAGTTTTGGTCCGGCGTGTTGATGGTTTATTGGAAGCATTGAGATGAACTCAATAAGCATCATCCCGCGTCACCGCCACCACGAAGGGGGACGATAGTAGTTACTCGTCGGCGTGTCCTACCAAGGCGTGGTTTTCGTCAATGGGGATCTCGTCCAAGTTGAGCCGACACAAGGGACCATTCTCCACACACCGGGGAGCGTGCCAGTTATCGTCAAAGGTTGGTTCCGGCATACACCTACAACGAACGGGTCTCTCCTCGTGATCGATGGATGCCCACTCGACGAACAACGAGAGGATTTCCTTACAATTGTTGAAGGCTTCAAGTTCTCCGGCATCGCGTAACGTATGTAGTGTATGATAGAGGGACAACATTTGGTCAAGTACGTCTCGTTGACTATATGAAGTAGTTTCCATCGTCGTTTCCTTTGATAATTTACCGTTTTAAATTGTTTTTGAAACTTCATGTATCGTGTCAATATAAGATTAATCCTACAATACTACCGGCAAAGCGTCAAATTTAAACGGCTTATAATGTTCTCTTATACTCTTTGATGGGTCTTGTTCGTTCGTAAAACGACGATGCAATGAGGGTATCTGCCGTGGTCCATCGGGCGTGGTCAAGTGTTTCAACGGAAAACCATTATCCCTCCCCACCGTGGATGCACTTACCCGCGTTGCTTATGCCATGGGGCGTTCATGATCTTCGCCAGGGGTCGTACTTGGGTGGACGTGAGGATACGGCGTTTCGGTTTCCTGTGACGTCGGCGGTACGTCGGCGGGTTAAACCTGTGCCTGTGATTCCGTAACGCACATCGAACGGTATCGGGATTCGTGAGGAGAAGGGCCGAGACTTCCATGAGTGTCCAATAAGGTTCCAGTGGGAGTTCGTGGCGGACATCCTCGTCTTGAGGTTCGCCACAGTGGGTACAGTATTTCATGGATGTGCTCCAATGGATGCAGGGTGTTCATGGACCAACGCGGGGTAAATCATATGTATACATGGGACGTGGTGGGTGTTGACAAGGGCGTGATGTGAGGCTGGTATGGCGTATGGCGTATGTGCTCACTACGGATTAGGGCGTGTCATCGGGAACCCCTTCCCTAGGAATTTCATTGGAAATTACGTCTCCCAACTCCGTTTCAATGTGAAGGCATTCATCAACAGACCCATTATTTTGAGTGATTGCCGGTACACGCCGAATTGCGTGTAAGACGCCCTCAATAAGGAGATCGAAATCTTTAGGAGGCATGACAGATTTGACCGCGCCAAGCTCGTATAACAATGGTCCTAAAGCTACACCAACACGTCTAATCATTTTTTTCTTCAGCGTTTGTTTCATAGGTTCAACCATTTTTTGAAAGTATGCAAAAAAGTCGTGGTATCATATCAATATGGTTTGAAGACGTCAATATATTAGTCTATGAATTTATAAAATCTTGGTGTAGGCGATTCTGGAGCGTCTGAGGGGGTATTTTATGAACGAGTCTTATATGTCATCTTCGGGTATGATCGTGTCTTATGAGTCATCCTGGTGCATCAGGTGAGGGTTCTGATAGGTTTGATGTCACACGTTGCCTACCAAATACACCAAACCAAACCTGTGGAACTATCGGGGTGGTCGTGAGTGAACGCACATCCCACTTTTGCGTGCATCAAAATCGCTGCAAATCCACGTCGTTACTTGATGTGACACATTGCACAATGTTGTGTGTATGTGCGGTATTGTCCCATCTGTCACATGTGTATCGTCTTTTGGATTGCCAGGTTCGATGGGGCGATGGTTTCAGGAGGGATGGAGGGGACATCCTATCCCCGTCTGTTGTGGGTGGGCGTTACTTCAGACCAATACTGAACGCCTTCGCTCGTCGTTCCCGGTCCTCATCGGCCACGTGGGTATATATTTGGGTGGTCGAGAGGAACGCATGGCCAAGGTTCTCTTGGAGTCCCCGTAGATCGTGGGTCTGACGATAGTATTCAGTGGCGTAAGTGTGGCGAAGCATATGGGGGTGCACATGCTTCCCAATCCTCGCCTTCGTTGTGGAACGGGCCAGTCATCGACCGCGAGGGTATAACATTCTGACAGTAACAGAAGGAACCGCTTGCCGCTCGCACCGCGATACTGTACCCTATCCGAACATTCGAGCATGTTTTCGAGTGACACTCCTGTGACAATTGGCACAAAAAAACTGGTACTTTTAGGAGAAGTCATCTCTCATAACCTGTTGATATAAAATACAGTTGTCAAGACCGCGCATTTCTGGTAAGCATATGGCCTATCCACACCACCACTGTCTGGTACAGCATGTCACAACGAATAGGATGGTCGACTTATGCAATGGGATTTTACGTCCAACGTGTTTGAAACAGAAGTCGTACAGCTCGGGAATACGCAAGAGCGCATTGTCCGTGGCGGCCGCGATCGTTTCCCACTGCTGAAAACAGCCCTGGCAGGCATCAAGCAGATTGGCGTCATTGGCTGGGGTTCTCAAGGTCCAGCACAGGCACAGAATCTGCGTGAATCACTCGCCGGCACAGGGATTACCGTCACCGTCGGCCTGCGGGCAGGCAGCTCTTCTATGGCCGCGGCGCGTCAGGCCGGCTTTACAGAGGACAATGGCACGCTGGGGGAGATGTACGACGTCATCCGCACGTCGGATATGGTGCTGTTACTCATCTCCGACGCAGCCCAGGCCGAGCAGTACAAGGAGATTTTTGCGGCCCTCAAGCCCGGTGCCACCCTGGGGTTGTCGCATGGCTTTTTGCTGCAGCATCTAGAAAACGAGGGGACATCGTTCCCGAAAAACGTCAATGTCATTGCCGTGTGCCCAAAGGGCATGGGCCCCTCAGTACGGCGCCTCTACGTGCAGGGGAAGGAGCTGAATGGCGCCGGCATCAACTCGAGCTTTGCCGTCGTGCAAGACATTGACGGGAAGGCCACCGACCAGGCCATCGGCTGGTCCATTGCCCTGGGATCGCCCTATACCTTCATCACCACGCTGAAGAATGAATTCAAGAGCGATGTGTTTGGCGAACGGGCCATTTTGCTCGGCGCCGTGCATGGTATCGTGGAAGCGCTGTATCGGCGTTTCGTGCAGGACACACGCATGTCCGAGGAGGAAGCGTTTCAAGCCTCCGTCGAGTCAGTCACCGGACCGATCAGCAAGACTGTGTCCCACGAGGGACTCCTGGCGCTGTATCAGAAGTTTTCTGCCGCCGACCAGTTACGCTTTGCGCGCATGTATACCATGGCGTATCCCATTCTCTACGGCCTTATGGTGGAGATTTACGAGGACGTGTCCTCGGGCAATGAGGTGCGTTCAGTGGTGGCAGCGGGCCAGCGCCTGGGCAAGTATCCTATGGGAAAGATTGATGCCACGCGCATGTGGCAGGTGGGCGAGAAGGTGCGTGCCAAACGCGCTGAGAGTGAGATTCCGTTGCATCCAGAAACGGCTGGTCTCTACTGTGCCGCCATGATGGCACAGATCGATCTCTTACTGCAACATGGCCATTCGTACAGCGAGGTGTGCAACGAATCAGTGATCGAGGCAGTGGATTCGCTCAACCCCTACATGCACGCCAGAGGCGTGGCATACATGGTCGATAACTGCTCGACCACGGCCCGCCTGGGGGCGCGCAAGTGGGCACCGCGTTTCGACCATCTCATCCAACAGGAGGTGTTTACTGCCTTCGACCGTCAGGAAGTTGTGAACGAGAGCCTCCTGCAAGCATTTGTACAGCATTCTGTGCATCAAGCGCTCGCCGAGTGTGCCAAGCTGCGGCCACCGGTGGATATCTCTGTTGTCTGACTCTGCACCACTCCTACCATCTATAAGGGCATAAACCGTGCCAGCGACATACCACACCTGGCAGATGGCATGGTTTGTGCTCTCCACTGACATGCCATACCGGAAAAAAGTGCTGCGCACGGCTCATGGGTCATGACCGCAGCGCCTCCAGGCGTGGTCGCCACGTCTTACACTCATCCTCTAGTGCTGCGCACGGCTCATGGGTGTCCATTGCACCACCTGGAGTCCTCAAGGCAGAGGCGCTGGGTTCTGGCCACCTGTCTCTGTGGGGCTGTACTGAGGGTCCGGCGCAGTGGAGTCAGTGTGTAGCTTCTGGCATATCACACCCTCTCAAATCGAGACACCAGGACGCATCTGCAGACATGGAGAGTGGAGCATATAGGCGCCTCGGGCCTATCACGTAGATAAATTCATGACCAGGGAGAAAAAACGATATGCAACGTACAACGGCGCCGGAAGGGGGGTGGGAGGTCACGGCACAACAGCACCTGCTGGCAGATTCTGTCTCGCCTCCTGCTCGCAGTCACGGTCATTATCGGTGTCAGTTTGGCGCCTGGAGTGGCGTCTGCACAGCTCTTTCGTGAATTGTTTGTCTTTGGTGACAGTCTGTCGGACACTGGGAACATCTTCACCGCCACGCAGGCGGTTACAGCAGACCCCATTCCTGTCTCTCCCCCCTACTTTAGCGGACGATTTTCGAACGGTCCGGTGTGGATAGAGGGCCTGGCGGAGATGCTTAACCTGGAGCTCACACCATTTCTCGATGGCGGCACAAACTTTGCCCATGGTGGGGCCGAAATTGGCCGCGAAACAGAGGAGATCTTTGAGCGCGACGCCGGCGTACTCATCCCGAGTATCCGCTCGCAAGTCCAAACCTTCTTAGCGGCCGACTTTTTTGGTGTTGAGGAGGTTGATCCTGCCGCACTCTATGTGCTCTGGGGTGGGCCAAACGATCTGCGTGACGCCTTGCAGACCGGCAACGATCCCTTTGTTGAAGCACGCACAGCGGTCGATGATCTCGCTGGCGCCATAGAGGATCTGGCGGACGCCGGAGCCGTCTATTTCCTGGTCCCGAATCTACCGAACCTCGGGCGGACACCAGAGAGTATCGCTCTCGGCTCTGAGGAGGTCACCCGAGCCACAGAAGTCTCTGCGGCCTTCAATGACGCCCTGGCGGCAACGTTAGACGCCCTGGAGACTGAGCACCGCATCGTGATTTTTCGTCTCAATACCTTTGCCCATCTGGAAAATGTTATTACCAATCCGGCGGCCTTTGGCTTTACCAATGTGACCGACCCCTGTCTGGCGGGCGACCCCTTCACCGGCGGCAGCGTCTGTGCAGATCCTGCCGCACATGTGTTCTGGGATAGCATTCATCCGACTGAGACTGCCCATGCTCTGCTGACAACCTTTGCGGCAGAGGTATTGCCATCGCTGACGGCCATACGCGGCGACAACAATCCGCAGGAAGTGGACGTTGCTGTCCCCGCACAGCATCTTCCCGTGCTGCAAGTACGGCTGGGCACAGGCGCCGAAATGGTGCGCCTGACGCGTGTCAGCGTAGATTTTACGGCGCCCACGGGGCAGGCATCGCAGGTGCAGCATCTGCGGGTGCAACTGATCAATGATGCCAATGCAAACGGGCAATTCGATGCCACAGAGACCATTCTGGCAACCGCAGAAGGGGCGGGACTTGTGGCCTCGATACCGCTGGAGGTGACCCCACCGCTGGATATCCCGGCGATTTCGACCACCAATCTGGTCGTACTGCTGGATATCAACAGTCCGACGGCCGGCCTGGCCATGCATGCTGCGACGTCCATGCAGACTCCCAATACCACCATAACACGCACGGCATGGCTGGCGGTGCTACTTCCCGGGCTGGGCCTGGTGTGTCCGCTAGGGCAGCAACGGCTGCGGCGTAAAAGATGGCTGAGTGTAGGCATTTTTCTCCTGTGCTGCAGTCTCATACTCACCAGCTGTGACGCCCTCGATGACCGTATCAATGGCAATGGCAATGGCAACGACACGTTGACCTTCGGCGTGGCCATCCCTGCCCAGGGCATGAGCGGACAGGGTGAAGCATCCGGACCACTGACCGCCCCAGCCATTCCCCTTGCTGGAGCATCGGTCAGGGTTACGCCATAGACCGTGTCCGCGGCCAACAGAGGGAAGTGATAGCGCTGACGTTGCGTTTTGGGCCGGTCTATGCCAAGATAGCCTGCTGTCCTGTGCAAAAGGATGAAAACAGGTGGGACAGCGGGAGAGCGCAGGCAATTGCATGGGAGGTCAAGCCATGGGATTCTATGATGTCCTTGACCAGGTTCTGGACCTCCTGCGTCGTCGCGGGCGCGTCACGTATCGCGCCCTCCAGCGGGAATTTCAGCTAGACGATGCCTTTCTTGAGGATCTCAAGGAAGAACTCATCTACGGCCAAAAACTGGCCGTAGATGAAGACGGCAGAGTCCTGGTCTGGATTGGCGACACAGAGCCGGCTGCCACGCCAACCGCAACCCCAGCCCTGGGCCAGGAATGGGAACCGCTTTCTTACACCCCCAGGCATCTCGCCGAAAAAATTCTCACCTCCCGCGCTGCCCTCGAAGGCGAGCGCAAGCAAGTCACGGTGCTCTTCTGCGACCTGGCCAACTCCACGGCCCTGGCCGAGCGCCTGGGCCCGGAGGCCATGCATGCGCTGCTCAACCAGTTCTTCGAGCTCGCCCTGGAGCGAGGTGCACCGCTATGAAGGCACCATCAACCAGTTCCTGGGCGACGGCTTCATGGCCCTGTTTGGCGCCCCCATTGCCCATGAGGACCACGCCCGGCGCGCCGTACTGGCCGCTGTGGGCATCCGGCAGCGCCTACATGCGGCCACTACGCCCTGGGGCAGCCAGCATGGGGTGGAGGTGGCCGTCCGTATGGGGCTCAACACCGGGCTGGTGATCGTCGGGGCGATTGGCGACAACCTGCGCATGGACTATACCGCCGTTGGTGACACGACCAATGTCGCGGCGCGCCTGCAGCAGGCGGCGGTGCCGGGGCAGATCCGTCATCTCCGAGACGACGCATCGCCTGGTGGCGGGCTACTGTACCACGCGACCGCTTGGCGCCCTCGCCCTCAAGGGCAAGGCCGAGCCCATGCCCGCCTGGGAGGTGCTGGCGGTCGACGAAACGCGCACGCGGCTGGAGGTGGAAGCCGAGCGAGGCCTGACCCCCTTCATCGGCCGTGAGCGCGAGCTACGGCTGCTGCACGAGTGCTTTGCGCAGGCCCAGGCACGGCCACGGGCAGGTGGTCTTTCTGGTCGGCGAGGCCGGCCTGGGCAAGTCCCGCCTGCTTCTGGAGTTTCGCCAGCGGCTGGGGACAGAGGCCACCTGGCTCGAAGGGCATGCCATGTCCTTTGGGCGCTCCTTCGCCTTTCATCCGCTGATCGACCTGCTCCGGCGCAACTTTCGCATTGAGGAGGGCGATGCCGAGGGTACCATGGTCGGAGAAGATCGAACGCGGGGTGCTGCGCCTCGGCGCAGAGCTGCGCCCGATCCTGCCCTACCTGCGCTATCTCCTGGCCGTTGATCCGGGCGAGGCCACCGTGCGCACCATGGACCCGCAGCTGCGCCGCGCCGAGGTCTTTGACGCCCTGCGGCGCCTGCTGCTGCGGGCCGCGGAAGTGCGGCCTCAGGTGGTGGTCTTTGAAGACCTCCACTGGATGGACCAGGCCACGGAAGCCTTTCTGACCATTACGGCCGACAGCATTCCCACCAGTCGCGTGCTCTGCCTGTTTACCTACCGCCCGGGCTATGTGCATCCTTTTGGGGAGCGGACGTACCACACGCGCCTGGTCCTGCCCACCCTCTCCAGCGCCGACACGGTGCAGATGGCGCAGGCCATGCTGGCCACCGAGCACCTCCCCGAGGCGCTCCAGACCCTCATTATCCAGAAGGCCGAAGGCAATCCCTTCTTTGTCGAGGAAGTGGTCAAGTCCCTACGCGAGACGGGGCTTATTTTTAATCTAAGTTTTTTTCCATATTTTTTTTTTCCTTCGCTCATCAATACGCTTTCGCTTACTCCCGTCCTTCTTGTCTTCCTTTTTGCCATTCGGCGGGAAGGGGACCACTATATCCTGGCCAGGCCGCTCGACGAGATCGTTGTTCCCGACACCATCCAGGATGTGCTGATGGCGCGCATCGACCGTCTGGCGGAAGCGCTCAAGAAGACCCTGCAGCTTGCCGCGGTCATTGGCCGGGAATTCACCCACCGCCTGCTGGACCGGCTGGCGGACATTCGCGAGCGCACCGAAGCGTATCTGCAGGAACTCAAGGCCCTCGAGCTGATCTACGAGCAGCGCCTCTTTCCCGAGCTGGCCTACATGTTCAAGCACGCCCTCACCCAGGACGTGGCCTACAACTCGCTTCTGGTGCAGCGGCGGCAGGAACTGCACCGGCTGATTGGCCTGGCCATCGAGGAGCTGTATGCGGACCGGCTGGCCGAGCAGTACGAGGTGCTGGCCTACCACTTTGCCAGGGGGGAAGAATGGGCCAAGGCCCTGGCGTATTTCTGCCAGGCAGCGGAGAAGGCGGCGCAGGCCTTTGCCACCCGCGAGGCGGTGGCGCTCTATGACCAGGCCCTGGAGGCGGCGGGCCATCTCGGTGACGCGGTAGACGTCTAGACCGTGATGACAATCTACCAGGCCAGGGCGAATCTCTACTTCGTCCTGAGCGATTTCAAAAGTGCCCGGGCGGAGGGCGAGCGCCTGCTGGCGCTTGCCCGACAGGCTGGGGATCGGGGGAGGGAGGCCAGAGCCCTGGCCGGGATGGGGATGGCCTCGGCGCGGGGGCACGACTTCGACCGGGGGCTGGCCGAGGCGCACCAGGCCATTGCGATCGCCAGAGAGATAGAGGCCAGGCCGGTCCTGGCTAGTGGCTATTTCACCATTGGTCTTGTCCACGCCGTCACGGACCACCTCGACGCAGCGCGGGAGGAGATCGACCTGGCGATCACTATCAGTCGGTCGGGAAGCGATGTGGTCCACCAGTCGTTTGCCCTCACTTATGCCGGACAACTCAAGAACTGGCGGGGGGAGTACGCCGAGGCGTTGCCCCTCCAGGCCGAGGCGCTGCGGATCGCCCGAGAGCACACCCTGCTGGTGCCGCTGCTTTCTGGTTTCTTCAATAGTGGGCTGGCGCTGGTCGGCAAGGGCGACTACGACGAGGCCCTGGCCAGGTTTGAAGAGGGGCTCGTGCTCTCAGAAAAGGTGGGCAACGACATCTATCGCCACCGCCTGCTCAACAGCCTGGGATGGCTCGCCATCGAGTGCGGGGACCTGGAGCGCGCCATTGATCTCAACAGACAGGGGGCCGAGGGGGCCCGGAAGCGCGACGATCACGAGACCATTGCCAACGCCGAGCTGAACCTGGGCGACATCTTCCTGGCGCAGGGCGACCTGACGCTGGCCCAGGAGTTCCTCGACGGCGTCTACCACCTGGTGCACCATCCGGCCACCAGCGACTGGATGAAGTGGCGCTACTCCATGCACCTCTTTGCCAGCCTGGGAGACTTCTGGCTGGCCCGTGGAGAACCGGCCAGGGCGCAGGAATTCGCCGACCAGTGCCTGGACATTGCCACGCGCACCAACTCGCGGAAGTATATAGTCAAGGGCTGGCGACTCCAGGGAGAGATTGCCCTGCGCCCGCCGCCAGTGGGACGAGGCAGAGGGGTGGCTGCGCCAGGCCCTGCCGCTGGCCCAGGCGGTCGGCAACCCGACGCAGCTCTGGAAGACCCACCTCGCCCTGGGACACCTCCACGCCGAAGCCAGACGACCGGAGCAGGCCCGGCAGGCGTACCAGGCCGCCCGTGCGGTCATCGAGCAGGTCAAGGCGAACGTGCAGAACCCAGGGCTCCGCGCCAGCCTGGAGCATTCACCGCTGCTCCAGCAGGTCTATGGGCTGAGTACGTCTGCCTAGTGGAAGTTAGAAAGGCTTCAGTTTGGTAGTCATGAGAAGAGCGGCTGGAGTCAGCTCAGTACTATACGACTCACCTTCGACAAGGCCACGGTGAGTGACACTTCCCACGCCGCCACCTCAACGGAAGAAAATCCGCCTGCGGCAAGCGCCTCAGCCATTGCTTCACGGACCTCAGCGGAAAAGGAGGGTTCCATTCCTGCACCTCTTACGGCAGATAGTCGTAGGCCGGCAGACTGTTCACAAAGGCCAGCGGGAAGTCGGCAAAAGCCTTCGACATACTATCAGTTACACCGCTATGCGTGCGCGGCAATGATCATCTCGTACGCCTGCGCTAACAGCTGGTCTCGGTCCACCAGGGCGCCCAGACTGGCGGTGGTGTGTTCCCCATCCAGGACTTCGGCTGCCGCATTGTCCAGGGCATGCTCATAGATATCGGCCAGCGCTTCCCGCAGCTCGTCCGTAGAAATATACCACCCCCCGGCTTTGCGGCGACGGTTGATACGAGGGATCCAGAAGAGGGCGTTGCGGACCGACCGCTCCCACGAAGGTGTTGTCCGGTGCTCAGCGGCCTGTTTGATGAGATGCACCAGCAAAACATGCATATAGCTTTGGATTTTGTGGATCTTATCATCCCGGCTCATTTCGTCCATCTCGTCGAGCAAGCCAAATGCCGCATCGAGTTGGCCGGTCTCTAAATATTGCCGGAGTTGTTCCAGCTCTTCAGACATGGTGGTCCATCCTACCAGAGATCCTGTTGCAGGCACGCAGATGCTCTATCCTGACCGGACAACAGCGTATCACACCCCAACCCACCGCGCTAGCCTCTGCAGGGCTCGCTCTGCAGCGCCTCCGGTTCGCCCGTATGGGTGTTTCCTTAGGAGTGCTCTCCATGTATGATGGATAATGCGACCGAGTCGCCGCCAGCGCATACCTGATTGTCAGTATACTGCCTGGCCAGGCGCAGCTTCACCATCGCTCTCTGTGCTTGACGTGCAAAGTGCAGACGGCGACAATGCCGTTGGTCCTCACACAACCTGGTGCGGCGTCTGACCCCACCCGGGAAAGAAGGGAGGAGGGCGTGATGGACTTTTATGAGCTTCTCGATCAGATCCTGGATCTCCTCCGGCAACGCGGCCGGGTGTCCTACCAGGCCCTCAAACGACAGTTTGGCCTGGATGATGCGTATCTTGAAGATCTGAAAGTTGAAATCATCAAGGTCCACCAACTTGCTGCAGACCAGGATGGTGCGATGCTGGTCTGGACTGGTGGCACAACAACAGGACCAGAATCAGCAAAGGCCCAGGAACGCGTACCGCTCTCCTACACCCCCAGACACCTGGCCGAAAAAATTCTTACTTCCCGCGCCGCGCTCGCAGGCGAGCGTAAGCAGGTCACGGTGCTCTTCTGCGACCTGGCCAACAACACAGCCCTGGCCGAACGCCTGGGGCCAGAAGCTATGCACACGTTGCTCAACCAGTTCTTCGAGCTGGCCCTGGGCGAGGTGCACCGCTACGAGGGCACCATCAACCAGTTCCTGGGTGATGGCTTTATGGCCCTGTTTGGCGCCCCCATTGCCCATGAAGACCATGCCCGGCGAGCGGTGCTGGCCGCCGTTGGCCTGCGGCAGCGCCTGCACGCAGGGCCCACCCCTCTGGGGCAGCAGTACGGCGTGGAGGTGGCGGTACGCCTGGGGCTGAACACCGGGCTGGTGATTGTCGGGGCCATTGGCGACAACCTGCGTATGGACTACACGGCCATTGGCGATACCACCAATGTCGCCGCCCGCCTCCAGCAGGTGGCGGCGCCGGACCGGATCGTGCTCTCCGAGGCCACCCATCGCCTGGTGGCGGGCTACTGTACGACCCAACCACTCGGCGAACTGTCACTGAAGGGCAAGGCCGAACCCGTACGCGCCTGGGAGGTCGCTCGCCGTGCAGGAAACCCGCACGCGCCTGGAGGTGGAAGCAGAACGGGGCCTGACGCCCTTTGTCGGCCGCGAGCGCGAACTGCAACTGCTGACACGACTGCTTTGCGCAGGCCCAGGCAGGGCATGGACAGGTGGTCTTCCTGGTCGGCGAGGCCGGCCTCGGCAAGTCGCGTCTGCTCCTGGAATTTCGGCAGCAGCTCGGGACGGAAGCGACCTGGCTCGAAGGGCACGCCGTGTCCTTCGGACGGTCCATGGCCTTTCATCCCGATGATCGACCTGCTCCGGCGCAACTTTCGCCTTGAGGAAGGTGACGCCGAGGGCACGATCATCGAGAAGATTGACGCAGGGTGTCCTGCGCCTTGGCGCAGGAGCTGCAGCCGCATCCTCCCCTACCTGCGCTACCTGCTCGCCGTTGACCCGGGCGATGCGGCCGTGCGCACCATGGACCCGCAACTGCGCCGCGCCGAGATCTTCGACGCCCTGCGACGCCTGTTGCTGCGGGCGGCCGAGGTGCGGCCGCAGGTGGTGGTCTTTGAGGATCTCCACTGGATGGACCAGGCCACGGAAGCCTTTCTGACCTTGACGGCGGACAGCATTCCCACCGAGCCGCGTGCTCTGCCTCTTGACCTACCGCCCGGGCTATGTGCATCCCTTTGGCGATCGGACGTACCACACGCGCCTGGTCCTGCCCACCCTCTCCAGCGCCGACACCGTGCAGATGGCGCAGGCCATGCTGGCCACCGAGCACCTCCCCGAGGCGCTCCAGACGCTCATCGTCCAGAAGGCCGAGGGCAATCCCTTCTTTGTCGAGGAAGTGGTCAAATCCCTGCGCGAGACGGGGGCCATTCGGCGGGATGGTGACCGCTATGTGCTGGCCAGGCCACTCGACGAGACCGTGGTCCCCGACACCATCCAGGATGTGCTGATGGCGCGCATCGACCGCCTGGAGGAGGCGCCGAAGAAGACCTTGCAGCTGGCCGCGGTCATTGGCCGGGAGTTCACGCGCCGTCTGCTGGACCGTCTGGCAGACATCCAGGAGCGCACCGAGCCGTATCTGCAAGAGCTCAAGGCCCTGGAGCTGATCTACGAGAAGCGCCTTTATCCCGAGCTGGCCTACATGTTCAAGCACGCCCTGACGCAGGACGTGGCCTATAACTCCCTGCTGGTGCAGCGGCGGCAGGAGCTGCACCGCCTCATTGGCCAGGCGATCGAGGAGCTGTATGCAGACCGGCTGGCCGAGCAGTATGAGGTGCTGGCCTACCACTTTGCCAGGGGGGAAGAATGGGCCAAGGCCCTGGTGTATTTCTGCCAGGCGGCAGAGAAGGCAGCGCAGGCCTTTGCGACCCGCGAGGCGGTGGCGCTCTATGATCAGGCCTTGGAAGCGGCAGGCCATCTCGGGTAGACAGTGGATGTCCAGACTGTAATAGCCGTCCACCAGGCCAAGGTGAATCTCTACTTCGTCCTGAGCGACTTCAAAAATTCCCGGGCTGAGGGCGAGCGCCTGTTGGTGCTTGCCCAACAGGCTGTGGATCGAGGGAAGGAGGCCATCGCCCTAGCTGGGATGGGGATGGCCTCGACATTTGGGCACGATTTTGACCGCGGGTTGGCCGAGGCGCACCAGGCTATTACGATCGCCAGAGAGATAGAGGCCACGCCAGTCCTGGCTGGTGGCTTTCTCACCTCCGGTTTGGACCACGCTGTCACGGGTTGCCTCGACGAAGCGTGGGAGGAGATCGACCTGGCGATCACCATCAGTCGGTCGGGAAGCGATGTGGTCCACCAGTCGCGTGCCCTCGCTTTGGCCGGGGTGTTCAAGAACTGGCAAGGAGAGTATCCCGAGGCGCTTCTCCTCCAAGCCGAGGCGCTACGGCTCGCCCGGGAGCACACCCTACTGATTCCGCTCATTCACAGCCTCTGGACTAGCGGGCTGACGCTAATCGGCAAAGGTGACTATGACGAGGCCCTGACCAGGTTTGAAGAGGGACTCGTCCTCTCAGAACAGGAATTCGCTGACCAGTGCCTGGAGCTTGCCATGCGTACTCGCCTCACGGAAGTATGTGGTCAAGGGCTGGCGGCTTCTGGGGGAGATTGCCCTGGCCCGCCGCCAGCGGGACGAAGCGGTAGGGTGGTTGCAACAAGCCCTGACGCTAGCCCAGACCATTGGCAACCTGACGCAGCTCTCGAAGACCCACCTCGCCCTGGGACACCTCCACACCGAAGCCAGACGGCCGGAGCAGGCCCGGCAGGCGTACCAGGCCGCCCGCGAGGTTATTGATCGGGTCAAGGCGAGCCTGAAGAACCCAGAGCTACGCGCCAGCCTGGAGCAGTCCCCGATAATCCAACAGGTTTATGACGTGAGCCCATCTTCGTAGCGTAGGGGTACTCTTGGCAGTAAGTCACCCACTGCTGGCAACAGTTTTCCTCAACAGCCAGCGACTCCATGGCGTTGCATGGCTTTGACAAAGGCCTCGCTTTTTTCGAGGATGTCTCGAACCTGCTCGGTGTCAAAATGAACCAGTGGGTGATAATCTGCCTTTTGCCGGTTCTCGAAGAGCCAGTCGTAATGCTTACCCCACTGGGCATCAAGCTGTTTGGTTCTGATAAAATCCCGATGCAGCGTCGAGCGAACCTCTTTATGGGTTCGAAAGGTCTTCTGACTCCGCAGAAGCACTGACGAAAAGGCATGAAAACACGCAAAATAGGCATCCCTCACGGCGTTTGAAAGCCTGCCCGCCGTGAAATTGCCTCGTGCCGACGCCAGATCCTCCGCGGCCTTTTCTAACCAATACGCACCGATGTGATGGGTATGCAGCGGTTCAGGCGACGACGGCTCCATCTCGGCAGATCTCCTGATAGATAGGTAGCGCCTGGAAGAGGTCTCCCTGCCATTCCTCGGAAGAGACGCACAAGGGGCTGAACAGGACATCGTATGCCATGCCGACGTCGAATAAGGCTTCCACAATCGCCTTTTCTTCTGTCCAGTGGAGGGGACGAGCAGTGAGCAGGAGTAAATCAATATCCGAGTAAGCGTCCGCGTCTCCTCGCGCCTTTGAGCCGAAGAGAATTACTGGTCTATCGGGAAACCTCATTTTGAGAATGCGGACAGCCGCTTCGACAGCCTCGCGCTCTCTTTGTAGCAGTGGTGCCTGCTGCAGACTCTTCATGGCGATTCCTGATGCTTGTCCATGAGTGGTGGCTGCACTCCCCAGACTTCTGGGATCACCAACCGCTGCTCTCTCCGAGGTCTGACGCGGTCTCCTCCAAGGGAAGATGCCTTCCTTCCCGGTAGATGTTGGTTGCCGCATTGTGGTCGCGCTGATGGGTCATGCTACAGGCAGCGCACGTCCAGACGCGATTGCGCAACGTATGAGTCGTTGAGTCCCACATGTATGCCACATGATGCAGGATCTGCACAAACGTCCCAAAGCCCAGGTCGGCGACTTTGCGGCCCCACAGGGCTTTCATTCCCTGCAGGTTGAGCGTCTCCAGCGCTATTCCGTCGTACTGGGCACAGAGCTGGTGCGCCAGGTCCCAATGGAAGGCCTGCCGTTGATGCGCCACGCGCTTGTGGACGCGGGCCAGATGGGCCTTGGCCCGGCTGCGGTGATGGGACTCCTCTGGTTTCCGCGACAGCTCCCGGTTGGCCTTGGCCAGCCTGCGCAGGCCACGTTTGAGCGGCTGCGGAGCTTGTCGTACCGTCCCATCACTCCCGGTGAGGTACATGGCCAACCCGAAGTCAAAGCCTGCTTTTTTACCGGTCATGACTCTGTCGACGGGCGCAGCGGCAACGTCGCACGAGAAATACACGGACAGATCGCCCAGGGCGTCGCGTTTGATGGTGACGGTTTTGATCGCGCCCTCGATCTCGCGGGACTGCGCAAACTTGTAGACGGTGGAACCGATCCGCAGGCGGTTGCCCCCGAGATAAAATGTGTCCAGTGTGCAGGGGGAGTATACCACCGTCCTTGCTCTATCACAGCACCAGACTGATACCACCATCCAACACCAGCGTCTGTCCGGTCATGAACGTCGCGTCACGGATCAGGAACAGCGCCGCACTGGCCACGTCGTCCAGCGTCCCCAGACGTTGCAGAGGAGTGTGCTGGACGATGGCGCTGCGGGTGTCTGCAGACAGGGTCCGCCACCCCAGGGTGTGGGGGCCGTGACGGGTCTCGATGAGGCCGAGCATGAGGCAGTTGACGCGCACATGCGGTGCCATGTCGCGCGCCCAGTTCTGGGTGAGGGTGAGAATGCCAGCCGCCGCGGCGGTATAGGCATCGGCAAAAATCTGCCCGTACAGATGGCGCCGACCGGTCAGCGCTGCAATGGAGGCAATGTTGAGCACGCAGCCCTGCGGGCGCTGTTGGAGGTAGGGCTGGGCCGCACGGTAGCATAGAAACTTGCTCTTGAGGGTGGTGTCAACCTCGAGGTCCCACTGCTCAGGGCTGAGGGCCCCATGGATGACGGGCCAGCCGCCGCGTTCGAGGTTGTTGACGAGGATATCGAGCTGCCCAAAGTGTGCCAGGGTCTGCTGCACGAGTTGCGCGGCGTTGTCGGAGTCCACCAGATTGCTTTTCACCAGCAGAAAATCAGCGCCAGCGCGTTCGAATGCAGCGCGCGTTTGCTGTGCGTGCGACTCCCGATCGTGATAGCTCAGCACAACACGTACGCCCTGCTGCGCCAGGGTCAGAGCGATCGCCCTGCCAATGCCTTTACTCGACCCGGTGACCAGGGCAACGCTGCCCTCCAGATGCATGCCTGTCTTTTCCCTTTCAGGTGTCGGTCTTTGCCTCATCAACTGGCAGCGTGACGTACAGATCCTGGCCCTGCACGGTGATAGGATACGTTGGCACGTTTCGCCCACGCGGCAGATTCGTGCACACGCCATCGTGCAAGTTGAAGCGCCAACCGTGCCAGAGGCAGGTCACCGTGCCTCTTTCTATAGGGCCGTTGTTGAGCGGCGCCCCGGCATGTGGACACATATCTTCCAGGGCGTAGAACTGGTCATTATGACGAAAAATGGCGACGTAGCGGGCGCCGACCCGGAATTCGCGCCCTTCGCCTTCCGGGATGTCGTCGACACTGGCGAGACGGATAGTATGAGACGGTGGAATAGGCATAGTTCGGTCACCGAAAGAAAACGATGTAGAGAAAATTGCTGACCAGGTACACCACCAGAATAATGGTGATCAGCGTGATTTTGTGATCAAAGTTCCGTACACGCTCACGATACGGAGGATACGTGTGTACCAAAAACTGGTGCACGACAATGAGTCCGATCAGTAAGAACAACGTCCGCATGTCTCCCCGTTCCCATGCTCTCCCCCCGGTGTTCGGGAGTGCTGGAGCATATCGTGCAGACAGCGGTGAGGCCCAGCACTCTCAGAGCTGCTTGAGAATCTCCCGAATGGGGGCACGCCGTGCCGCATAAAAATGCAGACTCGGCGCACCCGCTGCACGCAGGGCTGTGCACTGTTCGAGACACCATTGGACGCCAGCTTTTCTGACGTCTTCTGGGTGCGCCTGGTACCGCTCCACCCTGTGGCGCAACGCTGCAGGAATGGCAGCAGCCAAAAATCGCTGGCAGCAGCGTGAGGTGTTTAAACGTCGCCAGGGGCTTGATGCCGGGGACGATTGGCACCTCGATGCCAACGTGCTGGGCGCGCTCCACGAAACGCCAGTAGGCGTCGTTATCGAAAAACATTTGCGTCACGAGGTATTCTGCCCCGGCGTCTACCTTGGCTTTGAGCCATTGCAGTTCGTCGTGCGCCGAGCGGGAAGCATCATAGCCTTCTGGATAGCATGCTGCGCCAATGCAGAAATCGATCGCCTGGCCCTCGTGAGCACCCATATAGTGCCCCTGCTTCAGCGCCGTGATCTGTTGGATCAGTCCCTGCGCGTAGGCGTGTCCCGCCGGCGCGGGGACAAAAGGCAGCGCACCGCCATCTGGCCCCCTGGGCGCATCACCGCGTAACGCCAGCACGTTTTCGATGCCCAGGAAAGCGAGCTCAACGAGATACTCCTCGGTGGCGTACTGCGAAAATCCTGTGCAGATCACGTGTGGCACGGGCTCGATACCCCGGGCCTTATAGCGCTCACGGATGGCGCCGGCAACCCCTGCGGTGCCAGGTTTTTTACGCTGTGACACCGGAAAGAGCGTGCCATTGTGCTCGACATAGCCAACGATTTGTTCGACATGATAGGTGATATCGATGTAGCGAATACCCATCTCGACGAGGGGGTCGAGCAGGTCGAAAATTTCCGCAATCCCTGTGCCCACAGACGGCGGTTCAATCTCGACAGAAATGGCCCGACGCTCAGCACACAGGGCGTCAATAACTTTCATATGCTCTGTTCTTCTGGTCCTGTCACGCTTTATCGGCGTTAAAATATTCTGCCTCTGGATGATGGAACACGAGCGCCGAGACAGACGCCTCAGGATCCATCATGAAACCCTCGGTCAATTGTACCCCGATGTCTTCAGGCCGCAGCAAGGTAAATAGTTTCGCTTGATCCTCCAGCCTGGGACAGGCCGGATAGCCAAAGGACACCCGGAGGCCACGATACTTTGCCTGGAAGCGTTCGCGCATGGTCGTTTCTGGGGGATCTGGGAAACCCCACCAGGCCCGTAAATCCTGGTGGATTTTCTCCGCAAACGCTTCGGCAAGCTCAATGGTGATGGCTTGAATGGCGTGCGAACGGACATACGCGCCACGCGTTTTATAGGTGTCGGCCAGGTCACGCACCCCCAGGCCACAGGTCACCACAAAGAACGCCACCGAGTCCATCTCTCCCGATTCCACAGGTCGCACGTAGTCTGCCAGGCACAGGAAACGGCCCCCGGGTTGACGTGGGAAGGTGAAGCGCTGCAAGACAGTGGCAGGGTTGGCAGGATCGTAAATGATCAGCGTATCCCCCGCCGCCTGGGCCGGGAAGTAGCGGCACACGCCATGGGCGCGCACGGCCTGTGTGGCAACAATGTCCTGGAACAGTGTATCAACATGTTCCTTGATTTCGATGGCTTTCGGCTGCCGTTGGGCAAACAATTTCTGCACGTTGCCGCGTAAGCCCATGTGCTTGCCGTAGAGCATCTGCTGGTTCAGATACGGCCAGAGATATTCCAGCGACAGATCGCGAAAGACGCGACGTTGCCAGTCCTGGACAGTAGGCAGCGGCACATCGCGTCTGACTGACGAGCGCTGCACACCGCCGGTTGGCGATGCTGCTGCAGTTGGCGTATCGGCTTCCGCCGCCCGCTGCCGCAAAGTGTGCTGCTCAGAACGGATGCGGGTCATGAGTTGCGTACGTTGATGCGCCTGCGTCAGCTGGTTCGCCAGGTCCAACCCTTGCATGGCATCCTTGGCATACAGCACAGTGCCACTGTATTCTGGCGCAATTTTGGTGGCGGTGAAACGATTGGACAGGGCCGCTCCGCCCACCAGGAGGGGCACGTCAACACCGGCAGTGCGCAGATCCTGAGCCGTCACGACCATCTGCTGGGCAGATTTTACCAGCAGTCCAGAGAGGCCAATATAGTCAGGCTTTTCGTCCCGATACACCTCGATGAGCCGTTCTGGCGGTACTTTAATCCCCAGGTTGATGACGTCAAAACCATTATTGCTCAGGATGATGTCGACCAGATTTTTGCCGATGTCGTGCACATCACCTTTCACCGTGGCCAGGATAATTTTGCCTTTCACGGCAGATTCCGATTTTTCCATGTGTGGTTCGAGGTAGCCAACTGACGCCTTCATGGCTTCAGCGCTCAGCAACACCTCGGCCACGATGAGCTCGTTGTTGTTGAACAG
The DNA here is from genome assembly GCA_963773125.1 of uncultured Gammaproteobacteria bacterium. Lineage (GTDB taxonomy): Bacteria > Tectomicrobia > Entotheonellia > Entotheonellales > Entotheonellaceae > CAVZBC01. Next base: position 10,327 of record CAVZBC010000023.1, on the reverse strand, counting down.
CCGCCCGACTTCATCCATACCGTTCATGAGCGGCCCGTTGATGATCTCCATGGGCTTGTAGCGTGTGAGCGCCTCATCGAGGTCATCAAACAGTCCGTCCTTGGTGCCTTCCACGATGTAGGAGGCTAACCGTTGCTCGAACGGCAGCGTCACCTTGGGTTTGCTGACAGTGGCCTTTTTATCTTTGTAAAACGCCGCAAAGGTTCCGATGGGGTCCGCACCGCGCCAGAAGAGGAGATCTTCTGACAGCCGTCGTTCCTCTTCGGAGATGGAGGCATACCGTTCCAGCTTCTGCGTGTTCACGATGGCGTAATCCAGGCCCGCCTGGGTGCAGTGGTAAAGAAAGACCGAGTTCAGCACTTCTCGCCCAGCATGGAGGAAGCCCGAACGAGACATTGGAGATGCCAAGGATGGTCTTGGTGAGCGGGAAGGCGGCCTTGATCAGCCGCAGCCCCTCGATGGTCTCTTCCGCCGAGCCGATGTAGTTCTCATCGCCAGTGCCCACAGGAAACACCAGGGGATCGAAAATGATGTCCTGCGGTTGCACGCCGTAGGTGTGCACCAGGAGGTCATAGGCCCGTCGCGCAATCGCCACCTTGCGCTCACGCGTCACGCCCATGCCCTGCTCAGGATCTTCATCGATGCACCCCACCACCACGGCGGCCCCATAGGTATGGAGGAGCGGCACGACCGCGGCAAAGCGCTCTTCCCCATCTTCGAGATTGATCGAGTTGATGATCGCTTTGCCCTGGCAGTGCGTCAGGGCCAGCTCGATGACGCGCGCATCGGTGGAATCAATCATCAGCGGCGCGCGGGTTTTGCCAGCCATGAAGGGCAGAAAACGTTGCATATCGGTGTATTCATCCCGGTCAGGATTGGCCAGGCAGATATCGAGCACCTGCGCACCATTTTTCACCTGGGCCCGGCCAACCTCGGCGGCCTGTTCGTAGCCACTGCTACTGATCAAATCCCGAAACTTCTTCGAGCCGATGACATTGGTGCGTTCACCCACCAGCAGCGGCCGACTGTCTGCCTCCAGCGGCAGATAATCCAGACCCGCAACCGCCGAAAGGCCCATGCTGACTGGCACACGCGGCCGCTTGCCCTGCACCATCTGCACTAACGTCTTGATGTGCTCCGGGGTGGTGCCACAGCAGCCGCCGACGATGTTGAGCCAGCCACGGTCGACGAAGCGTTCGAGCTGCGTGGCCAGTGAGGTAGGCGTTTCGTGGTAGCGGCCTTCTTCATCCGGCAACCCGGCGTTGGGGTGACAACTCACCGGCAACGTCGCCAGCGCCGACAGGGAGCGCAGATGGTCCGTCATGAACTCCGGCCCGGTGGCGCAGTTCAGGCCAATCGACAGCGGACGAAAATGCGCAATAGACGTGTAGAGCGCTTCGATGCTCTGTCCGCCGAGCATCGTGCCCATGGCTTCGATGGTGACAGAAATCATCACAGGCACCTGCGTGCCCAGGTCACGAAAGGCACGCTGAATGCCCAGCATGGTGGCTTTCAGATTCAACGTATCCTGGGACGTTTCGATGAGTAACAGCTCGATCCCCCCCTCGAGCAACCCTCTCGTCTGGGCCGCGAAGGCATCGCTCACTTCCGCAAAGGTAATACCGCCAGTCACGGAGATGGTTTTGGTCTGGGGGCCAAGGGAGCCTGCTGCGAAACGCGGTTTATCGGGCGTGCTGTACGCCGCTGCCGCCGCACGAGCAATCTGTGCTGCCGCCACGTTGATCGCCTGCACCTGGTCCTGCAGGGCGTATTCCGCCAGGACGATGCGGGTACCACCAAAGGTATTGGTCAGGATGATATCAGCACCGGCTTCCAGGTAGGCCGTGTGGATGTCACGCACGACATCGGGTCGGGTAATATTGAGATACTCGTTACAGCCGTCGTAGTCCGCACCACCAAAATCTGCCGCAGTGAGCTGTTTGTTTTGTAAGACGGTACCCATCGCACCATCGAGAACCATGATGCGTTGACGGAGGATCTCTTGTATGTCCATAAGCCTCTTCTGTGAAGAAGATCGTGTCTAGAGCATGTGTGCATGCAATGTGTACCACAACTGCAACGCGGTTTCAATGGTGGGGAGGCGAGGACATAGGGCATTGTGGTGCCGTAGCAGCGGGCTGAGAGAAGTTTCTTCAGAGGAAATTGGGCATGAGTTCTTCGTCTCGACTCTCGTGGGTCAAGCCATATTCTTTCAGTTTCCGGTAAAAGCTCGCACGCGACAAGCCAACGAGCTCAGCCGCCAGGTTGCGATTGCCCTGGGTGTGTTGCAAGGCTTTTTCCAATGTCTGTCGCTCCGCTTCAGCGACGACGGCTTTCAAGGAAAAGGTCGAAATGTCACGCACTTCCTCGGTCAGACCTTGTTTGACATACAGTGGCAGATCTTGCGGTCCAATGACCCGCTTGCGCACGCTCACCAGTAGGCGTTCCACGAGGTTCATCAATTCACGGATATTACCCGGCCACAGGTAACGCACCAGAACCTCCAGCGCTTTTGGCGACAACACAGCGGCAATCCCCAGTTCCTGGCTCTTGCGCTGCCAGGCGTATTCCAGCAGGCGGGGAATATCTTCTGGCCGTTCGCGTAACGGCGGGATGTCGATACGAATGACATCGAGGCGATACAACAGGTCATGCCGAAAGCGTTTTTGGGCCACCATGCTCTCTAAGTCACGATTGGTGGCCGCAATAATGCGAAAATCCACCGGCGTTGGGGTAACCCCACCGACCCGGATGACGCGTCGTTCTTGCAATACTCGCAGGAGCTTGGCTTGCATTTCCAGGGGCATTTCACCGATTTCATCCAGGAACACGGTGCCGCCGTCGGCGAGTTCGAACTTGCCGGGTTTGCCATCCTTCACCGCACCGGTGAAGGCCCCAGGAGCGTAGCCAAACAGTTCTGCTTCAAGCAGTTCCCGCGAGATGGCGGAACAATCGACCGGCACCAGGGGACGGTCATGCCGAGGACTCTCCACATGAATCGCATGGGCGAACAGTTCTTTCCCCGTGCCGCTTTCTCCCAGTAACAAGACAGATGAGTTGACGGGAGCTGCCTGCAGGCCAGCTCACGCGCCCGCACCAGGGCGGCGCTGTCACCAACAATATCTGCCACACTATATTGCGCCGCCCATGGCGTACTACTCCTCGTGGGACGGCGGCGTCCTCCTGCAGCAGCCACGGGGAGAGGCTCATGCAGGGTATGCACCACCACGATACACCCGAGCATGTGTCGCCCTTCCTGAATCGGAATAAGGGTCTCCTGATTGCGTCGCATGTCAAAGTCCATGGCCTTTTCAGGCCGCGGCGTGCCGCTTTCGAGAAAGGCGCGAATAGTCTCACGGCGATCCAATGCTGCCACCGATTGGCCAATCATCGTGCCAAGAGGAATGTTGCGTAGTTGGGCATACGCCGAGTTATAGTGGCTGATCACCCCCTCGTGGGAGACAACGAGTAAGCCCATGTTGAGGGCATCATAGGCTCGTAGGGCAAGAGCCGTGGGTTCCGGTAACTCTGACATGCCATGCAGACCGTTCGCAGCATCGCTGTCCTGCCATCTGTGCCGAGACGATTCTGCGTACGGAGCGGAACCTGAACGCTCCTGTTCCATCTCGTGATCCTTCATTCCTCAAGCAGCCGGCACACCTCTATGGTGTTCGTAGAGCGGGGAATCTTCCTTCCTCATCGTCTTCAGGAGGAGAAAACTTTAGGCGCCGGGGCGTTTTTCTCCCCATGGGGTGGCGGCGCCCTGCTTCCGCCTCGCCTACGTTGCACATTGTTCCAGGAAAGATGGTATGCTCTGCAGCAGAGAACTGCTAGAACATCGGTCAAGTCATTGGGCGAGGCGCCCCTACCATGGCCTGAGGCAGGCTCGACCAATGTTCTAGACCACTGCAGCAGAAAGTCATCGTCGTCATCATGGCCCTCGATCCGCAACACAAGCGACAGTTCCAGCACCGTTTACAACAGTGGTATTTCCGGCATGGGCGGGATCTGCCCTGGCGACGCACCACCGATGCGTATGCCATTCTCGTCTCAGAAGTGATGTTGCAACAGACGCAGGTTGAGCGTGTCGTGGACTACTACCAGCGGTTCTTGCAGCGCTTTCCGACCATTGCCGCCCTGGCAGCGGCGCCCCTGGAGGAGGTATTAACTGTCTGGCAGGGACTGGGATATTACCAACGGGCGCGTCATCTCCACCAGGCCGCCAGACACATCATGGAACAGCATCAGGGCGTTTTTCCAGACACTTTTGCAGAGGTCGCAGCGTTACCGGGCGTGGGGCGATATACTGCCGGGGCGGTCTTGTGTTTCGCCTTTGGCCAGCGGCTGCCCATTCTCGATACCAATGTGCAGCGCGTCTTGGAGCGTGTGTTTGTGCGGCGCCCCGCCAGGCGCACCAGCGCCATGCAGAAGCGCCTCTGGCGGCTTGCCGAAGAAGTGTTACCACACGGGGCAAAACGCCTGGGTCATCAACCAGGCCATGATGGATCTGGGCGCCACGGTGTGCACGGCGCGCCAGCCGCAATGCACGCAGTGCAGTCTACAGACCGTCTGTCATGCCGCCCACTCGTTTACTCCACAACTCGGGCTCTTTGTCTACGCTGATACTGATACCACAGACCTGCCACGCGTAGCAGAAGCAGAGGCGCCCTATGGCAAGGGGGGAACGCCACCGCCAGATTTCGCACCACCGTTCGGCGTGATAAACGGAAACTCTCCTCCGGAGCGATTTTGGACTGGGGAGATGCAACGGGTACTGAAGCCTCTGCTGAAGAACAGGGTCGAATTGATCTTTTTCGGCGAGCGATCGTTCGAGGAGACCCTGAAGGAAATCGCGGCTTTGCCGCCTCACAGTGCGATTTTTTTTCTACAGCTATCGGTGGACGGCGTGGGTGCTGTCTATGGAGACAAGGAACCTTTGAAGCGCATCTATGAGGTCGCCAAAGCTCCCATTTTTACGTTCGACGAGTTCTACTTCACCGGCGAGGCTGTTGGCGGCCCGATGTTTTCACCGGCCGAGGGTGCGGGACCCACTGCCGCTGCTGCCGTCAGAATCATGGAAGGAGAGAAGGCAAGCGGCATCAAGGTCCCTCCGATCGAATTCGCGGCACCGAAATACGATTGGCGGCAGCTTCAGCGATGGAACATCAGCGAGAGCCGCCTGCCGCTGGGCAGCCAGATCCTGTTCCGGGAGCCAACTGCCTGGGAACGGTATGCCGCTGTCAGTGCGCTTGTTCTGCTGCAGGCCGGGCTGATCATGATCTTGGTGAGTGAACATCGCAGGCGTCAATTGGCCGAAGTGCAGGCCCGGCAGCGCATGGTGGAGCTTGCCCATGTCAACCGCTTCTCGACCGCCGGCGAGCTGACAGCCTCTATAGCCCACGAAATGAGCCAGCCGCTCGGCGCCATTCTGGCTGAGGCCGAATCCGCGGAAATCATCCTGAAATCATCGAGCCCCGACATCGCTGAACTCGGGGGAATCGTCAGCAAGATTTTGCATAACGACCTGCGCGCCACCGAAGTCATCCGGAGGATGCGCAGCCTTCTGAAAAAGGCACCCTTCGAACTGAAGCATCTCGATCTCAACGACCTCGCGCGGGACACTGTCGAATTTCTCTCGACGCTGGCCATCGGGCGAAAGGTCGAGCTCCGAAGCGTAATAACACCCGAAGCGCTTCCGATCCTCGGCGACCACATTCAACTTCAGCAAGTCATTCTGAATCTTGTCGTGAACGGGATGGACGCGATGAAGGAGACGCCGAGCGAAAATCGCGTCATCAGCATCCGGACTTCGCGCGTCGAGGGGTTTGCCGAGCTGTCCGTGTCTGATCGCGGACCCGGCATTCCCGAAGACAAATTGGATGAGGTCTTCGAACCGTTTTTCACCACCAAGGCGGAAGGCATGGGCATGGGCTTGTCCATCGCGCGCACCATCATCAGGGCGCACGATGGGCTGATACGTGCGAAAAATGGGGATCACGGCGGCGCGTCATTCCGGATTAGACTTCCTGTTGTCCGATAGTTGGTGATAACCTTTCTAGGCATGCGGCTGTTGCCGTCGGCCGTTTGATATTCGCAATCAGCTGTCGCTGGCCAGATCCAGCGCGGGGTAGAGCTGGTGAGCCTGTTGATTTCACATCGTCGATGACGACGAGGATTTCCGTGCGGCGATTGCCCGGCTTCTGCAGCTGCACGGCTACGCAGTCGCCGAGTACCATTCGGCAGACAACTTTCTCGAACGCGTTCGCAGCGACACTGAAGCCGGCTGCATCCTGCTGGACGTCGGCCTGCCCGGACTGAGCGGGCCCGACTTGCAGGCGCGGCTGACCGAGCTTGGGTTCGCATTTCCGATCATTTTCCTGACCGGGCTTGGGGACGTACCGACGTCGGTGCGGGCCATCAAGGCCGGCGCGGAGGACTTCCTGATGAAGCCTGTGTCCCAGCAGGCGCTGCTCGACAGCATCGGCCGCGCGTTTGCCCGCTACGAAGTGGATCGCACACGGCGGGAATGGACGAAAGGCGCGCGCTCCCTGCTCGATACGCTGACGCCACGGGAGCGGGAGGTGTTCGAGTTCATCATCCGCGGCCGGATGAACAAGCAAACGGCCCGCGCACTCGGAATCACCGAGCGGACGATCAAGGCACATCGAGAGCGCATCTTCGACAAACTCGGCGCCCAGACCGTCGCCGATCTTGTTTCGCTGGCGGAGCGGCTGGGGGTTTTGCTCGATACACCTGCCGTGGAACCACGTCACTCGCTCCGGGTCCGAGGCGGCAGTCGCACTGATCCGGTTGAACTCGCCGGCGATCCGATGCGTCCCGCAAGACGATGCGGAAGCGGTGAAAATGGCTTCGGTTAACGGGCCTAATTTGGCCGGGTCACCCTTCGCAGCGACCCGATTTGGGTCAAACAGGTCGCCTTCGAGCTTCAAGTCCACCGGCGGCAATTCGCGGGCTGCCAGGTCTTTCACCTGCCCCAATCCTGCCATCTGCATCGCAGTTTGCGGCAAGAAGACCTGCGGGTGAGTCAGTTTGGCGGATGGCTGGATGCCAGGGCTTGGGGCGTCCAGCCGTCCGGCGGTCGACGACGCCTATGCGGTGTTCTTGGCGCTGCGGCGGGAAGCTGATGGTCCAGAAGGGTTGCCAATAAAGGCGCGGTACCCGCGGGCCGGTGGCGCAAGCGGCATACAGGATGGACTACGACAGGACGCTCCGGATCAGGGGCGTGGAAACCAATGCCGCCTCGACTGATGCAGGCCGGTTTGCATGAACCCATTGCACGCCGCGATCGCTTCGGTATCTGTGCGCTGGACAGACGAATCCAAATCGCGAGTGCGTTCATTGAAGGCAGGAAGCTCACCCGGCTACGGTTCCTCAACGTTGCCCGTCGCTATATGTGCCTTCGCCATATTCCTGCTCGCTGCCATGGACGCGGGCATGAAGAGCCTGGTCCTCGCCATAGGCCTATACAACACGGTCTTGTGGCGCAGCATGGTTGCCACTGTCGTCGCGGGCACGGCTTGGTCGGCTGTGGCGCGGTCGCGGCCAACAATGTCCGTGCTGAGGCTGCATGCCCTTCGCGCTGCAATCGTGGCTATCGTTCTGCTGTCTTTCTTCTGGGGTCTCGCAAGGCTTCCCCTCGCGGAGGCGATCGCGCTGAGCTTCGTTGCTCCCCTGATCGCGCTGTTCCTGGCCGCGCTCTTGCTTGGCGAGCGAATTCGCAAGCAGGCGATCTGGGCGTCAATGGGAGGGATCGTCGGCGTTGCCATCATATTGGCCGGCCAGATCGGTAAATCGACGTATTCGCATGATGCCCTGCTCGGCACGGCGGCAGTGCTCGTTTCGACCGTGTTCTACGGATACAATCTGATCCTTGCCCGGCGGCAGGCCTTGCTGGCACAGCCGCTCGAGGTCGTCTTCTTTCAGAACCTCATGGTCTCGATCATGCTCGCCTTCGCGGCGCCGTGGCTTGCTGCCCAGTTGCCGGCCGATCTTTGGCTTCCGCTGATCGGGGTAACGGCCTTGTCGCTCAGCGGCCAGTTCCTGATGAGCTGGGCTTATCGCCGCGCCGAAGCGCAATATCTTATCCCCACCGAGTATTCGGCCTTTGTCTGGGCAATCGCGATCGGCTGGTTGTTTTTCGAGGAGGCATTGCACTGGACCACGCTGTTGGGCGGGTGCCTGATCATAGCGGGCTGCCTGATCGCCGCGCGCGAGAGCCCGAAGCTCGCCGAACCAATCGAGGCCACGGTCTGAGGGACTAACCTCGCGGCGGTACGCGAGCCTTGAGGCGCGGCGACGGCCGGACGTCGGGAGGGACGGACAGCGCTTCCCTCTCCTGCAAACACACTGATATCAATTGGTTCCCGCTGAAACTGGTGGTGTGTGCAGTCCCGAGATGAAGCGCACGTTCACCCGTCAGGACACGGGCCATCATCGTGGCTCATGATGACAAGGGCATCAGGGCAATCATAGGACCTGACGATATACGCCTCGAAATCAGCGAAGGTCGAAAGCGAGAAAAACATACGCCCACACCCAGCGAGCGAAGCAGGAAGAAGATTTTGAACGGCGGCGCGAGATAGCCCGCCGGCGAGGCCAATGGCTGTCCTACGAAAGGTTTTGGCCAGAATACGACTAAATTTATTCAGGCAAGTTGGCGTTCGAGATAGCGAACTGGGCAGACGGTGCTCGAAAACGCTGGAGTGATGGAAAGCAGCAGACACTAGAATTGATGGTCGAAGCGATGGCGGACGGTGTCCTGTTCCATCTCGCGTTTGATAAAGCGCCCCGTGAAGAGCGTGAGGAGCAGGAGCGCCGACGCCGACATATGGCGCAGCGGCGAAGCCTAGCGGTGTGTTCGACCGCCCAATTGCCGGCAACAGCCGCTAGGCTGGCAACCATTTCGGTCTCGTCGACCATGACGGTCTCTTCCTCGCCGCCGAGCAGTTCGCGGTCGGGATCGACCATCGCGCGCCGCACCTTGTGGAGGAGCAGCCAGGCCGTCTTGTAGGGACCCGACTCCCGAGCTTACCCTGGAGCTGGAGGGCCGAGATGCCGTTCGAGTGAGTTGTCACGAGATGGGCCCAGGAACCAGGTCCGCGGAGGCAGGTGCGTCCCGTGCATGACAGTCCCCGAGATGACCGAGACCTGTTTCCGGCACGGTGACAGGACCCCGTCCTCGTCGGCTTCCTCCCCGGCGCATTCCCACAGCCAGGGCTTGGCCCTCAGCTTCCAGCCCTTCGTCGATGCGCAGTGCGGGCACGCCTACAGCTGCCGCCCAGATGCATATGGACGCGCCGCTACCGACTGGCGACGCCCGAACCTGACGCTTGTTCCGAAGGGCTGACAATGCCGGCGATGCAGCGTTCTATGGCCGCATAAACACGACAGTATCGGGTGTGGCGACGGACTTGTGCGGTCGAGGCTTCGCGTTCGTCGCGCGGAGCTGACGCCCTGTCGGTTTTTTGACGTTGTAGCCCGGTCCAGACGAATCGATTCTCGGAAGAGAGGAGGAGGAGGAGGCGATGTCTGGTCTAGTGAAGGGTGAACATGGCAGGACGGCTTGAGAATAGAAAAGCCCTCGTCACGGGCGGGAGTTGCGGCATCGGCGGGGCCATTGCGACGGCTTTCGCCGCTGAGGGTGCGGATGTCGCCTTTGTCATGACGATGACCCGGAGGGAGCAGCGGCGGTCGCCGCTGCGATCCGAAGTCATGGTCGCCAGGCGCTGGCTGTTCAATGCGATGTGGCGGACGACGCCGCTGTTCAGCGCTTCTGGGCCGAGGGCGAACGCGTGCTCGGACCAATCGAAATCCTAGTCAACAACGCCGGCATCGGTGGCGAACAGCCGTTTGAATGAATCGACCTCGCCACGTTCGACCGCATGATCGCTGTCAATTTGCGCGCGCTCTTCCATTTCGCAAAACTTGCCACGCCAAGCATGCGGACTTGGCGCCGGGCAGGATCGTCAACATCGCCTCGCAGCTCGCCTACAAGGGCGCCCCCGGCCTAACGCACTATTGCGCCGCCAAGGCGGGCGTCATCGGTCTAACGCGGGCGCTTGCCATCGAACTCGCCGGAAGCGGCATTCTCGTCAACGCGATCGCGCCGGGCATGATCGAACTCTACTTAACGAAGGGCTGACTGACGGTTGGAAGGCACGGAAGCCTCAGCGAACTGCCGATACGTCGCTTTGGCACTCCGAGCGAGATCGCCCCGACAGCCGTCTTGCTGGCCTCATCCGATGGCGACTTCTACGTAGGCCAAACACTTTCACCCAATGGCGGAGACGTGTTCCTGTGACAGGCT
>CAVZBC010000022.1:0-85731 GCA_963773125.1 uncultured Gammaproteobacteria bacterium | reverse complement strand
ACAAACAAGTGCATACCGCCCGCCCCCGGCGTCGACGCGTGGCTCACCGAGCTGCGCCGGGCGCCGCTGCACCGGTACCCGGACCGCGCGCGCCACGACTGCGTGCCGCCCTCGCCGAGCCGGTCGGCCAGCCGGTCGAGCGGATCTTCTGTGCGAACGGGTCGAACGAGGTGCTCCAGACGATCCTGCTCACCTACGGCGGGCCCGATCGGCTCGCGCTCGTGTTCGAGCCGACGTACGCGCTGCACGAGCACATCGCGAGGATCACGGGCACGCCGATCGTGCTCGGGCGAGCGCGGCGACGACTTCGCGATCGATCCCGACCGACGCGCTCGCGCGCATCGAGGCCGAGCAACCCGACCTCGTCTTCCTCTGCAGCCCCAACAACCCGACCGGCACCGTCGACGACCGCGACCCTGGTCGAGGCGGTGCTCGCGGCCGCGCCCGGGCTCGTCGTCGTCGACGAGGCCTACGGCGAGTTCGCGCGTCACAGCGCGCTCGAGCTGGTCGACGACGACGTGCCGCTCGTCGTCGTGCGCACGTACTCGAAGGTGTGGTCGCTCGCCGGCCTGCGGCTCGGCCTCTGCGTCGCGCCGCCGCCGTGGTGGTCGCCGAGCTCGAGAAGGTCGTGCTGCCGTACCACCTCGACTTCGCGACCCAGATCGCGGGCACGGTGGCGCTCCGGTTCTCCGACGGAGATGGAGGCGCGCGTCGCACGTCTCGTCGAGGAACGCGAGCGCCTCTTCGTGGCGCTCGACGACCGCGACCGGAGTGACCGTGCTTCCCGTCCGGCGCGAACTTCCTGCTGTTCCGCGTGACGGGTGAGGCAGGGGTCGGCGACGGCCACGCGGTGTGGGAGGCGATGGTCCGCCACGGGGTGCTCGTCCGGGACTTCTCCCGCTGGCCGCGAGTCGAGGAATGCCTGCGAGTCACCGTCGGCACTCCCGACCGAGAACGACGCGTTCCTCGCCGCGCTCGACGCGGCGCTGGAGGAGGTCGGGAGCATGAGCCGCACGGCGCACCTGCAGCGGGAGACGAAGGAGACCAAGGTCGATCTCACCCTCGATCTCGACGGCACCGGGACGGCGCGTGCCGACACCGGGCATCCCGTTCTTCGACCACATGCTCGAACAGCTCGGCAAGCACGGCGGCTTCGACCTCACGATCGACGCCGAGGGCGACCTCGAGATCGACCTCCACCACACCGTCGAGGACGTCGGCATCGTGCTCGGCACCGCGGTGAAGGAGGCGCTCGGCGACAAGGCGGGCGTCCGGCGGTTCGCGTCGGCGCTCGTGCCGCTCGACGAAGCGCTCGTGCAGGTCGCGCTCGACCTGTCGGGCCGCCCGTTCCTCGTCTACGAGGTCGATCCGATCTCGGAGTGGATCGGTACGTTCGATCCGCAGCTCATGGAGGAGTTCTGGCGCGCGCTTCACGTTCGGGCCGGGATCACGCTGCACCTGCGGTCGCTGTCGGGCACGCAACGGTCACCACATCATCGAGGCGTCGTTCAAGGGCGTCGCCCGCGCGCTGCGCGACGCGGTGCGCGTCGAGGGGACGGGCGTGCCGTCGACCAAGGGCTCGCTCTAGGCCTGCGGCGAGCGTTCGAGCTCTATCCGGCGATCGACCTGCGCGGCGGCCGCTGCGTGCGCCTGCGCACAGGGCGACTTCGCGGCCGAGACGGTCTACGACGACGATCCGGTCGCGGTCGCTCGCGCGCTACGCGGACGCCGGTGCGACGCTGGATCCACGTCGTCGACCTCGACGCCGCCCGCACCGGCGAGCCCGCACAACCTCGCGGTGATCGAGGCGCATCTGCGCGGCGGTCGCCTGCCGGGTGCAGTCGGGCGGCGGGGTCCGGTCGGTCGAGGCGGCCGGCGCGCTGCTCGGTGCCGGCGTCGACGCGGGTCGTCGTCGGAACCGCGGCGGTCGAGCAGCCCGAGCTCGTCGACGGAGCTCGCGACGCTGCACCCGGGGCCGGTCGCCGTCGGGCTCGACGTGCGTGGCCGCGAGGTCGCGACGCGGGGCTGGCAGCGAGGGAGCGGCGTCGACCTCGTCGAGCTGCGCGCGCGCGCTTCGCCGCGTCGGGCGCGCGCCGCGCTGATCGTCACCGAGATCGGGCGCGACGGCACCCTCGACGGGCCCCGACGTCGACTCGCTCACGCTCGCGCTCGAGCGCCGGGCCGCTGCCCGGTCGATCGCGAGCGGCGGGGTCGGGACGCCTCGACGACCTCCGCACGCTGGCCGCGCTCGACGCCGACGGGCGGCGCGCTCGCCGGCGTGATCGTCGGCACGGCCCTGTACGAGGGCCGATTCACCCTCGCCGAGGCGCTCGCCGTCGGTGCGTCCTGAGCGCCGGCCGCGTGCGAACCGGGTCCGTGCCGCGTGGGCCCCGGTCGGGTACCGTCGTGGGCACCGCATCCGGACGCCAGGAGGACGTGTCGCATGACCGACGGGAGAACGGTGTGGTCGACGAGGGGTTCCTGCGGCGCTACCGCGAGCTGCTCGACGCCGAGGACGCCGCGTTCGACGAGCTCGAGCACGCGATCGAAGACGGCGACCGCGCGCACTTCGAGGCCGATCTCGACGCAGTGGAAGCTCACCGTGACCCGCCGGCTCGCGTTCCTCGATCGGCACGGGCTCGCGCAGCGACCCGCCGTCACCTGACGCGTACCCGGCGTCCGGTCACGGCCGCGGCTCGACGACCCGGTCGACGAACCCGCGCGCGAGGGTGACGAGCCGGTCGGTGCGGCCGACGAAGAAGTGGACGCGCCCGGACGACCACCACCTCGGTCGCTCGTCCACGTGCGCGCGATCGCCGACGACCTCGTCGGGCCGGGCGCACCTCGTCGTGCTCGGCGAGCGCGAGCAGCTTCGGTCGCGGGTCCGCGCGCGATCGCGGCGAGGTCGGCGTCAGCGGTGTAGCGCAGCGGTGGCGCGATCGCGCACCAGCCGGCGAGCCGGCGTCGACGCGTCGACGAGCGCCATGTCGGCGCCGAACGACCATCCCGCGAGCACGAGCGGCCCGCTTCGAGGCGTCGCCGCGACGTCGACCGGCGCGCGACGACGTCGAGGCGTTCGCCGTCGCCACGGTGCCCACGCGTCCCGTGCTGCGCCTCGACCCCGCGGAAGTTGAAGCGCAAGCGCGGTCACCCCGGCGGCGGGAGCGCGCGGAACAGCTCCGAGATCACGAGCGAGCGCATCGACCCGCCGTGCTGCGGGTGCGGATGGCACAGCACGCACGACGCGCAGCGCGTCACCGTCGGGCCGGGCGATCTCGGCTTCGAGCCTCTCGCCGTCGGACGTGCGTACCGTCGACCGAGTCCGGGTCACGGGGCGAGCGTAGGTCGGGCCGGGCGGCTCACGGCTTCCGCCGAGGCTCGACTGGCCGGACGCCAGCGCAGTCTCGACGCCGTCGAGTTCGACTTCGACCGCGAGACGGCGGTCGCGCCTCGTGGGCGACGGTGTGTATCGCGCCGATCTCAGCCCCGTGTGGTCGGTGCACCGCGGGCCGAACGGCGGCTACCTCGCCGCGGTCGCGCTCCGGGCGCTCACCGAAGCGGTCGGCGATCCGGAGCGGGCGCCGCGGTCGCTCACGATCCACTACGCCGCGCCGCCCGGGCGCCGGGGCCGCTCGACGTCGCGACGCGCGTCGAGCGCGGCCGGCCGGTCGCTCACGAGCCTCTCGGCGCGGCTCGTGCAGGACGACCGCCTCGTCGGGCTCGCGCTCGCGGCGTTCTCGACGCCACGACCCGGGCCCGGAGTTCTGCGACCTCGTCCCGCCCGGCGACGTGCCGCCGCCCGAGGAGTGCACGCCGCGCCGTCTGCCCGACGACCCCTCGATGCCCGACGCCCGCCGATCGCGCGCCGGTGGGAGACCCGGTGGGCGGTCGGAGCACCGCCCGGCACGCACGGCGACACCGCGCTCGCCGGCGGATGGATCCGGCTCCCCGAGGGCCGTGTCGGTCGACGCGCCTGGTGGTCGCGGCGATGACCGACGGGTGGGTCCCGCCGGTGTTCAGCCGGGTCGCCGAGCCGATGATCGTTCCGACCGTCGACCTCACGATCCACTTCCGCGCCTCGCTGCCCCTGCCCGGACGCACGCCCCGACGACTGGGTGCTCGCGTCGTTCCGCACCGACGCCGCGGCCGACGGCTTCCTCGAGGAGGACGGTTCGCTCTGGAGCCGCGACGGCGTGCTCCTCGCCCAGTCGCGCCAGCTCGCGGCGGTGCTCCCGCTCGGCTGACCGGCCCGACTGAGCGCGTCGGCTCAGCGTGCGGGGCTGGCTCCTCAGGAGGTCGCGGATCTCCTCGAGCACGTCGAGCTCGCTCGCCTCCGGTTCCTTCGGTGGGAAGACCCTCTCGTAGCCGTGCACCACGAAGAACATGACGGTGCCGATGATGAGGAAGTTGATCAACGCGTTCAGGAACCGGCCGTAGAAGAGGACGACGTCGCCGATCTCGAGCGTCAGGTCGGAGAAGTCGGGCTCCCCGAAGATGCCGCCGATGATCTGCATCAGGATGTCCTGGGTGAACGAGAGGACGACGGCTCCGAACGCGACGCCGATGATGACGGCGACGGCGAGGCCGACGACGTTGCCCCGCACCAGGAAGTCCTTCAGGTCCTTGATCATGTGTGTCCCCTTCGTTCTCGGCCGACTGACCGTCGGTGTGGCTCGGGCCTGTGGAGAACTATGGACGCGTCGACGCCGGATCGGAGGGATCCTCGACCCCGAGCTGATCGAGGACGAAGGCGAGCACGAGTGCTTCGTCGCGCCAGGCGTCGTAGCGGCCCGACGGACCGCCGTGGCCGGCGCCCATCTCGGTCTTCAGCAGGAGGACGCGGTCGTCGGTCTTCGTCGCGCGGAGCTTCGCGACCCACTTCGCCGGCTCCCAGTACTGCACCCGGGGGTCGTTGAGCCCGGCGGTGACGAGGAGCGACGGGTAGTCCTTGGCCTCGACGTTGTCGTACGGCGAGTACGACTTCATCAGCGCGTACATCTCGGGGTCGTCGACCGGGTTGCCCCACTCCTCCCACTCGGTGACGGTGAGCGGGAGCGTCGTCGTCGAGCATGGTCGTGACCGCGTCGACGAACGGCACCTGGGCGACCATCGCCCGGAACAGGTCGGGTCGGAGGTTCGCGACCGCGCCCATCAGCAGCCCGCCGGCGCTCGCGCCGCGTGCCGCGAGTCGGCCGGGCTGGTGTAGCCCGCGTCGATCAAGGTCTCGGCCGAGGCGATGAAGTCGGTGAAGGTGTGCGCCTTGTTGGCGAGTCGCCGTCCTCGTACCAGGCGCGGCCCATCTCGCCGCCGCCGCGGATGTGCGCGATCGCGTACACGAAGCCGCGGTCGAGGAGGCTGAGCCGGACCGACGAGAACGACGGTTCGATCGAGACCTCGTACGAGCCGTAGCCGTAGAGCACGGCGGGTGCGGTGCCGTCGAGCGGGACGTCGTTGCGGTGCACCACCGAGATCGGGATCCGGGTCCCGTCGGTCGGCCGTCGCCCAGAGTCGGGCCGACGTGTACGCCGACGGGTCGTACCCGCCGAGCACCTGCTGGCGCTTGACGAGGGTCGACTCGCGGTCGTCCAGGTCGTAGTCGTACGACGACACCGGGAGCACGAGCGACGTGTAGTCGTAGCGCAGCGTGGTGGTGTCGAACTCGAGGTTGGCGCCGCTCCACACGCTGAAGACGGGATCGGGCATCTCGATGACGTGTGAGCGTGTCCGGGTCGGCGAGGTCGACGACGCGGAGTCGCTCGAGGCCGTTCGTGCGCTCCGAGAGCACGAGGTGCCGGGCGAACGCGTCGACGTCTTCGATGCGCACGTCGGCGCCGTGCGGGACGAGGTCGGTCCAGTGCGCGCGATCCGGCCGCGTCGACGGAGGTGGCCTGGAGCTTGAAGTTCGCGGCGCCGTCGGCGTTGGTGAGCACGAGGAACCGGTCGCCGGTGCCGTCGGGCGAGGACGGGGACGTGGTGGTCGACCGAGTACTCGAGGCCCGATTCGCGGTGGCGTGACGACACGGGGCGCGGTCGGTCGGCGAGTCGGCGTCGACGAACCACACCTCGCTCGTCGTCTTCGAGTCGGAGGAGAGGAGGACGTAGCGTCCGGTGCGGGTGCGCCCGACGCTCACGAAGAAGTGCTCGTCGGGGTCCTCGTACACGAGGACGTCGTCGGCGGTCGAGGTCCCGAGCGTGTGCCGCCACACCTGATGGGGCCGCACGGCGTCGTCGGGCCTGACGTAGAAGAGCGTCGCGTCGTCGTTCGCCCAGGCGAGGCCGTAGTAGGTGTCGGGGACGACGTCGGCGAGATCGAGACCGGTACTCGAGGTCGCGGACGCGAAGCTCGTGCCGTTCCCCGCCGGTGAAGTCGACCGCGTACGCGAGGAGCCGTTGGTCGGGGCTCACCGCGGCGCCACCGAGCGAGAAGTAGTCGTGCCCCGCGGCGAGCACGTTCTCGTCGAGCAGGATCTGCTCGTCGACGTCGACGGGGGCGCCGCGAGGGCGGCGACCGTGGACCGCGTACTGGCTGCCCTCGATACGTGCGGACGAAGTAGTCCCACTCCCCCGATGAGCCGGGGCCGACACGTCGGTCTCGATATCGCCATGACCATGGGCATGGCCCAGGAGTATGGAATGGCATGGAGCTGGTAAATATCGATGTAGTCTGTCCGCAGGCGGCGTAAACTCCCCTCACATGCCTCCGTGATGCGCTTGCGCACCGCTGCCTCATCCGGCGTCTCGGCATCGAGGCCGCGATTGGGCTGCACTTTCGTGGCAATGATCCATTTGTGGCGCCGCCCCTGCACGGCTTCGCCGACGACGGCTTCCCCATGGCCATTGCCATAGGCTTCCGCGGTATCGAGCAGGTTGGTGCCTAACTCTTCACTGCGGTGCACAAGAGCGATTAACTCCTGATCGTCCGTCCCGCTCCAGCCAAACTGCGTCCCATCCGCCTGGGTCACCATGCCCCCAAAGGGCATAGCGCCGAGTCCGACCTCTGAAACCTGCAACCCGGTCTGTCCTAAGGTACGATACTGCATCTGGAGACTCCTCTGTCTTGAACATACACGGCCTTTTTCATCCGACGTGGTGCCAATGCCTCGGCCGGCACAATTCCCCTGCGACAGCGGCAAGAAGATCATACCATTGCCATCTTTTGCCGTGCATCGGTACGTTCTCACTTTAGCCTCTCAAGTTGCTCCATTGGGACTCCGATATAAGGAGAGACATGGCGCATTGGCGCCATAATACGCCCTGTAACCATAACCCTTTGCCAGAGTCAGCTTATGTACATAACCATGCATGTTCTGCTCCTCAGTCTATTGCTGCTGCCTACCCGTGGGCGATTTCGGCCCAGCCATCGCCGCCACCATCCAGGCTCCGGTGCTCAAGTGGCAGCATGGCGGTTGTTATCATTCCTGGTGCGAAACGGGGTGGTATGCCGCGCCGGCCGTGGCTGATCTGGACGATGACGGTACTATGGAGGTCATTGGCGCCGCCTACACCTTGTTTGTCCTGAACGGCGCCGATGGGACACAGCAGTTCAGCGTGGATGCGGCAGGGAGCCGGGTGTGGCCGGGAGTGGTGGTGGCGGATATCGACAGCGACGGGGACCTGGAGATCATCATGGCGCAGGGTGGAGGGTATGTCACGGTGCTTGACCATACTGGGAACATCGTCTGGTCCCGCCGGCCCACGTCCAACGAACTGCGCGGCCTGTCCGTCTACGACCTGGACGGCGACGCGAGGCTGGAAATCATTGTCACCGGCGCCGTGGGGAGCCAGGCGAACACCTGGGTATACACCACGGATGGCGACCTGCGTGACGGGTGGCCGCAGCTCGGTGACACCAGCGGCTACGCCTCCGGGGTTTATAACAGCAATGCCGCTGTCCATGACCTGGACAAGGACGGCCAGGGGGAGATCGTCGTGCCGTCGGACGTCCACTACATCTGCGCCTACACCGCCGCCGGCGTCCAGCTACCAGCCCACTCCATATATGGCGGCAAGGGCTGGGGGAAGGTGGGGGTGTGGGAACGCCTGGCCACCGAACGCCGCGGCTGGGGAACGTGCAGTGCCGGAGATGCACGGGCGGAACGCTACCGCACCAACTTTGCCCATGGCGCCAGCGTCATCGCGGACGTGAATGGGGATGGGAGTTTTGAAGTGATCGTCACCGGCAATGTCTATGACTGTGCCGTCGGGCATCCACCCGGCAAGTATAACGGCGTCTATCTCTTCAATGCCGATCGCAGCCGCTTCAACCGCAACGGCTATGACTGGCGCAGCGTCCCCATCAACACCGGCGCACCGTTGTCCGAAGATTATAATGTCATCGAAAACAACCAGCCGAATCCGGTGGTGGTGGACCTGGACGGGGACGGCCAGAAAGAAATCCTGTACGCCTCCTACGATGGCCGGGTGCACGCCTTCTGGCTGGATAAGACCGAACACGGTGCCTGGCCCTTTACGGTCTATAAGGCCCAGGAAGGTGTGTACCGGTTTGCCTCGGAGCCGGTGGTGGCCGATCTGAACAACGACGGTCGCGCTGAAGTGCTCTTTGCGTCCTGGGTGCAAAAGGGCAGCGGCAAAACCGGCAAGCTCCACATACTGGACTGGCAGGGACAGCCGCTGCACGAGGTGGCGCTGCCCCCGGCCTTTGGCGCCGAGACCTGGAACGGTGCACTGGCCGCCCCGACACTGGCGAACATCGATGACGACCCGGACCTGGAAGTGGTCTTGAATACAGCCCATTCGGGGTTCGTGGCCTACGATCTCCCCGGCACGGCCAAGGCCCGTATCCTGTGGGGCACGGGCCGGGGGAACTACCAGCGCACCGGGACGGCCGTCCCTGGTCCACTGCCGCTGGTTACCATTACGGCCATGGACTCGCAGGCCACCGAACCGGGCACAGACCAGGGGCGGTTCAGGCTCACACGCACTGGCAGCACGGCAGCGGCACTGGCAGTGCAGCTC
Organism: uncultured Gammaproteobacteria bacterium; assembly: GCA_963773125.1. Lineage (GTDB taxonomy): Bacteria > Tectomicrobia > Entotheonellia > Entotheonellales > Entotheonellaceae > CAVZBC01. Next base: position 76,755 of record CAVZBC010000022.1, on the reverse strand, counting down.
ATCGTGACCGGGAGCGCGACCAATGACACGGACTACCGGCAGCTTGCCACCACCAAGAACATCCCGGCGGGGCGTGCGTCGGTCTCGCTGGCGGTGGTCGCGCACGACGATATGGACAGCGAGGGCAGCGAGACGGTGACCGTGCGTATCGCCGCCAGCGATGCCTACCGTGTAGGGGTATCGGCCGTGGCGCAGGTGAACATTGTCGATAATGATTGAGTCGTATGGACCTGTGTCTGCACTGATCAGGTACACGGCGTCTCAGGGCATATCCACAATCTCAACCCAGTTCGGGTTCTTACCCATGGGTGATGTGCGTGCCCTACCGGATGCGCCGGGCGCGCGGCAGCGCCACACCGATCGTGACCATGATCAGGGCGCCCATCGCGCCCATCGCCGCCACCGCCCACCGCGCCCCCACGAGCGCCGCCAGCGTCCCCGCCAGCATGCTGCCCAGGGTCATGACGACCGAACTCATGTGAAAGATGGCCATCGTCCGCCCACGGAAGGCGGACGGGGAGTACGTCTGGACGACGGTTTGCACGAGGGCGTGGGAGCTCACGTGGGCGAGGCCGACCAGCGTCATCAGCCCCAGCGACAGCCGGAACGAGGGGGAGGCCGCGAAGGCGACGACGCTGAGCCCGTACACCGTCACGCCCCCCAGCATGAGGAGCCCCCGCGGCAGCCGGTCCCCGAGGGACGCGAGGAGGACGGCGCTGCACAGCGCGCCCATGCCCATGGCCGTCAGGAGCCCCCCCTGGCCGGTGGCCCCGACACCCAGGAGGTCGCGCGCAAACACCGGCAAGAGGGTCGTGAAGGGGACGATGAACAACGAGGCGCACATCATGATGAGGAGCCCCGCGCGTACCTCCTCGTTGCGCCAACTGAACGTCCACCCCTCGACGATGCTCTGGCCGAAGGAGGCGCCGTGCGCGGCGCGACCACGCCCGCTGGTGGCAGCGCTCGGGTCCGGGCGCAGCTGCAGGGTCCAGACGATCGCCACCAGATAGAACCCCGCCTGGACGGCATAGCAGCTGGCCGTGCCGAGCGTGGCGATGAGGAAGCCGGCCAGGGCGGGGCCGGTGCTGCGGGCCACGTTAAACACGATGGAGGTGAGGCCGATGGCGTTGGTCAGGTGGTGGGGCGGCACCGCATCGGCGACCATGGCCGCCCGGGCTGGTTGATGAAACGTCTGGACGATGGCCATCCCGAAGGCCGTCGCGTACACGTGCCAGGGCTGGATATGGCCGGTCATGATGAGCAGGGCGAGCACGACGTACATCAACCCGGCCAGCACCTGGGCGACCACCATCTGCAGCTTGCGGGGGTAGCGGTCGGCGACACTGCCCGCGACCGGGGACAGCACGAGAATCGGGATGGCCTGGACGCCCTGCACCAGGCCGAGCTGGACAGGGGAGTTGGTCAGCTCATACATGAGCCACCCACGGACCACCTGATCCATCCACATCGCCATGGCCGTGGCCGCCTGCCCGGACCAGAGCAGACAGGAACTCGCGGTGGCGCAGCGCCGCAAAGGTCCGCAGGCGCAGCACGCCCCTGAGAGGCCTCCAGGACCGCCGCGCACCCCCCTGCTGGGCGGCCTCGTGCCCTGGCGCTCCAGGCGCTGCGGTGTCGGTGTGCGGTGCACGCCGCGGAGGCTCCACATCTGGCCGACGGTTGGTGACTTTTGCCTCGCTCCTGGTGTCTTTCCGCAGGCCATCTCGCTGACTCACGACCATGCCCCTTGTGCCCTCACTCCATAGGAGGGTGTAAAACCTTCGTTGACCAGGCTCCCCGACCCTGTCCTCGGCCGTGGCGTAGGCAGGATCGCCTGTGTGTAGCGGCTCTCCCCCGAGGCAGAAGACTTGCTAGTATACAGCCGATCCACGCCCCGGGGGAATACCCATGCCGGCTCATGTAGAGATGCGGCTGCAGCCTCAAGGGTTGTCCGGGGCGACGGCCTCAGCAAGGGCGATTTTGGAAGGTGAGAGGGGGGCTTATACAAAACGATGTGCAGCAGAGCAACTCGTCGCACAATGGAGAGGATCGAGCTGCATCACCGGCTCGATCCTCCCTCTGGTTATCCTGCCAGTGGCACGGCCAGGGACACGCGGGGCTGCTCGCCGATGCCCCGCGTGATGTGGCCTTGGCCCGTGAGATCTTCCGCGACCAGGACATCGCCTGGATCAAAGACCCGCTTGCTGCCGTCGCCGATTTCGATCTCCATCTGTCCAGACATCATCACCACATACTGGCGACGCGGAGCATTATGGAAGTCCATCGACGACTTGGCTGGCCCCTGATTCAAGCGCACCGGGCCACTACCGACCTGGGCTGATAAGGTAGCGAACGCCGCGAGATCGACGTCCTGGAAATGCGTCTGGTTATCCGCACCAGTGTAAATGCGCACAACTTTCATCAACTGTCTCCTCTTGAGCTGGAGCGACTCACTATGCGAGCAGCGCATCCTGATCTGTTTCTCCCTGCGGCAGGCTATCACAAGCTGCGGGCTCACACAACTCTCCAGCACAGCCACTGGTGATGGCGGTCGGTGAGTTGCTTCCCATCCGGTAAAAGTAGGAGGCAAGTTGTGTACTTGTACCTACCATCTCTAACCGCACATTAAAGGACGCGAATACCTGCAGACAAGTTCATAAACACGTCGCGGTATTGTCCAAACAGGTGACTCTTCCTGAGGTCATCAAGATAGTCCTTGAGATGCCCGGGAGTGCCACTTTCTGGCGCTTGAGGTAGCCAGCGAAATCCTCGAACAGCTTCTCGTCTTCGAGCCAATCGGGATAGCAATGCTGAATGGTGCTCAAGGCCACAAGAATATCCTCCGGGATAACGGTCTCACGCGCCTCGACCTCCGCACCGTGCGGCGCATCGTCCACACTGACCCCGAGCCGTGCCAGCAACCGTGCCAGGACTGACGGAGTGCGGTCGAAGGGTTTTTGACGCATGGCTAGTACCGCACCCGATTCATAAAGCGTTTCACCGAGCGTGGCGTATTGCGCTTTGCCACAAGCAAAGGGTGCCAGGTACGCAAGGCGGCAACGAATTCGCAGGGCCATTCAGTTCTCAGACTTCTTGGAGTTCCCTCGCCCCCTCGAGGGGGCGAGGGCGAGAGTGAGGGGGCATGCTGACGCGGTGCACGACCCTCACCCCCCCCTCCCTGGCCAGGGAGAGGGGAAAAAATGGAAAACTGCATAACCCTGGCCTGGTGGTCCGTACGATGCTGAGTTATCGGCAACTCGCCACAGTCCCCCAATTGTACCGGCACGTTTTGCATACGCTTTCGGCAAGAAGTCATGTGTGTGGGCGTGGCAGGGCGTCACGGCCTCGTGTCTGCTTCTTGGTCAGCAAGGAGTAGAAACTCAAGTACATCCCCATCTCGTAACCCCAGCGCTGTGCGTAGATGCTGGTCGCTGAGAATCTCCACCTGCTCTGGAGGATACTCCGGCTCATCTCCCTGGAAAACCAGACCGCGGTATCGCCCGGCAATGAGCACCTCACCATATCGGAGGCCCACGCGGTGTGGTGCATGATCCCTCCAGACGTTCCCTCCCAGCTCGTCTTCAGTCAGGTACCCAGGCAAATGGCCATCGAAAGGCTGGGGAAGTCGCACGTTCAGCGTACCGGGCACCAGATTGAGTCCCGCTAATCGTTGTACCGCTTGCAGCAGGGAAGGGTTGGCCATGCGTTGTGCCCCAAAACCCCGCCCTGGAACAACGACACCACGGAAATCCTTGCCTGGGATGGCCATCAGTCCACTCTCCAGTAGCGCTACTACGTATTGGCGTCCTGTTCCTTGAGTTTCTGGAGCAGCAACTCCGCAGGCGTCCAGTACTGACGAACTCAAGGGCAGTCATACCGGGAAAGGTCTTAGGAACACCGGCATCAGATTGTCGACCGACCGCAGCCGTGCAGAAAGCTCTCTGGTAAGCAGCCAGACTGCGCCAGTGTGGCGCGATCGAGGGGGCTCGGGCTCTGGTGTCGGCAGGTGTCGAGTCCCTGTACCCCGGACAGGTTCGTGTGGTCAAAGATCGTATGCCCCACCACGCTCTCGTGCAGGTTGGCCGCGTGCAGGTTGGCCCCGGCCAGATTGGCCTCGTACAGGTTGGCCCATTGCAGGTCTGCCCGTTCCAGGTTGGCCCCACCGAGGTGTGCCCCGACCAGGTAGGCCCACAACAGGTAGGCGTCTTGCAGATGGGCCTGTTGCAGGTTGGCCGCTGGGAGATACGCGCCATGCAGATGAGCTTTCTGCAGCTGCGCTCCTTGCAAGCTGGCCTGGTCGAGATTGGCCTTCACCAGGCGGGCATGCTGCAGACGGGCCTGTTGCAAGTTGGCGGCCACCAGCTGCGCCTCACGCAGACCGGCGTATTGCAAGTTGGCCCCAGCCAGGTCAGCCTCGTGCAGACGCGCCTCGTGCAGCTTCGCGCCTTGCAGGTTGACGCCGCGTAGATTCATGCCTTGCAGATCAGCCTTTTCGAGGTCGAGACGCGCCTCTGGATGCGCCTCACGCCAGGCGGTAATGGCGGCGGCACCTTGCTGCACGAACGCCACATGGGCCGGATTGGCCATGGACTATGCTCCTGCGGCAATCTCTATGGCGACCGTGGTCACTGCCCGGCGCTTTGGGAAGCAGCGCCGCAGTGACGGGGAACTGCAGAATCAACCCTTCCAGGCCATCAGCAGCGGCCTGGAGCGCCAGGGGTTCTTCCTCACGGGACACGTAGAGGCACGACAGTCTGGGGAGCGTCATGCCGTCATGCAGGAGGGTGCCTGCCGCCACCAGGACATACTGATCGTCCGGGGCCTCTGTAAAAAATTTCCCACCGACTCTCTCGACAACTGCGGGCGTTGCCATAGTCTCACACCTCTCTCATACAGGTCAAGGGCCAGGACACCCTGGCTTGTCGAGGGCCTTTGGGTATCCCGCAGGGCCATGCAGTTCTCGGACTGCTTGGGGTTCCCTCCTCCCATCGCCTTGCAAGAGGGGGTTTTTACCAGGGCGTCACCAGGGGAGGGCGCGTTCGCCGAACGCGCCGCCAACAGACGTCCGGACGCCTCGGCGAGGCGTCCCTACCAGTGGCAAGCATATTGGCAGCCTCGCTGAATGACCCTGGGTATCCCGGGAAGCACTTGATCGCATACAGTGTCTACGTTACAGTCCTCTGTAGTCAGTGACCCGTGACCGCAGACGGATGGGACGCATCACAACCCTCAGACCCGAGAAAGTGGCGGTCTACTGAGCGGCTAGCGCGGCACCATGGAGGAGCGTAGGAGATGGCAGGCGGTGGCGGTGACATACTGAGCGGCTGGCGCGGTACCAATGCGGGGAGCATGTATGCGCCCACGACGAACAATTTGACCGATGAGACAGTGGTGGGCAAGGTCTATGACAATAGAGTTGTCAGGCGCTTGCTCACGCTATCTGGTGCCATATAAAAGGGACGCGCTGATCAGCATCGCTGCCATGCTGGTATATACGGCGGCCAACGTCGGCCTGCCGCTGGTGATCATGTTTGGCATGAACTGGGGCATCAACAGTGGCGAGAGGTGGCGCCTGCACGTTGTTGGCCTTGCCTTCCTTGGTGTCGCCGGGCTGCACTTTGCGGCCAATTACCTGCAGCTCGTTTCCATGGCCAGAGTGGGACAGAGTCTGCTGTATAGCGTGCGCACCGCGCTGTTTCATCATCTGCAACGCCTGTCCCCGGCCTTCTTTCACCGCACCTCGGTCGGACGCATCATGTCGCGCAGTCAGAGCGATGTCATGCAGTTGCAAGAGACCTTTGAGCTGCTCGTCACGACCCTGGCCGACTTCCTCAGCCTGGGAGGGATTATCATCGCCATGCTGCTGACGGACTGGCAGCTGGCCCTGGTGAGCTTGAGCATCATCCCACCGCTCTTTTTCATCCTGGGCTACTGGCAGCGTTTCGCCCGGCATTCCTTCATGCGCATCCGGCGCGCTATTGCCATGGTCAATGGGGAATACAACCAGAACATCACCGGCGTCCGGGTGGTGCAAAGTCTGAACCGGCAGCGCGCCAATCTGGCGCACTTCAACACACTGAATCAGGAACTCCTCGATGCCAACCTCGAGGCGAGCCGTTTTTCCGGGTCTCTGCAGCCGCTCGTTGAGTTCTTAACCGGCATCGGCACGGGGTTTGGCGTTATTCTGGTCGGCGGTCTATTGCTGCAACGTGGTCAGGTGGAGTGGGGGGTGCTGATCGCCTTTGCCCTGTGGGTGCAGCGCTTTTTTGATCCAGTGCGCCAGCTGACCATGCAGTACAGCCAGTTGCAGCGCGCCATGGCCGCCGGGGTACGCATCTTCGAGCTGCTCGATGTGCAGCCCGAAGTCCAGGACGCGCCCGGAGCCCCCGAGATGCCGCCGATCAAGGGTGAGATTCGCTTTGACCACGTGTCGTTCCACTACGTCCCAGGCATCGAGGTGCTCACAGACATCACCCTGCACATCCGCCCCGGCGAGCAGGTAGCGCTGGTGGGCTCTACCGGTGCCGGCAAGAGCACGCTGGTCACCCTCCTGCACCGCTTTGCCGATGTCACGCAGGGCACCATCACCATCGACGGTATCGACATCCGGGACGTGCAACGCCATTCACTGGTGCGGCAAATGAGTATGGTGCTGCAGGAACCCTACCTGTTCTCGGGCACCGTCAAGGAAAACATTCGCTACGCCCACACCGATGCCAGCGATGCGGACGTGGTCGCCGCTGCCACAGCCGTGGGAGCGCATGACTTCATCATGGCCCTGGCGCAGGGGTATGATACGCCGCTGGCCGAGCGCGGCGTGAACCTGAGCGTGGGGCAGCGTCAGCTGCTCAGCTTCGCCCGCGCCATTGTCGGCAATCCGCGTATCCTGATTCTCGACGAGGCCACCGCCAACATCGACACCCACACAGAGATCCTCATTCAGCAGGCGCTCAAGCGCATCCTGGAGGGGCGTACCTCTATCGTCATTGCCCACCGTCTCTCCACCATTCGCAACGCCGATACCATCGTGGTGCTGGACCACGGCCGGGTGGTCGAAAGGGGTCCGCACGAGGCACTGCTGGCACGCCAGGGCGTCTATGCCCACCTGTGCGCCGTCAACTACGGGCGGCGTCAGGACGGTGCATCCTAGTACTGCGTACCGCTCACGGCCCCGCCAGTTTGGCGGGGAGTGCCAGCGGCTTGCCGTGCTTGTGACGAGTGTACATCTCTCGTGCGGTCTGATTGAGCCTGTGGTCTGATCGAGCTATGACGCACTTGCACGGCTACAGGCCCAACAGCTGCTCCAGATTCTGCCAGAGAATTTTGTCTTTTTCCTCGCGGCTGAGGCTCTGGAGTCCCTGCACCCAGCCCACGGGCGAGGGCTCCCAGCGCACAAAGGGCCAATCGCTGCCCAGGACAACACGGTCCGCCCCAACCTGGTCAATCAAAAAGCGCAGCCCGGCTTCGCTGTCGGTCAGGCAGTCGTAGTACAGGCGACGCTGGTACGTGCTGGGAGGTTTGAGAATGTGCTGGCGCGCCTCGGAGCGCACCTGCCAGCCACGGTCCAGGCGCCCCATGCCAAAGCAGGCCGGTCCGCCGCCATGGGCGATGCACACCTTGAGATCCGGACAGGCGTCGAGAATGCCGCCGAAGATGAGGGTGGCGACGATCAGCGTGTCTTCCACGATGACGCCGATACTATTGGGGATGCCGTAACGGTTCAGGCGCGGCACGGCCAGATTGTCCTGCGGCTGGGGGTGAAAGAACAGCACTGCACCCATGGCCTCGGCGGCCTTGAACAGCGGCAAGAACTGCGGCTCGTCCCAGTTGTGGCCGTGCATCACCGTGTCGAGCTCGGCACCCTTGAGGCCGAGGACGCGTACGGCGCGCTCTAACTCCTCGATGGCGGCGCTGACGTCCTGCACCGGCAGGGTGGCCAGGCCAGCAAAGCGCTGCGGCCACTGGCGGGTCATGGCGGCAATCTCGTCGTTGACGTCGCGTGCCAGTTGCCGCCCCTGCGCCGGGTCCAGATGGTAGCCAAAGAGCGGCGTATGAATGGAGATCACCTGCACGTCCGTCCCCTGCGCGTCCATGTCCTTGATACGCTCCTCCGGGGTGAAGCGCAGCTTGGGCGAGGGCACGGCGCTGCGTTTGCCTTGACTCACCAGCACGCCGGCGCCTTCCCCTGACTCGTAGCGCATGCCGTACCAGGCCTTGCCAGCGCGTCACCGTCTGCCACAGGCACTGCGGCATCAGATGCGCATGAATGTCGATGCTCCGCATAAAACCTCCTCCTTCTGAGGCGCTCTGGCCTGCTTACAGACCGAGTAAGCGTTCTAAATTCTTCCACAGGATGGCGTCTTTTTCGTCTTGCGTCAGGCTCTCGAGGCTCAGGATCCACGATACTGGCCAGTCGAACTCCATGTCGTAGGGCCAGTCGGTGCCAAAGACCACGCGGTCGACACCCACGGTATCGATGAGATAGCGCAACGCCGCCTCGGTGTAGACGATGCAGTCGTAGTAGAAGCGCCGCAAATAGGCGCTGGGAGGTTGTGTGATATTGGCGCGGGCCTCGGGCCGTGCCTGCCAGCCGCGGTCCATGCGGCCGATGCCGTAGCAGGTGTAGCCACCGCCGTGTGACAGACAGATCTTGAGATCGGGGCAGGCGTCCATCACCCCACCCATCACCAGCGAGGCAAAGGTCACGGTGCGGTCCGCCAGGTTGCCGATGGTATTCGGCAGGTGGTAGCGGTTTATGCGGGAGTTGACGATGGTCTCGCCGCCCTGGTGGAACAGGATCATGGCCCCCAACTGCTCCGCGGCCTTCCAGAACGGTAAAAACTCGGGCTCGTCCAGGGTGCGGCCGTTGACTTTGTCGTCGATCATGGCGCCCTTGAAGCGGAGCTGCACCATGACACGCTCCAGTTCGGCAATGGCCGCCTTGACGTCTTGCATGGGCAGGGTGGCCAGACCGGCAAAGCGCTCGGGCCAGCTCTTGGCCATCTGGCTGATCTCGTCATTGGACGCTCTGGAGGTCGCCACGGCCACCGCGGTGTCGAGCTGGTAGTTATAAAACCCGGAGTAAGGGGACAGCACATGCATGTCCACCCCCAGGGAGTCCATGTCGGCGAGCCGTTCCTCGGGCGTCCAGCGCGCCCGCGGCGGTAGTTGCTGGCGTCTGCCGCCCACCACGGCATACTGTCGGCCACGGGCGTCTTGCTCACGCCGCAGGGTATGCCAGTCACCGCTGCCCTCCGTGGCCCGCCAGAAGCACTGGGGGGTGAGATGGGCGTGAATGTCGATACTGCGCATGGAGGTCTCCTTGTTGGTTATGGTCAATCAACACTATTAAAGCACAGGTTATAGCGTATGCGCATCACAACGGCATAACTCCGATAGGTCTGCAAATGGTATTCGTACTACGCTTCTGAGGAGTCTAGTTCCAACTCATCCAACACCAGTACAGCAATTTCTGTAACACGCTTCATTCCCGTATCGTTTGTCAGAAACGTATCACACCTTGCATCTATGCCAGCCGCAACGTGAAGCGCATCCGGCGTGCGCAGGTTGTAGCGAGCGCGCAAATCAGCGGCCGACTGTGCAATGCGAGAGGTGATTGGCAGCAGGCGAAATTCCCTACTGTACAGCAGAATGTCACGGTATTCTTGTTCCAGTCTGGTATTGCCCAGCTTGAAAGGCTGCGTCAGAACTTCCGTCAAAGTAATCACCGAGCTCACCGCCTCAATAGGCCGCTGCTCGATCGCTGCAATAATGGCATCCATCTTCGCCACATACGTCGGGTGCTCTTCGACATAATAAATCAGCGGGGCAGTTTCAGTGTATAGACGTTGTACTCCCCTGAGCGCATCGCGAATGTTCACGGACGTTCATCCCATTCGTTGCGAAGCCGGTTGACGTATTCCTGTGCGTCGATACCTTGCCAAATTTCTTTCCCCAGCCCACGTAGTTCAGATAAACGCCGCTGCTGACGGGGGGCTGCATCAGGAACATCCAGTGAATCGATCAGCAACTTAACCAGTTCTTTGCGCTCTTGCATGCTCAGTGTCTTTGCCTGGCGTAGAATCTCTGCCATGGTCATCGCGGTTCTCCTCGCCTGACGCTCTTGCGCTTATTATAGGCTACACCAATTCCAATGTCTGTGGGATCAAGGGTTGCCCCCGGCTTATTTTTGCTGGGTATGTTGCCAAACCAGCGCCAGGTGTACACATCCAGCACACGCTTGTAGGGTGGCAGGTAGTCACGGTTATCACGATAAGCCTGGGTACTTGGTGCATCTACTCGGCCGTGGTCATAGCCCAGGTATAAAAGTCCTGGTTATACAGATCAGTCGGTGTAGACATGGGATATCCCTTTTTGCTTCCTACGCTAACAGGTCGAGCAGCGCCCTGGCCTCCTGCAGGTCGGCGGTGTCAAAGCCCTCGGTGAACCAGTCGTAGATCGGTGCCAGCAACTCATAAGCCTCGGCGCGCTTGCCCTGCTGCTGCCACAGGCGGCTCAGGCTCATGGCGGCGCGCAGCTCCCAGGATTTGGCCTGCTGGCGGCGGGCAATGGTCAGGGCCTGCTGGAAAGCAGGCTTCAGCCTGGGCTGCATCTGGGGTAGCCTGGCGCAGCAGCAATTCGCCCTGGAACCGATACGCCTCCGCCAGCATGTCGCCCCGCCCGCTGGCCTCGCATGCTACGCAGGGCCTCGGTCAACAGACATAGCCCCTCCTCAACCTGGCCTACATGCCCCGCGGCTTCGGCCAGCAGGACCAGATAGAATGGCCGCGACAGCGCCTGCCCTATGGCCAGGAGGGCCGCCAAGCCCTGGTGCATCTGCGCCATGCCCGCCTCGCCCTGGCCCTGTAAGGCCAGCGCCCAGCCTCGCCAGCATGTCCCAAACCCCAGATAGAGCGGAAACCCCTGGGCGGTCGCCAGCGTCAGGAGGGTCTCGGCCTGCACCTGCACCGCCGGCGCCTCGCGGCGACGGTGATGCAGATAGGCCGCCCAGTGCTGGGCGAACGCCAGAGCTCTGGGGATGGGTCAGCTCCTGGGCCATGGCCAGCGCCTCCTGACTGCGCCGTACGGCTTGCGTCGGGATAGCCCAGGCACCACCGCGTCAGGGCCGCCACGGCAAGGCACCGTACCCCAGGCGCCACGTCATGGCGGAGCGCCAGGGTCTGCTGTGCCGCCAGGTCGGTGAGGGCGATCCCCTGCTCGAGATGCGTCCAGGCAGGGGCGTATTCGCCCAGAAAGAACAAGGTATCCCCGAGCGCTTCATGGGCCTCCAGACAGGGCGTTGGTGCCGCGGCGCGCTGCGCCAGCCGGTAGAGCTGTTCCCCTAGCTCCCGCGCCGTCGGCAATGCCCCACGGTTGTGGTAGAACCGGCATAAGCCCCGCAGTGTCGGGAAGAGCTGGGGCGTCTCGCCAACCTGCGCACACAAGGCCCGTGCCCGGGCATAGGTCTGCTCCACCTCCGGGGCTGCAGAGCCCTTGGTGGCCATCAATGCCGGTCCCAGGGCGGTCAGCAGGTCGAGTTCCTGCTGGGCCCGCGCCGGGGTCTCGGGGAGTGTGGCCAGCAGCTCCAGGCCCGTGGTGAGGTGCTGGATCGCTTCCAGGTTGGCCGAGCGCTGCAGGGCCTGCTGCCCGGCCCGCTGCCAGTAGGGTATAGCCTGCTCCGTGAGCCCTGCCTCCGTATAGTGATGTGCCACGCAGCTCGGGCTGCGTCTCGACCGTCTCGGGAAACTGCGCCTCCAACACCTGGGCCACCTGCTGGTGCACCTGCTGGCGGGTGCTCTTGAGCAACGACTGCATAGGCCGCGTCCTGGATCAAGGCATGCTTGAACAGGTAGGTGGCGCGCGGCGGTCGGCCCCGTTGATAGAGCAGCTCGGCCGCCACCAACTGTCCGAGCCGCGCCTGGAGGGTGGCCTCGTCCAGGGGCGCCAGGGCCTGGAGCAACGGCATACGCAAACTCCCGGCCCAGCACCGCTCCCAGTTGGGCCACGGCTTTCGCCGCCGCCAGGCGGTCCAGGCGGGCCATCAAGGCATCGTGCAGCGTGGTGGGAATCGGCACGCTCGCCAGCGGTCCCGTGAGGACATAATGGGTCTCTTCCTCCCGCAGGAGGCCGGATTCCAGGAGCATCTTGGTCAGCTCCTCGACAAACAGTGGCACACCATCGGTCCTGGTGACGAATATGCTGCACCACCTCCGCTGGCAGTGCCTTGCCCCCCGCCAGGTGCCGGATGCAGCGCCTCGACCTGCGGGCGGTCCAGGCGGTTGAGGGTGAGCGGCGTCATATGCGAGCGCGGCGGCCAGGGCGGCACAAAGTCCGGGCGGAAGGTGAGCACGTGCAGCATCGAGGCCGTGGGAGCCTGCTCCACCAGCATGCCCAGCAGCTCCAGCGTGGAGGGATCGGCCCAGTGCACATCTTCATATACCGCCAGCACCGGGCTGGCGCTCCGCTTCTGCGACCAGCCAGGCCACCAGGGCGTCCAGCGTCTGCTGCCGCTGCTGCTGGGGCGTCAGGGTCAGGGCCGCATAGCGCCCCTCTGGCAGCGGCACCGCGAGCAGGGCAGCCAACAGTGGGACGACCTCTGCCTGGGGCAGGCGAGACCCCTGCAGCGCCCGTTCTAGCTTGTCGAGCGTGGTCTCGGGCGAGTCATGGCGGCTCCAGACGCACCACGCGCCGCAGGTGCTCGATCACCGGATACAGGGCGCTGTGGGTGTGATACGGCGAAGCAGCGGAACCCAACGCGGGTGTAGCCTTCCCGCGCCACGTGCGTGCGCAGCACCTCGACCAGGGCGGTTTTGCCAATACCGGCTTCCCCACTGACGAGCACCACCTGCCCCAGTCCCTCCTTACTCTGCTCCCAGCGTCGCAGCAGGAGCCCGATTTCCTCCTCGCGTCCCACCAGGAAGGGCGGCCTGGCCGGTGCAGGCTCCGCCTCGTCATCGGCGGGCTCTGCAGGGCCGAGGACGCGGCAGACGGCCATGGGCTCGGCCACGCCTTTGAGCTGCTGCACCCCGACATCCTCCAGGGCGAATGCGCCGTGGAGCAGAGCGCGCCGTCGCGGCACTCAGCACCACCGTGTTGGGGGCTGCCAGGCCCTGGAGACGCGCCGCAATATTGGGGGTATCGCCCATGGCGAGCTGCTCCTGGCGCGCCGCCACTGCCGACGCTGCCAACGACCACGACCCCGGTGTGCAGGCCCAGACGGACTGCCACGCGTACCCCATACTGTGGCTCCAGGCGGGTATTCAGCGGCTGCCATGGCCTCCACAATGGCCAGCCCGGCGCGCACTGCCCGCTGAGCAGCATCTTCGTGCGCCTGCGGATAGCCAAAGTAGACCAGCAGGCCATCGCCCAGGTACTGCGCCACGTAGCCGTCAAAGGGCTGCATCGCCGCCACCGCGGCCTCCTGGTAGGCGCGCACCACGGCCCGGTAGTCTTCTGGATCGAGCTGCTGCGCGAGGCTCGTCGAATCGACCAGATCGCAGAACAGCACCGTCAGCTGGCGGCGTTCGGCGTCAGGGGAGGGCAGGGGAGGGGAGACAGGGACACTCTGGGCCGTGGGCTCTGGCTGGGCCTCTGTATCACCAACCCATACCAGCACTCTGCCGCGCTCATCAACGGCCAGCCGTTGCGCCTCGATGAGTTCGTCCTTGAGGGCCTCAAGCTGCTCATCGTCCAGGCTGAACTGCATTTTGAGGGCGCGATACGACACGCGCCCCTGGCGTTGGAGCAGCTCCAGCACCTGGGCAAGGACGGCAAAAAAGTCCATCACCGACTCTCCAGCATGGCCCGCACCGGGGACACCAACCGCTTTGCGCCACAACATGGAGGCATCATGACACCCAACGGTATGCAGGTCAAGCCATACGGGGCGAGACAGGACCGAGCACTGCCTGGCCCTGGCGTGGCGGGAGATACTGGACGCGGAGTCGTGGGCCTGCTAGCATAGGCTCCCTTCATCCAGGTCTGAGATATATTGGGAGGCAATCATGCGCAGTATCGACATTCATGCTCATTTGACACCGCAGTGCTTCATACGTGCTATGGAGGCCGGGCGGGAGTGGCACGGCATCAAACCTGGCAGCGTGCGCATTGCGCCGCGGGCGGTCTGGACCCCAGAGCAGCGCCTCGCCGACATGAACTCCCTCGGGGTGGATGTGCATGTCGTCTCCACCGGGGCAGGCTTCTACTACTACGATAGAGATGCCCAGACCGTCGCCGCCATGCACCGGGAGTGCAATGACGAAGTGCATCAGATGACCATGGACTATCCAGAGCGTTTCAAGGGCTTCGCGCAGATTCCGATGCAGGACGTGACAGGCGGCCATCGCCGAGCTGGATCGAGCCGTCAACCAGCTCGGCCTGGTGGGGGCGATGATCGATGACAAAGTCAACGGGCGCACCTTTGATGAGCCGGAATTTCTGCCCCTGTGGAAGGCCGCAGAGCAGATGGGGGCGCTGATGTTTATCCACCAGCAGGGTGGTGAAACCCTGGTCAGACAGCGCTCGAACCGCTACCACCTGCCCAACACCATTGGCAATCTGGTCGACCGCGCCGTCACCTTCGCCTCCTTTGTCTTTGGCGGCGTCATGGATGCCTGTCCCGACCTGAAAATCTGCCTGGCGCACGGCGGTGGCTATACCTGCTTTGGCATCGGCCGCATGGACCGCGGCTGGCAGGTACGCTCCGAGGCCCGCGTCCATATCAACAAGCCGCCCAGTGCCTACCTCGACAAGTTCTACTACGATTGCCTGACCCATAGCGAAGCGGCCCTGCGCATGTCTGATCGATAGCGTCGGCGTCGACAAGGTGATCTTCGGCACCGACTGGCCGGCGGACATGGCCATCGACTGGCCGGTCTCCTGGATATTAAGCCTGCAAAGCCTGACCCAGGAAGAAAAAGAGGCCATCCTCTACAAGAACTTAGAGAAGCTGCTCGGCGTCTAAGTACTGCGTACGGCTGGTGGCCACGCCAGTCTGGCGCAGGTGATCTATGCGCCAGCACTAGCCACGAACCAGTGACCACAGCGCCAGTGACAAGGAGGCCTATGCGAGCCATCGATATTCATGCCCATCTCACCCCGCAGTGTTTCCAACAGGCGGTACTGGCCGGCCAGGACATGGCACGGCATGACCAGTGCCGAGGGCGAGCTGTTTAACCCCATGAACGCCTGGACGCCGGAAGCAGCGTCTGGCCGATATGAAGTCCCTGGGGATCGATGTTCAGGTCGTCTCCACCAATGTCGCCTTCTACAAGTACGATCAAGACGTCGCCACCACCACCGCCATTGCCGCAGGCCTGCAATAACGAAGTGCACCAGATGACAGTCGACTACCCCGACCGCTTCGCCGGACTGGCCACGCTGCCGATGCAAGACATCCCGGCGGCCATTGCCGAGCTGGAACGTGGCCGTGGTGCAGCTGGGCCTCAAAGGGGCCATGATCAATGACCATGTCAATGGCCGCACCTTTGACGAGCCGGAATTTCTACCCTTCTGGAAAGCGGCAGAACAGATGGGGGCGCTGATTTTCATCCACCAGGCGCGACCCACGCTGGTCACGCAGCGCATCCAACCGCTATCACCTGCCCAACACCATCGGCAACCTGGTCGACCGGGCCGTGACCTTTGCCTCCTTCGTCTTCGGTGGCGTCATGGAGCCTGTCCCGACCTGAAGGTCTGCCTGGCGCATGGTGGCGGCTATACCTGTTTCGGCATCGGCCGTATGGACCGTGGCTGGCAGGTGCGCTCCGAGGCGCGGGTCCATATCAACAAGCCGCCCAGCGCCTATCTGCGCAAGTTCTACTACGACTGCCTAACCCATAGCGAAGCCGGCCCTGCGCATGTTGCATCGACACCGTCGGCGCCGACCGCGTGGTCCTGGGCACCGACTGGCCGGCGGACATGCGCATCGATTGGCCTGTGTGCCTGGGTGCTGGGCCTGCAGAGCCTGACCCAGGAGGAGAAGGAAAACATCCTGGGGAAGAACCTGGAGCGGCTACTGGGCCTGTAACCGCCCTGGAATCGCGGCGATGGGGAGGAGGTGAAAGATGACGGAACACACAGACCACTTACGGGCGGCCGACCTGATTACGGCCATCAAGAGCGCCGGCATTCGCTGGATCGTCGCCCTGCCCGACCGCACCACCAGCGAACACCTGTTAAAACCCATGCTCGCAGACCCGGAACTACGCGTCGTGCAGATCTGCAAAGAGGACGAAGGCGTGTCGATCTGCAGCGGCCTCTATGCCGCCGGGCAGCGTGCCCTGCTGCTCATGCAGTATACCGGCCTGCTGGATTCCATCAATGCGCTGCGTGGCGTGGCTATGGAAGGGCGCAACCCGGTGTGTATGATGGTCGGCCTGTTGAATAAGGAGCCGGGCGTGCCACCCACCCAGTCCAGGCACTACGGGGTGCGAGTGGTGGAACCGGTCTTAGACGCCATGCAGATTGTGCACCACTTGCTCGAAGCGCCTGACGACGTGGAGAAAATCGTCCCGGCCATCGAGGCCGCATACGCACAAGAATTACCGGTAGTCATGCTGATTGGCAAGGAGCCACTATAGCTATGATGAAGCGCGACGCATGTTTGCAGGTTTTAGCCCGTCACCGTACGGATGAAATTGTCGTGGCCGTCTACAAAGCGGCGCAGGAATGGCTCCACATCAGTCCCAGTGAGCTGAACTACACCTTTACCGGTGCCATGGGCCAGGGTTCCTCGCATGCCCTGGGCCTGGCCCTGGGACGGCCTGACAGGCGCGTGATAGTGCTGGATGGCGACGGCAGCCTGCTGATGAATCTGGGGACGCTCGTCACCATCGCCCATGCCGCTCCCAAGAACCTTATCCACTGCCTGTGTCAGAACGGCACCTACGAAACCAACGGCGCCGTGCGCATTCCCGGACAAGACAAGGTCAGCTTCACGGGCCTGGCGCGTGAGGCAGGGTATGTAAAAACGTATACGTTTGACAACCTGGAGGAGTGGGCCGGCGCCGTGCCTCGTATCCTACAGGAAGACGGCCCGCTCTTCGTCGATCTGCACGTCGAGCCCGGCGAGGAGTATCCAGAAGACTTCCGCCGTCTCTACAGCCTCGAGTACCGTGAGCGCTTTCGTCGCGCTCTGGCCAGGGCGTGAATGAACACCGCGCACCGCTGAAAGCCTACAGGGATATGTCTCACGGCAACCTGGTATGACATAGAAACCAACAACAAGAGAGGGAAAGACTACGATGGCTCTGAGTATCGACCCCAAGCGCACCGCTATTCTGGCTATGGATCTGCAGAACGATATTGTCAACGCCACACCCACCGGCCTCCAAGTCCTCGCCAATATCCGGCGGGCACTGGAGGCTGGGCGCCAGAAGCAGGTGCCAATTGTCTACATCACGGTGTCGTTCCGTGACGACTATGGCGATGCCCCGGGGGCCCATCCGCTGTTTCAGATGGTCAAGCAAAACGCCATGTTGCGTGCGGGCACGCCGGGCGCCGAGGTGCATGCCGAGGTCAAACCGCTGCCACACGAGCCGGTCTTGAATAAAACGTGCGTCAACCCCTTTCTCACCACCAACCTGCAGCAGCTACTCCACAGCCTGGATGCCAACACCCTGATACTTATGGGGCTGTGGACCAACTATGTGGTCGAAACCACGGCCCGGCATGCCTCCGACATAGGCCATCGGGTCATTGTGGTGCGTGAGGGCTGCGCCAGCAACACTGAGGAGAACCACAACTTCTCGATGCAGCAGATTCTGCCAACCGTGGCCACTGTCTGCGGCCTGGATGAGGTTTTACAGGCGCTGCGGTAACATCTACGGGTTTTCAGCCTGGGAACTGACTCACACCGCCAAAGTCGGCCTAGACGGGGCTATCGCGCAGATAGATTCGAGACTGTCAACCACCATCCCGCATGCGGGTTGCCGAAGAATATGCCATAGCCTTGAGGCTCCCTTCCCGACGCACCGGTGTGAATTTGCAGAGCGCGCGGAACAGTTGTATTCTCGGTCGTGAGAGGAGAACAAGGCGCTGATGGAAAGGGGTTTGCGATGAGAATCCGTGGTCACGGTTTGTGGATATTGGCGCTTTTGATCAGTCCCGGCCTCGTCCAGGCCGCACCCATCGGCTGGCAGGAGGCGGTGGCGCGGCTCGCCCACGAGCGCACCCGCGCCGTGACCTGCACGCGGGCGCTGCAACAGTACGGTGACGAGGCGGCTAGGAGGCGGGGCGCATTGGCCTACGGCGAGGCCAAGGCCGAGATCGACGCGGTGATCGCGGGGCTCGTGGTGGCGCTCGCCAAGCGGCAGGAACCCGCCAGCCTGCCCGATCTCGAAGCCCGGCTGCAGCGCGGCGTCAACGGGCGCGAGGCCTTGTGCGCGGCGGTCGCGCCGCTCCTGCCGGACACAAGCGGCGAGAAGAACATTATCGTCGATCTGGTGTCGGGTGCGCTCGGCCCGCTGATCGAGGCGGTCAAAGAGATCTACCTCGACCATCGCCAGGCGGATCAACTCACCCGGATGACCATCCAGACCCAGCTGGAGGCGACGACATGGCCCGCCTTCGATGCAATCACGCCCTGAGCCTGTTGGCCGTGCTGGCCGTGGTGTGGGCGGCGCCAGCGCTCGCGGCGGAGGCGCCGACGGGCCTCTACGACCGCCCGGTGCTCGTCCTCGAGTCCGGGGATGCACACGGCCCCCATCTGGCGCGCCGATGTCGACGCCGCGGGCCGCTACGCGGTCACCGGGTCCGATGACAAGACGGTGCGGGTCTGGTCGCTCACAGACGGGCGGCTGGAGCGCACCATCCGCCTGCCGGCCGGGCCGGGGAATGTCGGCAAGGTCTACGCCGTCGCGATCAGCCCGGACGGTGAGCTCATCGCCGCCGGTGGATGGACGGCCCCGGCACGACCACAGCACATTTACCTCTTCGACCGCGCCACAGGCGACATGACCGGGCGCATCGACGGCCTGCCGAACGTCGTCATTCACCTCACCTTCTCGCCGGACGGGCGCTACCTGGCCGCGACGCTCGGGGCGCCAACGGCCTACGTGTCTACGACCGTGAGGCGCGCTGGGCCGAGGTGGCCCGCGACACGGAGTATGGCGACCGACAGCTACGGCGCCGCCTTTGCGACCGACGGCCGGCTGGCGACGACCAGCCGCGACGGCCAGGTCCGGCTCTACGACCGCAGCTTCGATCTGGTCGCGACGGTGCAGACGACCGGCGGACAGCGGCCTTTCGGCATCGCCTTCAGCCCCGGCGGGTCGACGCTGGCCATCGGCTACGGCGACACGCCCACGGTGGACCTCCTCGACGGGCACACGCTCGCGCCGCTGCCCGCGCCGGATACCAGCGGCATCGACAACGGCAATCTTTCGAAGGTCGCCTGGTCGGCGGACGGCGCGACCCTGTTCGCGGGCGGACGCTATCGATCGCGCTGGGATCAGCCCGGTCGTGGCGTGGGCCGCCGCCGGCGCCGGCGCCCGGCGCGAGCTGCCGGCCAGCACCAACACCATCATGACCCTCGCGCCGCTGGCGGACGGCGCGCTGCTGGTCGCGGCGCACGATCCCTACCTCGCGGTCCTCGACCCCACGGGCGGCGCGCGGTGGGTGCACCGGCCGCCGCAGGCCGACTTTCGTGGCCAGGATAACGTGCTCGCCGTGTCGTTCGACGGGCAGACGGTTGACTTCGGCTACGAGATATGGGGCAAGGCGCCAGCGCGGTTCGACCTGGCGCAGCGTACGCTCACGGTCGACCCGGCGCACGACGGGCGCACCGCGCCGCCGACGCAGGACGGCGTGCCGATCAGCGGATGGAAAGACACTACCACCCCCACGCTGGCCGGCCAGCCGCTCCGGCTGCATCCATACGAAATATCGCGCAGTCTCGCCATCCATCCCGACGGCCAGCGCTTCATCCTCGGCACGGAGTGGTCCCTCCGCGCCTTCGACGCCAAAGGCGAGGCGCTCTGGCGGCAGGCCGTGCCCGGCGCAGCCTGGGCGGTCAACATCAGCGGCGATGGCCGGCTCGTGGTCGCGGCCTATGGCGACGGCACGATCCGCTGGCACCGCATGGACGACGGGCAAGGAGCTGCTGGCCTTCTTCCCGCTCGCCGACCGCAAGCAACTGGGTGAGCTGGACGCCCGAAGGCGTCTACGCGGCGACGCCGGGCGCCCACGGCGTGCTGCGCTGGCACGTCAATCGCGGCTGTGACGCGGCGGGCGAGGCGATCCCGGTCTCGGATATCCCCGAGCAGTTTCGCCCCGACGTGCTGCCGCTGGTGCTGCAAGAGCTGGACGTCGTGACCGCCCTCGGCCTCGCCGAGCTGGCCAAGATTCGCCGCGCGGTCCAGCGGCGCACCAACAGCGCCATCCCGCCGGGCACCCAGCTGCACGTGCTGGCGATCGGCGTCGGCGACTACAACGACGCGCACGCCAAGCACCTGCGCCTGGAGTTTGCCGACGACGATGCCCATGACGTCGCCTCCGCGCTGCTCAACACGCAAGGCAGTCTCTACGCCAAGGTGAACCCGCAGGTGCTGCGCAACGGCGAGGCGACCAGAGCGGGCATCTTCCGCGCCCTCGACACCCTGTATAAGGGCATGCAGCCGGAGGACGTCGCGGTGGTGCACTTCTCCGGCCATGGCGCGCTGGTCGACGGCGCGCTCTATCTCCTGCCCTATGAGGTCGACGCGCGCGACGGCGCCGCCATCAAAGCGAGCGCCATCGAGATCGGCGCTCTGCGGGCGGAGCTGCTGCGTCTGGCCGAGCGCGGCCGGGTGCTGGTGCTGCTCGACGCCTGTCGCTCGGGGGCCGCCACGGCGGATGGCGCCAACATCACGGTCGATGCGCGGCTGCTGCGCGCCGCCCTGGCGACCACCAACGTCACGGTGCTGACCTCGTCGAGCGGCACAGAGAACTCGCTCGAGCACGCGACGTGGAAGAACGGGGCGTTTACCGAGGTCTTCCTGGAAGCGCTGGGCCGCGAGGCCGACACCGACCGGAACGGCGTCATCAGCATGACCGAGCTCACCCGCTACCTGACGGCAGGCGTGCCGCGGCTGGTGCATGCAGGTCCGTCCGGAATGGCATCAGACGCCGGGTGTCGAGATGCGCTTCGAGCACACCATCTTCGCCGCCGGGCCTTAGGTGTGGCTATGGAAGCAGGGGTACCCACAGTCCGCTATACTTATGCCCATATCCGCTATAGGGAAGCAAAGTTGGGGGGAAAGATGCTCTTAGAATTACGACGTCTCGAGGTGCCACCAGGGCAAAAGCTCCTGTTACGGGATGTGACATGGGAAGAGTTCGAGACCATTGTCGAGGAATTGGGAGAGCACCGGGGGTCTCGGCTGGCGTATGCCGATGGAGTCTTGGAGATCATGACACCGCTGCCAGAGCATGAAGGGAACAAAGAAATCATCAGTGACCTCGTCAAAGTGCTGTTAGAAGAACTGGACATGGAATTCTGGTGTCTCGGTTCGACGACGTTTAAGAAGCCTACAGCTCACGGCATAGAGCCTGATCAATGTTTCTACATTCAG
Source organism: uncultured Gammaproteobacteria bacterium (assembly GCA_963773125.1). Taxonomy (GTDB): domain Bacteria; phylum Tectomicrobia; class Entotheonellia; order Entotheonellales; family Entotheonellaceae; genus CAVZBC01. Next base: position 55,207 of record CAVZBC010000022.1, on the reverse strand, counting down.
CATGAAGCGGCCATACGTGGCAAAAAGCGGATCGATCTGGGGCTCGATCCGCCGCCGGATTTAGCGCTCGAAATTGATCTGACCTCACGCACCCATGTCGCTATATACGCCGCCTTGCACGTCCCTGAACTCTGGCGCTTTGTGCACGATCAGTTGCACATCTATGTGCTGCAGGGCAATGACTACGTGGAAGTGTCAGAAAGCCCGACCTTTCCTCGCCTGCCCTTGCGCACCGTGATTCCCCAATACCTGGCGCAGAGCAAGAGCGAGGGGAGGAATGCGACGATGCAAGCCTTTCGGCGCTGGCTGAGGGAGATCAACCGTGCAGAACCTCGCGTCAGAGACTAAAAGTCACTGGCGAGAGCGGGGCGTATAGCGCTGGCAACAATCCGCGCTATCGCAGCACAGAGCCATGCGTTGCAGCACGCTCATGGCCCTCCTGGTGGGAAGGGGGAGGCGTGGCAGATGCAACGCCCCTGAGAGGGCGCCGTTTTTGGCAACGCTCCGCGCGTATCCCGAACTCAGGTTATTTGCTGTGCGCTGTAAGATGGGGGCAGACTGCACCTGCAGGAGGTGGTATCCTTTCCTGAATGGAGTGGCAAACATACGTAGGAGACACAGGCGGAGGGTAGAGCCTCTGTCATTGCCAGAGCCAGAACAGAACACTTGTGTCCGCTGGAGGAAGACGTTATGCCAAAAGTCCTGATCATCCACGGTGCCGGCATGAACATGCGCGGCAAAGTCCAGACGGATATTTTCGGCACTATGACCCTGCCAGAGTACGACGAGCATATCCGCAAATATGCCGCCGAGCTGGGCCTCGAGGTGGAGATTTTCCACTCGAATATCGAAGGCGAGGTCATTAACAAAATTTACGAGGCGCACGACCGCGGGGTGGACGCAGCGCTGATTAACCCGGCCGGCTACACCACCGGGCACCCGGCGTTGGGGGCGGCGATCGCCCAGGTGAATTTCCCCACCATCGAAGTGCACATTTCGAATCCGGCCCGCCGCGGCGGCGTATCCGATATTGCCCGCGTCAGTCGCGGCGTCATCGCCGGCTTTGGCATCTTTGGCTACTATCTGGCCTTACGCGGCGTCAAAGACCTGCTCGCTGCCAGGTAAAATGCGGTAATGCAAAGTCATCTGTACCAGAGAGGAGGAGCCATGCCATCTCACGTGATTCGCGTAGGAAATGTCGAGATCATGTCGTTGTCGGACGGCGTACTTGAATTCGATCTGTGCAATTTTTTCCCGACCATTGCCCACGAAGACTGGCATCAGTATGCGTCGCACCTCACCGCGGCGCAGCATGTGCGCTTCAACCTGGGGTCCTTCCTGATACGTTCAGACGGGCGCACCATCCTCGTCGATACTGGCCTGGGGCCAAAACCCGCCGATACCCCGGATGTCCCCTGGGGCATCCTGATGGAGGAATTCAAAGCCAACGCTGTGCAGCCTGAAGACGTGGATATGGTGGTGCTGACCCACCTGCATCGGGACCACGTGGGCTGGAACCTGCTGCCCCAGGATGGCAAGTACGTGCCGACCTTCCCCAATGCCCGCTACTGGATGAGCGCCAAGGATTGGGAAACCTGCCACCAGCCCCAGGTGCAGCCAGAGCGTTTCCCCAATGCACCAACCTGCGTCTGGCCCCTGGCCGAGTCTCGGCCTCATCGAGTTCATGCAGGGCGAACACACCCTGACGCGCGACCTGACCGCTATCCCTACCCCCGGCCACACTCCCGGGCATATGAGCATCCTGATCACCTCACAGGGGGAGCGCGCCCTCATCCTGGGGGATGCCGCCCACAACCCGGCCCAGGTGCACGAGACGGATTGGGTGTCGCGCGCCGATATGGACCCGGAGATCACTCGGAGCACCCGGCGTGCCTTGATGGAGCGGGTGGAGCGCGAAGGCATGGTGGTGGCCGCCGGGCACTTCCCGGCGCCTGGGTTTGGCAAGGTGATCCGACTAGGAGGCCGTCGCTACTGGCAGGTACTTTAAACAGGGCGATAGAACGTTGGTACACGGAGCTGCGGGTGCATTCCGGCATATTCCGGGTGGCACGTGTACACATGCATCCAGGGAGGCCAGTGGTATGCCAGCACACACGCCTATGGCTATGGCGCGCTCGGACGTGGTGGGCAGCCTGCTGCGTCCAGCCTATCTGCGGGAAGCGCGGCAGGGAATACGGCAGGGACGGGTGAGCGTCGCTGAGCTACACGCGGTAGAGGACCGCGCCGTACGCGAGGCCATTGCCCTGCAGGAGTCGGCCGGGCTGGACGTCATCAGCGACGGCGAGCTGCGGCGACAATCGTGGGTGGTCACTATTCCCCTGCGTGAAGAGGGGGCGGCTCACGCGCCGCTGGCGGGCTATGAGTTTCTGCCGGCCGAGCCCGGGTGGTGGTCGCTGTGGAAGGAACCGGACGGCCAGCGCGCCCAGGTATGGACCGCCACGACACGGCCCTTCATCACCAGGCCGCTGCAGGTCGTGCGGGACATCATTGGAGAAGAATATGCTTTTCTGAAAGCCAATGCGCATCGCCGCACCAAGTTCACCATTCCGGCGCCAAGTTGGCACCGCATCTTCTGGCATCCAGAGTATTCACGCGCGGCCTATCCCACGCCCGAGGATTTTCTCAGTGCCGTGGCTGACTATCTGCGTACCGAGGTGGTGGCGAAGATCATGGCGCTCGGCGGTGACTATATTCAAATGGACGCCCCCAACTACGCCCAGTGGCATGTTGACCTGGAGAACCGCGCCGCTTTCGCAGGGTGGGGACACGACATGGCAGCGGAACTGGTCGCCGACGCGGAGATTGATAACACCGTGTTCACGGGCATCAGTGGCGTAACTCGCGCCATCCACATCTGTCGCGGCAATGCTCCCGGTGGCCGCTGGCTGGCCAACGGTGGGTATGAGCGCATCGCCAGTGCGGTCTTTCCCCGGCTGTCGAATTATGACCGGCTACTGCTAGAGTACGACACACCGCGGGCGGGGGATTTTGGTCCCCTGCGGGACGTCGGGGCGCAGACAACGGTGGTGCTGGGGCTGTTGACCACGAAGCAGGGCACCCTGGAGGAGGCCGGAGCTGTAGAGGCGCGTATTCGCGAGGCAACGCAGTATATCCCCCTGGAGCGGCTGGCCGTCAGCCCGCAGTGTGGTTTTGCTTCGGGTGAGGCCGGCAATCCGCTCACGCCCGCGGAGCAGGAAGCCAAGCTGCGGCTCGTGGCGCAAGTCGCTCAGAGGGTCTGGCGGACGTAATATTCATTGAGGAGGGCATGGAGCTATGACGACTGTAGGGACGGGCAAATACACCTATGAGCTTATCGAGAACTGGGCCAAGCTGCCTGCAGGAGAGACGTTTGGCAATACGAGTGCAGTGGCCACGGATTCCCAGGACCGGGTCTACGTGTTTCAGCGCAAAGAGCCGCCGGTGCTGGTCTTTGACCGCGACGGCACCTACCTGCACTGCTGGGGCATTGGCGCCTTCGCCAATCCACATGGCATTTACATTGCCAACGACATAGTCTATCTGACTGACCGAGAGGACTCCGTGTGTCTCACCTATACTCTGGACGGCAAACCGCTGCAGGTGTTGGGCAAGCGCGGCGAGCACTCAGACACCGGGTGCGACAAGCCCGGCACCCTCGTGCCACGCTCGGCAGGTCCCTTCAACTATCCGACCGAGATGGTGCCGGCACCGTCCGGAGACCTCTACGTGTCCGATGGCTATCGCAACGCCCGGGTGCATCGCTTTGCGGGTGATGGCCGACTCCTCACATCATGGGGGGAGCCGGGCAAGACCGCCCCGAACCACTTCCACTTGCCACACAGCCTCGTGGTGGACCAGGACGGCACAGTCTATGTCTGCGACCGCGAGAATAACCGTATCCAGGTCTTTGCCGCTGACGGGAAGTTCCTGACGATGTGGAGCGACATGCGGCGGCCCCTGGACATTTCCATTGACCGCGACGGCATCTTTTACATTAGCGAAGGCGGCGTCGACGGGTTGTCGCCACGCATCAGCCTGATGGATAAGCACGGCAACGTGGTGGCGCGGTGGGACTCCCTGTCGGCCCACGGCAGCTGGGTGGATGCCCACGGCGACATCTACCTGGCGCTGGGAGCGCGCATGCGCATAGACAAGTACGTACGCCAGGGCTAAATCGGGCCGCACCATAGTCGTACACGGACAGCAGCGCTGCCTCCCGGCATGGGCCGGGAGGCAGGTGTGCGGCGCTATTCGGGCACCTCATCGTAATGGTCCCAGTTGCCGATGACCTCCTTGGCATACAGATCGGCGATCTCTGCCGCAGAGTAGCCGAGCAGGGTGCCCAGCACCTCCTCGTTGTGCTCGCCCACCTTGGGGGTGGAGCCCACAATCGCCGGGGTGCGGCCGAAGTGCCAGAAGTCGCCAGACACCGCAATACTGCCGGCCAGGAAGTCGGGAACCTCCACCATGGCCCGCCGTTCCCACGGATGGGGGTCTTGCGCCGCCTGGGGAATGGTATTGACCGGCGCTGCCACCACGTCGTGCTGCGTGAAGTGGGCAATGGCCTCGTGCATGGTCATGGTGGCCATGAGGTCGCGTATCGCCTGGTTGACCACCGCCCCGTGCGTGCTGCGTGCGTGGCGCGTGGTAAAGCGCGGGTCGTCCAGCCACTCGGGTTTGTTCAGGGCATTGCACACTCGGTGCCAGTGGTGCTGGTCGCCAGCCGCCAGCAACACCCAGCCATCCTTGCAGGGGTACGTGCCGCTCGGCGGGGCGCCGCCGCCATCGCCACGTCTTGGCTTCACCCCGGCCCCGTGATAGGCAGTGATGGGGATTTCGGTCAGGCTGTAGCCTGAGTCGGCCAGGCAGACGTCGAGGGTCTGCCCCTCGCCAGAAATCGTCCGCTCGTGCAGGGCGGCCAGGGTGCCAATGGCAGCATGCAGCGCCGTGGTGCGGTCAATGATGGGCACACCAGCGCGTATTGGCGGCATGCCTTCCTCGCCCGTGACCATGGCAATACCCGACATGGTCTGGCCGATCGGATCGTAGCCGATCTGCTCCCGGTACGGACCAAACTGGCCGTAGGCGGAGACATTGACCATGATGATGCCGGGATTGAGCTCCCGCAATACCTTATAGCCAAAGCCCATGTCGTCGATAGTGCCGGGGCGGAAGTTCTGCACCAGGACATCGGAAATTTTCACCAGGCGGCGCAAGACGTCCTTGCCTTCCTGCCGACGCAGGTCCAGGCTCAGGCTCTTTTTGCCGCTGTTGTACTGCACCCAGTAGGCGCTCTGTTTGCGCACCCACGGCGCATGGTAGCGCGTTTCCTCGCCGCCCAGGCGCTCGATCTTAATGACTTCGGCCCCCAGGCGCGCCAGTACCTGCGCACACCGAGGACCCGCCTGATGACGGCCCAGGTCGATCACACGGATGCCATGCAACGGCCCTTTGACATCGGTCATATGCCTCACTCCTTCTCTGTCCTGCGGTGATCTGGTAGCGTTTCCCAGCCTCTTGCATTGTACCAGGGTATGCTGGATGCGCTAGCACGTCAAGACGGTGCGGTCATAGCGGATGGCCTGATCACCACACCATGCCCATAATATCCTGTCTGCAAGCGCTTGTGTTGCAGGAACAGACACAGCGTTGTAGACGTTGGACATGCCTGGGATACTTTGCACTTGTGCAGCTATTGTGCCTCTTGATATAGTGCACGCATGCACAGTAATTCTGCGTTGTGTACTCTCCGCGTTTCCTGGGAGGAGCGATTGATGTTGCAGCAGCATGGCACTATCGAAAAGCGGCAGCAGCCGAAGCTACTGATGCAAGTGCGCCAGGCGATTCGGCAGGCACTATAGCATACGGACCGAAGAAGCCTATCTGCTATGGATTCGGCGGTTCATCCTGTTCCATGACAAACGGCATCCCCAGGAGGTGGGGGCTGCAGAGTGCAGCAATTCCTCACCGACCTGGCGTTGACGCATCACATGGCGGCCTCGACCCAAAACCAGGCGTTGAGTGCTCTGGTGTTTTTGTACAAAGCGGTCCTCCACCAGGACATCGGCTGGATCGAGGACGTGATCCGGGCCAAAAAGCCTAAACGTCTCCCGGTGGTTTTGACCCGTGCCGAGGTCAAAGCGGTGCTACGGCATGTGAGCGGTCACACCTGGCTCATGACCAGTCTGCGGTACGGGGCGGGCCTGCGGCTGATGGAGTGTCTCCGCCTGCGGGTCAAAGACGTAGATTTTGCGTACCACGGTATCACGGTCAGAAATGGGAAGGGGGCCCAGGCGCAGTCAGCTGCCGGTCTGGTATGCTCACTTGATGTCCCTCTGCCGGTGTCCACCGCACGCGGCGCCACCAAACACGTATTGCGGCGCGCTCGCCGTCGAGATGACGAGTGCAGCGGCCTGGCAACGTGGCCCTCTACGGCCTAGACACGTCTCTGTCCCCTCGTACCGTCCTCCGCAAAGAGCAGGCGGAGCGATGACCGCTCGCCAGTGAGTGCCAGGTGCGGGGGAGGGGCAGCCCACGGGAACGTGCACGCCCCTCGCCATATCAGCAGGAGCCGGAGCGGGCGTCCAATCAAGGGGGACGGCTCAGGGAAAAGGCCTCTAGGCTCATGCGCGTTCCTCGACGCAGGACGACCCGCATGCCAGAGCATGCTCTCCAGGCGCAGCCCATCCTGGTCCAGTGAGGCGTTTGGCTCACCCGCTCCGCGCCCCTCGCTGTGCAGAAACTGCGGCCTATCAAACGCGGTATCGCGTTGCCACAGGCAATAGACAGCGCGAGCCAGCTTCTGGGCCAGGAGGGGTAAGGCTTTGTCCTTCCCATGTTTGCTCTCTAAGCTGGCCACATATTTCTGGCCCGCGGGCTTGGCGCGCAAGCACAGCACCGCGGCTTCGGAAAAGGCCCCCGTGAGGGAGGCGTGGCCAATTTTCGCGCCGGAGGTGCCGTACTGCTTCCCGGCGGATGCTTTGGCGCCTTGCACGCGACGGCAATACGCACCAAAATCCTGTACACGCGGGAAACGGGCGCTGTCATGGTGTCATAGAGCCGCACCAGGCTCAGAATCTTGCCAAGCCCGGGGACAGATGGCAGCCGGTACAAGGTCGGCGCCTCGGATTGCTGCGCGGTGTTGACAATGGAGAATTCCAGGGCGCTAAGCACCTGGTCATAGGAATCAATCAGGGCCAGGTCTACGGCCATGTTCTGCGGCACGGCGGGGTCAGGGAACCGCGTCGCCCCCCCGTCTCGGTGCGTCTTGTAGGCCAGCTTCTTGCCGATCTCGGGGAGGGTATACTGGTGGTGAGTATGCTGGATGTGCGTGAGCAGCGCTGCCCGTTTGCGCATCCGAGGCATCCGGAGCGGAGGAGGTCGCGAGTCGCGCGCCTCTTCGCGGGAGAGACGTACGCCTGTGGGAGCATCCCGCCGCGCAGCAGCACGGCAATTTTCTGCGCGGCGATTTTGTCGTTTTGGGCCTTCCCGCCGTGGATAGCTTGCATAGACAGCGCGTGCCCGAGGACAAAGGGGAACTGTTCCCGGGCCCAGAGGTCGGCGAGCCAGGACCAGGGAAAGAGACCTTCGACCGCGACGCCTATATCCGCACGATAGGGCGCAATAGCCTGGAGAAACATCGCCGGACTGGTGTTCATGTTGCGATGGCGCACGATCTCGCCGTCGTGGTTCAGGATACAGACGGACATGGTGCGGGCATGCAGGGCGATGCCGCAGTAATGGGGGCGGTTTGGTGTAGAATCGCCTGAGGTCTCCTCCTCTTTCGTGAGTGACTTTTTCCCAAGGTCAGCATACCACTGGAGTATGCTGGGGGAGGCCTCAATCATTATCAAAGGCGTGCAGCCGACCGCTTTCAGCGGCGGTGACACCTGGTGTTCGGCAGTCATTAAGAGCATAGTTCCAAGAGTAAGGTATATTTGTGGTGAGATGTCTCCTCTAGTACGTCATGGCGAATCCACTGGGCAGGGCGTCTGCCCCCTACTTCCGACCGTTCCCTCTGGGAGGAGTCAGCATGCCCACGCCATTTTTTCAGCGCCTGCAGTTGCAGCCCATATACGTTGCCTTCGAGGAAATCGTCCCGGCAGCTTCCACGGCTGCTCGGGTGCGGCAACGCGCCGTCTACAAGGACTTGATCCACAAGTGGCCCCATTTCCTCAACGACGCTGTGCGAGACAGCGTCGAGAGCCGATTGCGTCCGTATCGGCAGCGGGCCTGGGAAGGCCACTTGGACACCGAAGACTTCCGCGACCTGCTGCACGCCTTCCTCGCCTTCAAGGCGGACTTTCGCAGGGATATGGAGGCGTTTGATGCCTATGCGATGATCAAGTGTTGTGCGGCCCTGCTGGCCCAAATGCTCTTTGTGGATAATTGCGTCAAGGAAGCAGTGGGCGGCGTGTCCCACCCGGACAATCAGGAGACCGTGACCCGACTGGTGCGCCACCTCCAGGACACCTACCAGGCGCACCAGGTGCCCATTCAGGCAAGCGAAGCGCGCTTTTACGCCACCTATTTTCTGGTCCAGACGCTGTTCGACAAGATCTTCGTCGGCGACGAGGAGATCGTCTCGCGCGACCCTGACACGGGACAGGTGCATCTGACGGCCAACTACGATTTTTACACCTCCTACCTCGAACTGTCCAACAGTAAGCTCATCACGGCCACCGACGTCGAAAAAGCGCTGTGCTACCAGCTCACCACGGGCTGGGGCGACGGCATCGACGTGGCCACCTGGAACGCCCTGAACCAGGCCTACTACAGCCGCTCCGCGGACAACTTTTTCTCGGCGGCGTACGACGACCACCTGGACAAGATGCTCCCCCAGTTTCCCTATAGCCGAGCGCGGGCGGCACACGACATCGTCAGATCGTGGGATGGGGTGCGACCCGTCAACTTCATCGAGATCGGTGCGGGTTCGGGCGCCTTTGCGGTCGATCTCTTCCTGGCGCTCAAGCACCAGGGGAAAGAGGTGGCTCGTGTGGCCTACCGGGGCATAGAGCCCAGCGAGGCCATGAAAGCGGTCTACCGGCAGAACTTCCTGCACCGCACGGGCCGGGCCCCGCTCGAGGCCTGGGAGATCGCCACCGCCGGCCTGGAGGAATTCCTGGAAGAGGCCGATCGCTATCTGGCGCACGAGGCGGCGAATGTCCTCGTGTTCAGCTACTCGGCGCATCACTGTTACCGGCCGTCACTGCAACGGCTGATCGAGGACGCGGTCCTCCAGGAGCGGGTGGACACGATCTATATCCTGGACGCCACCGCGGAGCATGGCTGGACCAAGGTCTACTATATGCCGCTCGACTGCCGGAGCCCGGAAGACTTCCGCAATATTGCCCTCACGGGCGATTGGCAGTCCCACACCCTGTGGCATGAACCGTTCAAACCGTTGGAGCACTCTGCGGTCAGCCGTGCCTGGTGTGCCTTCCGGCGCCTGACCCCGCCGAACGGCTAGCCTGCTTTCTCGCATATAAGCGGGACCAGACGTCCTGCCCACGTCTGCGGAGCGCTCAGCGTATCACGAAGTCAGGCCCCGGAGCCAACAGCCAGCGTATGCGCACCAAATGCGGCTGACCTTTCCCCATCTCTTTCCACCAAGACTGGCATGACACGATAGCAGGCGTGTTTTTCGTTCTCAGACCCCAACTGATCTGCACTGAAAACGGTCTTGACAAGAGGATACACCTCACAGATCATGCATTTGGAAGATGCGCTTGTCACCGCTTGATCTCATGGAGAAGCAACAGTGCATCACAGAGAAGAAGGAGGCACTAAGATGGCTAGCAAAGAGACGCAGAGTCATCAGGGAAATCCAACCACAAGGCATCAGTGTCGCCAGGCGACGGTCGTGTCGGCATACTACCAGGGTGAGGCCCATATCCAGATCGCTTGCCCACCGGCAGAGGTCTATGCCCTGGTTGCCGATGTCACCCGCATGGGGGAGTGGAGTCCAGAATGCTACCGGTGCGAGTGGCTGGGTGGAGCGACCGGGCCGCAGGTGGGCACGAGTTTCCGGGGCTATAACCAGTGGGGGGAGATGCGCTGGACCAGAACTGCCACTATTACGGTGGCTACGCCAGGGGAAGAATTCGCCTTCACGACCATCGCAGAGTCTGAATTTCCGGATTCTACCGACTGGTGCTACCGCTTTGAAGCGCGACAGGGTGGTACCCTGGTGACGGAGTCCTGCGTGGTTACCGAGAACCAATGGCCTCCCGAAATGCAATCGATGATTACCGAGCATGGTCGCGGTACTCAGCAAAGAATGCAGCAGACGTTAGAACGGCTCAAGACGTATGCTGAAGCTCGTCGATAGGCATTGTCCATGCAGGCGTTGCCTTCACCTCGCCGTATGAAAGCTGCATCACCCTGCGCCGGAGCCCCTGTCCCGCAGTGGTATCAGACCCGCTGCGGGCAGGACAGGGCACGTGAGGACGGCCAGAGGCGTGCGCGTGTGATCAACTACGCACAGATGTGGAGGGACAAGCATGACGCTACAAGACTTGGAAGCGCGACTGGCCTCCGTGACAGCGGAGCGCACGCCGCACCGCGATCAGTCCCTGGGGCTGGTCGCGTGTCGGGAAGCCTTCGCGGCGGCGCAGCGAGGGAACTATGGGGTGGGCGCCGTACTCGTCGACCCACACGGCAGCGTCGTGGCACAGGGCCAAAACGCCGTCTTTTATCCATATTTTCGCAGCGATTTACATGCCGAAATGGTGGTGCTGAACGCCTTTGAGGAGCAGCACCCAGAAGTGGACACCATGCGGGGCTATACGCTCCTCTGCTCGTTAGAACCGTGTCCGATGTGCGTGGCCCGCCTGCTGACCACGGGTGTGCAAACGGTGAAGTTTCTCGCCTATGACGAACTCGGGGGCATGGTCAATCATCGTGACCATTTGCCGACGGCGTGGCAGCGCTTAGGGCAGCGGCTAGAATTCAGCCTGGCGGACGTGTCCGACAGCCTGCGGCAATTCGCCCTCGAGGTGTTTCTGCTCAACCTTGAGGCGTGCCGGCAGAAGCTATGGGCGCGCTGAACCCGGGGGGCCCTCATCTTGGGTGGACTGCTTGAGCCGCTGGCACAAGAGGAATCCTGCTATGGCATTACAGTACGACGTCATCATCATAGGCGCAGGGTCCGCCGGGGCGGTGCTCGCCACCCGGTTATCCGAGGACCCGCAACGGTCTGTGCTGCTACTGGAAGCCGGGCCAGACTACCCTCAGATGGCTCATCTGCCTGACGAGATCAAGTTTGGCTTTGACAGTGATACTGGCGTGCCACCCTTGCGGACTCTTGCCGGCCATCCCCTCTCCCTCTCGACCAGCACGCATAACTGGCAGTTTGTCGCCACGGCTACCGCGCAGGCCCCGCCGATGCCCGTGCCCAGGGGCAAGGTGACTGGCGGGTCTAGCGCCATCAACTCCTCGGCCTTTTACCGGGGTGTGCCCGAGGATTTTGCTCTCTGGGCCTCATATGGCAACGACCAGTGGAGCTTCGAGCAGGTCCTGCCATACTTCCGGAAGATCGAGACCGATGTTGACTATCAGAATGACGATCATGGCACAGACGGTCCGATCTTTGTGCATCATGCCAGACAGGAGACCTGGCATCCGACCCAGCTGGCCTTCTACAACGCCTGCCGAGCCGCCGGCTTTCCTGAGTGCCCGGACCACAATAGCCCTGGTGCTACGGGTGTTGGACCTTCCATCTCCAACAACCATAACAGTGTGCGCTTCAGTACCGCCCTGGGCTACCTGGACCAGTGCCGCCATCGCCTCAACCTGACACTGCGCCCCAACTGTATGGTGCAGCGCCTCCTGTTTGATGGAAAACGGGCGGTGGGGGTAGTCATTGATAGTGGCGGTGAGCGATTTACCGTCGCCGGCGAGCACATCGTCCTGAGCGCTGGAGCCATAGGTTCCCCCCAGTTGCTCATGCTCTCGGGGGTTGGACCGGCCGCACAGCTCAGCCGCCTCGGCATCCCGGTGGTGCAGGATATGCCTGGAGTGGGGCAGAACCTCAGGGACCATCCCAAGGTGTATGTCACCTGGGAGATCAACAGAGGGTATCCGGTAGATGTGCGGCCGGCCCGAGGCGGTGTCTGGCTGCGCTGCACCGCCCCGGGTTCGGAGCTACGGAACGACATAAACATCAGTATGGGCGCCTTTGTTACCGAGCGCCTGCCATGGTCAGAGGCGAGGAGCATAGACCAGCGCAGCGAACGTGCTGCCCTCCGGCGTATCGAGATGATGATCGCCCTGCTGCTACCAGTGGGCTCTGGGGAACTCAGGCTGCAATCCCGCGAGCCGCAGGCCCAGCCCTTCCTGGACTATAACTACCTGGCCGACCCCTTCGACCGGCAACGTCTGCGCGCCGGCGTCCGCCTTGCCCTCGCCCTGGCGGCACACGACGACCTCAAGGCCATCGTCGGGCCGTGTCTTGAACCTGCGGCTGCCGATCTGGCCTCTGATGCGTCCCTTGACGCCTGGTTGCGGCGCCAGGTCACCACGTATTCGCACATCTCCGGCACGTGCAAGATGGGGCCAGAGACGGACGCCATGGCCGTGGTCGATCAGTACGGCAAGGTGCATGGCCTGGAGGGGTTACGCGTCGTCGACGCCTCGATCATGCCCAACCTGGTGCGTGCCCCGATCAATCCGACGGTGATCATGATGGGCGAGCGTATGGCTGCGCTCATGCGCCAGGGGAAGTAACCCGGGCCAGTATGGTTATCGCGCATCGATCAGCGGCTGTAGATGTTCACGGCGCTGCTGGGCGGCCCGCCCATGGCGCTGCCATTCCTCCCAGCGTGGGTCACTGGCGTGCGGCTGCGGGCGCGCGTCTAGCAGGCCGCCGTCCATGAGCAGATACGAGCCGGTCATAAACCCGGCGTCAGGACCGCACAGAAACGCCACCAAGCCGGCGATGTCGGCAGGGTACCCAACCCGACCGACCGGCGTGAGGCGCTCGACGGCCTGCCGGATAGCGCTGTCCTCCTCGCCTGCCAACGTCTGGGCTAGCGGCGTGTCGATGATCCCCGGGCCGATGGCGTTGACCGTGATGCCATGCGGCCCGAGTTCCTGTGCCCAGCCCCGCACCATGATGCGCACGCCCGCCTTGGTGGCCGAGTACGCCCACGTCCGCGCCCCGGTGCGCTCGGCAGCCAGCGAGGACATGCAAATGATGCGTCCCCCATGGCCCAGCTCGACCATCTTGCGCGCCGCAGCCTGCACGGTGAGAAACACCCCCGTGAGGTTAATATCAAGCTGATCCTGCCAGTCCTTGAGCGGCAGATCGAGGAGTGTCCCGCCGCGGGCAATACCGGCGTTGGCGACGGCGATATCCAGGCGTCCCAGGGCGGCGACACAGCCCTCGACCGCCTCTTGCACCTGGCGCGGTGCGGCGGCGTTCATCTGCACGACGTGCGCGGTGCGACCGGCGTGCCGTACCAGGGCGGCGGTCTCCTCCGCCCCAGCGAGGTCAAGGTCAGCGATACTGACATCGGCCCCCTCACGGGCGAGGCGCTCGGCAATGCCACGGCCAATGCCCGAGCCACCGCCCGTTACAAACGCTACTTTATCACTCAACAAGCCCATGTTTTTTGCCTCCTCATGTAGTGCGCCAGTGTGAACCGCCTGGCTGGTTCATTTTGCTCTGCTAGAACATCGGTCGAGTATGCCTCAGGACATGGTAGGGGCGACTCAGTTTTCACTCCGCATTCCGCATTCCGCACTCCGCTGTTCTCGTGTCCCACGCTGACAGCAGGCGTAGCTCAATAGCCCTCCGGGTTGCCGAGGACGCGCCTGTACACCTCTTTTCCAAAGCGGCTCTGCGGAGAGAATACGAAGGTCTCGCCCTCCCAGGACACGGCAGAGCAGCGCTCCCGCCGCCCGCCCCACACGTGCCACGTGCGACAAAAATGCCCATCTGACGTGATATACCACCGGCCGGCGTCGTTTGATATGCTGCCGTCAGGCCCTGTGGACCTGCCGTACAGCACGCCATCCGACGCGATAAACAGAGTGTACGATCTATCAAAAACCGCCGGGAAGTTGCTCACGGCGTCCGCCGCGAAGGTGTTTCCGGGTACCTCAGCGCGCAATGCCTCTGCCGTAAGCGGCTGGCGCGTTGGCGCTGGTGTCTGCGCCGACTCCGCGGCACAGGGGAAGGGTCGCACAGCCTCGCCCGCCAGCACCATGGTGTCGACGTCATAGTGGTGCCCATCGGCGAACCGGAAGGCCGAGATACCGTTGGGCAGCAACATCACGATATTGCCACCAAACCCCATCATATAGGGGATCTGGAACAGGCAGCCGGTAGCGCTGCGATAGGGTACGGACCAGAACGACAGGTGGTAGCGGCCCTCGCCAAAACGGTTCTCCTGGCGGCTGGGCAGGCCCATAGCCGTGGTCTTGTACAAGGCCTCGGCCAGTTTGGCGGCGTGTAGTAGCTGCTGGCCCTGATGCTGCCCCCCCTGCTGTAACAGCGTGGTGAGCTTGGCCACGTCATCGATGGTCGGATAAAGGCCATGCAACAGGTGGGGAAGGCCGCGCTTCCCCTCTGCTTCCTGGGTATGCAGCATGGGGGCATGCAAGATGCCGAGCGGCTGGAACACCTCGGCCACCACTGTATTCCACAGGTCGGCGGTCGGGCCAGCCTGACGCTTGAGGAAACTGTCCATGGCCGCGGCCAGGACGAAGGTCTGGGTACTGTTGTAGCGCAGCACTTCGCCCGGCCCCCACGCGTACTTATCATAGGAAAAACTAATGTCCAGTTTCTCCCTGGCCGTACGGGCCCTGATCCATCTGCCCATCTTCGGCTTGTTTTCGTCGGCGAAGGGCTGGTTGGGCTGCCGCTGAGGGGCAAAGTCCCCGACACCGGTAGCCATGTTCAAGGCATCGGCAAAGGTCACCCGCTCCCAGCCGTCATGGGTGGCAGTTACGCTGACATAGTCCTTAATTTTCAAATCAAAGACCTGCTCGCCATAGGTCTGGGCCAGCCGCAACAACGCGACAGCAGCACCCAGAGATTTGGTCACCGAAAACACCCCATGACGCATGTGCCGACAGTATGGGAAGGGGCCAGCACGGGTCTCACAACCCCGCAGATAGATAACGCCGTCAATGATGAAGCCGCTGGCGCTGACATCTTCTGACGCCGTGTCGCCGTCGAAACTTTCCAGCCAGCGCGACGCCGCTGCAGCTGGCAGCGCCGACCACGGCTGGATTGGTGTCGCTTGCTGCAGTTCGCTGACGAACTGCGCCCGTATCGCCTCCTGGTCGGCAATGGGGCCCGGAGCATAGGTCAGGGACACCTGTCCCCAGCCATCGTATTTGGCCCACGGGGTGGTTTCCTGAACAATCTGCAACCGCAGCGCCGATACCCGCGTGTCGTCGTAGAGAAAGGTGGCCAGGCCGTTATGAGTGCCATTGTTGTACGGATTGGTCAGCACAAAGGGAAAGGCGGCACGGGACATCCCCCCATCGCCAGGCTCCGACCACACCCGACCCGGGGAGAGGATGAAGGCTGAAAGCGGCATCACGTCGCGCACCACCGGCACCAGGTGCTCGCCGTGCGTGAAGAAGGCCACCGAGAAGCCCGAGAGACTCTCGCCCAGGCCGATGCAGCCGTGGCGTCCCCGCAACAGCGTCGGGGCGGTGACCGTCAAGGTCCCCTGGAAAGCGTGCAGGGCCGGTGCCGACGGGCCGACGGGCAGGAAGTAGGCCGTGTGGACGGGCCCGCTGCCGGTGTCAGTCCCCAGTAATTCCCCTGCGGTCAGCCGGTCGCGTGGTCCGGCAGCAGGGGGCGCTGGAGGAAGCCCGCCAGCTGGCTGCTTGCATCCCACCTGACGCACGTCCGGCACCCGGGTCAGGCTGATGCGGCCTTCGCCCTTGTAGGTGCCCTGTAACGTCTCGTCGACAAACTGATAGGCCAACGCGGGGCGATCCGGTCCCGGTAAATGAAAGCGGAGAGTCCCGTCGACGACTTTGCCAGTGACGCGTATGAACCCTGGTAGAGGGACGTTCAGGGTTACAGATGCACCATGGCTGTATGTGATCCGGGCATAGCTGTTGGCGAACACCTCCTCGACGACCAGCGTGTGGCAGAAGCCATCGGTGTTGTCCCACGCACCACTCCACACCCCGGCAAACCGCGCCATGGCCTCCGGCACTTGCGGGCCTGGCGCGATGAGGCGCACCTCCGCTGGCAGTGGCGTGTCGCGGTGACATTCCCTGGCCACAGACGTCTGCGTACCCGTCGTGACCCCAAAAGCCACCGCCATAATGAACCACACCTGGCGTCCTGATGCAAACGCATGTTGCAGTATCAGCCCGGTCATAGAGCTTTCTCCTCACATCTGTTTTTCCCCTATGGCACCTGTTAACCTTCGTAGTACACTGCGGCTGAGAGCGGCGCGCCAGGACAGTAGGTTTGAAACGCTGCTCTGTCCGTGTAACAGCAGAAGGACAACACAAACGGCGTTGTTGACATGCAGAAGGAGCACCGGGAAAAGATCGCTGCGGCGTTGCAACACCTGGTGTACACGACAAAGATTGTCAGGCGATAGGGAACACAACCATGTCGTTGCGCATGCAACCTACCGATTATCACGAGTTCAATGTGCACGTCTTCGAGCGTGCTGGCGTGCCACACGCCGACGCCCAACTCGCCGCGGCGGTCCGCCTGGAGAGCGCCCTGCGCCAACCGGCCGGCCTCGATGCCTTTGCCATTGCACGTTTGCGCAATACCGTCCGCCGTTTGCAAGCTGGCGGTATCAACCCCACGCCCCAGCTCACGGTCGTGCGCGAGCTGGCCCACATGACTCTGCTGGACGGCGATAATGGCTTGGGAGCGGTGATCGGCACACGGGCCATGGCAGCGCTGCCTGGACATCGCCCGTGACCACGGCCTGGCCGTCGTGGGCGTGCGGAATTCCACCACACTCGGCATGATGGCGTTTTACGCCATGCTTGCCCTGCAGCACGACGCCATCGGGTTGGTGGCGACCAACACCGAACTCAAGATCGGTCTGCCACCCTGGGGCGGCAGCATTCCGGCGTTGGGCAACAATCCCTTTGCTGTGGCCATTCCGGCTGGCCAGGCCCCGGCGGTCGTGCTCGACATGTCGGTGATTGCCACGCGCCCCCAGGGCGAGCCTGACGCGCCAGCCACGTCATCGCGGGCCCCCATCGGCAGCGACTTTATGGCGCGTCCGGTGATTGGTGATCACAAGGGCTATGGCCTGGCGCTGGTGCTAGAAATCCTCACCGGGGTCCTCACCGGCGCGGGTTTTGGACAGATGCACGCCCCGGAACCGCTCGCCCCCCTGACGGCTCGCCACAACCTCGGGCATCTCTTTGCCGTGCTCAATCCGGCCATCTTCATACCGCTGGCGCAATTCACCGCCCACATGGAGCAGTTACGCCAGGACATCATCCGCACCCCTCGGCTGCCGGGTGTGGAGCGCATCCTGCTGCCCGGGGAATTAGAGCACGAGCGACGGCAAGAACGCTTGCACCATGGTATTCCGGTGCATGCCAATGCTCCTGCTGCCTTGCAGGAATTCTGTACGACGCTCGGGCTGCCTCTCCCAGCGCTGTTATGATGGCCAGGACACACGTCCTAGCAAGCCAGCGGGTGGCTCGGCGAGCCGCCCCTACCAGCGCCCGCTGGCCTGCGGCTATGGCTCCCAGGTTGTCTCAGCTGAGGAGCTGGCCGCCATCAGCTGTGCCCAGCGCTGGTAGAAGTGTCGGTGATTGTTCTCGCTCAGGCGAAATTCGCTGGCCCAGGCGCTGAGGTCAGGGTCAAACCGGTCGTGTCCAAGCCCCATCTGCGTATGCAACGGAAAGCGCCGGGACACCACGCCGCGGCAGGTCTGCGTGCAGTCCTGCCAGTTGTCCATGTCGTCCTGCTCAAAGGTCCCCGAAGGGCTGAAACTCCGCAAACCGGCCAGGCGGAAGGCGCGCTTGATCTCCGGCGGGGCGGCCGTATCGACGTAGAGCCACGACCAGATCTCGATCTTGTCAGGACCGCGCGGATGCCAGACCCGGAAGGTGTGGGCCGCGGCGCGCAGGAAGGAGAAGTTCGGGAACACCGTGCCCACAATGGGATTGACCAGGCCAATGCGCGGTCCCAGACGCTGCTCGATCTCTGGGCGAATGGCCTCCTCGTAGGCCAGGATTTCGGGCACCGGCGCCTCGGCCGAGTCCTGTGGGCCCAGGGCAATGATGCCGTGGCCATTGCCTGGGGAGAGCATCGTTCCCGTCCACGCCCGTCGGGCAGTCAGCCGCAGGACTAAAGCCGACGTTTATGGCCGAGAGATGACTCCAGGTGACGTGGTAGGAGTCCCCGCCAAAATTCTCGGCCGGGAACTTCCAGTTACAGGGCACCACCCACTTGTGCACTCCCCCGATGACCTCAATGCCGCCCGCGCGCCGATCAAAAAAGGCGTCCAGATACCAGGTCATCTCTCCCAGGGAGTCGCGCAGCGGCGGCGCCGTCGGGTCAAACGTGGCAAACCACAGTCCCTTGTAGCTCTCGAGCTGTGCTACCGGGATGAGACCCCACTGCGTCGTATCCAGCTCGCCAAAGTAAGCGTCCTGCATCGCCGGCACCCCTACCAGCTGCCCGTCGTTGCTGTATGTCCAGCCGTGATACGAGCAGGTGAAGACGCTGGCGTTGCCCGCATCGGCCCGGCACAACCGGTTGCCGCGATGGCGGCAGACGTTGAGAAAGGCATGCATCTGTCCCTGTGTATCCCGCACCACCAGGACCGTGTCTTCGCCCATATACGTGCGTGAAGAAGTCCCCGGCGTGCGGGAGCTGGCTGTCATGGCACAGAAACAGCCAGCAGCGGGCGAAGATACGCTCCAGCTCTTGCTCGTAGATGTCGCGTTCGATGAAGATACGCCGGCTGACCAGACCGTGCTCGGCGTCGACCAGACTCTTCACGTCTGCCATCATGACTCACCTCCTTATGCCCTCTGGTACCTCACCCGGACTCAACTGCGCCGGGACCAGCGCAAGCTGGTGCCCGCGTCGGCGGTGATGACGACCCCAGTAATGCCCCTGGCGTTGGCCCTGGAGGCCAGCAGCACGTAGGCACTCGCCAGGTCGTCGGGCTGCAGGGCGATGTGCAGAGGGTTGTTGGTCTGCATACGCTCTGCGATACTCGGATCGGCAAAATGGGATTGCTCGCCCTGGCCCATGGCGACCAGACCGCGCAGGTCTGTTCTGACACCGCCCGGAGCCACCCCGTTCACCCGGATCTGTGGGGCAAGCTCGGCCGCCAATTGCCGGATCAACCCCACTACCGCATGCTTTGAGGCCGTATACAGAGCGCCACCGCCGCCGGAGTTGAAGCCGGCAACAGACGCAGTAAAGACCATACAGCCGGCGGTCTTGAGTAACTCCGGCAGCGCTGCTTTGGCGCCCAAAAAGCACGCCTTGACGTTGACGCCGAACAGCTCGTCAAAGGCCGCACTGAGCTGTTCTTCCGGGAACTCGTCGAGCCGCAGGAAGCGGTCAAAAATCCCGGCGTTCCCCACGAAGATGTCCAGTTGGCCAAAAGCCCGTACGGTTTCTGCAACGGCCCGTGTATTGTCTTCCAGGCGGGTCACGTCGCCCTGGACGGCGTATACCGCCTGGCCAAAGTCCCTCCGTAACTGTGCCACCCTATCGGCCTGGCGCTCCAAAATGCCGACACGCGCCCCTTCGGCAAGGAATCGTGTCACAATGCCGAGGCCGATCCCTGAGCCTCCACCCGTGATTAAGGCCACCTGGTCGTCAAGCCATCCCATGCGTCCACCTTTCCTGTGATAAGAGGCTTATGTAGGCAGCCAGGGTGTACAGCTGTCCCCGGACATCTGTATGCAGTCGTGATGATGACGGTACCCGCTTGCAGGAGGCTAGTAGTGATAGCAGCAGGAGACATGTGCAAGGCGTGCGTGAGGCGGCATACCGGTGAAACAAAGGCCCATACCATTCGTTGAAGGAGCCGCTGGCATCCCACCATGTGCCCCTCCATGGCTGGCCTGTCAGAACAGTCGACCCACTCTCCTGGGGTCTTGGGGATTGCTCTGCACCGCGTGTAGCCATCGTATGGCATCTGCCAGAAATTGTCAATCGCGCTCCGGATAGGCTGAGGAGCCCGTCAGATGGTAAGGCGGCCAATCCGTCATCGTCGCTATCGAGCGACATTTTTTCTCATTTTTTTCAATTAGTCATTCCTGAGTCGGCTTCTCCTGTCGTTATACGGCGACGGAAGTGAGGGGATTTCAGCGTATTTCCTCGGCCAGCGCTTGTTCAAGCCGATGCCTCTTCTGTGAACCATCTAAATATTTGGATTTTTGCTCACCTGGCACGTCCTTTGCCTATGACCTGGCAGCGGGCATTTCACTCCGTCTGTTTCGTTTCACAAATCTCAGTTGCAAAGGAGACATGTGTATGAGGAACATTTCACAGAGGCGGTTGAATTTCCTCTTCGCCGCGGTGTTCCTTCTGTCGTCGAGCGCGATCTTCGGCGCTGGCGCAGTGTCGGCCCAGGTCCCGCCGCTGTCGTCGCTCCCGGTACCCCGGCCGTCGAATCTCGCCGACTTCATCCGCGACGAGGAGGCCGCCAGGGTTCTCGGCAAGGCGCTGTTCTGGGACATGCAGGTGGGCAGCGACGGCGTGCAGGCCTGCGCGACCTGCCACTTTCGGGCTGGCGCCGACCCCCGGAAGAAGAACCAGGTCAGTCCGGGCTTGCTCCGGGTCCTGTTCCAGCCGGACCCCACCACCGGCCAGCCGGCCGCGATCCCGGACGCCGACCTCGACTTCGACGGCCAGGGGCCGAACGACACCCTCAGTAGCGGGGACTTCCCCTTCCGGCGCCTCGCGAATCCCCATGACCGCGAATCCGCGATCGACTTCGACTCGAACAACGTGGTGTCCTCGCAGGGCGTGCACCACGCCATCTTCGGACAGGATGGCCGGCCGGCCCCGGACCCCGATGGCTTTCGCGTGGGACAGGGCCGCCGAGCCGCCAACGTCCGTCGCGTCGAGCCGCGCAACACGCCGACGATGATCAACGCGGTCTTCAACCATCGCAACTTCTGGGACATGCGGGCCCAGAATCTGTTCAACGGCGTGAACCCGTTCGGCGACCGCGACCCCGACGCCTTCATCTACAGCGCCGAGAATCCCCTGAACCCCCAGAAGGTGCAGATTCTCCTGGAGAACTCGAGCCTCGCCTCGCAGGCCGTCGGTCCGCCGACGAACCGGTTCGAGATGTCGGCTGACGGGAGGACGTTCCCTGACGTGGGCCGGAGCCTGTCGCGGGAGCTGGCACGGCGTCACCGCGGCATCGCCCGGCGCCTGCTGGCCAACCGGCCCCTTCTCGAGCAGCTCGTCGCCCGCGACGACAGCGTCCTCGGTCCCTACAGCCGCGCGCCGCAGCGGGGCCTGAACGTCACCTACGACGCTCTGATCCGCCGTGCCTTCCAGCCGAAGTGGTGGGCCTCGCCCCGGTTCATCCAGGTCGCGGAGGACGGCACGACCACGGTCGTCAACCAGCGCGACAGCAACCCTGCCACCGACGAGTTTACGCTCACCGAGTACAACTTCTCGCTCTTCTTCGGACTCGCGGTCCAGGTGTACGAAGCGACGCTCATCTCCGACGACACGCCCTTCGACCGGTTCCTGAGGGACCCGGTAAACGCGCCGCTGTCCCCTGCGGCCGAGCGCGGACGTCAGGTCTTCTTCAATCTGAACGCGGCCCCGGCTCCCCGGGGCAACTGCCTCTTCTGCCACTCCGGCTCCCTCCTCAGCGAGGCCTCGGTCGATTCGGTGGCGGCCAACGGGATGGTTCGCACTGCAGGGGGACAGCTGAGCGATAGGGGGACGCGCAACATCGGCGTCCGGGAGACGGAAGACGACCTTGGCAACGGCGGCCTCGACCCGTTCGGAAAGCCGTTGTCGGTCGCGGTCCGCGACGCGCCGGCGGGAGCGGTCGTCGCCGCCGACGGCACCTTCAAGATCCCGGGCCTCCGTAACGTCGAGCTCACGGCGCCGTACTTCCACAACGGCGGCGAGTTGACGCTCCTCGACGTGGTCAAGTTCTACGCCCGCGGCGGCAACCAGGGCGGCGCGTCGAACCCGATCAGCACGCGCGACGGCACGGTCATCGGGGGGCTCTCGGTCCTCAACTTCAACAGCCCTGCCGACGTGGATGCCGTGATGGCCGACCTCGTGGCGTTCCTGAAGTCGCTCACGGACGAACGGGTCCGCATCGCGGCCGCGCCGTTCGACCATCCGCAGATCTTCGTGCCGAACGGTCATCCGGGAAACGCGACCGCCGTCACGCAGCGTAACGGACAGGCCGTCGACTCGCTCATCGAGATCCCCGCCACGGGCCGGACCGGGGGCCCCGTGCTGCCCGGATTCCTGGAGGACTGAGGACGCGGCCGCGCCCCCCAGCGCTCCTCGCCGGGGGGCACTCTCGCTCACCCATCTTCACGCATCTCCAGGGCGCAGCGCAGCCTGGGGACGCGTCTCGAATAGGCGAGGGGAGCGCCTCAGGGGTGCCCCCATCACCGGACCATCCAGTCCGCTCCAGTATTAGAGTAGCTTGGCTTTGGTGAAGGCGGCCGATAGTCCCCGAGGATACCGCAGCGACAGGACCAGATTGCGCCCCGTGTCATACTGGGTGGCAGTAGCTTTCCAGCGGTGATAGGCCTTCAGGAGCGTGTCGACAGTGCCAGGGGTGGCCGTGGGTTCCGCCTCTTCGGGGCAAGACGTGGCGTCCCTGCATCTGCCAGAACAGACCAGCCAGCAACCAGGTGCGGGCTATAGTCGCGAATTGTCCCGTGCGTGTGCGCCTCTCCGTCTCCTTTCGAGCTTGGGATTGGCCCTTTCCATGCCACCGACGGCCACGCGCTCGACCCGTCTGCACCATACTTCCCGCCCCAAGAGGCTTGTAGCGCGCTAGTCCGGCATGTAGCAAGTTGGAGGGCTTTACCACGCCGCCGTATGGAAGGCATAGGAACAGAGAGCACAGAAGTGCCAGGGGTACGTCACTGACGGTGGGTAGAGCAGGGTAAGAAAGTTCCTGACGGAGAGACACGGACAAGACCCAAGGTGTGTCACACAGATGTGACATCTCGCACAACCTCGCCTGGCTCCAAGCGCTGGCCCGACCCCTATGAAGGCATGTTATGGCACAGAAATACAAAGACAATGAGAGGCGGTCACAGACATGTGACAGAATAGGGAGCTGATTCACATCGGTGTAACAGGATGACAGACAGCGTGTGCATCGCCGCAGGTCTACATACCTGCTGCCGAAAGCTTTCTGCCCCCTGGGGATGTACTGCCAGCGATACTGTGGCACAATAGCCTATGCACTGCCTATACGTCCCTCCGGCGCTATAACGCTTTGCGTTCGCTTGCTGAACTGTTGCACCGTTACGTTCCGTTCTGGCAGGCGTGAGGCATCTCCTGAGCCCTTGAGTCAAAAAACTCGTACGGTCTTGCCATATGGCGAGCAACCCTTCATAGCACCACACCCTAAGCTGGTTCTGAGGATAACTGCTGCTGTATCCAGCGTCGCCACGTCCGGATGAAGGAGGTGTCGTCTTGTGATTCAGCCTGTTGCAAGAATTGATTGATGGCTGCGGTAGACACAATAGGAAAAGATGGGCTCAGGTCACAGGGAACGTACTCCCCGTCTTGCAGACGATACATCTGCACGCTCCCACCTGAATAGCGCCAAATCTCAGGGACGCCCAGCTGCTGGTAAATGTCGATTCTTCTTCTGGAAGGGCTGGAGATATCGACTTCAATAATCAGATCAGGCGGAGGATCGGTTGCGAGGTCCACCTGCCTGCCCTCAATCTGGCTTACATGCTGAATATAATAACAGGAATCAGGTTCTGCACCGCGCTCCAGGTCTGCCCGATTGAGGGTGGTTGAGCCAAAGCTTTTAGCCGGTAGATTCAACTCTTCTGTCAAGGTTTCAATCATCCGTTCCAGAAGTTTTTTCTGGGTCTCATGGCGATCGGACGGCATGGTGATTTCTAGCACCCCTTGCGCGTAAGCGAGACGGCAGGCACGATGGTCACCTAACTCGGCTAGTAACCGTGTGTAGGTTTGCCAACTGATGCCGTGCAAGGTCATGCGCTGCGTAATTCTCGCGGATAATTCATGCGTTGATATTGGCGTTCCAAGCATTCCGAGAGTCCTTGTGGCGTCACAATCCTCATGCCGCATCACGGTCGTCGTATTTCAGCAGCCCGCCAAGCCGTTCACGACAGCGACCGGGACCGTCATGTTGCTGCGGAGGTTGGCAACAGATATGAGTACCACATGCCCTGGTGCGGACACCCCTGGTGATAATGCATGCGATATTCAGCAAGGGCATGCCACAGAATACGCTTCTCTACCTCTGTTCCTGTTTCTTCTGTTAAGAGAGTATGGGACATGGCTAGGTGGAATGCAAGACGAGGAGAAGGTGACGGCACGTAACACTCAAGCGTTGGATGAGATGAGCCGATATGGAGAGGGAAAAAGCTCCTATCCATAGAAAAGTGTAATGTCATGGCCCTCAATCTCCTTGCCCCCTCTGATCCTTTCGGTCTGGTTCAGGCCCCTGCATTTATCTGGTTTGTAGCAGACATACTGCTGGTTGGGACACTTGCCTTGCTGGCGCGGCTTTGGTGGCTTGTCCGTCGTGAGCGATGCCTATACCAGAAACTCTCCCGTGATCTACGCGCCCTCAGGTCTGAATATAATCCTGTACTGCGCGATGGTCTCCCGCAAGCAGCCTATGAGGCAATCATCCAACGCTTTGAAAAAACTCCGCTCGCCTCAGTCTGGGACGGTTTTGCTACCCAACTCGTGACGCAATGTGATACCACAGGGGCCGATCGCTTCTGGACCTCAGAAAGTGCCGCAGCAGTGTTCAACGAGGCTTCAGTGCTTGAAGCACGGCCGAACCGTAATTTTTACACGGCGAGGGAATTTACAACGTTCGATGAGAAGCTCGATGCCCTGATTCAGCGCCGACGACAATTGGCACGGGATTTTCTCACCCCTATGGCAGGGGAAGATACCCTTGAGCGCGAGCTGTATACTGACATTTGTGGCACGTTTGAGGGAGCCCTGACACCTTCGCATTCCCAACCGCTCTCTCCAGAGGATGTCCGTCGCTTGTCTCCGAAGCACTTCGAAGCCCTGGTTGCGGCGCTGGAAACCCAGCACGGAGCGCATGTTCTCCTCACTCCCTACGCTGCGGATGGCGAGATCGATGTCATTGCTGTGCAGTCGCGGGCGATACGCCTCGTTCAATGCAAACATACCCAAGGGGATACCCCTGTGGAGGCTGACGTGATCGCCGAAATTGTGGCGGCTTTTGATGGCTACCGGGCGCGCTGGCTGGCAACTCTTGCCCCGACACGCTCGTTGCGTCCGGTGATCGTGACCAATGGGGAGTTCACACGTCAAGCACAGAAGGCTGCTGCAGAACGTGGCATTGAACTCATCGCCGCCAGGCAGCTCTGGCGCCTACTTGTCACATCACCCTGTACTCTCACTAACGTGCTGACCATGGAGGACCGTCGGCTGGTGTCGATACGCGAACTACCAGGGGCACTCAGACGCATCTGGGGAGCATCGAGCTCATAAAGGCCCTTCGTGCTGTAGCACTGCCAAAAGTGGCAGAAAACCTGCGAGATTGCTACACTGAAGCGCATTCTTGCCTTGATACTACGAGCCTGCTCTCCTTTTCACTGACGGGTTGGATGCTGTAAATGTTTCCTGTGGTAACGGTCCCGGATGACGCTGCTCTCTTGCCCGAGCAACTTGGTAGCAAACCCAAGTTCTGGTTTCAGAACGCAGCATCTATTGACGGCCTTTTCAAAGAGGCGCAACCACATACTAGCGAGATGGTCCGAGAAGGTCGCGTGTGAGTTGTGTCGATTGCTCGCTTACCACATGTGGACTATGATCTCGGGCAGACTGGCCTGACAATTTCCACCCGTGTTCAGATGTGCTGTATAAGGCCCTCGCTTGATCAGACTCGCCATGTTGCGCCAACATATCCCACCCTATGCTGCTGCCTGACACGTCGCGTTACATGTCCCGGTGCTGCGGCCACACCACCACTTCGTCGTCCTCGACCTGCAGCGTCGTGCCAAAGCGCGTCGAGAGGCGACGCAGCTGGTCGAGCTTCGCCTGTTCGGCAGCGATGGGACGGGGGACCGTTTCGTTCTGCGCGTTGTGGCGGACAAAGGAAAAGGCAGCGCGCACGATTGCGGCATCCTCTACGGCCACGTGCAACATCAGACCGATCCAGTCCGGATGTGTGCGACCGCGGTGGCCGGTTTCGAAGGAGAAGCTCCCGACCCCATAGAAGATCGGCTTGTCCTTGTAGATCTCGATGCCGAGCGGCATGTGGGGGCCATGGCCCATCACGAGGTCTGCACCCGCATCAATCGCCGTGTGGGCAATCTCCACCTGGTAGTCCAGCACCTCGTGATCCAGGCCCCAGTGATGGCTGGCGATGACGACGTCTGCCCGGCTGCGCAGTGCCGCAATATCCTCGCGGAATTGGGCCAGTGCGGCGGGGTCCGCCCAGGTGACGACCTCTGGTGGCATGCCGGGACGAGTCAAGGTTCGGAGCTGTTCGATCTGTGGCCGATAGGCCGTATGCGCCTTGATCGTGGCGACGCCCGGATAGGTGGCCGTGGCCTCGTGTCCGTGTGACCAGTAGACCGAGGTGCGCTGCAGGAATCCGAAACGCACGCCGTCCCGTTCCACGATGACGGGCTGGCGGGCCTCGACGCTGTTCACACCTGCGCCGGTATGCAGGATGCCCAGCTCGTCCAGCCGCTTGCCAGCGACGAGCGGATCGCCGGAGCACCGTAATTGACGTTGTTGGCGTTGCCCACCGCGTGCACGCCAGCGATGGTGAGCGCTTCGGCCGCCTTCAGGGGGGCGTAAAAGCCCTCGTCCTCAGGGGAGCGTTCACCATCCGGCTCGTAAAAGCAGCATTCCAGATTGGCGAACACCACGTCGGCAGCGTGCAACCGGTCCTGCACGCGCGCAAACGGCACGGCTCGGATCGGTCACACCGAGCAGATTGATGTCGCCGGTTAAGATCAAGTTATGACGCATGGTGGCCTGCCTTATCACTTCGATGGCACAAGAGGTCATAGTGTTGCGCCGCCTGGCCGATGATCTCGTCCACGTCTTCAGCCAACAGATACCGTGCCTGTACCAAGTCCTGGGCCGCCTGTCTGACCTGCTCCAGGTAGTCTGTCTTTCGAGGTGTAGCGCTCGGCAATGGAACGCCGGGGGTCACCGGTCGCCTGGCGCGCTTCGCGGGTCGCTGGGAAAGGGATCGTCGCGCCGATCAGGGTGCCGCCAGACGCCCCGCCAGAGGCCAGGGTCTGGCCCGCGCCGCCGATGTCAGGATGGCGCAGATTCCAGCCGGTGTGGGTCGCCAGGGGCACGGTTTGGAAGGGCAGGCGAATCCCACAGACTTCATTGCCGTCCTGGTCAACGGCCGGCACCAGACGCGGGTAGGGCTTCCCAGCCACTGGCGGCACATGCGTGGCGATGCCAGCCTGTGGCCCGAAGTCAAGGCGCTCAAAGCGTCGCAAGGGTTCTGGCAAGTTGACTCCAGGGATGGCACGGAAGGTGGCGGCGAGCTGCTCCGGAGGCACTGCCGTGCCATTGTCGAGGCGGGGATGGCTACTGGGTGGGGCTGGCTCCCCGTGCGTCACCCAGCGGTCCAGGTTGACCAGCGCGGCGCGCAGCAGCGGCCGATAATCGGTCCAGTTGAAGGGGTGCTGGCCGCGGTAGCCTTGCCGTGGCATCGGTATCCTGCGGTGGGAAGGTGCCCACGGGATGCTGCGTCCCGCCGAAGTGGTAAATGCGCACCGACTCTGGTACCTCCAGGTCACGGCTGCCGGTGACATCGATGTGCACCAGGGCACCGTGGCCGCCCCAGTACTCGGATGACGTGTAGGTATGCATGACCTTCGGCACTTTGCCCTTGGCTGCCAGGCGGGATAACAACCCACCGGTACGGTCCGTCTCCGGGTCGGTCTGCTCCACATCGCTATAGGGAAACAGGTTGTTTGGACTGCGGCTGGCCTGGCTGGACGGCTGGGCAAAGCGGTGGTTAAACTCGCCGTGCTTGCCACCGGCGACGTGCGGGATCAGCCCGTCGAAGACGATACGGTCTTGCTCATCCTGGTTCAGCCCCAGGTACAGGAAGTGGCGCAGAAACCGTCCGCTTTGGGACACGCCGAAGCTGTAGGCATACTGCAGGTCGCCAGCGCAGGGATTGCCCTCCCGAGCGCTGCCGTACTTGAGGAAGGACCCCATATCACGCGTGGCGAGCAAACCACACCCGACAATCGGTGCGCCAGTGGTGGTATAGATCACCTGGTAGACCTTGCCGGGCACGAACCCCGAGGCCATGTACACGTGCGCGGCGTCGGGCACGACACAGCCGTTTTCCAGCCGCGCAAAGGACCACTGCTCGCGGGGAATGATGCGCTCTGGCGCATCTTCGTGGTCCTGCTCCGTGAGCATCGCGTCCTGGTCTTCCAGGTTGTTCGTCGGGTACGGGACGGTGCAGGCGGTCAGCGAGAAACTGCACGCAGGCGGAGGTAGTGGGCTGAAAGGTCACCGTCAATCTTGCCCGATATCGGGCCCTCGGGCGTGACGGCTTCGGGAGCCCGCAGGCGCATGAGCCCGGGGGCATCGGGCACGTCGTGTTGCCAGCCACACCAGGCCACCGTGTATCCCTGGCGCATCAGGAAGCCATTGCCCGGATCGAGGGGTTCAGTGGGGGCCACATCCTGGGCACTGTTGAGATTGCGTAAGCCAGGACCACGGCCCCGGTTCAGGATGTCGAACAGCAAGCGGTGATTGCCGCGTTGCGGCTCCACCGGTCTGAGGATCCGCCAATCTGCCGAAAAATGCACCCGACCGCTGACGTCTCGTGGGGCCAGCTTCAGGTCGGTGATGAGCTGGTTGGCGGGATGCGTGGGATCAACGGCAAAAGAGACCGTCCCGTCGAGTTGCTCGTAGGGGCCTACCTGTCCAAAGGCTTTTTCGGCGGCAAAGGGCCGTCGGGATGTTATCAACAGTGTGGTGACTGCCATCGTACACCTCCATAGCACAACACTTACGTGCGTCACAGGCCTCAGGTTGCCACCTGCAGCGGCCAGTTGGGAGAGCAGCCCGTCACGACGCCTCGCTGCCAGTGGGCCGCGTGCCAATCACCCCTTCTGCCTCGAGCCCGGCGATGTCCTGCGCTGAAAGTCCCAGCAGGTGGCCGAGCACGTAGTGATTGTGCTCACCCAGTCCAGGAGCGGGAGTCGTGGGGCGGCGGGGATTTTTGGAGAGACGCCAGGGAGGGCTGAACTGCTGGTACGTTCCGGCCTCGGGATGCTCGACCACCTCCCAGAAGTGCCGCTCCTGCAAGTGTGGATCAGTGAGCGTTTCACCGCCCGTCAACACGGCTCCAGCAGGCACCCCGTGCGTTTGCAGGGTATGCATGGCGTGATAGTGCTCGTGCGTCTGCGTCCAGGCGCTCAGGATCTGGTCCAGGTCAGCCTGATGCTGTCGCCGGGCCAGGACGGTGGCAAACCTGGCATCCTGCGCCAGCTGCGGTTGGCCGATGGCCTGGCATGAGACCCTGCCATTCAGCGTCGGTACCAACAGAGATGGCGAGCCACATATCATCACCCTGACAGGGATACACGCCCTGCGGCACCCGCAGCGGGTGACGGTTGCCCATGGGGCTGGGCACACGGCCGCTGCGGGCATAATCCACCACATACTCTCCGAGCATGCTGGCCGTCACCTCGCGCTGCGACAGGTCGACAAAAGTGCCTGTGCCCGTGTGGCGCCGGCGGCGCAGGGCGGCCATGCAGGCGCCAACAGCCAGGATGCCAACGACCGGATCGGGGTACGTTTCATTGGTCATCAGCGGGTTGCCGTCCTCGTAGCCGGTGATCGACGCCAGCCCGGCCGTTTGTTCCAGTGTCGAACCAAGGGAGCCGTAATCCTTCTCAGGCCCAGTGGCGCCCTGACTGCTGATCTTGACATACACCAGGCGAGGATTGACCTGTGCCAGGGTCGTATACCCCAGACCCAGCCTGTCCATCACCGAGGCGCGATAGTTCTCGAACAGCGCATCGCACACGCCGACCAGCCGCAGGAAGAGTGCTTTGCCACGCTCCGTTGCCAGGTCCAGCGTGACACTCCGCTTGTTGACGTTGCGATGGACATAGTGACCAGCGCGGTTCCAGGGACGCTCGCCTGGCACACCACCGGGGTAGAGTCGCGCACTCTCAGGACCCGGCCGGGCTGGCCCCCGACTGATATCCAGACGTGAGCACGATTCGACCTTAATGATCTCTGCCCCCATGCAGCCCAGGAGCAACGTGGCATACGGCCCGGCGGCTACTTGCGTGAGATCAAGAATACGCAGTCCTTCCAATGCCTGTTGCGTCATGCTCTCCCTTTAGATAACTCCCACGCCGCGCAGGTGGGCCAGGTCCTCTGTGGTATAGCCCAGGCGGTCGCAGTATACCTCGACGTTATGCTCACCCAGGCCTGGGGCCCGAGTGTGGTGCCAGGTCTCGCCAGACATCGTAAAGGGCGCGCCGGGATAGAGCGCTTCACCGGCATATGGATGGTCGAGGCGGTGGAAAAACTGCCGTGCCAGCAATTGCTCGGAGGCACACAGGTCTGCGACTGTCGCCACATACCCGGCGACTGATTGCAGGGCTTGCAGGGTGTGGTAGATTTCCTCCTTGGGGCGGGTGACCGTCCACTCGCCAATAATGGCCAGCAGCTCTTGCTGATGCTCGTGACGCGCCTCCGGCGTGTTGAATCTGGCATCGTCCACCAGCTCCGGTCGTCCGATCATGTCACAGACCCGGCGCCACGTATCGGCACGCACGCCGCGCTCCAAGCCTGGATGCACCCAGCCATCCTGCGCCCGCACCAGGGTGCTGTCGCGTCGCGTCGGCGTGCGGCCGAGCTGGTGCTGCACCGCAGAGTGGATCTGGGCCACGGTGATCGTCTCCATGGCCGACACCTCCACGTGTTGCCCATAGCCAGCGGCGTCGCGCACGTAGAGGGCCAGCATGGTGGCGGAAAACGCACTCATGCCCGTGGTGTAGAGGGCCGCATTGCCGCCAATCTTGAGCGGCTCGTGCGCCGGCAGGCCAATGGTGTACATCAAGGCCCCCAGCGCCTGCGCCACAATCTCGGTGCCCTTGTAGTCGCGGTACGGACCCGTGTGGCCAAAGGGGGTGATAGAGGTGTAAATCAGGCGCGGGTTATGCTGCTCAAGGGCCGCATAGCCCAATCCGTGTTGGTCCAGAAAGCCCGCCGGGAAACTCTCGACCAGGACATCGCACTCCTGCACCAGGCGCCGCAGGATGTCTGCCCCAGTTGGGCTGACGATGTCCAGCGTGATGCTCTTTTTGCCGGTGTTCAGGTACAAAAACGCCGCACTGTGCTCGGCGTGGGGGGCCGCGTGAGGAAAAGGGCCGGCGCGCCGTGACATGTCCCCGGCGCCGGGCGGCTCGACTTTGATGACTTCTGCTCCCAGGCCAGCCAGGAGCTTGGCACAGAAGGGGCCAGCGGTATCCTGGCTGAGATCCAGAACGCGAATATCCCCTAACACACTGTCGTTGTGCTGCATAGCGCTCTTGAGTCCGACTTACTGGCGGCGGCAACTGTCTATCGCTGTGGCTATTCTACGCCATGCGGCACGATTGTAAAGGGCTTGCCGATAGTCATGGCGAAATTTTGTACGCTTGAGCATGAAATAACCTCCACTCGTGCATGTTCCAGATTGTCAGGGCAGAGTCAATGACGGAGAGCCCGGCGCTGCTCCTAGAGAGGATGCCGATGGACACGCGGCAAAAGGGGCTGTACAATCCCTCTCCGTTCGGCCAGGAGGCGTGGTGGCCGAGGCCGAGGTGTCCGTCCCGTCGCTCTTCTCTATAAAAGAGGTCCCCGATGACCCGGCCCCACATCTACCGTTGAACGCAGAAGAGCTATTGAATGAACATCTGTACACTGAGGCGCACTGGACTCTTGGCTTGCGGATACCTCGAGAAACGACAGGCCAACGGCGACGTCGTTGCCTCGGAGTTCAAAGGCGGTTAGAGTGTATCTCAGAAGCACAATGGAGGATTTTCATGTCTAAAGTCTGGTTGGTAACCGGCAGCGCAAGCGGTTTGGGTCGCCACATCGCTGACGCGGTGCTCGCATCGGGCGATCGCCTCGTCGCCACGGCCCGCGATCCGCGCCGCCTTGCCGATCTGGTGGAGAAGTATGGCGATCAGGTGCGCACCGCTCCCCTCGACGTCGCCGATGAGGAGGCGGCCTACGCCGCAGTGCAGGTGGCGGTGGACGCGTTCGGGCGTCTCGATGTCGTCGTGAATAACGCGGGCTACGGCGATATTGCCCCGTTCGAGCAGGTGAGCTCGGAGCGATTCAAAGCGGTGGTTGACACCAACTTCTATGGCGTCGTCTACGTGACCCGCGCTGCGCTCCCGATCATGCGCAAGCAAAAGAGCGGCTGCATCCTGCACATATCGTCCGTGGGCGGTCGCCTGGCCCTGCCTGGCAGCGCGGCGTACCACGCCGCCAAGTGGGCGGTGGGCGGATTCACCGAGGCCCTAGCCCAGGAAGTGGCCCCATTTGGCGTCAAGGTCTGTGCGCTCGAACCCGGCGGCATGCGGACGAACTGGGGCGCTCGTGCGCACAAAGACATCCCTGACCTGCTCCCGGAGTATGCACCGTCCGTAGGGGCGGTCATCGAGTCGCTGAAGCCGCTCTGGGGCCGGGAGAATAGCGATCCGGCCAGGGTGGCGCAGGTCATCCTGCGTCTAGCTGCCAGCGATCGTCTCCCGGCCCATCTCCTGCTGGGCAGCGACGCCGTGCAGTACGCCGGCCAAGCCGAAGCGGCGCGTGCCGCCGATGCAGACCGCTGGCGAGAGGTGAGCGTCTCGACCGACGTCAACGCTCCGGGCTCCGCGCCTGCTTTGCGATTCTGAGCGGATCCGCGCTCCGAGCGTGCATCGTACTGGACGACCTCACGAGCTTTTCGGTCTTCAGGTCGTCTCGGGACCTTTGCTCCCATGTCAGTCTCCAAAGACGGGCGAGTGCAGCGTGGTGGACGCAACTTCAGCCTTGGCGGCGACTCGGAGATATAGTGGAGAGACACAGATGAGCACTCCTCCGACACCGAATTCACCGGCAAGCGCGCGCTCGTGACCGGCGGCACCAGAGGCATCGGCGAAGCCATCGTGCAACGCCTCAGAGGTGCGGGAGCCACGGTGGTCACCACCGCTCGATCCACCCCCCATGACCTGCTGCAGCCGGATCTGTTCGTGGCCGCCGACCTCAGCACGGCCGAGGGTGCGGAGAAGGTCGTCCGCCCCGTGCGGGAGCGCCTCGGCGGCGTCGACATTCTGGTCCACAATGTCGGCGGGTCTTCGGCACCGGGCGGCGGCTTCGCCGCCCTCACGGACGACGAGTGGCAGCAGGCGTTGAACAGCAACCTGCTGGCCGCCGTGCGTCTCGACCGTGGGCTGCTGCCGCTGATGTTGGCGCAGGGCGCCGGCGTGATCATCCACATCTCCTCGATCCAGCGGCGCCTCCCGCTGTTTGAGGCGACCCTCGCGTATGCCGCCGCGAAGGCGGCGCTCAGCACCTACAGCAAGGGGCTGTCGAATGAGGTCGGACCGCAGGGCGTCCGGGTCGTCAGCGTGGCGCCGGGCTTCACCGAGACCACGGCCGCCACCGCGCTGATCGACCGACTGGCGGCGAACTCCGGCACCGACCGGCAGACGGCGCGCGCGCAATTGATGCAGTCACTCGGCGGCATCCCGCTGGGCCGTCCGGCCTGGCCGACAGAGGTCGCCGAGCTGGTCGCCTTCCTCGCGTCTGATCGCGCCGCAGCGATCACCGGCAGCGAGTATGTCATCGACGGGGGCACCATCCCGACGATCTGACGTCTCCCACTGTCCCATGATCGCTTCCCAGGCCTTGCCGTCGATGCGCGTGTCGCCTAACACTTTGGAGGAGATGAAACATGTTCAGCGTTCTTGTCAGTGTCCTTGGGGCACTCGCCCTCGCGTGGCCCGCGGCCGCGCAGGTCACGCCGTTTCCGCGCGACTTCCGCACGCAGGAGATCACGACGGACGACGGTGCGACGATGCATATCCGGTTTGGCGGTCAGGGGCCGGCGGTCGTGCTGCTCCACGGCTTCGGCGACACCGGCGACATGTGGGCGCCCTTGGCGGCGGCGCTGGCGCGGGACCATACCGTGGTGGTGCCCGACCTGCGCGGCATGGGCCTCTCCTCGCATCCTGCCGCGCGGCTACGACAAGCGCACGCAAGCGGCCGACGTCCGGGCCGTCCTCACCCACCTGCGCATCGAGCGGGCGGCCATTGTCGGGCATGATATCGGCACCATGGTCGCCTATGCCTATGCCGCCCGCTATCCCGATAAGACCGAGAAGCTGGTGGTGATGGATGCGCCGATTCCCGGTATCCCTCCCTGGGACGACCTCGTGCGCCATCCCCTGCTCTGGCATTTCTCCTTCGGCGGCCCGGATGCCGAGCGGCTCGTCGCTGGACGCGAGCGCATTTATCTCGATCGCTTCTGGAACGAGTTTGCCGGCGACCCTTCGAAGATCGACGAGACCACGCGTGTCCATTACGCGCAGCTCTACGCCCGGCCGGGCGCGATGCGCTCTGCCTTCGCCCAGTTCCTGTCCTTCCCGAAAGATGTCGAGGACAACAAGGCGTCGATGGCGACCAAGTTGCCCATGCCGGTCCTGGCAATCGGTGGCGAGAAGTCCTTCGGCGCAAACGAGGCGGTCGTCATGCGCAACGCCGCCACCAATGTGACCGAGGTCGTCATCCCCAATGCTGGCCACTGGCTTATGGAGGAGCAACCAGCAGCGACCATTACGGCGATTCGTACCTTCCTGGACGCCAAGCACTGAATGGCACCGAGGCGACCGCACTGCGGTGCCGGACAATTGGCTTTTGCTTCCGTCTGCCTCTTGTACTAGGATACGTTTCAGCCGTTTCGTGCGGATGCCGACTGAACGTTCGGTAGCTGACAATGTCTCGTTTCTGAGGGACAACGGATACTCTTTGCGATACTCGCCATACTCTGCGCAGGCGTCTTTGCTGGCGCTGCCATCTACATCACGGCGGTCGAGCATCCCGCTCGCCTCGCCTGTGATCCTACGATCGCCGTCACAGCGTTTGCGCCAAGCTACCATCGGGCCGCAGTGATGCAGGTGTCTCTGGCGGTCGTCGGGTGCGTCGCCGGTGTTACGGCCTGGATTCACAGCGGGAATGGCTGGCTCCTCACAGGTGCGCTGCTGTTGGGCAGTGTCATCCCCTTCACGCTGCTGGTCATCTGGCCCACCAACAAGGCGCTCCTGGACCCCACGTTAGCGGCCGAGACACCCGAAGCAGTGGACTTGCTGGCACGCTGGGGGCGGCTTCATGCCGTGCGCAGCCTGGTCAGTACAGTCGCCTTCGTGCTGTTGCTCCTGGGTCTCGCGGCGAGGTAAGCGGTGTGCGTTTGGCGTTGGGCGGTAATCCGCCGGAGGCTGTATGGCAACTGTTGACGACGTGCGCTTCGCCTTGACGCTTTGTGCGGCGCTTGGCTGCGGTCTGATGGCTGGCTTCTTTTTTGCCTTTTCGGCCTCCGTGATGAAGGCCCTCGCGCGCCTCTCTGCCGCCGAGGGGATTGCCGCCATGCAATCCATCAACGTCGCCGTGATCAATCCGGTGTTTCTGGGGGCGTTCTTGGGAACGGCTGCCTTATGCCTCCTGGTAATGGTCGCCTCACTCTGGTGGTGGCACAGTCCGGGCACCGTCTACGGCCTCGTCGGGGGCGCGCTTTATCTGGTCGGCACCTTCTTCGTGACGATGGTATGCAACGTACCGAAGAACGACGCGCTGGCCTCGGTCGCACCGGCCGACCCCGACAGCGCCAGCCTTTGGGCCAGCTACCTCGTCACATGGACGGCCTGGAACCACATGCGGACGGCAGCAGCGCTTGCGGCGGCGGCATCGCTCACCATGGCGCTCTGTTATTGAGCGGCGCCATAATCCTGTCCGCAGAGCCGGTATAACTGCCAGGACCAGGTGAGCGTCTCCGTGAGACCACGGATGCAGGGGCAAAACCATTGTAGAGGCGCTCGCACGGGAGCGCATCGGAAAGCCTAAAGAATCTTTTCAGCGCTGTCACAACCGCAGATGTACAGTTTTTTCCAGATATGCTATGATACGCCCGCCTTATTTTGGGAGGAGCACAGAGCGCACACTATAATCATGCTGTAAGGCCGAGAGATATGGTCTCTTACATCATTCGCCGCTTGCTGTGGATGATTCCCACGCTGTTAGCCATGGCATTGATCACCTTCACGATCATGCACTTGACACCAGGCAGCCCGCTCGATCCCATCGCCGACAATGCCAACCCACTTAGTCCCGAAGCCCAACGTAACATGGCGAGACAGTACGGACTCGATAAGCCTGTCTGGCAGCAATTCTTGATTTTTATCGGTAAAGGGGTGCAGGGGGATTTTGGCAATTCGTATGTCTACAAAAATCGCGCCGTCAACGAAATTATCAGCGAAGCGTTGCCGGTATCCCTGCACCTGGGGCTGATGGCCCTCGTCGTCGCCATCGTTGGCGGTCTCGTGCTGGGGATTGCTGCGGCGGTGCATCAGAACGGCACCATCGATTATGTCTGCTCGTTGATTGCCATGTTATCGGTGGCCCTGCCGAATTTCGTCGTGGCGGTCTTTTTCATTCTCTTCTTCACCTTTTTCTTACAGCTGGTGCCGACCGGAGGATGGGATACGCCACGGCAATGGGTGCTGCCAACGATCACTCTGGCCTTGGGGCCCATGGCCATTATTGCCCGCTATACGCGCTCAACCATTCTTGATGTCATCCGGGCGGATTTTGTACGCACGGCAAGGGCCAAGGGGCTGCATGAGCCACGCGTCATACTGGTGCACGTGCTCAAGAATGCCCTCATTCCTGTGCTGACGATTATCGGTCCACTGTTCGCTGCCGTCGGTACCGGGTCGTTTTTTGTCGAAACGATCTATCGCGTGCCCGGGTTAGGGCGGTTTTTTGTCGAGAGTATGACCGGGCGAGATTATCCCATGATCATGGCGGTGGTGTTGCTCTATGGCGTCTTTTTAGCCGTGATGAATCTCATTGTTGACCTCTGCTATGCGGTGTTAGACCCACGTATCCGGTATTCCTAGTGCTGCGCACCGCAATTGCCCCCGCCAGTTTGGCGGGGGACGTCCTCCGCTTGTCAGGCTGGCTCGACGTATGGACAACGGTCGGAGGATTGCCGCTATGTTACACTAGCAGGGAGAGAGCTATGGCGCGCGCGCAGTCTGTTCCACTGACGATGCAGAATCCACGGGTGAAGTCGGTCAGTTTATGGCGCAATGCCTGGCGGCGTCTGCTCAAAAATAGGCTGGCCGTGGCTGGCGGGAGCGCGGTCATTGGCCTGGCGCTGGTG
Organism: uncultured Gammaproteobacteria bacterium; assembly: GCA_963773125.1. Taxonomy (GTDB): domain Bacteria; phylum Tectomicrobia; class Entotheonellia; order Entotheonellales; family Entotheonellaceae; genus CAVZBC01. The sequence continues at coordinate 17,597 of CAVZBC010000022.1, read as the reverse complement.
GCCATCGGCGCCGATATTATGGCGCCATACCACTATACGACAGTCAATTTTGGCCGGAACTATGAGTTCCCAAGCCGTGAGTTTCCACTGGGCACCGATCACCTCGGGCGTGATGTGCTCAGCCGCATCATGTATGGGGCGCGCGTGTCAATGACGGTGGGCTTTGTGGCGGAGTTCATCGTGCTGTGCATTGGTGTGCCGATCGGAGCCCTGGCTGGCTACTATGGTGGCAAGGTGGACATGGTGCTCATGCGCTTCGTGGACGTGATGTATGCCTTTCCACGCCTCCTCTTCGTCATCCTCATCATGTCCATGCTCGGCCGCGGCTTGCTGAACATCTTCATTGCCATCGGCCTCACGGGCTGGGTACGGGTGGCACGTTTGACGCGGGCCCAGATACTCTCGCTCAAAGAGCGCGAGTTTTGTGAAGCGGCGCGTGCCGCTGGCGCCAGCCATGGGAGGATTATTGTGCGGTATCTCCTGCCGAACGCCTTAACCCCCATCATTGTGTCACTGACCTTTGGCATTCCTGAGGCCATTTTTACCGAAGCGGCCTTGAGTTTTATTGGCGTGGGGATCAGTCCACCGACGCCGAGTTGGGGACAAATGGTAGGGGAGAATCAGCAGTTTATCAGATCGTACTGGTATCTGTGTGTCTTTCCGGCCGCGGGCATTGCGTCGATCATGTTGGCGTTTACGTTTCTCGGCGATGGGCTGAGAGATGCGTTGGATCCAAGACTCAACGAATAAGCAGAAGGGGAGGGGTATGGTACCAATAGACCAGGAACAGCTCACGTTGTTGGCTGAACGGTTGCAGACCATTGGCGTGCGTCGGCGCGAATTCCTCACAGTGGCTGGGGCGCTGGTGGGGGCGGCAGTCGTGGAAAGCACGCGGGGGTCGTGGTCACTGGCACAGGCACAGGCCACGCTTCCACCTGGGACAAAGTTGGCCAAAGAGCAAGTCTTTCGCTGGGCCAACCCATCTGAACCGTCGAGCCTCGACACCAACCGGTATCTCTATGGGCAGGGCGATCCCTTGCTCTGGGCCTGGTTGATGAAGTTTGATCCGGACTACAAACCCGTCCCCTGGCTGGCCGAACGCTTTGAGGCCAATGCCACAGGCGATGTCTACACCTTCTACCTCCGCGCCGGCCTCAAGTGGTCCAATGGCGATGCGGTGACGGCAGACGACTTTATCTGGTCCTACCGTCGCAAGCTCGATCCAGCGACAGCCGCCGATTATCCCGGCTTCTTCTATGACATCAAGAACGCCGAGAAAATTAACAAAGGCGAGATCAAGGACCTCACCCAACTGGGCGTGGTCGCCAAAGACGACCGGACGCTCGAGTTCCAGTTGGAAGGACCGCGCGGGTATTTTCATGTCTTAATGGCCTATGCGGCAACAGCACCATCGCATAAGGCCACCGTAGAAAAGTACGGGGACAAATGGACCGAACCCGGCAATATTGTGAGCAACGGGATGTATGTCCTGGAGAGCTGGGATCACAATAAACAATTCACCCTGAAAAAGAACCCTCTCTACTTCGAGAAAGACAAGATCGTCCTTGAGAAGGTGGTACGGCCGATTATCACTGTACAGGCCCAACTCCTCGCCTACGAAAACAACGAGCTCGATTTTGTCGGTGTGCCAGCCTCAGATTTCAAGCGCGTGCAGAATGATCCGAAGCTCAGTAAGGAGATGGTCCCCTACGATTCGCCCATCACCTGGTATCTGACGCCGCAGGTGACGCACCCGCCTTTTGACGATGTCCGGGTGCGGCGTGCCGTGAGCCATGCCATTGACCGCAAGATCATTGCTGAAAAGGTCATTCAGGGGCAAGGCACCCCGGCGCATGCCTACATTCCGCCTGGACTGCCCGGGTACATCGAGGCGACCAAATATCCCAAATTCCTGGACATCCAAAAATACGACCCCAAGCGCGCCATGGAGGCCCTGAAGGGCTCGAAATACGAGGGCGGCAAGAACTGGCCGAAGATTACCCTGACGATGCGCGAGGAAGGTCCCAATCCCAAGGCCATGGCCGAGGCTATCCAGGCCATGCTCGCACAGCATCTCAAGATGAACATGGATCTGGAGATCCTTGAGCCACGTGTGTTCCGAGAGCGGCTGTGGAAGCTCGATCTCCAGTTCATTTTCATCCGCTGGTTTGCCGATTATCCCGATCCGCACAACGAATTCTACGACACCCTCTACTCAAAACTCGCTGGGGGCCGACGCCAGGCGTGGTCTAATGCCGAGTTCGATACGCTCCTGGAGAAGGGTCGCGAAGAGCTCGACTGGAACAAGCGTTTTGACATTTATATGAAAGCTGAGGAAGTCTTGCAACAGGACGTCGGCTATGTGCCCATCGTCTGGGGACTGTTCTTTGGCATGTTCAAGCCGTGGGTGAAGGGCCACCCGCGCAACAGCCGCGAGCAGATCATGGTCGATGGCAACATCTACCGCTGGGCCAGAGAGCATCTGTATATCGTCGAGCACTAGAACGTCGGTCGTGTATGCCGCAGGCCAGCGGGCGACTCGGCGAGTCGCCCCTACCAGACCATGGAGCCCATGCTGCGTCCTGACGGATGCGGCAGCGTATTTATGCACTTATGACTGTGGTTTTTTGGCTTTCTGCCTCGCCACGAGTGTGAGCGCCAGCAATCCAGAACCAACCAGCAACAGGGTGCCGGGTTCCGGTACCGCGTCTGGCGTGTGCTGGGTGGCCGTAATGGCACGGATCTTAAACTTATCGTCCCTATCCGTCGGCGTTAAACTGGCTGCCAGGATGAGATAGTTGCCAGCGACACTGCCCGCAATGGTTTCGAGCGGACTCGGATCGCTCCCAGCGCTCCAGGTGTTATTGCCCATGGTCAGTTCAAGGGCATTCACATCAGCGAGGGTTTTGCCGGTGAAATCGAACCCGGCGGCCAGGTTGCCCACATACCAGGTGGTATCGGCATCAGCAAATATATTCAGATTGTAGCTGGTGACATGCACCGGGGCGCTGAACTCAAACACGACAAAGTCGGCGTTGCCAACATTATCAACCGTATGGCTGTCGCCAGAGGCATTGGTGGTACCAAGTCCGCCGTTCGTATTCAAATACTGGCCTAGCCAGGCATCGCTGGCGGGGCCCGTCCCGCTCGGAGCCGTGAAGGCATAGGCGCTTACTTTCACGTCGAGCCCATGATCGCTCGGGGCAGTACGCACGTTGCCAACCGGCTTAGACGTGTTATTACACTTGCCATGCGTGTAACACGTGGAATGAAAGTTCCAGGCGTGCGTAATCGACACGGCCTGTGCCGTTCCTGAGCACAGCAACAGCACAGCAAAACTGAGATTCAGCCACAACACACACCGTTTGTTCATGCCAGGCTCCTTCTGGATCAGCACAGGGAAGACACAACGAGAGCATATGTCACCTCTGCATAGAGCCTTATCGGTACAATTATGGCTGAATCTTTAGCCGCAGAGCACCACGCACCCATGAGGCGCTTCAGGACGTACGTACCACCGCTGGCGGCACGAAGGCTGTGACCTCGGGGAGTGGCCCGGCAAACCGCTCCACTTCCACCAGGGCTGTTTGTGCGCTGCTGCACTGCGCCAGCCGGGAGGTGCCCTTGTCGAGGGTCAGCACATTGGGATTGCCGTGTTTATCAAGGCTCCCAATGGCGGCAGGATTTTCGGGATCGAACCAGGCTCCTGTGGCCAGTTGCACCACGCCAGGCCGGATGGCATCGGTGACGACAGCCCCTGCCAGGCACGCCCCACGATCGTTATAGACCCGTACCACGTCGCCCTCCGCAATGCCGCGCGCCGCGGCGTCGGTGGGATGCAGCCACAGAGCTTCGCGCTGCGCTATCTTGGCGCTACGGCTGACAGCACCGCAGTCGAGCTGACTGTGGAGCCGCGCGCGTGGCTGATTGGAGAGCAGGTGCAGGGGATAGCGTGCGGCGGTGGCACTGCCAAGCCATTCCGCTGGCTCCAGCCAGGCGGCATGGCCGGGGCAATCGTCATAGCCAAAGGCGGCAATCGTCTGTGAAAATATCTCAATACGGCCTGACGGGGTCCGCAGCGGGTTGGCAGTGGGATCATGCCGAAAGGCGGCAAATAACACCGGCGGCTCGTCGGGTGGTGGAAATTCGACATAGCCGGCTTCCCAGAAGGCGTCGAACTCTGGCATGTTGATCTGCTGCTGTGCCGCCTGCTGGCGCGCCCCGTTATACAGGTAGCGCAGCCAGTCCATCTCAGTGCGACCTTCGGTAAAGCGCTCCTGAAAACCGAGGCGGCTGGCCAGGGCGCTGTAGATGTCGTATTCGGTACGGGCCTGGCCCACTGGTGCTATGGCCTGTTGCATGGCGAAATAGCCTCCGTCGGAGGCGGACACGCCAAGATCGTTGCGCTCCATCGTCGTGGTACAGGGCAGGACGATATCGGCACGCCGGGCGGCAGGAGTCCACCAGGGATCGTGCACAATGATCGTCTCAGGGGTGCGCCAGGCGCGCAGCAAGCGGTTCAAGTCTTGCACCTTATGAAACGGATTCCCCCCACACCAGTACACCAGATGGATGTCAGGATAGGTCTGACGCCTGCCGTTGAAGTCGTACTCCCTGCCGGGATTGAGCAGCATGTCCGTGAAGCGTGCCACGGGAATGGTGGTCTTCACAGCATTGTCGCCCGTAGGCAGCTGGAGCTGCGGCATGCGGGGGATGGGGTTGCCCTGGGTGTTGCTAGCGCCATAGCCAAAGCCAAAGCCGCCGCCTGGCAAACCAATCTGCCCCAAGAGCGCCGCCAGGGTGATCGCCGCCCAGTAGGGCTGTTCGCCATGGTCAGCACGCTGCACAGACCAGCTCACGGTGAGCATGGTGCGCACCGCCGCCATGCGTCGAGCCAGACTGCGGATGGTATGGGCGGGAATGTCGGTGATGGCGGCGGCCCAGGTGGCATCTTTGGGCTGTCCGTCCGTTTCCCCGAGGAGATAGGGACGGAAGCGGTCGAAACCGACGCAATAGCGCTCCAGGAAAGCGGCGTCATGCCGGTTTTCGACCACCAGCGTATGGGCTAGTCCCAACATCAGGGCGGTGTCGGTGTTGGGGCGAATGGGCAGCCATTCCGCCCCGAGTACGTCAGCGGCATCACTGCGCATGGGGCTAATATTGACACAGGCAACGCCGGCCTGACGTAACTGGGCAAGCCAGTCTGTGCTGCGGTGCCGCACTGTGCCGCCCCTACTCACCTGACTGTTCTTCGGCGCCATACCGCCAAACATCACCAGGAGTTTAGTGTGCTCCTTGATGGTAGGCCAGGCCGTGAGCGGCCCGGTCACCGGGGCCATGGTGCCCACGGCATGGGGCACGATGACGGACGCTGCGCCGAAGCTCCAGTTCGTCACCTGGCTGAGAAAACCGCCAAAGCCGTTGAGGAAGCGAAAGAGCTGCGCCGGGGCCTGGTGAAATACCCCGGCGCTGGCCCAGCCAGAACTGGCAAAAATAGCCTCGTTGCCGAAGGTCTGTTTGACGCGTGTGAGTTCGGCAGCAATCAGGTCCAGCGCCTCGGTCCACGACACCGGCACAAAAGGCTCCGCCCCACGCCCGGCCCGATCGCTGGCCATGCCGTGTTGCAGATACCCTTGACGTACCATAGGCTGCGGAATACGGCTCTCGTGGTATACCGCGCTTGTCATAGCCTCGATGAGCGGGGTCGGATGTGGATCCTGGTCAAACGGTCTGACTGCCACAAGGTGTCCGTCGTGTACCTCAGCATCATAGACGCCCCAGTGCGAACCAGTATGCACCCGCACTCTCTGCCTGACATCGCTCATTGTTTTCTCCCTGTCGTCCAAAGCCATCTCATGCCATGCCCGCTGGTGCGGGCATGGGGTGTCCTGGATAGGCGTGGGCTGGCAACCCACGCAGTGGGCGCACTGCTGGTCCATGGTACGCTTCTCACATGACGTGTCAAGGGCCTCCGGACAGGGTGCTGTGATAGTTTGACGTGCAGAGTCGATAGAGAGTGTGAGACAATAAAAAAAGAGCACAGCAGATAAAAATTCGCGCGCAAATATTTTGTAGCAAATATGAGGAACATAGGGTATATCCTATAGAGTTTTCTATACTTCAAAGGAATATATTTCCTGTATACAAAGGAAGGACATTCTATGAAAGTACTTGTTACTGGCACAGATGGATATATTGGCACGTCAGCTAGTTCCTATACTTCTTTCCCGTGGACATCAAGTTGTAGGGCTTGATACAGGTTTCTACTGTGATGGCTGTCTCTATGAAGGGATCGTGCCGGCACCACTGAGCCTCCGCAAGGACATCCGGCATATAAGCGATGCCGACCTGGAGGGTGTAGACGCTGTCGTGCACCTCGCAGAGCTCTCGAATGATCCCCTGGGGGAGTTGAATCCGGCCATTACCTACGCCATCAATCACCATGGCACGGTGGAGCTGGCACAGCGCTGTAAACGGCTCGGGATCACACGCTTCGTGTATACGTCGTCCTGCAGTGTCTATGGCGTCGGCTCTGATGAGTATAAGACGGAAGCATCCTTACCGAACCCGCAGACAGCCTATGCTGAGTGCAAAGTGCTCGTCGAACGTGACCTGCAACCGCTGGCTGACGATCACTTCTCCCCGACCTTTTTGCGCAACGCCACGGCCTATGGCGCGTCACAACGCATGCGGTTTGATCTGGTGCTGAACAATCTCGCTGGCCTGGCGTGGACTGCCGGTGAAATTCGCATGACCAGTGATGGCACGCCCTGGCGGCCGCTCGTCCACGTGCGCGATATCTGTACGGCCATTGCCTGTGTGCTCGATGCCCCCCGTGACGTCGTGCATAACCAGATTTTTAACGTCGGCAACACCCAGGAAAACTATCGTGTACGTGAAATTGCCGATATCGTGGCACAAACATTCCCTGGCTGTAAGCTGAGTATCGGGACTTCTGGGGGAGACAACCGCAGCTACCGGGTATCGTTTGACAAGGTCTACTCCGTACTCCCAGGGTTCAAATGTCAGCATACCGTCATGAGCGGTGCTGAAGAACTCCGCGACATATTTACCCGCATCCAGATGACCTCCGAGCGGTTTGGGTTCCGTGCCTTCACCCGTCTCAAGCAATTGCAATACCTGTTGCAGACTGACCAGCTGAATGCGGAGCTCTTCTGGACCACAACGTCTACTACGACCCCATCACGTTAGGAGATCGTCACGTGATTTTCACTCCCACGAAGCTCGCTGATGCGTACCTTATTGATCTGAAGCAACTGACAGATGACCGTGGATTCTTTGCCCGGGCCTGGTGTCAGCAGGAGTTCGCCGCGCACCAGCTGACCTCGCAGGTCGTGCAATGCAATGTGTCCTTCAATCCCCACAAAGGGACGTTGCGCGGTATGCACTACCAGGCGGCTCCATATGCCGAGGCCAAGCTGATCCGCTGCACTATGGGGGCACTCTATGATGTGATTATCGATTTACGACCAGATTCTCTTACCTATCTGCAATGGCTCGGCGTCGAACTCACCGCCAGCAACCGAAGCATGTTGTACGTTCCAGAAGGCTTCGCCCACGGCTATCTCACCCTCACGGACGACACGGAGGCATTTTACCAGGTGTCACAGTTCTACCATCCGCAAGCCGAGGGCGGAGTGCGCTGGAATGATCCGGTGTTTGGTATCACCTGGCCAGAGGTTGGCCAGCGCATTATCTCGACCAAAGATCAGCATTGGCCGGATTATGTCCCGCAGTCGCACCGCCGGCAATTCACAGCCGTTGCATCGTCGCGAGAGGAGGGTCCACAATGATTCTAGTTGATACGGCATTACGCAAACGTGAGGCCGCGGGAAAACCTGTGCGCGTCGCCATGGTCGGGGCCGGCTTCATGGGACGCGGCGTAGCGCTCCAGGTACTGTCCGCAGTGGCCGGCATGCGACTCGTGGCGATCTCGAATCGTCATCTCGATGGGGCGCGGCGGGCCTATGTCGAAGCCGGGGTAGAAGATATGGTGGTGGTAGAGACGGTACGTCAGCTCGAGGACGCTCTGCACCATAAACGGTATGCGATTACTGACGACGCCCAGCTGCTGTGTCAGGCGGAAGGCATCGATGCCATTCTCGAAGTCACGGGGAGTATCGAGTTTGCGGCCCAGGTGGCCCTGGAAGCTATCGCCCATGGGAAGCATTTTATCATGATGAATGCGGAGCTCGATGGCACAGTAGGGCCGATTCTCAAAGTCCGCGCCGATCAAGCCGGGGTCGTGATCACCAACGTGGATGGCGACCAACCCGGAGTCATCATGAATCTGTACCGTTTTGTCCAGGGGCTGGGGGTGAAACCGGTCCTCGCTGGCAATATCAAGGGCCTGCAAGATCCCTACCGCAATCCGACCACGCAAGAAGGCTTTGCCCGGCAATGGAAGCAACAGGCACATATGGTCACGAGCTTTGCCGATGGCAGCAAAATTTCCTTTGAGCAAGCCATCGTCGCCAATGCGACCGGCATGCGCGTGGCACGCCGAGGCATGTTCGGGCCAACGGTGCCAACCGGGACTCCTCTCCAGGAGGCCATACAACACTATCCGCTCGATACTCTCACCGCCAGCGCCGGCATTGTCGATTACGTTGTAGGAGCCGTCCCAAGTCCAGGCGTATTTGTCCTCGGCACGCATGACCACCCAATGCAGCAGCACTATCTCAATCTCTATAAGCTCGGGACAGGCCCGTTGTATTGCTTCTACACCCCGTATCATTTGTGCCACTTTGAGGTCCCAACGACCGTGGCACGGGCGGTGCTCTTTGGCGATGCAACCATTGCCCCGCTTGGCGCTCCGCTTGTAGAAGTCATCACCACGGCCAAACGTGACCTGCGCGCTGATGAAGTGCTCGACGGCATCGGCTTTTACATGACCTATGGCCAGTGCGAGAACGCCACGGTTGTCCACCAGGAACAGCTATTGCCCATTGGTGTCGCCGAAGGATGCCGCTTACGCCGTGACATCCCCAAAGATCAGGTGTTGACGTACGCCGATGTGGAGTTGCCAGCAGGGCGCCTGTGTGACAAATTACGCACCGAGCAGACCGCCTATTTTATGGCGCACAGGCCTTGACAGTCTGGCGCTGCCTCGGATCGCCTGACGAATGATCGTTCCTCCCCGGCAGCGCCTCGTATGTCACACGCATATACCGCCATGGCATGTGGCTATTGCCGTATAGGAGGCTACCAGGCGCGCCAGCCACCGTCTACGTGCAGAATCTCGCCGGTGATATAGGATGCAGAGGCAGACGCCAGAAAAATAATCGCTCCCATGAGCTCCCCGTCACGGCCGAGTCGCCCCATAGGGGTGAAGAGCTCCATGCGTGCCTGCTGCTCGTCATGGACGCGTCCCAGGTGTGGATCCGTGATCATCTCGGTGGGGAACCACGAGGGAGCTAAGGCATTGACGGTGATGCCATATGGCGCCCATTCCACGGCAAGCTGGCGCGTCATATTCGTCACAGCACCCTTGGTGGCCGCATACCCCACGGTTTTGTGCACCGCATTGGCACCCTCCCCCAACACCGAAGAAATATTGATAATGCGCCCGCCCTGGCCGCGCTCGATCATGTGCCGGCCGACCTTCTGACAGCACAAAAACACCGCCGTGAGGTTAACGGCCAGCGCCTCCTCCCACTTCTCCACGGCATGGCGCTCCGCCCGGCTCACGGGCGCCACGCCGGCATTGTTGACGAGAATGTCGACCGGACCCAGGGTGGCGTGTATCTGCTCGAGAGCCGCCTCAATCTGGTCGGCATGGCGCACATCCGCCTGTATGGGGAGGGCGCGTCTGCCCAATGCTTCCAGCTGTGCGCGCAACGGCCTGTAACCGCTCCAGACGTCGCGCCAGCACGGCGACATCTGCTCCTGCCATGGCCAATCCTGTGGCAAACTCCACCCCTAAACCGCTAGAAGCGCCAGTGACAAGGGCAACTTTGCCACCCAATCCGAATAACTGTTCGAGATGCTGCAGGCTCATATGCCAGGCCCCTTTTCAGCGGTCGTATTGCTCTATGGTTGTGCGGGGATACTCTCAACTGTGCGGTATGATGGCATGCTGTCCGCTCGACAGCAACGGTATTGACGGCAACGCCGGGTCGCTCGAGGACGTGGAGATTCTGCTGGATGCTTCAGCAATTGCGGTAGATCATAAGAATGCGCTGCGCCGTCGGAGCATCCGCCTTGGGGACATAGATTTCTGCCGCCCCAAGAGCACCGTACGTCACTGGCAACTGCGGGATGCGCAGGGATTTGATCCGGCATTCCAGTCCTTCACCTGCCAGGATACCGGAGACGAGATGCAATTCAGCCTCACTGAACGCCGTATGGATTTTCTCCCATATCTCATTGTTGATGACCAACGGCACGCTCCCTACCTTACAGCTGCCGCTGCGCCTCAGGTACGACACCGGGGCGAGGAAGACCTGGGCTCTCAGGCAGCATACTTTACCGATTCATGTTGAAAAAAAACCACAGACCAAAAATGGTCCACATCACAATGAGCGTGAGACAGCCATAATGAATCGCCCGTTCCTGATGCTGATAGCGCCGCTCCTCCTCGGGATCACGGGTGGCCGGGAGAGAGGTAACCTGCCCGACGTACTCCCCACACTGATAACAGTAGTTGTAGCGCTGCGGCAACTCTGTATGACAAAGAGGACAATTCTTCAGCATGGGTCTTACGTCTCAACTCGCATGAACAGTGCTGGCACAGCGCCTCCTTTCTCAAGGCACGCTGGACGTCTGGCATCGCTCTCGGGCTTTTGGGGCTGATAGTCTCTACGGACGGTGCTATCATTTTCGACGTATGCGCCGCTATGCCATCTGGAGAGCCTGTATGCAACCACACATGCGGATCATATGCCTGATCTTCCTGCTGAGCTGGTCCTCAGACGCCAGCTGGCAGACCCCTGCGGCCTCGGCCTCTCCGGCTTCTGCTGGCGCCACGACCACTTCCCCGTATCCCATCATGCACACTGCCCTGGAGCAGGCATTACGTCTGCAATTTACGGAGGCACTGGAAACCGCCGCCCAGTTGCAGGCATCACACTATCCCAGCCTTGCCCTCCGTCTGACACGTGGCATGATAGCCTACTTCCAGTGGCGCTGGCAAACACGACAATCGTCTGCGTCACTGCAGAATGGCCACACGCTGCTCCAAGAGGTGCTTGACGAGGGACAAAAACACCTCGATACCGCACCGCGCGATGCACAGCTCTTGCTCTTTTTGGGTCTAGCCGCCACCTTTGATGCTCTCTTACAGCAGGGACAGGATGCCTGGCAAAGTTTGCAGCTCTTTTCCCAGGGTAAGACCTGGCTACAACAGGCGCTGGTGGCTGATGCCACTGTGGCGGACGCCCACCTCGGACTTGGCCTGCTGTATTTCGCCAGCACTGAATGGCCTGCCTGGCTCCGACGCGTCTGGGAAAGCCTCCGTGGGCTCAGTATGGAAGCCAGTGCGCACCATCTCCAACAGGCCATCTCAGGAGGCCATTTTACCAGGCATGTGGCCCAGACGTTCCTGGTCCGCCTCTATGTGCTGGAAAAGCGCTATAACGACGCCATAGCCCTGGGGCAGACCCTACAAGACGCCTTCCCAGAAAATGGCTATTATGCCTTGTTGATCGGGCGTAGTCAGTGTGCCCTGCTGCAATACGCCTTGTGTGCCAAGACGTTAGAGGCCCTTTCTGACCGTTATCACGCCTCCGAAACGTCCCTCGAGCCGCCAGATGATCGCTTTGAAATGTATTATTATTTGGGCATTGCACGCAACGAGACAGGGCAGTATGACCAGGCTTTCGAGGCGCTACGACAGGCGATCAACGAAGATCCCCGCAATGCACATGACGCGAGTCTCTGGGCCAAGTATCATTTAGCAACCCTCTACGAACGTCGTGGACAATCAACCACGGCCCGGCAACTCTATCGGACCCTGTTACGCGGCCGTAACGTTGAGGATCTCCACCGTCGTGTACAACAACGGCTCGCACACCTGCAATGACTATGAGGGAGAGGTGATCAAGCCATGACAAAGTTTTGGTGTCTGCTCCTGTGCATATTGTGCCTGCCGGTGACGGCAAGTTTTGCCCAGATCTATCGCTGGACGGATGACACCGGCCGGGTCCATTTCACCAATAACCCCGACACGATTCCCACGCATCGCCGTCCATACAGCCAGCAGGTCGTGCCCGGCACCTCGACAACGAGCCCACCAACCAACGTTGCGCCGCCAGCCTCACCACCATCTCCGCCCCTTGCTGGAACCTCCCAAAGCGACGCTGATGCGGACAGCGCGCTCCTGCAGCAACAAGCCCAGGCCCTGGAACAGCAAATTGCTGCCGCCCAGCAAGAGCGGCAGAGCATCCTCGACGAACTCAAAGATGTGCGCTCTATCCGTATGAATCCCGCCTTTGGTGGTCGCGAGCGCCGCCACGTTGACGACATGGGTCGCGCGCTCGCCAACGTGGAGCAGCAGCTCGATGCGCTGTATGCCGAACTACAGGACATCGTGCTGCAACAGAGTGGTGCAGCACCAGGTACGGTTGCTACCACACCCTCACCTCCCAGTGAGGTGTTCCTGGATAACCAGGGGAACGACCGGACATATTGGCAACGGCGCGTCGCGACGTTGCGGGAGCGCTTGCAGCACGCCCGCCAACAACGGCAGTCTATTTTACAGCAACTCGCCCCGGAGCTGTCAGAGGAGCGCAGCGCCTTTGGGCGTCGCGGTCGAGAAGTGCTGGAGTTGGTCACCACCCTGGAGCAACTCAACCAGGATATTCACCAGACCGAAATAGCCCTACAGGCGTTGCGGCGCGAAGCCACGAGTGCTGGCGCGCCAGTTTCATGGCTGCAATAATACGCCTGTGCACTCTTTACCTACGTTCACCAAGGTTCAGGAGGAGCCCCTATGAGGACGATGACCGGACGACAAGCGTTTCTCGACATCCTACAGGCCGCAGGCGTCACCCATATCTTCGGCAACCCTGGGACGACCGAGCTGCCGCTCATGGATGTGCTCGTGGACTATCCCGACGTGCAATACTTCTTGACCCTGCAGGAAGGCGTCGCCATGGCCATGGCCGACGGCTATGCCCTGGCCTCAGGGCAGCTGGGGGTCGTCAACGTCCACGTAGCACCAGGGCTCGGCAATGCCATGGGGATGCTCTACGACGCCACCAAGACTGGCGCTCCGCTCCTGCTTACCGCCGGCCAACAAGACGGGCGCTATGCCCTGACCGAACCGCTCCTATGGGGCAATCTCATCAGCATGGTTCAGTCGATGACAAAATGGGCCTATCAAGTAGAACGGGTTGAAGATCTCCCCCAGGCGCTGCGGCGCGCCATCAAGATTGCCACTACACCGCCTACCGGCCCGGTCTTTTTATCCCTGCCCATGGACATTATGATGGCAGAAGCACAGCTCGACACCTCCGCGCCGCCTCGCATCGGCCCGCGCCTGCGTGGCGATCTCGAGCATCTCCGGCGCGCCGCCGAGCTGCTCGCTGCAGCGCACCGCCCGCTGATTATCGCCGGTGACGAAGTCGCCAAGTCTGAGGCCCTGGCCGAACTGGTAGCCGTGGCAGAAGCCCTCGGGGCACCGGTGTTTTCCGAGACGGTGCCGAATACGACCAGTTTCCCGACCGACCATGCTCTCTACCAGGGGGCCTTGCCGCGTACGCAGCTCGGGGTCCGCACGACGTTACAGGAGGCTGATGTGGTATGCAGCATCGGCGCCGACATGTTCACCATGTCGCTCTATACCGATATTGAGCCCTTCCCGCCTGGGGCCAAACTGGTGTGTTTGAACATCGATCCCTGGGAAATTGGCAAAAACCATGCGGTCGATGTTGCCATCCTGGGGGATCCCAAAGCCACCCTGGCAGAACTCCTGCCTATGCTCCAGGAACGCCTCGGAGGCACGCGCCACGCCGAGAGCCGTGCACGCATCGCGGCCTTGCAGCAGGCGAAAACCGATGCCCTGGAGCGGCTCCAGGAACGCGCTGCTGAGGAGATGAGCAAACAGCCCATGTCACCCTTAGTGATGAACAAAATACTTGCTGAGAGCATCCCAGAAGAAACCATCATCGTTGATGAATCGATTACTTCTGGGGCTGCCTTGCGGGACTTTCTCCCACGGCGGCACCCACGGGACTATTTTGGCCTCAAAGGCGGCGGCATCGGCTGGGGGCTGCCAGCCACGATGGGCGTGAGCCTTGCCGCTGGCGACCGTCCGGTGCTCGGACTGATCGGCGACGGCAGTGCCATGTATAGCATTCAAGGGCTGTGGACCGCTGCCCGTTATGGGCTGCGGAGTATTTTTGTCATCTGCAACAACGGTCAGTATCTGATCCTCAAACGACGCCTGCATGCTTATAATGGTCCGGCAGCCAAACAACAAACCTACATTGGCATCGATCTGGTCCAGCCGGCCATCAAATTTGTCGAACTGGCGCAGGCGCTCGGGGTGTATGCCGAACGTGCCGAGCGACCGGCCGATCTCCAGCAGGCGCTCAAGGCGGCGTTACAACGCCCCGGACCAACGCTCATTGACGTCCCCCTCGAATCTGACTTCCCCGTCGTGTAATCCGGGCAGGCAGCAGGACAGAGAATGACCTTTCTCAGCGAAGAGAACCACCATGACAGAACCACACGACTACTTTCCGCCCCGCTTACAGGGGCAGGTTGCCGTCATCACCGGCGCGGCCCGGGGATTAGGGCGGGCGTACGCCTTGCGTCTGGCGCGGTTAGGGGCAGACATCGTGGTCAATGATGTCAACTTACACTCGGCCGCCGACGTTGGCGAGCCATTAACGGCCAACACCGTCATGGACGAAATTCGCCAGCTGGGGCGCCGGGCCCTCGGCGTGGAAGCTGACGTGACATCGGAAGCGGCTGTACAGCAGATGTTTACGGAGATTTTTGCGACCTTTCCACAGGTGCACATTTTGATTAACAATGCCGGTGGGGGGCGGGGGGGCAGTAGTGTCACCACGTGCTCCACAACCGCCTGGGCGGCCATTATCGAGAAAAACCTCACCTCCACCTTTCTCTGCTGCCGTGCGGTTGCGTCGCACATGCGAGAACGGCGCCGTGGGAAAATTATCAATGTCTCCTCGGTCGCAGGATTGCGACCGTTGATGCCCGCCCTGGCGCCTTATGCCACGGCGAAAGCTGGCATTATTCAGCTCACGCGTGCCTTAGCGCTCGAATTAGCCCCGTATGGGGTGATGGTCAATGCCATTGCCCCGGGCTATATCGCGACCACTCATTGGCTTGGCGGCCTGGGGAAAATTCAGGATCAGCTTCTGCCCCAGATTCCCATGGGTCGTGTAGGGCAACCAGAAGATTGCGCCAGGGTTATTGAGTTTCTCGCCACGGATCTGTCGGATTTTGTCACCGGCCAGGTCATCAGTGTCGACGGCGGTATGGGACATCTCAATCCCTACTATTTGGGCCAAGCCTATGAGGCTTAGTACAGCCCCACAGAGAAAGGTGTCCATAAGCCAGCGCCTCTGCCTTGAGGATTCCCGGTGGTGTAATGGACACCTGTTAGCCGTGCGCAGCACTTAGTACAGCGCCACAGAAGACGGTGTCCGTAAGAGAGCGCGGCACACTCGAGGACATGGGGTGGGACAATCGATACCCGTGAGCCGTGCGCAGCACTTAGGGGGCGGTGGATACGCAGCGGAAGCCGATAAAGTTCGCGGCAATCCCTGGTAAAAGCGTGTAGCGCACGCCACAGCCAACATGGCGGGGGCGGGACTGGGCATCTCCCGAGCCGCCGCAGAGCACGAGTTGTTGGTGGCCGTGGGCTGTTTGGGTCCATTCCAGCACATTGCCGGCTAAATCGTGCACGCCATACGGACTCTGCGTCTGCGGGGCACTGCCGACGGCCGCCGGGGGGAGGAATTGCTCCTGGGCGTCACTGCTACGGACGCTTGCAGTCGCCTGCTCTAATGGTGCATTGCCCCACGGGAATGTCCGCTGATCATCGCCACGGCAGGCTTTTTCCCATTGCGGCTCAGTCGGCAAGACCTTGCCGGCCCACCGACAATAGGCGTCTGCTTCATACCAACTGACACCCACCACCGGCTGTGCCGGCCCATTGAGTTGCGCATTCTCCCAGTAGCTGGGCTGCTGACGATCTGTATTCCGGGCCCAGTTCCAGCCTGCTTCTGACCACAGTTCCCGCGTCGTATACCCCTGCGCGTCAATGAACTGACGGTATTGCGCGTTGGTCACTTCATTGATATCGATCGCAAAGGCCTCTACCATGACCTTGTGTCCGTCTCCCTGCATGAAGAGACCTCGCGGAATGCGCGCCATATTTTCGATACGCGCTGGCGGGCGCTCCTGGCGTGGCCATACGACACCTTGATAGCGCACCAGTGCCTGCTGCTGCTCTGGCGTCAAGTCGGCAAAATAGGCCCGGATATGCGGTGGAGCCTCAAGGTATGGTGCGCACTGATCGGTCAACAAAAGTGGACGTTGCTCGGGGTTCTCACGGGATATCACCAACAGACCGCGACTCTGCTCCAGGTAGTACTTGCTGACAATGAAGAGCATCTCGGACTGCTGGTGGGGGGAGGACCCACTGGGCTCGACCAGCGGAATCATAGCTTCGAGCATTGGTGCGTTCAAGACCGCCGCCGACCCCAAATCCACGACACATTCCGGCAGGCCAAAGGGCTGCGCCGCATGCCCCGGCATGACCAGCCAACACCACAGACTCAACAGGCAGACACCGCAGGGTATAACACGTCGCCACATAAACAATAAGACTCCGTATATCTCAACGATGCACAACCAGGGTAGCCCACCGCTCACCGCCAGAGCGCTCGTGCTAGACACTGTAGAAATGGCTGTAGTGAAAGTCAAGCATATTAGTCTGCTGAATGCCCTGCCCCGATTTTGACAGGCGTCTCAGGCGTCGCCGCATCAAAAGCGGCGTCCTTAGAACAGCCCCACAGAGAAAGGTGTCCATAACCGAGTGTCTCTGGCTTGATGACTCTAGGGTGGAAAATGGACACCCATTAGCCGTGCGCAGCACTTAGGGTGCTAAAACACGTCGAAGTGGGCTTTGAACTCGAACTCCTCGTCGTTCGCCTCGAAGGCGTCGCACTCGGCGAGCTTGACTTCCTGGTAGGCGCGCCACATCAGCTCGGGCATGAGCTCTTTGAACAGCGGATCGGCCTTGAGCTCGCCGATCGCCTGGCGCAGGCTCGTCGGGACGCGGTGGATGCCGCGCCTCTGGCGCTCTTCGTCCGAGTAGTCGGCCGGGTCGACCTGGGTCGGCTCGCCAGGGTCGATCTTGTTGTCGATCCCATCCAAACCCGCGGCAATCATGCCGGCGAGCGAGATGTACGGATTGGAGGTGGAGTCCGACGCCTTGATCTCGATGTTGGAGGTCGCCATCTCGCGACCCCAAAACGGCGAGGCGGCACGCACCGCGGCCTGGCGGTTATCGAAGCCCCAGACCACATCCGAGGTGGACCAGGAGCGCGGCTGCAGCCGGCGGTAGGAGTTGTAGCTGGGGCAGGTCAGCGCCACCA
>CAVZBC010000021.1:0-10358 GCA_963773125.1 uncultured Gammaproteobacteria bacterium | reverse complement strand
TGGCCGACACCAGTACATCAGTGGCCGTGACCGTCGCCACGCCATCACCACACGGACAGCGGCAAGTGGCTCCGTAGGGCTGAATGCGGCGCACAGCCTCGTAGATCATGCCGTTGCCGATTTCATTGCCACCATCTCCCACACCAATGGTGACAATGCCCCGCTCTTTCGCCAGGTCGGCCAGATAAAAGGCATGGCCTGTTTCGTTCGGATCCTTGGCGCTCCCCATGATGCTGTGGTGCACGCCCCTGGCATTGGGGCCAGTCTTCTCGATAAAGACCACGGCTTGTGGTTGGTATGTATCAAGGAGAGTCGTGGCAAAGCTTCGTCCCTGGTCTGCGCCAGGGGGGTGGATTTCGAGCACTGCCGAGTGCGGTCGGCGCTCGAAGCGTTCCTGGTCAAGCACCGAGATACCGGCGGCCTCGACACTCGCTACGACGGGGTCGCGATGCGGTGCGTC
Organism: uncultured Gammaproteobacteria bacterium; assembly: GCA_963773125.1. Lineage (GTDB taxonomy): Bacteria > Tectomicrobia > Entotheonellia > Entotheonellales > Entotheonellaceae > CAVZBC01. The sequence continues at coordinate 9,898 of CAVZBC010000021.1, read as the reverse complement.
ACACACGTACACCACCCGCGCCCCCATGCCAAAGTCCAGCACGCGGCCAAGTGATGCCGCCCCGAGGGGACCGTCCGTTTCGCCTTTGTGGAGACCGAAGCGACTGCCAGAGCCCGTGACGATCAGTACCACGTCACGGTGTGCTGACGCGTTCGCGCAGTTGGCGTGCGGCCAGGTAGACCAGCGGGTCGCCCCCCTGGGCATGGCGGGCAGCCTCGTAGACTGGCCGGATAACGCCACGCGGGAGTTCGGCAGCAAAGCGCATTTCCACAGAAATCAAGCGATCGATGGCATCAGCAATGATCTTGGGCACGCGGTATCCCCTTCCTCCTGTGGCTGCTCACCCGGCACACAGCATACCACGTCGAGCCGCATGGCCGGCTCCCCGCACACGGCTCGAAGCCGAAGGTTTGACTTCTACAAAGCGATTGTGCTAGAACACGCCCTACGCTATAGTCGTAGCGATCTCATGTGGTGAGAATGATGTGCCGCAGCCTGGGGTAGGCGTGGGCATAGGGCGAGCGCGAACATGGGTTGGGAGAGCAGCCATGGCCATGATCAAGGAGAAACCAGCGTCGCAGCAGGGAGCGGTGGCCATCACTGCGCCGTCGGTGGGACGCTGGCAAGCGATGAGGAGAACCCTGGCATCGCGACGGGAAGCGTATATGTTTGCGTCACCGGCGCTGTTTCTTATTGTGCTGTTTGTGATTTTTCCGCTCGTCTACTCGTTTTATTTGACCTTTCATAACTACGACCTGGCTATTGGGCCGCCGGCCGATTATGTGGGCCTGGACAATTATCGCGAGATGCTCGAGGACAAGCGTTTCTGGCGCTCGTGGGTGAACACGTTTCTCATCATCTTCCCGGCGATCACCGGGCAGCTCCTCCTGGGGTTGGGCATTGCCTTGCTGCTCAACCGTCCCATCCGCTTTCGACCGGTGTTTGCCAGCTTGCTGATCATTCCCTCTATGGTATCGCCAGCGTCTGCCGCCATGGTGTGGCGCATGCTGCTGGGAGTCAAGTATGGCGGGGTGAACAACCTGCTGAAGCAGGCGGGAATTACGGATGTGTACTTTGACTGGTTTGCCACCCCAGCGCTGGCCATTGCCTCTATTGTGGCGGTGGAGATCTGGCACAACACGTCGTTTATGATGATCGTGTTGCTGGCCGGGCTGCAGGCGATTCCCCAGGAACTCTACGAAGTGGCCGAGGTGGATGGCGCCTCGGCGTGGCGAAAATTTTGGCACATTACGTTGCCACTGCTCAAATTCACCATGATTGTGGCGCTGCTCATTCGCATGATCGACCTCACCAAGCTCTTTGGGCTGATCTACCTGCTCACCTTCGGCGGGCCGGCGGGCAAGACCCAGACGGTGGCGTTTTCCACCTACCTGTCAGGGTTCCAGGACTTTCGTATTAGCTATGCCTCAACCCTGGCGTACGTTATTGTGGCGGGGGTGTTCATTCTGACCCTGGTCTTTCAGAAGGTGTCGCGCTTCCGGGAAGGGGGCAATGTATGAACGGCGTGTCGAAATATTTGGTGCAACGGCAGGTCGGGATGTTCTTGACCTACGCCGGGATCGTCGTGGCACTGCTGTTTTTTCTCATGCCCTTTGCCTGGATTCGTGACCACCTCGCTGAAAGGCAACGAAGACTACTTTTCTTTTCCGCCGGTGTGGATCCCGCCGGAGCCGTCGCTGGTGCATTACCAGAGCCTGTTCACACGCGGCAATGGCTGGCTGTACTTCAAAAACAGCCTGGCCATTTCGACCCTGAGTATGTTTGTTGCCCTGCTTTTTAGCGTCCCCACAGCCTACAGTATCGCGCGCTTCCGGTTTGGTGGCTCGCTGTTTTCGAATTTTCTCTTGCTGCTGCGGACCATGCCAGCGATTGCCCTGGTGCTGCCCATCTATGTGTTGTACAGCAAACTGGGGCTTACCAACCATTACTTCGGGTTGATTCTGCTGTACACCGTGTTTTACATTCCCTTTGCGGTCTGGCTGCTGATCGGGTTCATCCGCGACGTGCCGAGTCGAGATCGAAGAAGCAGCGCTCATCGACGGTTGTTCGCACTTCCAGGCCCTGCGGCGGGTGATATTGCCCATTATTGTGCCTGGCCTGGCGGTGGTGGCGCTGTTTGCCTTCATTACCACCTGGAATGAGTTCCTCTTTGCGGTGATTCTCACCGGGGCTGAGACCAAAACCATGATGGTGCTGGTGGCCTCCTATACGTCGGGCTCCCCCACTGACACCTTTTTTGGCGAAGCGTCGGCCTCAGTTGTGCTGGGTATTCTCCCGGCCTTCCTGGTGGCGTTTGCCCTGCAACGGTACCTGGTGAAGGGCCTGGCGTTAGGGGCGGTGAAAGGATGAGAGGAGACGACAAACGATCGCTGGTGTATGCTGACCAGTAGAGACAAGAGACAGAAACTGAGAAAGGAGTGGGTTATGCGCGTAGCACAAACGTATTGTCAGAGGCGTGGGAGGGCTTTTACTGGCATCTTGCGGTGAGCCTCGGCAGCTTTGGGAGCGGCCTGGCAGAAGCCGCCAAACCCTATGAGGGCACCACCGTTAAAGTGATTGTCAATGGCGAGTTTCTCAAGTACGGCATGAGCCTTTTTGAGCAGGAACTCCTGGACAAACATGGCATCAAGCTGGAAGTCGAGGTCATCCCGGGCGAAGCCTTTGTGACCAAGACGCTGCTGGAGTTTACCAACGGGCGGAGCCCCTGGGATCTGATCATGTTTAATCCCAGTTTTCTGGCCGATTACCATCGCCACTTCGAACCGCTTGAGCCCTATGTCAAGAAACTGAATCTCCAACTCGACCTCGACGATATTGCCAAGGAGTATCAAAACACCAATATGTACTGGGGCGGTACCCTGTATGCCATGCCGCTCGATGGCGATATCCACATCATGTTCTACAACAAGGTTGCCTTTGAACGGCCGGAGAATAAGCAGAAGTTCAAGGAGAAGTATGGCTATGACCTGGCCCCGCCGCAAACCTGGAAGCAGTGGGACGACATGGCGGCCTTTTTCCATGGCTGGGGCTGGGATGGTAGCAACAACAAACTCTTTGGCGCTGGCGCATCGTATAAGGAAAACGGTTTTTCCTTCTACTGGTGGCGCTCGCGCTTCTTCTCCTATGGTGGCCAGTACTTTGACGAGAACATGAAGCCCCTGATCAACACCAAGCCGGGTATCCGCGCCCTGGAAGAAATGGTCAACACCATACAGTACTATCCGCCTGGTGTCCTGCTCTTTGAATCGGAAGAACCCAAGACCATGCTGATCAAGGGTGAGGTGCCCATGCTCGTGTCCTGGACTAGCACCGGTAAGCGCGTTGGCGATCCTAACCAGTCGCTGATTCTTGACCGGGCTGGCTTTGGTGTGCTCCCTGGCCATATGGTGGATGGCAAGCTCATCCGCGCTGTGCCAAATACGGGAGGCCGCTCCTGGGCGGTCTCGAAATACTCGAAGGTGAAGGATGCCACAGCCGTTGTCCTGGCAGTTTGTCTCATCGCCGGAACAGAGCCTGAAGATCGTCATGGACTCCAAGACCCTTATGGACCCCTGGCGTACCTCTCATATGACCTCGGAGCAGTTCCGCGCGGCATTTCCGGGTGCCGGGGAATATCTGGATGCTATCAAGGACAGCTTCCAGTATACTCATCCCGATCCCCAGATTCCGGGCAGCGATGAGTATCGCCGCCAGCTGAGCGCCGCGATCACCAAGGCGCTGCAAAAGACGGCTTCTCCCAAGGCAGCTCTCGATGAGGCGGTAGAGGAGTGGGATAAGATCACCAAACGGCGGGGGTTGAGCAAGCAGAAGGAATTCTGGTTGCAGCAAATGGCGTCGATGAAGGCCTCTGGCATCACCTTCCGTCCAGAGCTGGCTGATAAGTAACGTCTCTCCTCGAGAGGCGTCGTTTTGCCTCGCATGGCCAGGATGTGGCTTGTCCACCTGCGACGAGCTGCTCCTGGCCTTTTTGCTGTCTGGCATAGAGGATAGAGGGATGGAGAGATGGAGGGATAGAGGGATGAGGGACAGAGGAGAGAGTCAGGGGGAGAGATGATACAGGAGCGACAAAAAGCCGTCATGCTTTTGTTCTGCACCGCGGTATTGTGGAGCACGGGGGGCCTGTTGATCAAGTGGGTCGACTGGCACCCCATGGCCATTGCTGGCATGCGTAGTGCGATTGCCGCAACCTTCCTGTTGCTGGTGCTCAAGCGTCCGCAGTTTACCTGGTCAGGGGTGCAGATGAGTGGTGGCGTGGCCTATGCTGCCAGTGTGCTGGGGTTCGTCGTGGCCACCAGGCTGACCACGGCAGCGAATGCGATTTTGCTGGTCTACACGGCGCCGATCTATGTGGCCATGCTGAGTGCATGGTTTCTGCAGGAACGTGTCACGGCGCTTGACTGGCTCACCATTCTGCTGGTCCTCAGCGGTATGGGGCTGTTTTTCTTCGAGCGTCTCACCGTAGAAGGCTTCTGGGGGAATATCTGCGCTATCGTTGGGGGTATGGCGTTTGCCTGGGTCGTGCTGTGCTTACGCAAGCAGCAGGGGACCTCCCTGTTAGAAACCGTACTGCTCGGTAATATGATTGCCGCGGTGCTTGGGATGCCGTTCATGTTTCGTACCCTGCCAGATCTGTCAAGCTGGGTGGCACTTCTCCTCTCTGGCACCGTGCAGATTGGGCTTGCCTTTGTCCTATACGTGATTGCCATTCGCAGCGTCAGTGCCCTCGAAGCGATCTTGATTCCGGTGATCGAACCCTTGCTGAATCCCCTCTGGGTCTTTCTCTTGCTTGGCGAGGTGCCCAGTCTCTGGACGGTCATTGGTGGGTCGGTTGTGGTCGTCTCTGTGACCGTGCGTGGCCTCATCAGTTTCTCGCGGGGGCGCGCCGCATCTGAGGCAAAGGAAATGTGCTACAATCAGCAGCCAAATGTTTTGTCGTAAGGAGCAGGGTCATTGAATTGTCCTTTTTGCTCCCTCTCCCTGGCGAGGGAGAGGCTACGGGGTGAGGGTTGTACACGGCGCAGGACTCAGGCAGGGCGAGGGAAATTCAAAGGAAGAGGCATGGCAGCAGAACAGCACGCGAGTGATCTTGTTGTCGTTGGTGGTGGACCCGGTGGCTATGTGGCGGCCATCCGGGCAGCACAGTTAGGGATGCGTGTGGCGCTGGTCGAACGTGATATCCTGGGCGGCATCTGTTTGAACTGGGGCTGTATACCTACCAAGGCGTTGTTGCGCAATGCAGAACTCTATCACCTCATGCAGCGTGGGGCAGAGTTTGGCTTCCAATACGACAACCTGCGGTTCGACTTCAGCACAATCATCGCCCGCAGTCGTCAGGTGGCTGGACGTCTGGCGCAAGGCGTAGAGTTCCTCATGCGCAAGAACAAGATTCAGGTTATACGCGGGGCTGGCCGTCTGGCCGGGGCTGGGGTTGTCACGGTACAGGGTGCCAATGGCGCTGCCGAAGCAACCGTGCGGGCCTCGCACGTCATGCTTGCCACTGGTGCACGGTCGCGGCCACTGCCCGGCTTGCCATTTGACCAGACCCGTGTCTTGAGCAGTACGGAAGCCATGCTGTTGCAGGAAGTCCCGGAGCGGCTGATTATTATTGGGGCTGGGGCCATAGGCGTGGAGTTTGCGTATTTTTACAATGCCTTTGGCAGCAAAGTCACGCTCATCGAGATGCTACCACAGGTTCTGCCCCTCGAAGACAGCGAGATCAGCACGGTGCTCCAGAAGTCACTGGCAAAACAGGGTATCGACATTCTCGTCAATAGCCGCGTCGAGGGCGCCCAGATAACCGGGGACGGTGTGCAGGTGCAGGTGCAGACGCCAGATGGTCCACGCACCGTGCTTGGTACCAAAGTGCTGGTGGCCATTGGCGTGCAGGGCAATATCGAACACCTTGGCCTGGAAACGGCCGGGGTGCGCAGCGAGCGTGGCTTTATTCCGGTGGATGCACACTGTCGCACCAATGTGCCAGGCATTTATGCCATCGGTGATGTGAACGGCCCGCCCTGTCTGGCGCATGTTGCTTCGGCAGAGGGCATTGCCACGGTGGAAGCCATTGCCGGGCTCGACACCCCTGGCGTCAATCGACAGAATATCCCGGCCTGCACCTATTGCCAGCCACAGGTCGCCAGCGTCGGCCTGACTGAGGAAGCGGCGCGTCAGGCTGGTCACAACATGCGTGTGGGGCGCTTTCCCTTCTCGGCCAGTGGCAAGGCCCTGGCAGTAGGGGAGAGCGAGGGCCTGGTGAAGGTCATTTTCGATGCCGACAGCGAGGAACTGCTCGGGGCGCACATCATTGGGGCTGAAGCTACCGACCTCATCGCCGAAGTCGGTATTGCGCGTACGCTCGAAACGACGCATTATGAGATCCTGAAAACCGTGCATGCCCATCCCACGCTGTCTGAGGCGGTCATGGAAGCGGTGGGCAACGCCTTTAACGAAGCAATCCATCTCTGATGCGTTTTCGCTCCCCTGTGGCAGACGTGATCTTCCAGCAGGCAGGGTTTTTAACGATTAACGAGGCAATGCATCTCTGATGTTTACCGGCATCGTGGAACACGTCGGCACGGTACGTTCGGTCATACGCAAAGGTGCCCTGGTGCAATTTGCCATCGCCTGCGGACCCATCGTGGCGGGCGTGCGGCTTGGCGATAGCATTGCCATCAACGGCACAGACCTCACGGTCACGGTGATCGAAGGCACGACGCTGCACTTTGACATGGTGCAGGAAACCGCCCAGCGGACGAACCTGGGAATGCTGCGCAGTGGCAGCCAGGTGAACCTCGAACGGGCTCTGTCTGCCAGTGGCCGTTACGATGGGCACATCGTCCAGGGACACATCGACGGCACCGGCACGATCACAGAGCTGCGACGCCAGCAAGAAGACGTGCGCCTGTTCGTCTCCTGTGCGCCAGAACTGGCGCGCGGCATGGTCCCCAAAGGCTCTGTCACCATTGACGGCGTGAGTGTAACCCTGGTGGATGTGGGTGCCAATTTTTTTAGTGTGGCCCTTATTCCCTGGACACTGGCCCATACCACCCTCGGTGCACGCCGTGTGGGTGATGTGGTCAATCTGGAAATCGACCTCATCGGCAAATACGTCTACAAATACCTCCAGCAGATGTTCGGTGACCACTCCCCCCCAACCCACTCCCCTGGCCTCACCATCGAACAACTCCGCGCCTGGGGCTTTTAACAGCTCCGCTCTTTTCCCTCTTTCCCTCTATCTCTCCTCCCTCCATCTCTCCTCCCTCTTTCACCCTTGCCTTTCTCCCTGTGCGCGTTCTATGATTGAGCCTCAACAGGATGCACGACAGTTCTGCACCATGCAGATGAGAGCGGGTCCGCGGGCAGATTGGCTGCGCCGCGGTTGCTTATCCGTGTGAGAGAAGGAGATCACTGTGGCAGAAGTATCTGGGTATGAACTCGTTGCTCGCGCCCTGAAAAACGAGGGTGCCGATACTATGTTTTTCATCATGGGTGGTCCGATGCTGGACGCTCAGAATACATGCCGCAAGCTCGGCATGCGTATGATCGACGTGCGGCACGAGCAGGCCGCAGCCATGATGGCCAACGCCTATGCGCGTGTGAGTGGCAAGGCTGGCGTATGCTCGGCGGCCTCGGGACCCGCCACCACCAACCTGATCACCGGTCTGGCGCATGCCTATACGGACTCCGCACCGGTCATTGCCCTGGGGGGGGCGAGTCCGATCAGCCAGTTTCACTGGGAAGCATTCCAGGAGATCGACCAGCTCAGCATGATGCGTCCTGCCTGTAAATGGGCTGGCCAGGCGATCATTGCCAAGCGCATTCCCGAGTACATCAACATGGCGTATCGCCAGGCCCTCACCGGTCGTCTCGGGCCGGCGTATCTCGACTTGCCGGGAGATGTGCTCTACAGCCGTGTGGATGAAGACGAAGTGATCATGCCACAACCCGCCAAGACCGAGCATCGCATTCCGGGCGATCCTGGCCTGGTCAAAGAAGCCATCGACGTCCTGGCACGCGCCGAACGCCCTGTGCTGGTGACTGGCAGCGGGATTCTGTGGTCAAACGCCAGTGAAGAGCTGCGCCAGTTTGTCGATGCCACCGGTATTCCCTTCTATACCACGCCGCAGGGCCGTGGTGTCGTCCCAGAGGATCATCCGCGTTCCTTCCTCAGCGCCCGTTCGCTGGCGTTCAAAGAGGCGGATGCCTTCCTGGTCCTGGGCACACGTTTTAATTACGTCATCACCTTTGCCAGGGCGCCGCGCTTCAACGCCGATGCCAAAGTCATCCAGGTGAATATCGACCCGGCAGAAATCGGCAAAAATCGTCCGGTGGACATTGGCATTGTGGGCGATGTCAAGACAGTCCTGCGGCAGATGCTCGAGCTGGTGAAGGGGAAATTCAACCCCAAGAAAGATACCCCCTGGATTGATGCCCTGCGCGAGCAGGATATGAAGGGCCAGTCGCGCCTGGAACCCTTCATGAACTCCGATGAGCAACCTATTCATCCCTTGCGTCTGTGCAAAGAGGTACGGGATTTCCTGGATCGGGATGCCATTCTGGTCGTAGATGGGCAGGAAATTCTCAACTATGGCCGGCAGTCCATCCCCACGCATACCCCGGGTCATCGGCTCAATTCAGGGCCCTTCGGCACCATGGGCGTGGGCGTACCCTTTGGCGTCGGTGCCAAGGTGGCCAAGCCGGACAAGCAAGTACTGGTGCTGCACGGCGATGGTTCCTTCGGCATGAACGCCATGGAGATGGATACCGCGGTGCGCCATAACATTCCCATCGTCACCGTGATCAGCCTCAACGGCGGTTGGACGGCTGACCCTGACGGTGGCAAGATTGGGCGGAATCTGGGCTATCAGCGTTACGAGAAGATGATGGACGCCTTTGGTGGCCATGGCGAGTACGTCGAAAAGCCGGCGGAGATTCGTCCGGCCCTGGAGCGTGCCTTTGCTTCCGGGAAACCCGCTATCGTCAACGTCAAGACGGATTATCGGGCGCGGGCGACAACACTGCGCTTTAGCAACTACATGACATAGTCTCAGTGCCTGCGCGCCAGGGTCCTTTGCCGGTTGGCAAGAGGGCCCTGGCCAGCCGGCTGACTGGTTTTCTCTAGGTAGGGGCGACCTACGCTGGGTCGCCCGTCTGACTTCTGAGCGAAGCATCATGCAGGGGTGAAAGAGAGCGCGGTGAGTGAGGAGACGCAGCATGCCGAAAGCGCTGAGTAACATGAAAGTTCTCGATCTGACGCAGTTTGAAGCAGGCACCTCGGCCACCTTGATGTTGGCGTTCATGGGGGCAGACATCATTAAAATTGAACAGCCTGGTAAGGGGGATCCTGGCCGTTTTCTCCGCACTGATACCCCAGGCGTTGATGCGCACTATTTTTTACTGCTCAATGCCAATAAACGCAGCGTGACGCTGGACCTGAAGAGCGACGAGGGCAAAGCCATCTTTCTGGAGATGGTCAAGCAGGCTGATGTCGTGGTGGAGAACATGGCCCCCGGTACTATCGAACGCCTCGGCCTGGGCTATGAGGATGTCAAACAGGTCAATCCTGGCATCATCTTCGCCAGCATCAAAGGTTTTGGCTCCTATGGTCCTTACAGTGAATACAAAAGCTTTGACATGATTGCCCAGGCGGTTGGCGGTGCCTTCAGTGTCACTGGCTTCGAGGGCGCACCGCCCACTCGTCCTGGCCCCACCATTGGCGACACTGGCACTGGCATGCACGCTGCCCTTGGCATTCTTGGCGCCTACGTCCAAAAACTCCAGACCGGCCAGGGGCAGCGCGTCGAGGTCTCCATGCAAGACGCCGTGGTCAACTACAACCGCGTTGCTACCATGACGCACTACACCACCGGCAAGCCAG